>JAKFWA010000056.1 GCA_021732995.1 Planctomycetaceae bacterium | reverse complement strand
TGGCGGTTTCTCCGGAGGAGCGCGACCCAGCGGCGGTTTCTCAGGCGGCGCACGCCCCTCAGTTGGCAGTTCGCCGTCCTTCAGTCGGCCTGCGGCTCCTTCGCGTCCGTCCAGTCCCAGCACGCGTCCGAGCGTCAGTCCCGGCACACGTCCCAATGTTGGCAGCGGAAATATTGCTGGCGGTAATCGCCCCTCAATTCAACCGGGTGGTAATCGCCCCAACATCGGACAAGGTGGCGTTTCGCGTCCTTCAACGTTGCCGAGTCCTCGGCCGGGCGGAGGCACCGGAATCGGGTCAGGGAGCGGCATCGGAAATCGCCCCGGCACTGGCATCGGTTCGGGAACGGGGATTGGTAACCGTCCGGGCGCTGGACAGGGAATTACGAATCGCCCTGGCGCTGGACAGGGTATCGCGAATCGACCGGGTGCTGGACAACTGCCCGGAAATCGTCTGCCAGGATTGGGTGGCGACGGCGGAATTGGTTCCCGTTTGCCAAACCAGGGAGCTCGCGTGCAAGACCGCATGGCGGACCGTCCGTCCGCTTCAGACCGGCGAGCGAACTTGAGCGATCGCATGTCGGATGGACGTCAGAATTGGCAGGATCGCCAGGGCGACCGACAGGAAAATCGCGGTGGCCGGCAAGACGATCGCCAGGAATGGCGCGACAATAATCGCGAGGACTGGCAGAACTGGTCCGACGAGCGACATGACCATCATGGTGACTGGCATCACGGCGATTGGTATCCCGGTGCCGGCTGGGGCTATATGTGGGATAATTACCCCGTCGCCGCGGCTCTCGGTTTGACCGCGTGGGGTATCAATCGCGTCGGCTATGGCTGGGGATACTGGGGGTACGAGAATCCGTATTACTCCGATGGCGGCTCATCCGGGTACAATTACTCGGAGCCGCTTGTGACATACTCGGATGCTGGTAGTGCCACCGCCGACGCTCCGGCAGGCTCACCGGCGGCCTCATCAAGCAGTGGGACACAGCCAACAGATGAGGGCATGGCGGCCTTTGAGGAAGCACGAACTGCGTTTGCGGCCGAAGACTACAAGACCGCGCTCGACAAGCTGGACGTGACACTAAAGACCATGCCGCGTGACACTGTCGTGCATGAATTCCGCAGCCTGGTTCTCTTCGCTCAGAAGAAGTACCCAGAATCCGCCGCCGCTGTGTATGCCGTTCTGTCTGCCGGTCCCGGTTGGGACTGGACGACCATGATCAGCCTGTATTCGAACTCGGAAACCTATACCAATCAATTACGCGCGTTGGAACAGTTCTCGAAGGCGAACCCCAACTCCGCGGATGCGCACTTTTTGCTGGGGTATCAGTATCAAACTTGCAGCCATGGAGAGCAGGCCGCGAAGCAGTTCAAGCAGGCGCAAGCACTATTGCCGACAGACAAACTGCTCAGGCAACTGGTCGCAATGACCAGTCCTGCAGATGACTCCAAGAGCCCCGCACCTCAGGCCGCCCCGACGATCGCTCCTGAAAAGGTTCTGAAAGCCGAGCAGTTCGTGGGAACCTGGAAGGCAACCAATCAGGGAGCCACGTTCCAGTTGGATCTCACGAAGGATGGCACCTTCACATGGACTTACTCTCGCGGAAAGCAGAAGCAGTCCGTGAAGGGCGTGTTCGCCGTGGATCAGAACAACCTCGCTCTCGAAACCGACGATGGGGGCGGCACCATGCTGGCCGAAGTCGAATTCGCCAATCCTTCGCAGTTCAGATTCAAGATGATCGGCGATGACGGCAAGGATTCCGGCATGGATTTCAAGAAGGGCTGACAGTGGCCGCAGTGACCACGTTGGTCACTTCAGTCTTGGATGACGCGCCGTCATCGGCGCGCGAACCGTTGGCCATAAGGATCACGTGATGGTTGGACTAATATTTCGGGGCCTGTGGCGATGCGGGGGCTTAGCATTGCTGCTGGCCTCAATGAGCGGATGTGGCGGATCGAATGTCGCAGGTGAGAACCAGGCCGCTGCACCCGTGAAGGTGGAGGTCGCGACTCCGACAGAGAAGGAAGTCATTGACTATCAGGACTTCACAGGCCGACTTGAAGCGGTCGATTCCGTCGAGATTCGCGCTCGCGTCAGTGGGTACTTGACGAAGATTGCCTTTGATTCGAGCATTGAACTCGGTGCGGAAGTCAAAGTTGGAGACCTGCTGTTCGAAATCGACGAGCGGCCGTATCAGAACACGCTGACGGCGGCCGATGCGCAGTTATCGCAGGCGGTCGCACGCGAGAAAGTGACCGCATCGGAGTTGGGTCGGACTGAAGACTTGGTCAAGAACAAAGCAGCCACGGCGCGCGACCTCGAACGCGACATCGGAAACAAAGCCGCAGCGGATGCGGCCGTCAAGGTCGCCCAGGCATCCATCGAACAAGCGAAGCTCGATCTGGAGTTCGCCAAGATCACATCCCCACTCAACGGCCGCATCAGTCGATCGATCCCCTCGGTGGGTGATTTGATTACTCCCGCCACCGGGCAACTGACGACCATTGTGTCGGTCGACCCGATTCACCTGTACTTCGATATGGACGAGCCGACGCTGCAAGTTCTGCAAAAGGCCGTTCGCGACGGAAAGCTGAAGGGACCGATGGAGGGAGAGATACCACTGCTGATGGGGCTCACCACGGATGAAGGGCATCCCTACCGCGGAAAACTCGATTTCATTGAGAACCAGGTGGACGCCAATACGGGCACGATCCGTGTTCGTGGCGTGTTCTCGAATCCGAAGTCGGAGCGTGGTCCTCGAGCGCTCTCTCCCGGCTTCTTCGCTCGCGTGCGTTTGCCGTTGGGTGAACCGCGCAAAGCGGTGCTAGTCTCAGAACGGGCGATTGGCCGGGATCAAGGCAGTGCGTTCGTGTACGTCGTCAGCCCCGAGAAGGAAGTCATCTATCGCCGCGTAAAGCTCGGTGCGCTCCACGATGGGATGCGAGTGATAGCTGAAGGACTTACGGCAGGCGAGAAGATTGTGACCAACGGACTGCAGCGCGTGCGCCCCGGCTCCAAGGTCGAAGAGGTGGAACCCAAGAGTCAGAGTTCAGAAAAGTCGAAGGAATAAGCGCAGGAGGGCAAGAGTTATCGAGAGCCTGCCGAGCTCTGATGCCACATCTCGCTGCGGAAACAGTCGCTTAGCTGACCCTAGTCTCTGACTCACGAATCCTATTTTCATGGCCAAATTTTTTATCGAACGCCCCGTCTTCGCGATTGTGATCTCACTGGTCATTGTCTTTGCGGGCGGGGCGGCGCTCTGGACGTTGCCGATCGCGCAGTATCCGGAGATCGCGCCGCCGAGCGTTGAGGTGTCGGCGAACTATCCCGGAGCGAACGCGAAGGTCGTGCAGGAAACGGTTGCCGCGCCGATTGAGCAAGAAGTCAACGGCGTCGAGAACATGCTTTACATGTCGTCTCAATCGACGAATGACGGCGGCTACAAGCTGACGGTGACATTCAAACTCGGCACCAACCTGGATATGGCTCAGGTGCTGGTGCAGAACCGCGTCTCGCTCGCGCTACCGAAGTTACCGGACGTCGTGAAGACGACGGGTGTCAGCACGAAGAAGAAATCACCCAGCATTCTGCTAGTCGTCAATCTCTTTTCAGAGAAGGATAAAGCGACCAATCAGCCGATCTACGATCAGTTGTACTTGAGCAATTATGCGACGATCTACATCAAAGATGAATTGCTGCGCATCAGCGGCGTGGGCGACGTCGGCTTTCTTGGTCAGCAAGACTACAGCATGCGCGTCTGGCTGAACCCAGAGCGGCTGGCCGCCCGTGGCATGACGGCGGGTGATGTCGTTAACGCACTGAAAGAGCAGAACGTGCAAGTCGCGGCCGGTCGGTTGGGACAGCCACCGGTACCGACAGGACAAGACTTTCAATACATCCTCTCGACGCTGGGCCGACTGACCGACCCAGAGCAATTCGAGCAGATCATCATCAAGACGGGCGAGTCTGGGCAGATCACTCGGATGCGCGATGTCGCACGATTGGAACTTGGAGCGAAGAATCAGGACATGCAGTGCTCGCTCGACGGTCAGCCGTCAGTCGGGCTATCGGTTTTCCAATTGCCGGGCTCGAATGCGCTGGAGGTTGCCAACGCGATCCGGGCGAAGATGAAGGAACTGGAAGCCGCGCTGCCTGGTTTCAAGTCGGGCGTGAAGTACGCGATCGTGTATGACACGACGCCCTTCATCGAGCAGTCCGTCGACGAAGTCTTCCATGCGTTGCGAGACGCCATCATCCTGGTTGCCATCGTCGTGCTGCTGTTCCTGCAGGACTGGAAGTCGATGATCCTGCCGATGATCGACGTGCCAGTCTCGCTGATCGGCACGTTGGCGGTCATGGCGGCGCTGGGCTTCACGCTGAATAACCTGACGCTCTTCGGGCTCGTGCTAGCGATCGGCATTGTGGTGGACGACGCGATCGTTGTGTTGGAGAACATCGAGGTCTGGCTGGCAAAGGGCTACGACGCCAAGACGGCGACGATCAACGCGATGAACGAGATCACCGGGCCGATCATTGCGATCACGCTGGTGCTCAGCTCCGTGTTTCTGCCTAGTGCGTTTCTCGGAGGAATCAGCGGTCAGTTCTATCGACAGTTCGCGTTGACGATTTCTGCCTCGATGATCATCTCGGCCATCAACGCGATGACGATGACTCCCGCTCGCGCCGTGCAGATCTTCAAGAGTCGCGAGGCCAAGCCGGGCGACCCTCCTGGTCATCACCATGCCCTCGAAGCATTGCCCTGGTGGGGCTATGTCATGCTGCTCGGCTGGCTGAGCGAGCACTATCTCTACCCGCTGTTTGCCGCGAAGCTCGAAGGGACGTCACCTGCCGTGCAATGGGCGGTAGCATTGGTAACCGCCCTGCCGGGAGCGGTTGTTGGCTGGATGTTCGCTAAGAAGATCAACGAACTACTAAGCGTGTTCTTCAAGTGGTTCAATCGTGGCTTTGACTGGATCACGAAGATCTATGGCCGCATCGTGGCTGGGTCGCTGCGAGTCTGTGTGATCGTCCTGCTGATCTACGGCGGCTTGCTGGGAGCGACTTACGTTGGCATCACCCACACCCCTATTGGCTTCATTCCGAATCAGGACAAGGGCTATCTGATCGTCAACATTCAGTTGCCCGATTCGTCGTCGTTGGAGCGGACCGTTGAGGTCGTTAAGCGCGTCGAGCAGATTGCGAAGAACACCGAAGGCGTGGCGCACACGATCGGCATTCCCGGTCAATCATTCGTGCTCAACGCCGTGAATTCGAACTTCGGCTCGATGTTCGTGATCCTTGAAGACTTTGATCATCGACATGGTTTGGAAACGTACTCAGCAACCATCGGCCAGAAGATCCGGAAGCAATGCTTCGAAGAAATCCTAGACGCTCAGATTGCGGTGTTTGGCGCACCGCCCGTCGATGGCCTCGGAAATGCTGGTGGCTTCAAGCTGATGATTGAAGATCTCAGCGGCGGAGACTTGGCGACGCTGCAAGCTCAGGCGGACACCGTCGCCGCGAAGGGCAACGAACAGCCGGGCCTCGTAGGGCTGTTTAACAGCTTCCGGTCGAACACGCCTCAACTCTACATCGACGTTGATCGCACGAAGTGCAAATCAATGGGCGTGCCGCTCAACGACGTGTTTACGGCGCTGTCGGTTTATCTCGGCGGCTACTACGTCAACGACTTCAATCAATTCGGTCGGACGTGGCAGGTCAATCTGCAAGGCGATGCCGGGTTCAGGCTTCGCCCGGACGATGTCAAGGCGCTCAAAATCAAGAACTCTCGCGGCGATATGGTCCCCCTCGGAACTCTCGTCGAAATCAAGGAAGTCGGCGGGCCGGTGATGATTACGCGCTACAACACGCGTACAGCAGCGTCGATCAACGGCGGTTCACTGCCGGGCGTCAGCACGGGGCAGATCATCTCGATGATGGAGAAGGTCGCGAAGACCGAACTTTCCGGAGACATGAAGTTCGAGTGGACCGAGCTGACCTATCTGCAACTGCTCGAAGGCAGCGCCGCGATTTTTGCGTTCATTGGAGCACTCATCCTGGTGTTTAATGTTTTGTCCGCGCAATACGAAAGCTGGTCGATGCCGATGGCCGTGCTGCTCGTCGTGCCCATGTGCCTGCTGAGCGCCGTGATCGGCCTGTGGATGTTCAAGCTCGATATCAACATCTTCGTGCAAGTTGGTTTTATCGTGCTGGTAGGACTGGCCGCCAAGAATGCCATTCTGATCGTCGAGACTGCGCGGCACAAAAAGTCGACGGGAGAATCTCGCTTCGATGCCGCTGTGAACGCCAGCAAGAGTCGCCTGCGGCCAATCATCATGACGTCGTTTGCGTTCATCCTGGGAGTGGTTCCGCTGGTGGTTTCTCATGGAGCTGGCTTCGAGATGCGCCGCACGCTGGGCGTCGCGGTGTTCTTCGGAATGCTGGGGGTTACTGGCTTCGGCATTTTCCTAACGCCGGTGTTCTACTATGTCATCGATTGGCTGGCCGATCGCGGCGGCTCTGGTTCTGCGTCGATTCCGGGTTCCGATCCTGCGACCGCCGGGGCACCAGGCGTCAGTCAGGAACACAAGTAGCACAACATGCTTGATACCTTTCTGGAATCAATCACCCACCTCCCCATGCTGACGCGATTCGCGCTCACATTGGCGATCTTTCTGTTTGTGCCAAAGTTGTGTCAGCGAATCGGATTGCCGTCCGCGGTCGGTTTGCTTGCGGCCGGAGTCGTGTTTGGCCCCAGTTGCCTGGCGATTGCCCCGAAGAGTCCGCCGGTAGCGGCATTCTTTTCCGATATTGGCAAACTGCTGTTGATGTTCTTTGCAGGTTTGGAAATCGATATCACGCAGTTCAACCGAACGCGCAATCGATCACTGTTATTCGGCATATTCACGTTTTTGCTGCCTTTGCTCGCAGGCATCGGTGTGGGGCGAATGTTCGGCTACGACTGGCTGGCCGCACTTCTGATAGGTTCGCTGTTGGCGTCGCACACGCTGCTTGGTTTTCCAATTCTTCAGCGCCAGGGGCTGACCGACAACGAAGCGGTGACTGTGACGGTCGGCGCGACAATCTTTACTGACCTTGGCTCGCTGCTGATTCTGGCGATCTGCTTGCCCGTGCATTCGGTGGGTTTTTCAGCACAGGCATTCGCGGTGCAATTGATCGAACTGGCCATCTACGTTCCCGTTGTACTCTTCGGCCTCTCGGCGTTGGCGCGTCGATTTCTGCGCCGGCGCGGTGACTCCACGGAGAATCAATTCTTTTTGATTCTGCTGATTATGATTCTGGCGGCTGAAGGCGCTGAACTCATTCACCTGGAAGCCATTATCGGCGCCTTTCTGGCGGGTTTGGCAGTGAATCGGTCGCTCAAACACTCCGAGGCCAAGGAACAACTTGAGTTCCTGGCAAACACGCTCTTCATCCCGGCGTTCTTTCTGACGATCGGCTTCCTGATCGACGTGCGAGTCTTCATTAATACGATTATCAATAATTTCGGTTTGTGTGCGGGGATTGTCGGCGGACTTATCGGCGCAAAGTTTCTGGCCGCTTTTGCTGCTCAACGACTGTTCCGTTACTCAACTACCGAAGGCTGGCTGATGGGAGCGCTTTCACTACCTCAGGTAGCCGCCACTCTGGCTGCGGCGCTGGTCGCCTTTGAAACCAAGAACGTCGAGGGCGTGCGACTAATCGACGAACCGGTCATCAATACGATGATCGTGCTCATGGTCGTCACGTCGGTGCTCGGGCCAGTTCTGACAGAACGGTTCGGCCTGCGACTTATGAGAGAAAACGCAGCAACTACTCCTGTGCCGGACGTTACCGGCGTCCTCAAACAGGCCCTCAACTGACAACGAATGCCGACACGGGCAGCACCGGCGAAGAGTTTGGCAAGCAAATGGATCGGCTAAGTCTTTCCGGAACAGTTTCAACCATGTGGCATCGCCACATCTGGCTGCGCCCGCTGATCGTGTTGGTGGTGCTGGCGAGTGTCGGCTGGGTGATGCGTGCCAGGGTGGCAGCGACTCTTAATGCCCAACTTGCATCCGTGTTGCAGACAACCCTGCAGACAGAGCACGAAGCGCTGCGGTTGTGGCTGCGAACTCAGCGAAGCCAGGCCGAATCAGCCGCGACGGATCCTCAGATTGCAACCGCCATCCGCGCTTTGGTCGACAGTGCGAAGCCAGACGCAACCGCATTGGAACTGCTGACTCTACCGCAACTGGCTGAACTGCGACGCGAGTTGACCCCGGTACTGGCGGCTCATCACTACAACGACTTCATCGTGCTGAAACCCAGCGGGCAGATCGTAGCATCCTTTCGTAACGAGTTGGTGGGGCTCACTTTGCCAGCCGAACAGTTCGAGTCGTTGTCTCGTACGGTGTTTGCTGGAAAGTCCACGATCATTCTGCCCGCGAAGAGTCGAGCAGTGCTACCGGACCGTCACGGCGTCGAACGGTCCGGAGTGCCCACCATGTTCACAGTGGCGCCAGTCCTTGATGATCAAGGCGGGGTGCTCGTCGCCCTGGGCTTACGAATTCAGCCTGACGTTGAATTCACGCACATCCTGGAGATCGCACGGATCGGGCTGACAGGTGAGACGTATGCATTTGATCGGAACGGGACACTGCTGAGCAACAGCCGGTTCGACGAACAACTTCGACAAATCGGATTGCTGTCGGAACGTGAAGATTCAACTCTCAACATCCTGCTGCGTGACCCGGGCATAGACCTGACGACTGGTGCTCGGCCCACTGGATCAAGAGCCGACTTGCCGCTGACACACGCGATCACAGAGGCGGTTGCAGGAAGAGATGGCGTCGATATCCATGGCTATCGCGACTACCGCGGCGTGCTGGTGGTTGGTGCCTGGCAATGGCTCAGTGATGAAGGTTTTGGCATCGCCACCAAGGTAGATGTCAGCGAGGCCCATCAGACACTCAACACGATCAACTACGCGTTTTGGAGCTTGTTTGCGCTGCTCGCAATAGCATCCATGGCCATGCTGACATCAATGTTGCGAGCGGATCGAATGTCGGAACAGGCCCGGCTGGCCACCATCGAACTGAAGCGCCTGGGCCAGTACACGCTGGAAGAGAAACTCGGCGAAGGCGGCATGGGCGTTGTGTATCGAGCGAAGCACGCGATGCTGCACAGACCGACTGCTGTCAAGTTCCTCGATGCCGCCAAGACGAACGAAAAGACCATCGCCCGCTTCGAGCGAGAAGTGCAACTCACCAGTCAGCTCAATCACCCCAATACGATCGCGATTTACGACTATGGTCGCACTCCGGAAGGCGTCTTCTACTACGCCATGGAGTACTTGGATGGTATCAATCTCGAGAACCTCGTCGACTGGCACGGACTGCAGCCTGAAGGGCGTGTCATCCACATCTTGAAGCAGGTGTGCGGGTCGCTCGCCGAGGCACATCACATCGGGTTAATTCATCGCGATATTAAACCGGCGAATATCCTGCTCAACTACCGAGGCGGATTATTTGATTTTGTAAAACTGCTCGATTTCGGACTTGTGAAAACTACCGAGCATGCGGCATTGGCAACTCATGGCGGTGGAGTTGTCGGCACCCCGCTCTACATGTCTCCTGAGGCCTGTCGGTCGCCCGAGAGTGTTGATGCTCGCAGCGATTTGTATGCAGTAGGCGCCGTGGGCTATTTCCTGCTCACGGGCACTCCCCTGTTCGAGGGTGAGAGCGTCCTGGATATCCTCAAGGCTCAGGCCGACACGCTCCCTGAAGCGATCTCACAACGTACCACGCAGGCCGTGTCACCCGAGCTGGAATCTTTGCTCATGCAATGCCTGGCCAAGGATCCTGCGCACCGCCCTGCGTCGGCCCAGCATATCGCAGAAGCCCTGAGCCAACTCGCCACCGGAGACTCCTGGACAGACGCGGAAGCTCGTCAATGGTGGCAACGCTTCATGCCCAAACAGACAAAAGGGTCGCTCCCCAAGACCTCGAGTTCCGCCGAGTTCGCGGCGACGGTCGCCATCGAAGTACGTCACAGACCGGAGAGTGGATAATACGCGATTAGTCGTAGCTTTTTGCACCACATCTTCATTCAAAATGCGCATCTCAAAGGATCATCACCAACCAGAACTTTACCCTCAAGTTGTTGCCGGTAAGAACGGTCAACAACCACCAGCAACGATGAACCACAAAGGCTGATACCATGTCGAAGAAAGCTCTACACGAACGGGCGCACAAGCTGGCAGAGCGTTACTGCGTGAGTAACGGAAAGAAGTTCCGGCTCAAAGATATCGATCCTGATGATACCGCGTGGCTCAAGGAAGAACAGAAACCGGATGCCGTCAAGGCCCTCGCTGAGGGCGTGGATGCGCTGGCCGAGTTGCAGGAGAAGCTCTATGCCCAGGATCGCTGGTCCGTGTTGCTGATCTTTCAGGCGATGGACGCGGCCGGAAAAGACGGCGCCATCAAGCACGTCATGTCCGGGATCAATCCGCAAGGTTGCCAGGTTTTTTCGTTCAAGGCGCCAACGAGTGAAGACCTCGATCATGATTATCTCTGGCGCTGCATGAAGTGCCTGCCGGAGCGTGGACGCATCGGTATCTTCAACCGTTCCTACTACGAAGAGACGCTCGTCGTGCGGGTGCATCCCGAGTACCTGGCTAAGCAGCGACTGCCGGAAGAACTCGTCACGAAGCACATTTGGGAGGACCGCTTCGAGGACATTCGCAACTTTGAAAAGTACCTGACGCGCAATGGGGTCATTGTGCGCAAGTTCTTCCTGCACGTTTCCAAGAAGGAGCAACTTAACCGGTTTATGAGTCGGCTCGACGAGCCGTCAAAGAACTGGAAGTTCTCGAGTGCGGACGCTCATGAACGCGGCTTCTGGGATGACTACATGGCCGCCTACGAAGACCTGATCCGCCATACCTCAACGGACGAAGCTCCTTGGTATGTCGTCCCGGCGGACAACAAGTGGTTCACGCGTATTGTCGTCGCGGCCGCGGTTATCGAGGCGCTTTCATCTGTTGATCTGCACTATCCCAAAGTGGACGCCGCCAAACGTAAGGAACTCGAAGAGGTACGAAAAGCATTGCTGGAGACGAAGTAGTATCAATTGTGGAAGTGCCGGGTCCACATCTCGGATCATGGTAGTTCTTGCAGGTGAATTGACATGTCAGCAGAACAATCAACCTCAGAAACCCGCGAGTCTCGACGCCAAGGCTGGTGGCGTCGCGTCAGCATTCCGGGACTCGTGCTCTGCTTCTTGCTGGGGGTCGCCTGTGGAACGGGCAGCTACACAGTCCGTTATGCCGAGGGGTTCTCGTATCTCAGCAGCGATCCAAAGGCGTGCGTCAACTGCCATATTATGCGGGATCAGTACGACGGCTGGCAGAAGGCGAGTCACCACGCGGTAGCAACCTGCAACGACTGCCACACGCCGCACGCGTTTATACCCAAGTATCTTGTCAAAGCAGAGAACGGCTTCTGGCACTCGAAGGGGTTTACGCTGCAGGATTTTCACGAGCCGATTCGCGTCCGGCCCGTGAGTTCTCGGATTCTGAACAAGAACTGCATTGAATGTCACCGAGGTGTCTGTAACGACATCCTCGGCCACGGAAACGTCGGAAACGAAACGATCAGTTGCGTTCATTGCCACGCAGCGGTCGGCCATGGCCCCCTGCGCTGAAAGGAAACAACCATGACGGACACCCATGCCGCAACTCAGCCTGCTCCACGCGGAAAAGGTGCGTACGTTGCGGTTATCATCATCACTGCCATCGTGACCTACGGAATCGTGGCATTGTTGATGAATATCAACGAGCGCAAGCAGGAGTCGCAACAGCACTACGTGAAGCTAGTGGATCTCTCCGAGAAGACGATCGATCCGGCGGAATGGGGAAAGAATTTCCCGCGCCAGTACGACAGCTACAAACGGACTGCCGAGAACACTTCACGCCGACATGGCGGCAGCGAAGCAATTTCTAAACTGGAAGACGACCCACGCCTGCGGCGCATTTTCGCGGGGTACGCGTTCAGCGTCGACTATCGCGAACGTCGCGGTCACGCCTTCATGCTGGAGGATCAGGACAACACCGAACGCGTCAAGCAGTTCAAGCAACCCGGAGCTTGCCTGCAGTGCCATGCGTCAATCACGGCAGCCTACCGCGAGGCCGGTGATGGTGACCTGATGAAGGGGTTTGAAAAGATCTGTGCCATGCCTCTCAAAGAAGCCCGCGGTCTCGTCGAGCACCCAGTGGCTTGCATTGATTGCCACGATCCGCAGTCGATGCAACTCCGTGTCACGCGACCTGGATTCATCCGCGGCATTGCCGACCTCGCCAAGCATGTTGCCGAAGAACTCGCCGCGAACGCTAAGAAGCCGAAGGAAGAAGCCAGTTCAGCTCCGCTGCCGCATCTCACCAGCATTCATCAGTGGGCACGTCATCGCAATCAGGGCAGTACCGACGAATATGATGTGAATGCTCTAGCAACGCGGCAGGAAATGCGCAGCTATGTGTGCGGACAGTGTCACGTTGAGTATTACTTCAAGGGTGATAAGAAAACGGTAACCTACCCATGGCACAATGGACTGCGCGTCGAGCAGATAGAAAGCTACTACGACGCGAACAGCTACAAGGACTACGCTCACGCGGAGACTGGCGCTCCGATCCTGAAAGCTCAACACCCGGAGTTTGAACTCTGGAATCAAGGCATCCACGCTCGCAGCGGAGTTTCCTGCTCCGACTGCCATATGCCGTATCAGCGCGAGGGTGCCATCAAGGTCAGCGACCACCAGGTTCGCAGCCCGCTGCTGAACATCGCTCGTGCTTGCCAGACTTGCCACCGGTACGGCGAGGATGAAATCAAGGCTCGGGCAGAGACCATTCAATCCCGTAACAAAGCTCTTCTGGATCGCGCGGAGGATGCACTCGTCGAACTCCTGGACACGCTGAAAACCGCCAAGTCCGGAAATGTTGACCCAAAGGTGCTGGAAGAGTCGTTGGCACTCCAGCGCAAGGCGCAGTGGCGAGTGGACTACATCAACGCAGAAAACTCGATGGGCTTTCACGCTCCGCAAGAAGCCGCTCGCATCCTCGGCGAAGCCATCGACTACGCCCGTCAGGGGCAACTGAAAGTGCTCGGACCGAAGTAATTATCATCCTCTTACCAACCATCCCAATCATCAGCTTTGTGACAAGGACTGAATATGGCGACCAGCAAAACCGAGATGAAGCGCAGGGCCGAGAGCGACGGAAAGGCAACTAAGGGCTCTGCTCAAGGGCCGCTGGCGAAAGACGAACTCGAGAAGCTGGATGCTTATTGGCGTGCTTCCAATTACTTGTCCGTGGGGCAGATCTATTTGTTCGACAACCCTCTGCTAAAGAAACCACTCAAGCGAGAGCACGTCAAGCCACGACTGGTTGGCCATTGGGGCACGACTCCCGGCCTGAATTTCATGTATGTGCATCTGAATCGAATTATCAAGCGAGATGATGCGAACATGATCTATGTGATCGGACCGGGCCACGGCGGCCCCGCCCTGGTCGCACATGCGTATCTTGAAGGCACATACAGCGAGGTCTATCCTAACATCGGCCAGGACGAAGAGGGTATCAAGGGGCTGTTTACGCAATTCAGTTTTCCAGGCGGTATTCCCAGCCACGTGGCCCCCGAAACTCCCGGCTCTATCCACGAAGGCGGTGAACTGGGCTATGCCCTGTCGCACGCTTACGGCGCCGCGTTTGATAACCCGGATTTGGTCGTGGCCTGCGTCGTCGGTGACGGCGAGGCGGAAACTGGACCACTGGCGACCGGCTGGCATTCCAACAAGTTCCTGAACCCTGCTCGCGATGGCGCAGTGCTCCCGATTTTGCATCTCAATGGGTATAAAATTGCGAACCCGTGCTTTCTGGCTCGCATTCCTAAAGACGAACTGCAGAAGCTCTTCGAGGGATATGGGTATAAACCCTACTTCGTCGAAGGGCACGAACCGGAATCCATGCATCAACAGATGGCAGCAGCACTCGACGACGCCACTGCCGAAATCAAGCGTATCTGGGCCACATGGCGAACTTCCGGCACTTCGCGAGCCAAGAATGCAGAGGGCGAGAACAAACGCCCGGCATGGCCGATGATCATCCTGCGCAGTCCAAAAGGCTGGACGTGCCCCGCTGAGATTGATGGCAAAAAGGCCGAGGACTATTGGCGAGCGCATCAAGTTCCGATGGGCAACATGGACGAACCCGGTCACGTGAAAGTGCTCGAACGATGGATGAAGAGCTATCGACCGGAAGAGTTGTTCGACTCGAACGGCAAGTTAAAGGCGGAGATCGCAGCACTCGCTCCCACCGGCCAACGCCGCATGAGTGACAACCCACATGCCAACGGCGGTTTGCTTCTGCGAGACCTGAAGATGCCCGACTTCCGCGACTATGCGGTCAAAGTCGCTCGCCCGGGTGCGATCAACGCCGAGGCTACTCGCGTGATGGGCACGTTCCTGCGCGACATCATGAAAGCCAACCTGGAGTCCAGGAACTTTCGACTCTTCAGTCCGGATGAAAACAACTCCAATCGCTGGCAAGACGTGCTGGAAGTTACCAACCGTTGCTACGTCGCGGAGATCCTGCCTGAAGACGATCACCTGTCGCCCGATGGCCGCGTGATGGAAGTGCTCAGCGAGCATCAATGTCAGGGCTGGCTGGAAGGATATCTCCTCACCGGGCGACACGGGTTCTTCTCATGCTATGAGGCATTTATCCATATCATTGATTCAATGTTCAACCAGCACGCCAAGTGGTTGAAGGTCTGTAATCACATTCCGTGGCGCCGCCCGATAGGGTCACTGAATTACCTGCTCAGTTCGCACGTCTGGCGGCAGGACCACAACGGATTCTCCCACCAGGATCCCGGCTTTATTGATCACGTGGTCAACAAGAAGGCGGAGGTTGTGCGGGTGTATCTCCCGCCCGACGCCAACACACTGCTGAGCGTCACTGATCACTGCCTGCGCAGCCGCAATTATGTGAACGTTGTTGTGGCAGGAAAACAACCTGCGCCGCAGTGGCTTACGATGGACGAAGCCGTCAAGCACTGCACGGCGGGTATCGGCATCTGGGAATGGGCGTCAAATGATAAGGGTGGCGATCCGGATGTGGTGATGGCTTGTTGCGGCGACGTGCCGACGTTGGAAACTCTAGCCGCCGTCGAACTGCTCAGGAAGCATGTGCCTGACCTGAAGATTCGCGTGGTTAATGTCGTTAACCTGATGAAACTGCAACCGCCGAGCGAGCACCCGCACGGTTTGCCGGATCACGAGTTTGACGCGTTGTTCACGACGGACAAGCCGATCATCTTCGCGTTTCATGGCTATCCGTGGTTGATCCACCGACTGGCCTACCGTCGCAACGGACATCAGAACCTGCACGTGCGCGGTTACAAGGAAGAAGGTACAACGACAACACCTTTCGACATGGTCGTGCTGAATCAGATGGATCGATTCTCGCTGGTCAACGATGCGATTGATCGCGTCCCGAAACTGGCTTCGCGAGCCGCCTATGCCAAGCAGGCGATTCGCGACAAGTTGCTAGAGCACAAGCAATATATTGCCAAGTACGGTGACGACCTGCCCGAGATTGCAAACTGGCAATGGGGGCAGGCAGGTGCCGGATCGCGACGCGGTACATCGACAGAAGGCGACAACGTTTAGTCAGTCAACCGCTTGATGTGGTCAACGTTATAGCCTGCGCTGCCAGCGCCGGCCGTCATCCTGAAATAGCAACGCCGGCACTGGCAGCGCCGGCGACAGATCGAACATGCTATGCCATCTGCCGACATCATCGGGAAAAGCTCGCCGCTCGGGGCCACTGTGGTCGATGGTGGCGTCAATTTCAGTGTGTACTCGCGGAGCGCAACGGGCGTCGAGTTGCTCTTCTTCGATCGAGATGATGATGCCACTCCGTCTCGCAGTGTAGTGCTCGATCCCGTCGGCAATCGAAGCTACCACTACTGGCACACTTTCGTGTCCGGAATTCAGGCGGGGCAGCTCTATGGCTATCGCATGTTCGGCCAGTCCGAACCGTCTACCGGACTGCGTTTCGATGGAACGAAAGTGTTGCTGGATCCCTACGGCCGCGGAGTCGTCGTACCGAAGAGCTATTCGCGCGACGCAGCTCGTCAACCGGGCGACAATTCAGCATCGGCGATGAAGAGCGTCGTAGTTGATTCTGCAAACTATGACTGGGAAGGTGATGCACCGCTACGAAGAGCATCCTCGCGGACCATTATCTACGAGATGCACGTGCGCGGCTTCACCATGCATCCCAACTCTGGCGTGAGTGAACAAAAACGTGGAACTTACGCTGGCTTGATCGAGAAGATCCCTTATTTGAAGCAACTCGGCATCACAGCAGTGGAACTGCTGCCGGTGTTTCAGTTTGACGCATTTGACGCACCGTCCGGCAAGACGAACTACTGGGGCTACGCACCGATATCCTTCTTCGCTCCGCATCAGGCTTACAGCTCTAACCATGATTCCCTCGGTCCCGTCAATGAATTTCGGGACATGGTGAAAGCCCTGCACCGCGCGGGCATCGAAGTCATTCTGGACGTTGTCTTTAATCACACTGCGGAAGGTAGTGAGGCTGGCCCAACGCTCTGCTTCCGCGGAATTGATAATGCAACCTACTATATTCTTGAGAACCGGCGTGAGTATTACTCCAATTACACCGGCTGCGGGAACACACTCAACGGGAATCATCCTATTGTCCGCCGCCTGATTGTGGACAGCTTGCTTTACTGGGTCGAGGAAATGCATGTCGACGGATTTCGGTTCGACCTTGCGTCGATCCTGTCGCGCGATGCTACTGGCAATCCGATGCCGAATCCTCCAGTTCTTTGGGACATCGAAACCGAACCAGCACTGGCTGGCACCAAACTACTGGCTGAAGCGTGGGACGCGGCGGGGCTGTATCAAGTGGGAGCATTCATCGGCGATGCGTGGCTGGAATGGAATGGTCGATTCCGGGACGACATTCGCGACTTCTTTCGCAGTCAACCCGGAGCAGTGCGAAGAGTCGCGGATCGCATGGTTGGCAGCCCGGAGATCTTCGGCCACGAAGACCGCGAGGCCGAACAGAGTATCAACTTTGTGACCTGTCACGACGGGTTCACACTCAATGACCTGGTGTCTTACGACCAGAAGCACAACGAAGAGAACGGTGAAGGAAATCGCGATGGAGCAGACGACAATCGGAGCTGGAATTGCGGCGTCGAAGGTCCCTCGGACGATTCATTGATCGAAAAGCTGCGCAGTCGGCAAGTGAAGAACTTTTTTGCGGCAACGATGCTGTCGCTGGGCTTGCCGATGTTCGTGATGGGTGACGAAGTGCGTCGCACGCAACTTGGAAATAACAACGCCTATTGTCAGGATAATGAACTGAGCTGGTTCGACTGGTCGCTCCTCGATAAGCACGCCGACGTACACCGCTTCGTGAGTTTGCTGTGCGCTCGGCGCGGGTTGCGTAACGCTGAACACGAGCATCAACGAGTCAGCACCAAGACGATACTGCAGAACGCCAACAAGTCGTGGCACGGAGTCAAGTTAAATCAGCCGGATTGGGGAGATGCCTCACACAGCATCGCGCTGTGTGGTGAGTTGCGTCACGAAGGCCTTTTGTTCCACTTGATTCTGAACGGATACTGGGAGCCATTGGAGTTCGAGTTACCGCCGGTGACTTCCGAAACCGGCGAATCACTCAAGTGGCGACGCTGGATTGATACTTCGCTTGATTCACCGGATGACATCGTTCCCTGGGAGCAAGCTGCCGAGGTCGCAAATGATATTTACCAGGTCCCTGGCCGCGCCGTGGTGATGTTGCTCGCACGAATCAAAGGTTGATTTGTCATGGCGACATCGAGCGAGATCAATCGAGTCGGTGTGCTGGTCAGTGATTTCGACGGCACAATGTCCCGAAGCATTCGAGGAGGGGATTTTGACGCAAGACTCTCGGTTGAAAATTTGTTCTCGAAATTGAAGTTTACACGCAACAGATCACAACCTGCATACCTCGTCAGGAGCATACGATGACCACAATCTCCAAGCAGTTGGCACATTACGAATGCGGGGCGCTCCGCTTCACCAATCGACCGGACAACGAAGACTACGATCGTCATCTGGTGTTTGATCATGTCGTGTTGCCCGAAGAGGCCAGTCAACGCGAACGATTTGAAGCGGTTGCTCGCTCGCTGCGTGATTTGCTGACTCAACGTTGGTTGAAGACACAGGAAACGCACGACCGTGAGAATCCAAAGCGTGTGTATTATCTGTCGATGGAGTTTCTGATCGGTCGCACGCTGATCAACAACATCATCAACCTTGGCGTTGAGCAGTACGTGCGCGATGACCTCCGTTCCGACCCGCGGCAGGACTGGAAAGAGGTTCTGGAAACGGAACCGGACGCCGGACTTGGAAATGGCGGTTTGGGGCGTCTCGCCGCCTGCTTCATCGATTCGCTTGCCACGCTCCAGATCCCGGCGATGGGCTATGGGTTACGGTATGAGTACGGCATCTTTCGGCAGACGATTGAGAACGGTTTCCAAGTTGAGAGGCCGGATCGCTGGCTTGCTCAGCCAGATCCCTGGGAAGTCAATCGGCCACAAGAGGTCGTCCAAGTTCCGCTGGGCTGCTCGTTCCAACTGAAGAACGGAATGCTGACCGCCATTCCCGGGCATCCCACTACGCTGCTGGGCATTCCGTACGACCGTCCGGTTGTTGGCTACGGGGGACAGACAATCAACACACTGCGTTTATGGGGAGCGGCTTCACCGGACTTCTTCGATTTTGGCGAATTCAGCACAGGCGATTTCGTGGGTGCGATCGTCGAACGCGTGATGGCCGAAACAGTGACTCGGGTGCTGTATCCGGATGACTCCACTCGAGCCGGACAGGCGCTGCGTTTCGTGCAGGAGTACTTTCTGGTCTGCTGCTCGCTGGGCGACATCGTGGCTCGGTTCCGCTCCGCGAATGTGGCGGACACCGCCAACAACGCTGTCAACTGGCAAGCTTTACCCGAGAAGGTGGCAATTCAGCTCAACGATACTCATCCCGCGATGGCAGTGGCTGAATTAATGCGCATTCTGCTGGATCAAGCAAACCTCGGCTGGAACGAAGCCTGGGATCTCACGGTGCGCACACTGGCGTACACAAATCACACGCTGCTGCCGGAGGCCCTTGAGAAGTGGCCCGTCCAACTGTTCGAACAGATCTGCCCGCGACTGCTGGAGATCGTTTACGAGATCAACCGCAGATTCCTCGACGACGTGCAGCAGCGGTATCCAGGCGACGTCGATCGCCTGCAGCGTATGAGCCTCATTGAAGAGTCCGCTGAACGACAGGTACGCATGGCGAATCTCGCCATCGTGGGCACTCATAGCGTCAATGGAGTGGCTCAGATCCATTCCGATCTGCTGCGAACTCGTGTCGTGAAGGACTTCGCAGATGTCTTTCCCAACCGCTTCAACAACAAGACAAACGGTGTTACGCCCCGACGCTGGTTGCTGGCGGCGAATCGCGAACTTTCGTCGCTCATTACGGAAGCGATTGGAGATCGTTGGGTGACGGATCTGAGCGAGTTGAAGCGTCTGCAATCGTTTGCAGAGGATTCTGCATTTCGTGATCACTTCTATAAGACGAAACATGCTGCGAAGGAGCGTTTCGCCAACTGGCTCAAATCAACATCGGGAGAGATCGTTGACCCCAACACGATCTTCGACAGCCAGATCAAACGCATTCACGAGTACAAGCGGCAGTTGCTGAACGTGCTGCATGTGATCGTGCTCTATAATCGCCTGAGAGGCGCAAGTAACTCGGCACCCGCCGCAGGGCAGTTCCCGCCACGAACGTTCTTCTTCGCGGGCAAAGCTGCCCCGGCGTATCGGCTGGCGAAGTTGATTATCAAGTTGATCAACAACGTTGGACGCGTGATTGATAGCGATCCAGTTGCGCGAGGACGGCTGAAAGTCGTATTCCTGCCAAACTACAATGTCTCGCTGGCCGAACGATTGATTCCTGCGAGTGAGTTGTCAGAACAGATCTCAACCGCGGGTTACGAAGCCAGTGGCACCGGGAATATGAAATTCATGATGAACGGCGCGCTGACCATTGGCACGCGCGACGGCGCAACCATTGAGATGGCTGAAGAAGCCGGTGAAGAGAACTTCTTCATGTTCGGCCTGACGGCTCAGCAAGTCGCCGATAGCCGCAGTACCTATTTCTACAATCCGGGCTGGCACTACGAGAATGAGCCGGAAACCAAAGCCGCCCTCGACTTGATCTTCGGTAACCATTTTAGCCATGACGAACCAGGGATTTTCCTGCCGATTCGCGAGGTACTGCTGGATCGCGGCGATTACTTCCGGCATCTCGCAGATCTGACGTCTTACGCTCAGGCTCAGCAGAAAGTAAGCGAACTCTATGCAGATTCGGACGCATGGACTCGCAAGTCGATCCTGAACGTTGCCGGGTCGGGTAAATTCTCCAGTGACCGCACGATTGCCGAGTATGCCACCGAAATCTGGAATGCGGTCCCCTGCCCTGTGGATTGATGCTCTGACGCGCCACGCGTGTTGCGATTATCAGCCGTCCTCGCCGATCACCAATATCATGTCCGCCGCTATCCTGATTCTGAATGCAGGCTCTTCGAGCCTGAAGTTCTCGGTGTTCCGCGACAGCGATCCGCCAGAACTTCTGCTGCGCGGGCAATTGGAATCGCTCCAGGCGGAACCGCGATTCAGTGCCCGGGATCCTCAAGGCCATGTGCTGGATGAGCATTCCTGGCCGAAGGGCTCTGCGTTGACGCATCAGAAGGCTATCGAGTTCCTGTTTGATTGGGGCGAACGCGGGCATTTGAGCTCACTTAGGCTGGTTGCCGCAGGGCATCGCGTGGTCCATGGCGGAACGAATTTCACTCAGCCGGTTCTTGTTGACGACAAAGTTCTGGCCGATCTGGAATCGCTCGTGCCGCTGGCCCCGCTGCATCAACCCCACAACGTCGCGGCGATTCGAGCAGTCACGGCGCACGCGGCAACTCTGCCACAAGTCGCCTGCTTTGATACTTCATTTCATCGAACTCAGCCAATTGTCGCACAGCGGTTCGGACTGCCGTGGAAATTGACCGAATCAGGAATTCAGCGATACGGCTTTCACGGCCTGTCTTATGAGTATATTGCTTCGCAGCTTCCCAGTATCGACCCTCGCGCAGCCTCGGGACGGACAATCGTCGCCCATCTCGGCAACGGGGCAAGCCTGTGTGCGATGCGACATGGAAGGAGCATCGCAACGACGATGGGCTTTACACCACTGGATGGCCTGCTGATGGGAACTCGCTGTGGATCCATCGATGCCGGCGTCCTCCTGCATTTGATGAATCACTATGGCATGGATGGAAGATCGCTCGAGCGACTGCTGACTAATGAATCTGGCTTGCTCGGCGTTTCAGGAATCTCGAGCGATATGCGAACGTTGCTCGATCGAGAATCCGTCGATCCCCATGCCGCCGAGGCGATCGAACTCTTCGTCTATCGGATTGCCCGCGAGATCGGGTCGCAGGTTGCGGCGCTACGCGGACTTGATGCGTTGGTTTTCACGGGCGGCATCGGCGAACACGCCGCGGCGATTCGTGCTCGCGTGTGCGAGGCATCGCGCTGGCTGGGAATCGAGCTTGATGAAGCCTGTAACCAGAGCAGATCGTCGCGGATCTCGCGTGAAGGCAGTCAGGTCTCCGCCTGGGTGATTCCTACCAACGAGGAACTGATGATCGCGAAACACGCGCAACAGTTGTTGAAATCGAGGCAACAGTGAACGGCACCCATGACACGCTCCACCTGTTTCTGAGCGGCTTTTCGGCTCGAGATCTGGCCGAGCCGTTGTTGTCGTTTGATGACACAGCCTCGCCTGTAGCGATTCACACCGCGGTACAAGACCAAGACATCGAGATCATCGGAGTGCGACGGGCTGGCGGGATTGCTGGCTGGTTGCATCGCGATGACGTTGCGAACGGAGCCGCGCCGTTGACCGTTCGACCGTTTGATCCTGTGACAGTTATTGCCGACACCGCCTCGCTGAATGAAGTCGTGCGCGGTTTGATGGTAACACCAGAGCCTGCTACCAATGCGGCTCGACCAAAGACAGACCAAGTGCAGCCCGCTACTCGACCGTGCCTGTTTGTTCGTACGTTCGGGCACGTCAGTGGCCTGATTCGCCTGAGTGATCTCGAAAAGCCCGCCATGCGAATGTGGTTATTTGGACTGGTGACGATCATGGAACAGAGAATCACCCGACTGATCGACACACACTGCCCCGAAGGAGCGTGGCAGCAATACATGTCCGAGGGGCGATTGCACAAAGCTGCGGAACTTCAGGCACAACGTCGCCGGCGTGGTCAGTCTCCCGGCCTGCTGGATTGCCTGCAGTTCGGCGACAAGGCCCAGATTGTGGCTCGTGACGATGCACTGCGGCAGTTGACTCAATTCACATCACGACGCGCTGTCGATGACTTCGCCAGCGAGCTGCAAGACCTGCGCAATAATCTGGCGCATTCACAGGATATCTCCGACAACTGGTCGATAATCTGCGACCTCACCATCAACCTGCACCGTGTGGTACTCGGTCCGGCAGCCGCTGCCGAGCACGATTGATATTCTTTATTGATAAATACAACTCATCAGTCAGAGCGGACGAAATCCACCAAGCATCCTCAGAAGATCAACTATGACCAGGAAAAAATCAGCCATCACGCAGAACTCGACCGTTAGCCTCGCCGATGAGGAACAGGTCCGGGAAATCCTCGCGAATGCGGTGCTCGGCCTGTGGGACGTTGTCAACAACCTCACGCGACTGCGGGCGTCGCGACGTGAGCGATATCGAGTGACGATCTTTGGTTCAGCTCGGGTGAAACCTGGCACGGTGGGCTATGAAGCCACAAAGCATTGTGCCGCCGAACTCGCCAAGCTGGGTTGCGACATCATCACCGGCGGAGGTCCGGGATTGATGCAGGCCGCGAACGAGGGCGCTGCGAGTGCTCCAGAGCGAGCAAGATCCATCGGAATTCGAGTCGATCTTCCCTTTGAGCAGGAAGTGAATTCATTCGTCGGTCAGGCCTTCGAACATCGCACCTTCTTCACTCGACTGCATCAGTTCGTACTGACATCGGACGCGTTCATCGTTGCACCAGGTGGAGTTGGTACGGTGCTGGAAACCTTGATGATCTGGCAATTGCTGCAGGTTCATCACCTTGATGAAACGCCGCTGATTCTCGTCGGTAAAATGTGGCCGGGACTCGTTGACTGGGCCAGAACGTCCATGCTTTCTTCCGATTCGCAACTGGCAAGCCCCGAGGATATGGACATCCCGCAATGCGTCCCTGATGGTGAGGCCGCCGTCGCCTTGATTCGCAAACACCACAACCAATGGCTGAAAAAGAACGGGAAGCGCCCCGGCCGGAAGACGAAGTCGTAATCTGATACTCATTCACCGCCCGTCATTATGAGAACTATTGTCGACATGACGGTTATAGTTTTCGTCGTCTCCAGCCTGCTGAGTGTGGGCTTGAGTCTGACGGTAGCTCAAATCGTCGCTGCCTTGCGACAAGTGAAGCTGGTGGCGTGCTCACTGTTGGCGAATTTCGTCATCGTGCCTGCCGTCGCGGTACTACTCGCGCGCGGCATGTCACTCAGTGAACCTCAATCTGTGGGGCTGATTCTGCTCGGCGCTGCGGCGGGAGCACCATTCCTGCCGAAACTCGTCGAGGCCGCCAGGAGTGATGTCGCCCTCTCCGTGGCGATGATGGTTCTGCTGATGGTTGGTTCGCTTGCCTACTTGCCGTTGGTGTTACCGCATCTGCTCCCCGGTGTGTCCGTTGACTCGCTGCGCATCGCGCGTTCGTTATCCGTCACTATGCTCCTGCCGCTGGGCTTGGGCCTGTTCCTGAACGCACGCGCCAAATCGCTTGCGACGCGGTTGCGACGCCTCACCAGTCGGCTGAGCAACCTTAGCCTGGTGGTCGCTCTTGGCATGATTCTGGCAACCAACGGGCAGGAACTGTTGGAGTTGCTCAGCGCTCGCTCGGTCTTGAGTAGCATACTCTTCGTCGCCGTTGCTTTCGGGATCGTCTTCGCCCTCGGAGGCAGAGTTGTCGAGGCGCGTGAAGTACTTGGTTTAGGTACCGCCGCCCGCAATATCCCTGCTGCCCTGCTGGTGGGCGGCCAGAACTTCACTGACCCCGGCGTAGCCGTGATGGTCATCATGGTCGCACTGGTTTCGTTAGCCCTTCTCGCCCCGCTGACGTTCCTGTTCTCCCGTAGGCGGCTGAACGAGCAACGCTGACATTGAGTCCGCTGCCGAAGGAATCGGCGCGGTAGCCCCGGTTATCTCGTTGTAAGTCCGAGAACCCTTTGATTGAATGTGGGAGCAACCTGTACAGCCTCACGGACACGATATCGGAGCAACCATCATGACCGCCGAACTTCAGCGTTTGCAGGAAGCCCGCGAAGCAACTGGCGCCTGGAAAAAGTGGGGCCCCTACCTGTCCGAACGCCAGTGGGGAACGGTTCGCGAGGACTACAGCGATAACGGTAATGCTTGGGACTACTTCAGCCATGATCAAGCTCGATCCCGCGCCTACCACTGGGGCGAGGATGGCTTGGGCGGAATCTCGGATGAGAAGCAGCGGCTCTGCTTCGCTCTGGCTCTCTGGAACGGGAAAGACCCGATCATCAAAGAGCGGCTGTTCGGCTTGACGAACAATGAGGGCAACCACGGTGAGGACGTCAAGGAGTATTACTTCTACCTTGACTCGACCCCCACCCACTCGTTCATGAAGTATCTCTATAAATATCCGCAAGCAGCTTATCCGTATGAGGATCTCGTCCTGATTAATCGCTGCCGCGGCCGGGCGGATATGGAATATGAACTGCTCGACACAGGTGTGTTTGATGAAGACCGCTATTTCGATGTCTTCGTCGAGTATGCCAAGGCGGGACCGGAAGACATTTTAGTTCAAATCACCGTATCCAACCGTGGACCGGAATCCGCCACGCTGCAGTTATTGCCGACGCTGTGGTTCCGCAATACATGGTCCTGGGGCGATGAAAACGAAGAACGACCTCAACTGGAGTGCGCCGCACAGACGGATTCGCTCACGGCAGTAGCTGCGTCGCACCACAAGTTGGGGCATCGATACCTGTACTGCGATGGGAATCCAACACTGCTCTTCACCGAGAATGACACCAACACCGAACGATTGTTTGGCGTCCCGAACGCGACCCCGTTCGTCAAGGACGCCATCAACAACTACGTCGTCCACGGACAAACGGAGGCCGTGAACCCTGCCAAGACAGGAACGAAGGTCGCTGCTCAGTATCTATTGAACGTTCCCGCTGGCGGTTCTCAAACAGTCCGCTTGCGGCTCAGTCAGGCAAACCCCACTGCCATGACGCTACTACCGCAAGGCGGCCCGTTTGGAGCATCGTTCGACAACGTTTTTGAGGCACGTAAACGCGAGGCTGACGAATTCTACGCGACTCTGACTCCCGGCAAGCTTTCTGAAGACGAAGGGCGAGTGTTACGTCAGGCCCTGTCCGGAATGTTGTGGTCCAAACAGTTCTACTACTACGACATCAATAAGTGGTTGCAGGAACGCGGCAGCGATCGTTTCAAGCCTGACCGCAAGCAGGCGCCGCGCAATGACAATTGGCATCACATGTATAATGCCGACGTCATCTCGATGCCGGATAAATGGGAGTATCCCTGGTATGCCGCGTGGGACCTGGCGTTTCATGTCGTCGCGATAACGATGGTGGACCGCGACTTCGGAAAGCAGCAGCTCGACTTGATGCTGCGTGAGCATTACATGCACCCGAACGGTCAAATCCCCGCCTACGAGTGGAACTTCGGCGATGTCAATCCGCCGGTGCATGCCTGGGCAACTATATTTACCTATCGCCTCGAGAAGGCTCGCGCCGGACAAGCCGATGTTCGCTGGCTGGAGCGTTCTTTCCAGAAGCTTCTGTTGAACTTCACGTGGTGGGTGAATCGCAAAGATCGTCACGGCCGAAACGTCTTTGAAGGCGGCTTCCTGGGCCTGGATAATATCGGCGTCTTTGATCGCAGCGCCGCTCTGCCAACCGGTGGTTATCTGGAGCAAGCGGATGGCACCGCCTGGATGGCTCTCTTCTGTCAGAACATGCTGGAGATTTCCGCCGAACTGGCTGAGCACGACGGAACGTACGCCGAGATGGCCCTGAAGTTCATGCAGCATTTCCTGTGGATCGCGTCGTCCATGATTCATGCGGGTGGAGACACTGGCATGTGGGATGAGGAAGACGGATTCTTCTATGACGTGCTGCAGTTGCCCAACGGCCAATCACAACGTTTGAAAGTGCGTTCGATGGTCGGCCTGCTGCCGCTCTGCGCGGCGACCGTGTTCGATGGCAAGCTGGCGTCTAAGTACCCCGACATCATCGACCGCTACCGCAACTTCCTCGCAGCGCGGCCGGAACTGCTGACGTTCATCCACGATACTCGAAAGCCGGGTGTTGGAGATCGCCGATTGACCTCAATCCTCAACGAAGAAAAACTACGACGCGTATTATCCAAGATGCTGGACGAAAATGAATTTCTGAGCCCCTTCGGAATACGGTCACTGTCTCGGTATCACGACCAGCATCCCTACGTCCTGTATGTGGGAGGTCAAGAATATCGAGTCAATTATCTGCCTGCGGAATCCGATTCTGGCATGTTCGGCGGTAACAGCAATTGGCGTGGCCCCATCTGGATGCCAGTTAATGCACTTATTGTTCGTGCCCTACTGCAATACTACAGTTACTTCGGCGACGACTTCAAAGTCGAGTGTCCCACTGGAAGCGGCTGCATGATGACGCTGTATCAGGTCGCCGAAGAGATCTCGCGCCGCCTGACGAGCATGTTCACTTGCAACGAGGAGGGGCGACGTCCGGTCTTTGGCGGTGCGGAGAAGTTTCAGAACGATCCCCACTGGCGCGACTGTGTTCTATTCTATGAATACTTCCACGGCGATAATGGGGCTGGCCTCGGAGCAAGCCATCAAACCGGCTGGACGGGCGTTGTTGCTCGTGCGATGCACATCTTCGGGACTCTAACGGCTGAGCAAGTTCTCGCCGAAGGCAAGCAATCTTATGCACATGCGTCGGCCGGTGCGGCCGGTGAACCACCTGCTCCTGCCCCTCGGGAAACGACGGCACCAGCGACCGTCGGAACTTAGCGGTACGCATTCTGAACAATGCGGCGGGCGACGGAGCGCCAAGGCTGACGCTGGAACGTTTTCAACAGCGTTCGTTGATTGCACGGCTTTGCGGTGGCGCTCACCAACACGAGATCAACAACAATGTCCTCGCCTCGCTATCCTTCGCTGTATCAGATCAACACACGCGTCTGGTTGACCGAACTGTCCCGAACGCTGGGGCGGCGGGCGACGCTTGACGATATCCCGGATGCCGCACTCGATGAGTTCGCCGAGCATGGTTCTGACTGGATCTGGCTGCTGAGCGTGTGGCAGACTGGTCCTGTAGCGCGAGCGGTATCTCGCTCGCGACCCGAATGGCGACATGAGTTCGCGGAGACGCTCGCAGACCTCACGGATGAAGACATCGCGGGATCGGGATTCGCGATTACGGGTTATACCTTGCATCGTGAGCTGGGTAGTGAGGAATCGCTGGCTAAGCTGTGGGAACGGCTGCGCAAACGTGGGCTCAAGCTGATGCTGGACTTTGTGCCAAATCACATGGCTCCGGATCATCCATGGGTTGAGCAGTATCCAGACTATTTCGTCGCGGGTAGTGAGGTCGATCTGGCCAGCGCCCCGCACAACTTCTGCCGAGTGCCGACCAACACGGGCTCGCGTCTGTTTGCTCATGGCCGGGATCCCTACTTCCCGGGCTGGCCTGACACTGTTCAGCTCAACTACGGCAATCCGGACCTGCAAGCGGCCATGGTCAACGAACTGACGCGCATTGCCGGTCAGTGCGATGGCGTCCGCTGTGACATGGCAATGCTGGTCCTGCCGGAGGTGTTTGCTCGAACCTGGCAGATCGATTCCCAGCCGTTCTGGCCGACCGTCATTCCGAAGGTTCGCAAGAAATGGCCCGACTTCGTATTCATGGCCGAAGTGTATTGGGATCTCGAATGGACACTACAACAGCAAGGTTTCAACTACGCGTATGACAAGCGGCTTTACGACCGTCTGCGTGACGGACATGCCCGCGCGGTGCGTGAACACTTTCACGCGGGTCTCGATTATCAGGATCGCCTCGCCAGGTTTCTGGAAAACCACGATGAACCTCGGGCCGCAGCCACATTCGACGCCGCAAAGCATCGCGCGGCCGTCGTCGTGACTTTTTTCTCGCCGGGCTTGCGGTTCTTCCATCAAGGCCAGTTCGAAGGACGTCAAAAACGAATCTCGCCTCACTTGGTTCGGGCTCCATACGAGCCGTCCAATCCCGAGCTATCTGAGTTCTATAAACGGCTGCTTACCGCACTGCGTCACCCGGCCGTGCGCGACGGTGCGTGGCAACTCGTCGAGTGCGCCCCAGCGTGGAATGGCAACTGGACTCACGACTGCTTCATCGCTTTCGCATGGGAGAAATCGACGTCCGAGCGACTGCTGACCGTCGTGAATTACTCCGATCATCAGAGCCAAGGTCGATTGAAGCCACCGTTCGCAGTAGCCCCAGAAACCCAGTATCAACTGACTGATCTTCTCACAGGCACTACTTACAGTCGCGATGGCTCCGAGTTGAGCTCCAGCGGGCTCTACGTCGATCTGCCGCCCTGGGGCAGTCACATCTTTGCGGTTCATCCGGCCGCAACAACGCGTTGAACGCGGCCGACCTGGTCCAGTCGCGAGGCGATGGCACAATTCTGTCTCGCAATGATATGATTGAGTCACGCTGCGGTGGCGATGAGACGGGAATCGATCTGCTATGCTCTAAGCCCTCTCAGGATCGTGTCTGTTGCTTCCACGGCTCGGACAGAACCTTCTCCTTGAGTGCCCTCGTAAAAGGACTGATTTATGACGACCGCAACCGCCGAGATCCGTGCCCTGACCGCCGCTGCTTTCCGTACCCCTGAGAAGTTCACCGAGTTCTGCCGGAATGGTGGCAAGCCGCTGGGAGGGATCGTTGACGGCGAACAAATTGCCGGCTCGATGAATGCCACGTTTCAGACGATCGATCCGGGTTCCCAAGAAGTGCTCGCCACGGTCTGCGAAATGGGCGAGGCCGAAGTCGCACGAGCTGTTTCAGCCGCCCAGCGAGCCTTCCATGGAGACGGCGGTTCGAGCTGGCGTAATGCTGATGTTGAAGAACGCATTGAACTCGTTAATCGCCTGGTTGAACTCTGCGAGCGAGACCGCGATGTCCTGCTCGCCTGCGAAATTCGTGACGGCGGAAAGGTCTCCGAACTGGCGGAAGGCGACTTCACGCAGATTCGCGCGTGCGCCGAATACTTCATTGGCGTGGCGCGCCAGATTGCGATGGGAGACGGTCCTTCCCTGCCGGTGGGCAACGGAGTGCGCGGCTTCACTTATCGTGAGCCGTGGGGAGTTGTCGCCGGCATCATTCCGTGGAATTATCCGATCGTGCTGACGTCATGGTTCATGTTCCCGGCCTTGTTGTCGGGAAACACCATTCTGATCAAGCCGGCCGAAGACACGCCGCTGTCGGCTCTCTACATCGGCAAGCTGGCTCAGGAAGCGGGCTTCCCACCAGGAGTCATCAACGTCCTGCCGGGACGTGGCGAGATCACTGGCCAGTGCATCGCGGAACATCCGGGCGTTCGGTTCATCTCCTTCACGGGTTCGCCCGGTGTCGGTCAGGCCATCCTGCGAACCTGCGACCGTCACGGCACTCGCATGAAGCGCGAAATGGGCGGCAATGGTTCCGCCATCGTTCTGGGAGATGCCGATCCAGCAGTCGTCGCCCGGTTGATCGGACGCTACACGAATCAGCATTTCGGCCAGACCTGCTGCACCATTCACCGCATCTTCGTCGATCGCAAGATTGCTGATGATTTCACGGACGCTCAAACGGAATTCTTCAAGGGTTTGAAAATCGGTTATCAGGCCGACGCTGGAACTCAGTTAGGCGCGGTGATCAATCCCACGCAGCGCCGACGCATCCTGCAGGCTCAGCAAGAGACTGTTGCACGTGGCGGTCGAGCGATCCTCACTGGTGGAGAAGCCACCGTCGCAGGCAAGAACGGCTTCTACATCAAGCCGGCGCTGTATCGCACCGAACCGGGACTCAACATCAATCCGCAGGAAGTCTTCCACACGTACGCCACGATTTGCCCGGTGTCCTCGGCTGACGAAGCCCTGCAACTGGCAAACAGTTCTCCTTACGGATTGGGAGCCAGCGTCTGGACGAAAGACGTCGAGAAAGGCATCGCACTCGCCAGGCAATTCCGCGACGGCACCGCACAGGTGAACTGCCACAACTCGATCGCCTACGGCCTGCCCTACGGCGGCCAGGGAATCTCCGGCGGTCCCGGAGGCGGTGTGAATTGCGAAGAAACCTTCCTCGACTACACCCAGGTGAAAGCCGTCTACGTCGCCGACTATCCAGGCTAAGAACGGCTGAATGGATCTCTGGACCGAAACGCCGTCGTTTGCCGCTGCAATCACTTTCGCAAGCAGGCAATCGACGGCGAATCCCATACGTCTCTCCTACTCCCCGATGATCTTTACCAGCACCCGCTTGGGCCTGCGGCCATCGAACTCGCCGTAGAAGATCTGCTTCCCAGAGAGGAAGCGATGCCATAGAGGTGGACATGCACAACTTCGCCAACTACGAGCTGCGACACGGGCGCCGGGATGACGATGAATCCGTCGGCGCGGCAGGCTGAAGACTGAACTGAGGCTCCGATGCCTCGGCTGGCTTGAATCGGGAAAGCTTTGTCGGCGCAGATCTCGACGCGCACGCGGTCGCCCCGATTCTCGGCAGATGCGATTGGCGCAACCAGTGGTAGCCGCAGGCTCAGATATCGGAGGCGAATCGGCGGGCCAGCGAGGCGTTGGACAGCTTTTCGAATAACGAGGTCGTACGCACACAGGCACGAAAAAGATTACCGGGCAGCAGGCAAGTTGGTCGCGTGTTGAGGAACCCAATACCGATCGGCCTGGCCGGTCGAGTGCGAATGCCCTGAATGATCAATTCACTGATGCACAGCACGACCCGCAGCGTGAAGTCCTCAACACCGACGGATGTTCCACCGGTGACGATGATCAAGTCCGTGTCACATTGCATCAACGCGGCTTCAATCTCGACCTCTTCGTCACGCAGATAACGAACAGGTTGCGCGCAGCCACCGTGGCGACTCACCGGAGAGCGCAGCATGACCGAGATACTATCGACAATCCGGAAGTCCTCGGGCTCAGTACCGCAAGGCACAGCTTTGTTGCCCGTAACCAGAATCGAAACGCCCGGTCGTCGAACAGCAGCGACATCAGTCACACCAATCGATGCCAAAACGCCTTGATCCTGAGGTTACCGCACAGTCGGCTGGCGAAAGCTGGGGTGGCGCGTGAGTTGCCCTGAAACTCGCGCGCCGCAGGCCGTGAAAAGCGGAGTACTCACAATCAGACGAAGAATTAGCCTCGTTTTCGACTATCCCCGACAGGATTCGAACCTGTGACCTACGGTTTAGGAAACCGTCGCTCTATCCATCTGAGCTACGGGGACGCGCAGCCGAAGTGAGTTATCTGCGGCGAAGAGTAGTCTTTGGCGGACGAGTTGTCCCGTTGAGCAATGGTGAGTGTGAGCCAATCCGGCCCCGAGCGGCTAGCGAGATTTCAGCCCTCGCAAGTGCGGTTGAATCGCTAGCGAATGAATTCGGAGCGGAAGGCATCTTCGGCGTTAACGGCACCCGGTTCGATGACCTCGCAAGCTTCGAGTTGCTTTAAAAGGTCTACCCACCGACCCGCGGTCATCAAGCCGAAGTTGGTTTCGTTGACGGCTCCCGTCAGGCACAGCTTCTTCAACTCCGTCACGCCGAATTCGAGCGCGTCCACCGGCATTTCCGGGTTCTTCTCATGGATGTGCTCGTTCGTCTTGGCGGGGTTATCTAAATACTTCAGCCAACCACGCTGCGAAGCTGCAACCACGCGACGGACCAATCCCGGGTTCTCCTTTAGGGTAGCATCCGAAACGATCAAGACGCTGGTATAGGGGTTGAAACCAATATCGGCCGCCATCAACGAGTGGGGATCTCCTCCGTTCTTCTTGGCAACGAACGGTTCACTGAAGACGTACCCCTGTTGAGCGTAATTCTCATCCAGCAGGAAAGCGGAAACCTGGCCCTCGTAGGGAACAATCTGGCAGCCCTCCAGCGGAACGTTCTTCTTCAAGACTGAAGCAAAGGGAGAGGGATTCACCGCCAACTTGACGTTCTTCAGTTCAGCAAAACTGCGGATGCCAGATTTCTCGTGGACCATGATGCAGCGGGGGCTCGTCTGAATTGGAGCGAACACAGCGACCACGTCCGCCTGGCTGGCTCGGCCAGTCAACACTTGGTCGGCGTTGGCAACCGCGAAGGGAACTCGACCGGTGGCCACGTTCTGAATAACCGGCACACCCTTTCCGCCGGGGGTGATCTTCACATTTACGCCCTCGGCAGCAAAATCTCCTTCCAGCAAGGCCGTAAAGTATCCCCCGTGCTCGGCTTCCGGATACCAGTTGAGAGCCAGCTCAATCTCGTCCGGCTTGAGAACATCTGATTTCTTGGCGGTGGGATCAGACTTGGATACTGGGGCTGAGGTCTCCTTATCGGCAGCGCCACAGCCAGCGAAAAAGCTCACAAACAGGCCGAGCAAAATCGTCATCGACAGCCGAAAAGCCCCAAGATTCATGCGAAACCTTTCGAAAAAGAACGACAGCCAAGGCTTAGCGAGAAATCAGGCAGTTGCAGACCGCTCCAAATGCCGCCTATTATCCCGCCCGTTCGTTGGCCGGTAAGACGTTTGGCGCGTGTTCCGCTCCGATGCCGTTTGTACTCCTTTTTGTCGCAGTTACGCCACTGTAGCCGCGATTGCCCAGCAGGGTGCTGGCGTCGGGATCGTTCGGCTCGCAAATACTGGTCGCAGGAAACGACTTTTAATAGTTCCGGAGAAGAAGCCGTGAGTATCGACAAGAGCCTGAAAAGCAAGAGCCGTCTGGCCAAGGTTCGCAGTGTTCTGACGCGAGTTGAGCGTATTGCGCTGATGAAGGACGAAGACAAGTGGGTCGATGGCCAGTCCGTGATGGGACTGAAGAAGACCAAGGTGCCGCGTCTGACGCTCGGCAAGAAGAAGAAGGAAAAGAAGGAAGAAGAGCCAGCGGATGCCAAAGGCGCCAAGGGCAAGGCTGCGGCCAAGGCTCCAGCCGCTGGTGCCGCTGCCGCTGCTGCTCCAGCCAAGAAGAAGTAATTCAGGCAATCAGACGGTTGCTCGGATTGGCAACTCGCTCTGTTTATGAGCGGGCTAGTTACGGCATGCAACCGAACCTGGTGACAATCAAGCCCACCGAATCTTTATGTTATTCGGTGGGCTTGTTTCATTGCTGTGTTTGATGAAGGAAACGTGGGCTCGACCGCGCGCCAGTCGCGTTTCCAAGCTTCTCAAACAGCCGCTTAACCGTCTGAGAGGCGTCGCTCGCAGGAGCCGAACGCGGTCAAATCGGAAGCCGCGATCTCCTGCCACGCAAGCATGTCCAGGTGGCAGACCACGCAACTCTTAACGATGCGCTGCACATTCTGCCGTGCTTCGAGATTGAACTTCCTGGATTCCGCAGAATCCAGATGGCACGCTAGGCAAGCAGCCAATGCCGGCGCGGATTCCGTCGTCGCATCCAGTCTTTCCCTGAGACAGCTCTCACCACCAACTTCGGCGACTTGAGCCAGCGGGCCTGAAGATTCACGCCCGACATGAGCCAGTGCAGCCGTGAAAGCCCCGATCAGCAAAAGTACGACGGCAACCTTGGCACTTTCCGTGTGGCGGTGACCGTGACTTTGCAACGCAGCATCCTGAGCGGCTGATGCCCACTTGCTCGCGTGGCGCAACTGAGATGATCTCGGAACCGCCCGGCTCACCTCGTCGCTGCAGTGAATCTCTGGAGCACTCGGTAAGCAGCCGAAGTCAGACGAAGCCTCGTCGAAGAGCGTCAGCGCCGGTTGTAGAGCCTCGGCCAGATCGCGGCAGCGCGGGCAGGCATCCAGATGGCACTGCAGTGCATCCAGATCCCGATGCTGCGGGTCTGTCAGGCAGTCAAAGGCTTGATCGCAATTCACGACCGATCTCCTTCCTGGCAAATACTGGAACTTCGGCGGGCCATTTCGGCGAGTCGCTCAAGTCCGCGGCGGACCCGATCTTTCGCGGCGTTCAGACTGGATTCCATCACGCCCGCAATTTCTTCAAACTTCAGCTCGCCGAAAAATCGCAGCCGCAGCGCATCGGCTTCGACTTCGGGAAGTGAGTCCAACAGCTCGCCCAGCAAGCCGTTGCGCTCACGCAGGAGCAGCGAGGTCAGCCCTGATTCGTTGGTGGCTGGCTCGGCATTCAGGGCAAGTTCGGACAGAGACCCACTAACTCGGGCAGGCCGAGTTGCAGATTGCCGAAGCTGGCGGCGGCAGACGTTCAGCAAGATCGTGCAAATCCAGCTACGGAACGAATAGCGGGCGTCGAACGTGTGTTTCGCGCGAAACGCGGCGAAGAACGCTTCTTGCACAGCGTCTTCGGCGTCAGCCGGGTCGGAGAGTTTACTGATCGCCATCCGCAACATCGGGGTGCGATGCCGGCGGACGAGTTCATCAAACAGCTCACTCTGCCCCGCTGCGACCAACTGCATGAGCTGTTGATCGGTCACGAATCGTTCTCCTGAGCCATTTCCTTCACACCGCTACGATCCGATCTTAAGGTCAAGTCGGAATAACTCACAACACTGTCACGCGAGAACTTCACAACCTGCAGCCAAGTCATGAAGTTCCGGCAAATTGCTCTGAAGTCGTAATGCACCTAGAGCATTGCGAAGAAAGAAGTACGGGCTTATTATCCAGTGCCCGTTAGGAGGCGGTCGACGTCGCTAAGCTGGGCAAGACGTCGGCGTTGGGACTGGCATTGCATCGCCGTCCTGTGCTCACATTGCTGCCAAAATGCGGCAATTTTCGTCTGTTTGTCACCTCGTAGCCATAGCGCAGTCATGTTTGAAGGCATCACCAGCAGTCTGAGGAACGCACTTTCCTTCCTGCAGGCGGGACGTTTGACGGAGTCGAACATCCGCGAAGGCATGGAAAAGGTGCGCGAAGCACTGCTTGAAGCTGACGTTAACTACGACGTCGCGCAAGAATTTGTTACCAAAGTCACCGAGCGAGCAGTCGGCGGCGAAGTCCTGCAATCGCTGAGCCCCACTCAGCACATCATCGGTATCGTCCATCAGGAACTCGTCCAACTGATGGGGCCGGTTGATCACTCGTTGCATCTGCAAAAGAGCGACATTTCGGTCATCATGATGTGTGGTCTGCAGGGCTCAGGCAAGACGACCACCTGCGGCAAGCTGGCGCGAATGCTCAAAGAGCAAGGCCACAAGCCGATGCTCGTTGCGGCCGACTTACAGCGACCGGGTGCTGTCGACCAGCTCTGCATCGTCGGCGAGCAAGTTGGCGTGCCGGTGTACTCGGAAGCTCCGGGAGCCAGCAGTCCGCTCGCGGTTTGCCAGAATGGCTTGGCGAAGGCTCGCAAAGAGCAGAACGTCGACGTCGTAATTCTCGATACTGCAGGACGCCTGCATATCGACGAATCGCTGATGAAAGAGCTGTCCGAAATCGATCGCCGCTGTCAGCCCCATCAGGTGCTGCTCGTCTGCGACGCGATGACCGGACAAGACGCGGTCAACAGCGCCAAGACCTTCAATCAAGCCTTGGAACTGGACGGCGTGATCCTCACGAAGCTGGACGGTGACACCCGCGGCGGCGCCGCGTTGTCGGTCAAGCAGGTCACGGGCGTGCCGATCAAGTTCATCGGTATCGGCGAACAACTCGACCGCATCGAGCTGTTCCATCCGGACCGCATGGCCGGTCGAATTCTGGGCATGGGTGACGTTGTCACTCTGTTCGAGAAGGCCCAGAAGGAGATCTCTGAGGATGAAGTCCTCAAAGCGCAAGAAAAGATGCGCAAGGGCCAGTTCACGCTGGCTGACTTCCAGAAGCAGATGAAGATGCTGCGGAAGCTGGGACCCATCCGCGACGTGATGAAATACATTCCGGGCATGGGTGGGCTCGCCGACGCGATGGGCTCCATGCAGGATCCAGAAAAAGAAATGCGTCGAATTGATGGCATCATCAACTCGATGACAGAGTTCGAACGTGACAATCCCGAGCGGATCGATCGCAGCCGCCGCAATCGCATCGCGACTGGATGCGGTGTCGAAGCTGCTGAGGTGTCCGCGCTAATTAAACAGTTTACGTCAATGGCAGACATTATGAAACGTCTGTCAGGGCTCGGAATGATGGACCGGATGAAGGCCATGAACGATCTGACCAAGATCGGAGCCATGCATCCGGGGGCCGAAATTCAGGTCGCGAAGAGTGGAACAAAGGCCCCGGTCGACATGGATGCTCTCCGCGAAGAACGAAAGCGGAAGAAGAAACAGGCCGAACGGTCGCGAAAGCGGAATCGATAAGCTCTAATGCTGGTTCGATTTCGGAAGTTAGTTAAAAGGTTACGTGGTGATGGTCGCCACGGGATCCTCATCTCAAGGAGTTGCGAGAAGTGGTTCGTATTCGAATGAAGCGTTTGGGGCGGACTCATCGTCCGTTCTATCGAATCTCGGTCATGGACATTCGGAAGGCTCGCGATGGCGAGTCGATTGAAGACATTGGCACGTACGACCCGATGGTTCATGACAAGTCGAAGCGAGTCACCGTCAAGATGGATCGCTATGACTACTGGCTCAGCGTGGGAGCTCAACCATCGGACAACGTGAAGACGTTGGTCAAGAAGTTGAAGGGCAATCGTTGGGGCGTCGCTGCTCCTCCGCCAGCCTACATCGCTCCGAAGGAGCCAGTTGCTGCCGCTCCGGAAGAAGCTCCGGCTGAGGGTGGCGAAGCGGCTGCAGAGTAAGGCTTGTTGAGGGCATTCTGACCGATGCCCTTGATGAACGACGACGAATGATTATTGGTGACAATGAACGAACCATTCGCCGTTGCTGCTGCCGATGATCAGCCGCATCCTCCGGGATCGTGGCCCCCAGTTGATTCGATTCGCTTCGACGTTTTGACGTTGTTTCCCGAGATCTTCGAAGGTTACATGCGGCAGAGCCTGTTGAAGCTCGCGATTCAAAAGGGACTGGTCGACCTGCGGTTATGGAATTTCAGAGACTGGGCGACCGGTAAGCGTAAGTCAGTGGACGATCCACCGTTTGGTGGCGGACCGGGCATGTTGATCATGTGCCCTCCGGTCTTCGACTGCGTCGAAGCCGCCCAGGCGGACGGCCCTGAACCGGGCCAGTTGATCATGCTGACTCCGCGTGGCAGAACGCTGGATCAGCAATTTGTCAGAGAGTTATCCACCTACAAGAGATTGCTCCTGTTGTGTGGTCGATACGAAGGTTTTGACGAACGCATTCGTCTGGGCTTAAAGCCCCTGGAAGTTTCGATTGGTGACTTCATCTGCAACGGCGGTGAAGTCCCGGCCATGACGCTCATCGACACGGTGATCCGTCTGATTCCCGGCGTGCTGGGAGACGAAACAAGCAGCAAATACGAATCGTTCGCCGAGACTGGGTTGTTGGAGTATCCGCAGTACACGCGACCTCGCGAGTACCGTGGAATGACGGTTCCGGAAGTGTTGTTGAGCGGCAATCACAAACTGATCGCCGCATGGCAGGCTGAGCAGTCTCAGCAATGCACTCAAGAACGGCGGCCGGAGCTTTTCGTGCAGTTTCGGGAGCGATTCCCGGAGCCGCCACCAAAAAAACGGAAGAGACGTCGAACCAGCTAGTCGGCCAACGGAAGGTCGTTCAGCCGAGTTGCACGCGGCTCAAATTCAGTGGGAAGGGTGATCGGTCATGCGAAATTTGATTATTGATGAGTTCGAGAAACAGTACATGCGGAAGGAGCCGCTGGTCTTCGCAATCGGCGACACAGTTGATGTTCACTGTCGGATTAAGGAAGGCGAGAAAGAACGCGTCCAGCTCTTCTCTGGAGTCGTCATCGCCCGTCGTGGCAGCGGTACTCGTGAGATGTTCACGGTGCGTCGCATCGTGGCCGGTGAAGGCATCGAACGTATCTTCCCGACGAACTCTCCGTTCATTTCCAAGTTGGTCGTGAAACGACACGGTCGTGTCCGCCGCGCCAAGCTTTACTTCCTGCGTGATCGCATTGGTAAGGCTACGAAACTCGTTGAACGCCGCGGAGCCACCGCCGCTGACGAAGCGAAGGCAGCCGCCGCTGCTGCCGCAGCGGCATCGGCCGCCGCGAGCGCGGAAGCCGCTCCAGCAACGCAGGCCTAGACTTCGCCCGAAGTCGGCATCTCTCCGTTTCAAGACCAGGTCTCGGAGTTGCCAGATGCGTGAAGTTGTGACATCCAGTTGCGACGCCTCGATGTGCTTGTCACGTCGAGGCGTTCTCCTTTTGTGTGGACTCGCCGGAGCCCTTTCGCTCACCGGTTGCGGAGGCGCAGCGCCTGCTCCCAAACCTACGGCCGAAGAGATCGCTCAGTCCTCGCTTGCATCCGGACCGACGAAACTGGTGCCGCCTCCCGTCGAGTCACCCGGACCTGATCTTTCCGGCGTCGAGCCGGAAGATGTCTTCGTCCCGGCCGAAGCTCCGACGGCAAATTTCGAAATCACTGCATCGGCTGGAAAGCCTGTCGATGGCGACGTAGTGCTCGCGAGTGCTCCCTCTGACACTTTCGCTCCCACTTTGGTCGCGGATGGAGTAGCCGCCGCGGCAGCGGAAAAGTCTCCCCTCAAGATTCCCACTGGCTTCACTGCGGTTGGCCCCCTGCACTCTTCAGGGCTGCCGACGCGACTGCGCTGCGAAGCCGATGGCCAGGAGCTGGTGCTTGTTCCGGCCGGCAGTGGCGCGTTGGGCAGCAGCGACGGTCCAACGGACACGCAACCCTACATTGTTCTTGAGCTGGACGCGTTCTACGTCGGCGTGACGGAAGTCACAGTCGCTCAGGTGAAGGCCACTCGGCTGAAGTTCCCCAAAGGTGGCATTGGCGAAGCGATCAACGCGAATGTAGACCCCAATCAACCGGCGGTCGGTTTGCCGTGGGTGGAAGCGCGAGCCTACGCAAAAGCCATCGCCTGCGATCTGCCGACGGAAGCCCAATGGGAAAAGGCGGCTCGCGGCGAACTCGGGTACCCGTATCCCTGGGGCAAATCACGTCCCTTGTGGACCGCTCCACGCACGACAGAGCAGCTCGACTCGGTTGGAGCTTTTCCGGACGACCAGAGCCAGTTCGGTGCTTTCGACCTGGCCGGGAACGCTCGCGAATGGACGCTCGACTTCTATCATCCGGAAGCGTTCAAGACACTGCTGCCACTCTCGCCGGACCGACGTCGCAACTGGGCGGGGCCCAAATCCACCCCGGAAGGTTTGCGAGTCGTCAAAGGCAATGGTCCAGACTGGAAGGCCTGGGCTCGGCGCGGTGTGAAGATGAGCGAGCGTGACCCTCACATCGGCTTTCGCTGTGTGCTGAATCTCTCTTCGAAATGAGTTTACGATCAACCTGGAGGACGCTTCATGAGTCCGGAGCAACGAGCTGTTGAATTGGGTATTGAGTTTCCAGAACTGAAGCCGGGTTATCTCAACCCGTGCGCCAAGTCCGGCAACCTGCTCTTCACATCCGGGCATGTCAGCAACATCAAGGGCAAGCTCGGCAAGGACATCTCGGTCGAGGAAGGCTACAAGGCCGCCCGCGAGTGTGCCGTCAAAGTGCTGCAGGCCGTGCATGCGGTGCATGGAACGCTCGATGGCCTGCGCTGCATCAAATTGTTGGGTTGCGTGAACTCAACTCAGGAGTTCACTGACCAGCATCTCGTGATCAACGGCGCCTCCGACTTGATTCACGTCATCTTCGGCAAGGAAGGCGATGGCTGGCACGCCCGCAGCGCGTTGGGCTTCGCATCTCTGCCCACGGGCCCGGCCTGTGAAGTGGAAGCCATTTTCGAGATCAAGTCGGCATAAGGTTGAGGTTTGAGACATGGCAGCCACGCAAGTCGTCCTGACAAACGTTGATCGCGGAATCTGGCAGGAGTCCCTGCGGCTCGACGCCAGCAGCGGAATCAAGCTGGCGGGTTCTCCGGACTGGTCGCTGCAGAAGACCACGCTGCGCGGTGGCTTGTCTGACAGCGTCGAAGTCGTGACGGTCGATAATGGCGCCTTGTCGATGTCCGTGTTCCCCACACGCGGCATGGGCCTGTGGCGCGGGCAGTACCGCGGCATTCCGATCGAGTGGAAGTCACCCGTCGCGCGTCCTGTGCATCCAAAGTTCGTCAATCAGCTCGAACGCGGTGGGTTAGGCTGGCTCAACGGCTTCAACGAATTGATGTGTCGCTGCGGCCTGTCATTCAATGGACCTCCAGGCAATGACAACGGCGCCGAACTGACGCTGCATGGCCGCATCGCCAACCTGCCGGCTCATTATGTGGCGATTGAAGCCAACGATGCCGGTGTGGGTACACTCGGTGTGACGGGGACGGTGGATGAAACCACGATGTTCGGCCCTGCTCTGCGGTTGTCGTCGACGGTCTCAACGGAAGCCGGTTCGAACAGCATCACCATCAGTGATCGCGTCACGAACCTCGGAGCTCAGCCGACCGAACTGGAATTGCTCTATCACACCAACATCGGCCGCCCGTTCCTGGCAGCGGACTCCCGACTGGTAGCCGCGATCGCTGAAGTGGCGCCGCGAGATCCTCATTCAGCGACCGGCGCGACCAAGATCGCCCGCTACCCCGGCCCGATTACGGGCGTGCGCGAAGAAGCGTTCTTCTTTGAACTGCTCGGCGACAAGTCGCAGCAGACGTCTGTCATGCTGGTGAATGCAGCGGGAGACCTCGGCATCAGCCTGACGTATTCGCTGCGTGAGCTCCCCTGCTTCACGCTCTGGAAGAATCCTCAGGCAGACGCTGATGGCTACGTGACCGGCCTTGAGCCCGGCACCAACTTCCCGAACTTCCGGGGGTTTGAACGTGCGCAAGGCCGAGTGATCTCGCTCGCCCCCGGCGCCACTTACTCAGCGGCGTTCACGATGACGATTCATGACTCGGCCGCCGCCGTTAAGGACGCCGAGGCCAGGATCAAGTCGCTGCAAACTCGCGAGCCAATTCAACACCCGCAGCCAATCGCGAAGTATTCGCAAGTCTGAGCGTCTTCGATCGACCGCACCGACAACTTCATTCCACAGCCAGCAATCAGGACGATTCCATGCTGAAGCACACTCTGATTCACCCCGAGATCAACGCCATCATCGGCCGCGCCGGCCATCACTCCAAGATCCTGATCGCGGACGGCAACTACCCGGCGTCATCAACGCTGGGACCGAACGCGCAACTCATCAGCCTGAACCTGATGCCCGGCGTCGTAAGCTGCACTCAAGTGCTGGAAGCCCTGCTGTCCGCGATTCCGATCGAAGCCGCCAACACGATGGGCATTCCCGAAGACGACCCGTACGCCCTCGGCGGCGATCCACCGATCTGGACCGAATACCGCAGCCTACTGAAGAAGGCCAAGCTCAATATTAAGCTGGCGCCGATTCAGAAGTGGGATTTCTACGACGCCGTAGCATCGCGTGACTTGGTGCTCACGATCCAAACCGGCGACCAAGCCCTCTGGGCCAATCTTCTGCTCACCGTCGGCGTGCGCAAACCAAGCTGAATCCGGCGATGTCACGTTGTGGCGGTCCTGTTGTGGCCGGTCTCCAGACCGAGCCGCAACCCGCCGACCGAAGGTCTCCAATTCCCGCGTGGGCTCATTCCGGAGACCTGCGGTCGCGTTCGTGGCACGGTCGGAGACCGGCCACAACGGAGGTGTGCGTTGGCTTGTGCTGCTGGGCTGCGATGAGGTCGGCAGGTGCAATGAGGCTGGCCATCTTGTCGACCACTTCGTCCGGCATCTCGGGATACCACGGCAAAAACATGACGTGTCCCCAGATGAAGCGAGCTGAAGTTGGGACCCGCGATTCATCAACCGCAGCCACAACGGTCATTCTTGCTCGACACGTGGCATCGAATCCGGCGCTGCGCAGACGGTCGCGCACGGTGACTGGCTCGCGAACATAGACGGGGTATACCCAATAGGAATACGCCTCGGCGTGGGACTGGCCAATTCGAGCGTCAAAGTGTCTACCCATACGAATTCGACGCTCGATTCGGGCGAAATTGTAAGACTGCCATCTCCTTCGTAGAAGCCGCAATAGCGGCGTGGACGGTTGCCGGCGAAGCTGTGTCATGAGATCTGAAGCTCCAAAACCTTTGACAACAGAGTTCGCCAGCGAATCGAAATCATAGCCCAGGCATTCGACAAGCCACCGGAAGAGCGTCCCCGCCAGTCGACCGGACAAAAACTTCAGGGCGGTGAATCGGACAAGGCGGCGCGCAAACGAGGCGCGAGATTGAATCGGATCCGCATTCAGCAACTGAACCATGCTCGCACGCAACTCGGGCGATGACACCCGAATGACAGCGCCGCCCAAGGCAGTCGCGGTCTTGATCGGTCCGAAGCTGAACATCGCCACGTCGCTGGCTCGATGTGCAGAATCACCGACGCGATGAAAGCTCTGCGCACAGTCTTCAACCACCATCAGGTTGTGCCGGCGCGCAATCTCCAGCACGTCATCCAGAGCCGCGCAACCGCCGAACAAATGCGCGACCACGACCATCCGAGTTTGCGGTGTGATCGCCTGACAGAGCGACGTGAGAATGATCTGGCCGTTCTCATCTGTATCCACCGGCACAGGAATGAGCCCGTGGAATTCGACGATGCGCACCATGTCGGGCACGGTCAGCGCGGATAGCAGCACTTCCGAGCCCGGTGGCAGTTGCAACGCCCGCAGCACCAAATCAAAACCCGACCTGACGGAAAGAGGAATCAGGACGTCATCCTTCTCGCTCCATGCGTGTCGCGCCCGCTCAACGGCTTGCGCTCGCCCGCCGGGCTTCAAGCAATAGAAAAACCCACGGACAAGATCGCCCCAACCAATGTCGAGCCGCAGCCGAATCCACATGGCGTCACTCCATATGTGAGCGATAGGGACGCCACCCGCCTCAATGGCCGCCGGCGTGACGCGAAGTCCACACCGCCATGATCCTCATGACGTATGACTTCGCCCTGCCAGAACTGCGACTCCAAAAGCTCCGCCTGCAAGAAACGCCTGTATGCCGTCCGCCGCCCATCGCGTCACCACTCCAGGCGACAACGATGAAAACTGCCAACAGAAGCAATAACAGCCTTCCGATGCGCTACCCGGTAGACCGACTACTGGCAAGCGGGGGCCACCCTGGTGCGCCGATTGTGCGGAAGCTATGGAGCGGGGACGCGATGCTCATCTCAGGTAGAACCCACCTGCGACATTGCAGGTAATGCACCACGCTCTAAGTTCGCCAATGCCACTTCGTCCGTGCTTATAAACAATTAAGCCAACGAGTACTGGAGTCGTTGGCTTAATTCCCGGAAACATGCAAAGCAATAGGGCTAATCCACCATATCCAGATCGAAGACATTTGGCCCTGGCTTGACTTCAAAAACAGTCTTGCTCTTTTCAGGATCCCGATAGCGTGCCGGAATCTGCTTGAGCGCCTCTTCAGAAGATTTTTGCTTGGTCTTTACAGCTTCCTTCATCGCATCCTCGGCACTCAGGCCCGCACCAATCGATGGTGCGGCAACCGAGATTCGGTAAGTCCCGCAGAGCACCTTCAAACCACCCTTCATTTCGAGCAAATACTCACCACGCTCATCGACCGCGGCGCTCGCTAATTGACCGGACTTGTCTTCCATAAAAAGGATCGTTGTCCCCTTGGGCACAGCCTGACCCTTATACGTCAGCTTACCCGAAACCGTACCGGTTTCTCCGGCAGGCAGACGGCTACCGCCACCGCAGCCAGCCAAAGTCACTGCCATTAAACAAACAAACGCGCCGACCTTTAGATGATTATACACCATAGCCATGCAAGATATTCCGAGATAGTGAATCTTATGCCTGCTTACACAACTGGTTACTAGAAGTCCAGACTAATCTGACGGCCATCATCCCGCGTGCAAAGCAATCGAAGATTCAGCATATCAATGTTTTCGCTTATAAACTTGACCGCACCATCACCGATCAGGCAGTGAACTCCGCCAGAATGTGCAGAGAACAACCCGTTGTTTGTTCCGTCATTGTTGCCACGTCCAGGAAGCGATATCTGATTGGAATTAGGCTGATATCGAACCGTGGTGATATTAAACAATCGTTCCCAAGGGGCCTGCTGCAAGTTGCCGTTAAATGGAGTGCCCATCAGCCATCCGTGTTCGCAGTTGATACGCTGTGGGTTGCCGGCAGCATCGATGCCCCAGTCACCCGCCTCGCCGACGACCAACAGGTTGGAACTTCCGTCTGACATTTCCGCGAAATTGATACCTTGATTCCAAACCAAGGCGCCACCGCCCGCCGTTACGCCACCCGCAGTCTGGGAACAGCAACCACCATATGCAAACTGAGGATGGTTTACTGCGTTAACGAAGCCATTGCCATCAGCAGCACCGCTGATTCCCACATAGTGTGGTCGCACGATTTGAAATCCACCTCCAGTATCACCCGTTTTGGGTAGTGGACTCGTAGGGCAGATCATGAAAGTCAAAATCTTGCCGTTAGCGGCCGGTCCGTTAATTGATGCTCCGGTACCTGCCCCCGTCCAGCCCACGTGATCGCCGTCAAATGTCATGGCATTGTACAGCGTCATCTGGTCAACCAGGGGCAAAATTGAGGGCCACCACGAGAGTCCCCAACTACCATTCTGCCCGTATCGGACTCCCATAGGGAACATGCCCACTTGCTCGTGATAGGCATGCAACGCTAAGCCGATTTGCTTCAGATTGTTTCTGCATTGCGTTCGCCGGGCAGATTCGCGTGCTTGTTGCACAGCGGGAAGCAAAAGTGCCACCAATACCGCAATAATTGCGATGACGACGAGCAGTTCGATCAGTGTGAAGCCACGACGTCGAAAAAACTGCATATTTGTGTTCCAGTTAAATCGCGGACGAACAACGACGGAAAGTGAAAGCTTGAAAGAAGAAGGGATCGGCGAGTAAGGATACCGCTTCGCCTCAATAAGGTCTAATCGGAGGGACCTGCCTAGTCATCCCGTAATTGCGGGAAGGGTGTCTGATCCGGCTTCGTCCGCCGCTCTGCCGGCTCAACAATCGTGATCAGAGTGTTCACCGGAACGGACTCAACCACAGTTATTCGACCACTTGGCCAATTGACCGACAATGAATCTCCTGCGACCAGAGTATCCAAGCCGAAGGTCAGACGGCGCTCGTTGCTGCTCAGGTATCCATCGCCGGCAGTCAGTTGTTTAGTCCAGCTCTTTTGGCCCGCCGTGAGCTTCACGATCGCCCCAATTGCATCTCGATCGGACTCAACTCCGATCAACCGGACGACCACACGGTTTCCGACCTTTTCCGTTCGATTCGTCACCAAGGCCACGGGGCGATCGAGAAAGCTGACGCAAAAATCGTCCTTGCCGTCGCGATTCCAGTCCAATCGAGTGAGTGCCCGACCAAGGTGCTTCTGGGCAAAGCAGTCGCCCAACACGTCGCTTCTGATCTCGGAAAAAATAGCCTGGCCCTGATTCTGGAAGTACTGCAGGGGCATCACATCAGGCTCGCCGGTAGCCCACGTGCGATCCACGTGCCCGTTGGTGACAACCAGATCGGGCCATCCATCCAACTCGCCGTCGATGAACTGCGAACCGAATCCCAGCATCTCGTACGTGGGCTCGTGAAGCCGTGCTCTTCGAGTTGAGTCTACGAAAATTCCTTCGGACTGCTGAAGATAAAGCGTGCTCGGCTCATGGATGAAGCTGGTCACAAAGATATCTGTGGTTCCATCGCCATCCGCATCGTCGACAGCAACTCCCATCGTGGCTTGTGCGCGGCCATTTCCATCGGCGGCCAGGCCACTAATCACACCATCTTCACTGAAGAACGGAAGGCCGCCAGGTTGGGCAGTCTGATTGCGAAAGAGGAAGTTATTGGTCGTGTCGTTTCCAATGAAGAGGCTCAGACGTGCATCCCCACCAATTCGAATCGCGGCAATGGCAAGTCCCTTTCCATCAGGACAGACAATGCCGCTCGTGGTCGAAACATCTCGGAAACGACCATTGCCCTCGTTGAGATACAGCCGGTCGTCTTGAGCGGGAAACAACGTGGGAGCGCACGTCAACGGCTGCCCGTTCTTCTTGCACCTTCGGGCATAGACTGCCTGCTGTTCGAGATAGTTCACCGAATACAAATCAGGCAAGAAATCGCCGTTCAAGTCGGCAATCAAACAGCTCAGCGTCCAGTCATCATCGCTGATGCCCGCCTTTTCCGTCTGGTCTGAGAACGTGCCGTCGCCATTGTTGATGAGCAGATGGTTTGGCCCCAGATTTCCCACGTAGAGGTCCGGAAAGCCATCGTTGTTGAAGTCTCCTACTGCAGCCCCCTGGCCGAAGTGCGGATCTTGGATTCCGCACAGTTCGGTGACGTCGACAAATCGTTCCGCACCAAGATTCCGAAACAACCGGTCGAGATGAACTTCCGACGTTTTGGCTTCCCAAAGATGCGAACCTTGGGGGAAGAAAAGATCCGGCCACAAGTCGGCATCAAAATCGAGAGCAGCGACGCCGCCACCTGTCGTCTCGAAGATGTGCTCCAAACCCTTCTCAAACTTTACCGTGCCATTGAAGTAGCTGAAGTCGACATGCACAGCGGCCGCCGTATCTTCAAAGCGAACTCGACACTCGGACGCCTTCGATGTCGATAGTTGGCCCGCTTGACCTGATTTCTCCCGGTAAGACGAGGGACGCGGAAATTGGTCAGGAGAAAGGAACGGAAACGGCCACGATTGCGTTTCGCTGAAGCTGAGGTCGGAATGGAGCCGGTTCGCGTAGGCCTTCTGATCCCTGATTGCCCACGCAGGAGGGGTCCGCAGGATATTGGCAGCCACGTAGCACATGGCGGTCGCTTCCCAGTAGCGATTGATAGAAGCAAAGAGGCTAGCCGCCTCGTGCATCTTTTCTTCTGTTGCACCGGTATGAAGCTCCGAGAGCGTCAGCTCAATCTTGGCCAGTACCGCGGATCGCCGACCCACCTGATCCGATTCCGCAGCAAGTCCAAGCTGAGAAAGCGTTTGAGACAATTGCCAAGTCGCTTCGACGTGGTTCGGGGATCGGCTTAACACCTCGCTGAAGCATCGAGCGGCTTCTCGCGGTTGTTGTAAGTGCTGCAAAAAACGACCGCGGACAAACCAGATTTCAGGATGTTCGTCAGCCTCAGGCGGCAGCCCTACTTGCCAATCCGAAAGCTCGCCCCAGCGGCCGCGAGCCAGCAGCAACCGGCCCAGGCGACCTCGCGCTTCGAGAACATCAGCATGGGCATCGCAGACCTGAAGCAGCAATTCTTCGGCCTGATCGAAGACGTTGCGCAGCAGTTTCATGCGAGCCTCTCCTAAGAGAGGCAAAGGGTCACCCGGTTCTGCATTCAGACACTTGCGCGTAAACAACACGTCTTTAGCAAAGAACTGTTCGGTCGCGGCAGCCATCTGAATCTGGTCACCGCGGAAATGGCCGAGTTGAATCAAGCGACGTGCCATCGGCACCGCTTCCCACGTTCGGCCTTGAACGTGCAGCAAAAAACTCAGAGATCGATTTGCTCCAATGTGCGCGGGGTTGTCCTGCAGAACTCGGCGGAAAAGCTTCTCGGCGTCTCGTGCATGCCCCAGCCACATCAGGCGTTCGGCTTTTCCGAATTGAGCGTGCAGCCAGTTCGCTCGAGCAACTTCCGGTACGCGACTGAAGTAATCAATCGCCCTCTGCGGCTTCTGCAAGGCCGTATTCGCCTCACCCGCAATCAGGAGCGCGTGCGAGGAATGCGGGTGCTCATGCAACACTTCATTTGCCAGATCGTTGGCACGAGCGTGGTCTCCGAACGATAGCGCCAATGAGGCTTCGCGAAGTTTTTGATCGACGGGCGACCGCGTCCATGCCGGCCAGACACAACACAGCACGCCGAAGGCGATCAGGCACAACGACACCGCTCCCCACAATTGATCGCTTTTGTGAGGAACTTCGGTGCGGAACACTACGGCTTCTCCCGAATCTCGTTGAAAACGTGCTGTCGAATCGACTTCCAGTGAACCTCACCGCTTACTGATTCAGAGCATTTGAGGAGACTTGCGATCCAGCGCCACGCACGGCGGCGATTGTGCCCCAGACGAGATAAACGACGCCGAGTACCGCGAGCACCAAGCTCGCCGGAGTCAGAGTTTCGCTGGCATGTTGCTGATTGGGAAAAGGGATTGAATTCGCGTGAGCGTAGGCTTGGACAGCAGCCAACAGCAGAATTGAGCCCGCCACAAGCTTCATTACTCAAACTCCAAAGGCGTGTGCGACATCGTGAGCAGCAAACTTCAACCACGCTATCACCGCGACGACATACGGTAAACCACGCGAATGCGAACTCTTCAGGTGGCGCTCACAATTTTGACCGCTGCGATGCTGATTGTGCTCTGCCTGAGGCCAGTTCAAGGGATTGAAGCGCAATCTCCTTCGATCTCGCTCGCCAATGAGGAACTTGACTTACCTCGACGATGCGCAGGTGATGCGCAAACCACGACCCGGCTGTGGGAGCCGGAGGTTGAACATCCTGAGAACGCGGACGACCACGCGTTCAACAGCGGTCGACCACGCGAGGCTGTGCGAATCGGCCCCCAACCGACCTGACGAGACTACCCGATGGTCATTTCGCAGGATCTGCGGGAAGCCCATACTGCCTTTTCACCTGGGTAAGTTCGTCTTTCATTTGAGACAATACTTCCGCGTATGCGGGGTCGGCGTGGACGCTGTGCATTTCGCGAGGGTCCTTGGCCAAGTCGTAAAGTTCCCAGTCGCCGGGACGGTAGAAGCTGATCAGCTTGTATTGCTCGGTGCGGACGCCTTCGTGGCATTCGACGCGGTGCTCGGAGGGGCAGTCGTAGTAGTGATAGTAGATGCTCTTACGCCAGTTGGCGGGCTTTTCGCCGCGCAGCAGCGGGACCAGTGATACGCCCTGCATTTCCTCCGGCGCGGCCAAGCCTGCCATGTCCACAAACGTCGGCGCGTAATCAATGTTTTGCACGAGCTGCGCAGGCCGTTCGCCGGGTTTCGTGACGCCGGGCCAGGACACGATCAAGGGCATCCGCAGCGATTCCTCATACATCCAGCGTTTGTCGAACCAGCCGTGCTCGCCGAGGTAGAAACCCTGGTCGGAGCAGTAAATGACGACCGTGTTCTGGTCGAGTCCCGTGCGTTTCAAGTGGTCTCGCACACGCCCGACACTGTCGTCCACGCTTTTGACGCAGCGCAGATAGTCCTTCATATAGCGCTGATACTTCCAGCTCACAGTTTCCTTGCCAGTCAGTCCCAGCTTTTGAAACTCTGCCGGATCGGTCTTGAGATCCGACTTCAACGTCATGTGCCGTCCAATTTCCATCTCGTTCTTCGCTGCCGATGGCGTGCGTCCGGTGTAGTCATCAAACAACGTGGGCGGCTCAGGAATCGTCACGTCGTCGAGCCACTTCGCATACTGCGGCGCCGGCCCCCAGTTACGATGAGGTGCCTTATGATGAATCATCAGCAGGAACGGTTTCGTTGCATCGTGCGCTTTCTCCAGCCATTCCAAGGCGGTGTCCGTGATGACTTCGGTGACATAGCCTTGAATCCGCTGCCTGCCGGTGGGCGTGATAAACTCCGGATTATAATACGCCCCCTGCCCCGGCAGGATTCGCCAGAAATCAAAACCCGTCGGCTGACTGACGAGATGCCATTTCCCCACGATCGCCGTCTGATAACCAGCCTTTTGCAACAGCTTCGGAAAAGTAGCCTGCGCCCCATTGAACTCCTGCCAGCGAGTCACGCCGTTGGAATAACTGTGCTTGCCCGTGAGAATCGTGGCTCGCGATGGTGCGCAGATGGAGTTGCCGCAAAAGCTGTTCTCGAACACCACCCCATCTTTCGCCAACCGATCAATATTCGGTGTGACCTTTTGGGTCTCAATGAAGCTCTTCAGCCAAGACGGATAAGCCCCCGTCGCCTGCCCGGCATGATCGTCCGAGAAAATGAAAACGATATTCGGCTTAGTCCGTTCAGCGGCGCGCAGCGTGAGAGGCACCGAGAGCAGTGCGACCAGCGAAAGAATCAAGAATATGTGCTTCATCAGCGGAAACCTTCCCGAACGATCAATGTTTCACGGGCTACTTCAGATCCAGCGCCGGCACGTAAGTTGGATGAACTGCGAACCAGTTTTGAGGCGACAACTTCTCCAGCTGGTCTTCACTAGCGATTCTCGCCATTGCGGTTCGATGCTCCTTTACCTTTAGAAATCCACAAGCCACCAGTATCCGCGCAAATAGCACAGGCTCCTCAAAGCCCTGAATTGCCCAACTGAGTTTCGGCTCCGTCATGTTCTTTCTAGCCATCTCTGCGATTCTGAACGCAACTTCCTGAACAACATCAGCTGGAAATTCCTTTGTCTGTCCACGAAACTCTCGGATCACAAGGCCAAGCAATGGATACGCATAGCGATGAAGATCAGCAAGATCGCTAATCCTATCGTCTGAAAACTCCCGAAGCGCCTCTTGCATGTCGCTCTGGTCAACGCGCAGATGCGAGTTTCGAATTGCCGTATTGATCGCCGTCACGGCAAGTCGAATAACAGCTCTAGGCGTCTCGTCAGTATGCGACCAGATCAGCTCAAAAAATCCTGGTTGAAATAACTCAGTCCACACTTCATTCTCTGTCACCGAAAGTATCATCGCCAAACGCCGCTCGACCATCTTTTTAACGTCGTCCTTCGTCCAAGTCACTTCGCAGACGAGATCTGAGAATTTGTCCCGCTCATCAAGGTGGATCTGCCGATAGATATTCTTACGAATTGCTACCACGAACTTCACATTGCGCGAGCGTGAAAGCTTTCTGATCGACAGAAACATCGCGCCTAAAAAATAGTTCTGCAATTCGGACCCCGTCCAATGCAGATCGAGGTCATCAATTAAAATATAGTACTCGTGCCTAAGATTCGCCGGAAGTTGACGAGCCACATTATTGATCAGCTGAAGCAGCTTCAGATCCTCGGTCTTGCGACTACCGTGAGTATTGCTCATTTCTAGCCGCATGCTCCCCTTCCCCTCGTCATACCCTCCTTCAATCTCTATTGCACTAATTAAGGCAAGCATCTTGTCAGTCATGGTCGACTGCGTACCGTCATCGGCGAGGGTCAGATTTAACAATCTCCGACGCTCAGCTTCGTACTTGGTTCCGATAACCTTCTCCAGAAAGACGCCGACGCCCGACCGATCCGAATCCTCTCGTCGGAGTATCTCAACACACAAGACATAATCCCAAAGCGACGTAAATAGCCACGTATTCTGAGCAGCGTGATCAAGTATTGGCGTGCGATGTTGAATATTAACTAGCGCATTAAAGGCGAGATCGTCTGGAGAAATCTCGATAAGGCGTGCCGCATCGCCGTGGCTTCGCTCATCTAGTCGAATCATCTGGAGAATCGCGGATTTGCCAACCCCTTTAGGGCCTACGAATATTGAGGCTTGGTCATCTCGACTCGCCGCTCTAGTGACGAACCTCTCTTTCCCCACATAGTAGTGAGCTAGTAAGTCGTCCCGTTCCGCGACAACGTGGTCCAGATCCCCATTCGAGAAATCCGGCCGAAACATTAGGTAATTCCTCTCCTTACGGATCTTAGCCATACTTGCCCTTAGAAAAGGTCTGACCTGAGTAATGGAAAGGCAACACTGCAGTCAGTCGCGGCTATTGAGATGCAGCTCGCAAAAACATCGCACCTGTGGGTTCCGTCCATTATGAATCGAACTGTTCACGATCGCCAGTAAGCCTTCGAATTTCGAATGCCCTGGATCGTCAGCACTGCTCGCGCTATCCATTCACTCTTCGAATAGACCAAAAAGGGACAAACGCAAAACGAGACTTCTCGTAGGAATCGCTAAGGAGTTGATCTGGCGCAAGTTCTCGCACTGTTTGGGATTTAAGCCTGATTCAGCAACGCAACCTACGCATGTGGCTTTGCGGCCGAGCGCTGAATCCCGTTTGGATAGACGCAACAACGCGGAGCATGCCGCTCAGTTTTGTGACAGCGGCTGGGACTCTATCTTTCGCTATGGGTGGAGCCGCGATTGGCGAGGGCTCTGCCTCGATTGAATCACTAACTCACGAGATTTCGTTTCATGTACAGCCGCGAGAAGCTTATCGAACTGTTCCGTCAACGGGCTCTGAAGCTGGGCGACTTCACGCTCGCTTCGGGGAAGAAGTCCAAGTACTACCTCGACAGCAAGCAGGTTACGCTGCATTCCATCGGGCTGCGGCTGGTCAGTGAGGGGCTGCTGGACCTGCTGAAAGACGTCAACTTCGATGCCTTCGGCGGCATGACGCTGGGGGCTGACCCCATCGTCGGCGGCGTGCTGACGGTGGCTGCCGAGCAAAATCGGTCGCTGGTCGGGTGCATTGTTCGCAAGGAATCCAAGGGGCACGGGACGCAGCAGTACATCGAAGGTCCGCTGGTCGCTGGCATGAAGATTGTCATCGTCGATGACGTCGTCACCACGGGCGGCAGTGCTCTGCTGGCGGTGGATCGAGTGCAGCAGTTCGGCTGCGAAGTCGTGCAGGTTGTGGGTATCGTCGATCGCATGGAAGGCGGGGCTGCGACGTTTGCGGCTCGCAATCTGCCGTTCCGGTCCCTGCTGACGATCAAGGACTTCGGGATTGAGCCACCACCGCAGGCGTAGGCGACTGGGTGAACGAGTCGGTTGGAAGCCAGATAC
>JAKFWA010000083.1 GCA_021732995.1 Planctomycetaceae bacterium | reverse complement strand
CAGCCAAGTCCCGCAGTCGAATCCGCAACGCCGCCCGTGGATCCCTCACACTCTGGTAACGATGGCTCGAACGAGGCACTTTCAAGACCTCGCAGGCACGACGCTCGCTCACGCCATGAGCCACCTGCAACCGCTGCACCAGAGCCCGCCCGCGAGCGGGCTTCACGCATTTTTTGAGAGCACGTCCTGCAGCATCCTCTTGTCCAGGCTCAGATCCGCAACCAGTTGCTTGAGCTTCCGATTCTCTTCCTCCAACTGCTTCAGACGCCGCAGCTCGGCTACGCCCATCCCGCCAAACTTCTTCTTCCAATGGTAGAACGTCTGCTCGCTCACGCCCAGCTTCCTAATCAACTCCGCGACGGGAGTTCCGGCCTCCTGTTGCCGCAACGCGTACGCAATCTGCTCCTCTGTGAAGTGCTTCTTACCCATCGTCTCGACCCCCCTCAACAGAATGAAAAGATCCAAAAATCTAACATTCCGTGCGGATCAAGAAACGGGGAGCAGGTCAGAGGCGGCAATGATATCATCACGGGAACGGACGGTCCCGACTTGATCTTCACACTCACGGGCGCAGACTCAATCAGTGGCGGCGGGGGCAGCGACTCGATCTTCTCGGGTAATGGTAATGATACAATCAGTGGAGGTGCCGGCGCGGACAATCTCAACGGTCAGAACGGAAACGACTCCCTCACAGGAGACACTGACAACGATCTGCTCGTCGGTGGTGCCGGAGGTGATACGCTGGCCGGTAACGCTGGCAATGACATGCTGAGCGGCCAAACTGAACCGGGATTGCTAATCGGTGGCGACGGCAACGATACGCTGCAAGGCGCGAATGCGAACGATACGCTGCAAGGCGATGCAGGTGACGATCGGCTCTATGGACTGCAAGGTGACGATGTCATCAGCGGTGGTGATGGACTCGATTTGCTGCTGGGTGCTATTGGCAACGATTCGCTCAACGGCGGCGCGGGTGCCGACACTCTGCAAGGCGACGTCGGCAATGACACGCTGAATGGCGGCACAGATGTTGATGTTGATCGGATCAATGAAGTCTTAGATGCAAACTTTACGATTGTGGGGATCAGTCTCAGCAGTAACGGCCTGGGTAACGACACTGTTGTGGGCATTGAACGCATTCAGCTCAATGGCGGCGCAAGCAACAATCTCTTCGATGCCCGTCAGGCCAATGTGCCGGTCTTCTTATCGGGTGCAGCAGGTAATGACACGTTGCTCGGCGGTTCGAAAGCCGACGGCATCGCTGGCGGGGACGGCGATGACGTGCTTTCTGGCGGTGCGGGAGGTGACGTTCTCGACGGTGGTGCTGGCACCGACTACGTCTTCGAGAAAGCGGACGCGAACTTCACTGTCAATGGCGTGACGATTACATCGGCTGTTACAGGAATGGATACGCCCACGAACGTCGAACGCATCTTGCTTATTGGTGGCGTAGGAGCCAATACGCTGAATGCGTCAGCAGCCACGATCTCGGTCGTCCTCATTGGGGGCCGCGGCAACGATACGCTACTCGGCGGCTCTGCGGCTGACACGCTGACCGGCGGCAACCGTAACGACGCCACGGTATCGGGTGGTGATGGCACCGATTCACTCGATGGTGGCGCCGGTAATGACGTCTATGAAAACGACGTTCTCGACACCAAAGTCAACGGAACCGGCGACACATCAGTCAACGACGTCTTCACCTTGCTTCCGAGTTGGGTTGACGCGATCTAAGAACATCTCTTCTGACCCACCTTGCGAAGAAACTCAACGGCACTCGACTATCGTGAATTGCGCACATTTCGCCTATGCAGTCCGTTGCTCAAACGAGGGGACCAACCCCCGACATACGATTTGATCTCGACCTAGTCTGTTTGAAGTTCACGACATCCCGCCATGCCGGGATGACATCGCCCCTCTCATCTCGCAGCGAGATCGTCAGTTGGCGTGCGTGCTGGTCGATTCCCAGATACATCATCATGCTGCCGCCTATGGGCCGGGGAAACGCAAACTCCCTCGCCAACATGGGGTAACAGTTCCGTTTTCGCAACCGCCCTCTTTCATAGATACTAAAGGCCGTCTTTGAAATCTCAGCTTTGCCGACAACCTAACACCGGACAACAACATTTGTTCAGAATTGATTCTCAATTGGTCGGCTGGTCGTCGCTTACTGGCTGGAAACATGGTATGACCGGAGTCGTGGGAGCCCAGTTTCGCCTTGGAACCGCGGCTTGGCCCAAGATTCATCAAATTTGCCGGATGACTAACTAAAGAGCAAGCTGGCTGTGCCAGTGGGCTCGTTTACGAGTAAGCCGACGTAGCCGAACCTCCAACAGAGGTAAGGCTACGTCGGCTTTTTTGTTTCGTAGAGCTAGTAGTCATGGGAGGAAGGAATCGATTGTGTTAACGGACGTGATGACGAAGATTCGTTCAGAACGCACGAGGTCGAATGACGAATCTGACTCTCCGCCGCAGACGGAAGCGTGGCACATGCTTTCGGTGGCCGAGGCCATCGAGCGGCAACTGTCCGATGTCACGCAGGGTCTGGCTCAGGCCGAAGCGGCCCGGAGACTCGCTAGGTTTGGTCCCAATGCTTTGGCTCAGGCGCACCAGCGTTCGACTTTGTCCATCTTTGTGGCTCAGTTTCAGAGCCTCATCGTGGCGCTGCTGGTCGCGGCCACGGTGATTGCTTTTGCCATGGGCGAAAACCTCGAGGCGATCGCGATCCTGGTTGTCATCGTAATCAACGCCGGCATCGGCTTCTTCACCGAATGGAAGGCGGCGCAGGCATTGTCTGCTCTGCAAAAGCAGGCGGTGCGGGTCGCTCATGTGATCCGCGATGGCGCGCAGAGCGAGATTCCGGCAGTCGAGTTGGTTCCGGGCGATCTGATCGTTCTGGCCGCCGGGGCGCGAGTGCCCGCCGACGGTCGCATCGTCGAGTGCGTGCGATTGCAAATTGAAGAAGCGGCGCTGACGGGTGAATCTCACGCGGTCACCAAGATCGCCGATCCGCTTACCGACAAGGATGCGGCACTTGGTGACCGTCTCAACATGGCTTTCCTGGGGACAACAATCACGGACGGGCGCGGCCGGTTGCTGGTGACGGCCACCGGCGTGCAAACGGAAGTCGGCAAGATCGGCATCCTGATTGATGAGGCGACGACTCGTGCCACTCCACTGGAACAAAAGCTGGCTCGGCTCGGTCGTCTGCTCATTGTGCTCGTGTTGGCGCTGTGCGCCGTCATCGTTCTGGCGGGCTGGTTGCGCGGCGTCACCGATTTCTGGCACATGCTGGAGATCGGCCTCTCCCTGGCCATTGCCGCAGTCCCTGAGGGATTGCCCGCCGTGGCCACCATGACGCTGGCGTTGGGAATGCAACGCATGGCTCGGATGCGTGCGCTCGTCCGCCGGCTTCCTGCGGTCGAGACCTTGGGGTCCACCACCGTCATCTGCACCGACAAGACCGGGACACTGACCAAGAACGAGATGACCGCGTGCGTCTTTATGTTGGATCAACGCCGCATCGAAGTGACCGGCGCGGGATACGAGCCGGTGGGCAAGTTTCAGGACGGCGACAAGCCCGTGGACCCGCTCTCCGATGAGCAGCTCGCTCTGGCCCTGCGCATCGGCATGTTGTGCAACGATGCCAAAGTGGAACGCACCGACGGCCATGAAACCGTACTGGGCGACCCCACCGAAGCGGCCTTGATCGTCGTGGCGGAAAAGGCCGGGATGAACCAAGCCGCCTTGGCCCCCGACTTTACGCGTCTCAGCGAGGTGCCGTTCGACAGTACCAGCAAGCGCATGGTCACGGTGCATCGCGCGTCGCAAGGTCCGACGCTGGCGTTCGTCAAAGGTGCGCCTGCGACGTTGATCGCGGCGAGCAGCGCTCAGGTGCGAGCCACCGGAGTGACGCCGCTCACGGAAGCGGATCGCCGGCGCTGGGAAGAGGCGAACGAAGAGTTGGCCGGTGCGGCGCTGCGTGTTCTCGGCTTGGCGTATCGTGAACTGTCGGAGGGCTACACCGAAGCCGACTTCGACCGGGAGTTGACCTTCGTCGGCTTGGTCGGCATGAGCGACCCGCTTCGCGACGAAGCAAAGGCCGCCATCACCACTTGTCGCGAGGCGGGTATTCGAACCGTGATGATCACCGGCGACCAGCAGCCGACGGCCGCCGAGATTGCGCGCCAATTGGGAATCGACATCGATCCGAATGGGCGTCCGTTACGCACCGTCCACGGTCGCGAGCTGACCGGCCTGGACACTGAGGGTTGGAAACGGGCGGTGGCCGCCGCCGCCGTGTTCGCCCGCGTCTCGCCTGAGCACAAATTGCAGATCGTCGAGGCATTGCAACAGCAGGGGCACGTTGTCGCCATGACGGGCGACGGGGTGAACGACGCCCCGGCCATGAAGAAGGCGGACATCGGAATCGCGATGGGTATCAAGGGGACCGAGGTCGCCAAGGAAAACGCCGACATGGTGATTACCGACGACAACTTCGCCAGCATCGTCGGGGCCGTCGAGCAGGGGCGGATCATTTACGGGAACATTCTCCGGTTCCTCCATTACCTGCTCTCGTGCAACTTTTCAGAAATCCTCACCGTGTTTCTGGCCCTCATGATTGGCTGGCCTCTGCCGTTGGTGGCCCTCCAGATTTTGTGGCTCAACTTGATTACCGACATCTTCCCCGCCTTTGCTTTGGCGCTGGAGCCGTCGGCACCGGACGTGATGAAACGCGCGCCGCGCGATCCGCAAGAGTCGCTGCTCACCCTCCATTTCGTCGGCCTGATTGTCTGGCAGGGAATGCTGCTCTCCGGGGTCACACTCCTCGCCTTTGGAGTCGGCATGCACTGGCACGGCACCGAAGGCGAAGGCTTGCGCCAAGCAACCACGATGGCGTTCATGACGCTGGCTTTGGCCCAAGTCTTCCACGCCTTCAATGCGCGTTCACAGAAACGCTCGGCGTTCACCAGCCGACTGTTTACGAACGGCTGGCTCTGGGCGGCCGTGGGGATTTGTTTGATCCTCCAAGCCGCAGCGGTCTATGTGCCGCTCTTGCAGAAAGTGCTGCACACCGTCCCGCCCACGTTGTCGGACTGGGGAGTGATCGCAGCCTGTTCGCTGATGCCCGTGGTCGTCGTGGAGTTGGTCAAGGTGATCCAGCGAGTCGCAATCCGAAAACCAGGAACCTCCCATGCCTGAGATGATGAAGTGTTTCGTGATGCACGGTATCGGCAAGGTCGGTGTGATGGAGAAGCCCGTCCCACGTCCGGGACCGAGCGATGCCATCATCCGCACGACCGCCGCGCTGATTTGCACTTCAGATACCCACACTGTGGCCGGTGCGATCGGCGACCGCCACGGCCTGACGCTCGGACACGAAGCCGTTGGCGTGATTCATGAGTTGGGCGAACTCGCGGCCGCCAGCGGTCTGTTCAGGATCGGGCAGCGTGTGGCTGTCAACGCCATCACGCCGTGCTATGCCTGCGACAATTGCCAGCGCGGCTATCCGAGCCAGTGCGGCGGGATGCTCGGTGGGTGGAAGTTCGCCAATCTCAAGGATGGCAGCTTCGCCGAGTACTTCCACGTCAACAACGCCGTGGCCAACCTTGCGCCCATACCTGACGGTCTCACCGACGAGCAGGCCGCGTATTGTTGTGACATGCTCTCGACTGGATTCGTCGCCGCCGAGTTCGCAAATATTCCGATCGGCGGCAGTGTCGCGATCTTCTCGCAAGGGCCTGTCGGAATGATGGCAACCGTCGGCGCTCGCCTTCGTGGTGCTGGGCTGGTCATCGGGATTGAAACCATGCCCAACCGCATCGCCCTGGCGAAGAAGTATGGCTGCGACGTGATCGTGGACTACACGAAAGAAGACCCCGTCGAAGCGATCCTCAAGCTCACGGAGGGCAAAGGCGTAGATTCAGCGATCGAGGCTCTTGGCTCGGCGAAGACATTTGCCGCGTGCGTGAGCGCGACTCGACCGGGCGGAACAATCTCCAACATCGGCTACCACGGAGACGGTGACAGTGTACCGATCCCGCGCGAAGCCTGGGGCGTGGGCATGAGCGACAAGACGATCCGAACGGCATTGTGCCCCGGCGGCTCAGAGAGAATGGGCCGCCTGCTGCGCCTCATCGAGACGGGGCGCGTCGATCCACTCGCGCTGACCACACACCGGTTCCCATTCAAGGACATCGAGAAGGCGTTCAGGATGATGCAGACCAAAGAGGACGGGATGATCAAGCCGCTGATCTCGTTTGAGTAGCGACTCTGAATGAGCCAAGTGGAAGTCGATGGCCCCAAGGTCGCTAGTGAAAGGTTGCTAGTGATAAGTGATGCCGATGCCAAAGTATGGGCGGCAAGCGTCTCGGTGTATGTACTCCAGTCATTCTCGCCAGTGTCAATGAATTCCAACGATAAGAGGAAGACGATGAAAACGATTCAGGTTTACGACAAGCCGATGTGCTGTTCGACGGGAGTTTGCGGACCGCAGGTTGATCCAGTGTTGCCGCGATTCGCGGCCGATCTGGCTTGGCTGAAATCGCAGGGACATCAGGTCGAGCGATTCAACCTGGCCCAGCAGCCAGCGGCGTTCGTTCAGAACTCCGAAGTTCAACAGCTCTTGGCCTCTCAAGGGACAGACTGTCTGCCGTTGATCATGGTTGATGGCCGCATCGTGAGTCGGCGCGAATATCCGTCGCGCGACGTACTGGCAGAATGGACCGGAGCACCGAGCGAGCATGAGCTTCTGCCTGTCGTGAGTGGCGGGAACGAATGTTGCGACTCATCGGATTGCTGCAACTGAGTTCGTAGCCACGCTCGCCAGAGCGTGGGAGGCATGACGGTGTGGCGACCGCAGCTACGTTGCGCAATGTTTCGGTTCGACACTAAGGGTGCCCCATGAAGTTTCTCGATCATCCCACTCGCAACCTGTTCTTCACCGGGAAAGGGGGCGTCGGCAAGACATCGTTGGCGTGCGCCGCGGCGATTCGGCTCGTTGATGCCGGAAAGAAAGTTCTGCTCGTTTCCACGGACCTGGCCTCGAATCTCGATGAAGTATTGGGAACGCCGCTCGGACACCATCCGACTCCTGTTCCTTCGGTGCCGGGACTTTCGGCGATGAATCTCGATCCGGAGAAATCGGCGGCCGAATACCGCGAGCGGATGGTTGGTCCGTATCGGTCACAGTTGCCAGCCACTGCGATTGCGAGCATGGAGGAACAGTTCTCTGGCTCCTGCACGCTGGAGATCGCTGCATTCGACGAGTTCTCTCGGCTCCTTGGCGATGCTCGCGCGACGTCGGTGTTCGACCATGTGATTTTCGACACCGCGCCGACGGGGCACACGCTGCGGTTGCTGACACTTCCGTCCGCGTGGTCAGGGTTCATGGAGAAGAATACCACCGGCACATCGTGCCTCGGACCATTGGCGGGATTGCAAGCTCAGCAACAGCTCTATCAGGACACCGTGCGTGCGCTGAGCGACGCTGCGATCACAACGCTCGTGCTGGTGACTCGCCCGGAGGTGACGGCGTTACGAGAAGCGGCTCGAACGTGCGGCGAACTCGCGGCGCTCGGAGTACAGAACCAACACCTCGTTGTGAATGGTGTGTTTCAGGTCAGCGACCGGTCGGATCGCCTTGCTGTCGCCATGCAGCAGCGAGGTGAAGCCGCACTGGCCGCGATGCCCGAGTCATTGCGAGAACTTCCACGCAGCGCGATTCCGCTCACAGCGGGCGGCGTGCTGGGCGTTACCGCCCTGCGTGCCTTTGGAACACAGCCGGCAACGATCGCCGACAAACAGACTTTGCAGAAATTGGACTTCACGATGCCATCGACGCTTGGTGCGCTGATGGATGGTCTGGCCGCTCCCGGTCATGGTGTGATTCTCGCGATGGGCAAAGGGGGCGTGGGCAAGACGACCGTCGCTGCGGGCATCGCGGTCGGACTCGCCGAACGCGGTTTTCGCGTTCATCTTTCCACAACCGATCCCGCCGCGCATCTGGCCGCAACGATTGCGAGCGATGCGTCACTAAACCTTTCAGTGAGTCGAATCGACCCGGCGGTCGAAACGAAGAAATACTCGGCTGAAGTCATGCAGTCGGCCGGTGCTGGGCTTGATGTTGAAGGACAATCACTGCTGGCTGAAGACCTGCGTTCTCCCTGCACTGAAGAAATCGCTGTCTTCCGTGCCTTCGCCGAAGCCGTTGCCGAAGGAACGGATCGGTTCGTCGTTCTGGACACCGCCCCCACCGGACACACCATTCTGTTGCTAGATGCCGCGCTCGCCTATCACCGCGAAGTGCTGCGTCAGTCGAGCGAGATGCCCGAATCTGTCGCACAACTTTTGCCTCGCTTGCGTGATCCCAACTTTTCTCGCGTGCTGATTGTCACGCTTCCGGAAGCAACGCCGGTTCACGAAGCGGCCCAGTTGCAGCGCGATCTGAGACGCGCCGAAATCGAACCGTATGCCTGGGTCATCAACCAGAGTCTGTTGCCTTTGAAGGTGACTGATCGCGTGCTTCGCGGTCGGCAGAGTCACGAAGCAAAGTTCATCCGAGAAGTCATCACCGAGCATGCTCAGCGTACGGCAATCATTCCCTGGCAAACCGAACCACCAGTCGGGCATCAGGCGTTGAAGCAACTCGTTCGTGCTGAAGAAAATTCTGAAGTTTGAGTGTCGTAAGGAACAATCAATGGAAACACCAACCCACGTTGGAATGACATCGAAGCTGATGGCATTCTGGGCCAGCCGAGGGATGGTCGTCATCGCTGGGCTGGCGGTGGTCGGGATCGTAGTGCATCTGGTGTTGCGCTACGGCATGATCAGCGAAGCTGCGTCTTACCAGATGCCGCTGTGGTTCGTGCTGGTCGTCGGAGGGATGCCGCTCCTTTACGGACTGCTGAAGAAGGTGGCGAAGTTCGAGTTCGGTTCGGATCTGCTGGCCGGGATCTCGATCGTGACCGCCGTGTTACTGGAAGAGTATCTGGCGGGTGCCCTCGTGGTGCTAATGCTCTCCGGCGGCGAGGCGATTGAGAGCTACGCGGTTCGCAGCGCGTCATCGGTCCTGCGCGCGCTCGCGCAGCGCATGCCATCGCTCGGTCATCGGCGGCAGGATGGGCAAGTGGTCGATGTCTCGCTGAGCGACGTGGTGATCGGCGACACGCTCGTCATTTTCCCTCATGATATCTGCCCGGTGGACGGCAACGTCATTGAGGGGAACGGAGTCATGGACGAGTCGTTCCTCACCGGCGAACCGTTCACGATGTCGAAGACACCCGGCTCGGATGTGATCTCCGGGGCGATCAACGGTGAATCGGCACTGACGATTCGAGTAACACGCCCGGCTGCCGACTCGCGCTACGCCAAGATCATGCAGGTCATGCGTGCTGCCGAGCAAAACCGGCCGAGGATGCGCCGCCTGGGTGACACGCTCGGCGCGTACTACACGCCGCTGGCAGTGCTGATCGCGCTGGTCGCGTGGTACATCAGCGGAGACGCCAGTCGGTTCCTCGCGGTGCTGGTCGTGGCGACGCCGTGCCCGCTGCTGATTGCGATTCCGGTGGCGATCATTGGCGCGATCTCGCTGTGTGCGCGGCGCGGCATCATCGTGAAGAACCCAGTCGTGCTGGAAACGATCGCGACCTGCCGCACGGCGATCTTCGACAAGACGGGGACACTCACTTATGGCCGACCGCGACTCACCGATCAGGTCATGGCGACAAACTTTGACGCGAAGGATGTGCTGGGACTAGTTGCGAGTCTCGAACGCTACTCAAAGCACCCGCTGGCTCATGCGATCAAAGTTTCGGGCGAGGCCGCAGGCCTTCCGCTCCAAGAGGTGACCGAGATCAGCGAGCCGCCCGGTCAGGGCTTGCGTGGGACTGTCGGCGGGCATTCGGTGCGCATCACCAGCCGCGGCGCACTTGCGAAAGTTCCGGTGGCAGGAGTCGATCAGATTCCCGCTCATGCCGGCGGCCTTGAGTGCTTCGTGGTCATCGACGAACGCTACGCGGCGGTGTACCGGTTCCGCGACGAGCCGCGAGTCGAGGGCGTTTCTTTCATCAAACATCTGCATCCGCGTCACGGCTTCAACCGGTTGATGATCGTCTCGGGAGATCGCGAGTCCGAGGTGCGTTACCTCGCCGAACGGATCGGTATCAGCGAGGTCTACGCCGAAAAGACACCGGAAGAGAAAGTCACAATCGTTCGTGCCGAGACGCTCAAGGCACGCACGTTGTACGTCGGCGACGGGATTAACGACGCCCCGGCGCTGATGTCTGCAACGGTCGGCATCGCGATCGGCCAGAACAGCGACATCACTACCGAATCCGCTGGCGTCGTGATCATGGACAGCTCACTGGAGAAGGTCGACGAGTTCATGCACATCAGCGAGCGCATGCGACGGATCGTTCTTCAGAGTGCCGTCGGCGGCATGGCCCTGAGCGTGATCGGGATGGGCCTCGCCAGCGGCGGCTTGTTGTCTCCCGTCGCCGGCGCGGTATGCCAGGAGATCATCGACGTCCTCGCAATCTTCAACGCTTTGCGAGCCGCGATGCGTCCGAAGGAACTGTCTGATTTCGGGCCCGCGACAAGTGCTGTCCCGTCGCCTGCGAGCCGACCTTGATGTCAGCTGCCCTTCACTCCTGGTGCATCGCGTCGGTCGCGGTCAGCACACAATCGAATTTTAAGGAACCTCGAAAATGAATCTGTTGATTGTCGGTGGTGTGGCTGGTGGAGCTTCCGCAGCCGCTCGTGCGCGTCGCCTTTCCGAAGAGGCCCACATTGTTCTGTTTGAGCGTGGGGCGGATGTGTCGTTCGCCAACTGTGGCCTGCCGTATTACGTTGGTGGACAAATCGCCGAACGCGAGAAACTGCTGGTCACGACGCCAGAGCGATTGCGGTCGCGCTTCAACCTTGATGTACGAACTCGGTCGTCCGTGGAAGCGATCGACCGGACTGCGAAAACTGTTCGAGTTCGTGACCTCGCTTCAGGACGAGTGTATGAGGAGCCCTACGACAAGCTGATCCTGGCAACCGGGGCGGCTCCTTTTCGACCTGCGATTCCCGGCATCGACTTGCCCGGCGTGTTTACGTTGCGCAACTTGCAGGACACCGACGCAATCAAGGAGTGCCTGGACCGTGGCGTGAAGCAGGCCGTGCTCTTGGGAGGCGGCTTCATCAGCTTGGAACTCGCTGAGAATTTCGTCCGGCGTGGCATCGCAACCACGGTAGTCGAGAAGAACGAGCAGATTCTGACCCCCTTCGACAAAGAGATGACCACGCCCATCGTTCAGGAATTGGCAGACAAAGGAGTCACGCTGCTGCTCGGCCAGTCCGCTGAGGCGCTTGAGCAAACCGCCGATGGGTTGAACGTCTGCTTGAATTCCGGTCAACGACTGCCTGCCCAACTGGTGGTCTTCGGAGTAGGAGTGCGCCCGGAAAACGCGCTGGCGCTCGATGCGGGTCTAGAAGTCGGGACTCGTGGCGGCATCCAGGTCAACGATCACCTTCAAACCAGCGATGCCGATATTTATGCGGTCGGAGATGCCGTCGAGGTCAAGGACGTTATCTTCGGCGACCTAACTCAAGTGCCGTTGGCCGGACCAGCCAATCGGCAAGGCCGGATCGCTGCGGACAATGTCTTCGGGCGTGCCGTCCGTTATCGAGGGACACAGGGAACTGCGATCGTCGGCGTGTTCGACAAGACGGCGGCGATGACCGGAGCTTCTGAAAAAGTCTTGCGAAGAAGCCAACGTCCTTTCCGAAAAATCTACATTCACCCGGCACATCACGCTGGTTACTTTCCCGGTGCCGAGGGAATGTCGCTGAAACTCTTGTTCGATCCGCAGTCGGGACGCATTCTCGGGGCGCAGGCCGTCGGGGGGGCCGGTGTGGATAAGCGGATCGACGTGTTAGCCGTGGCCATCCAAGCGGGCATGACGGTCTTCGATCTGGAAGAGATGGAACTGGCTTACGCGCCGCAATACGGATCGGCCAAAGACCCGATCAACATGGCGGGGTTCGTCGCTGGCGGATTGCTGCGAGGCGATCATCCACAGGTCGATGTCGAGTCGGTCCTCGCGGCTTCTGCTGCCGAGCAACCGTTTCTGCTGGACGTTCGCACGCCGCAGGAATTTGCTTCCGGCCACATCCCTGGAGCCGTGAACATCCCGGTGGATGACTTGCGATCCCGCTTCGGCGAATTACCCCGTGACCGAAAGATTGCCGCCTATTGCCAAGTGGGACAGCGCGGCTACTTGGCGACTCGCATTCTGCTGCAAGCCGGTTTCTCAGCGGCGAACGTGGGAGGCGGCTACAAGACGTACCAACTCTTTAGACGTACAAACTCTTTAAAAGCATTGTGAAGGGCCACGCGTAATTTGATGGTCGCTTGAAGCGCACGGCGGCGATCAATCCTCTGATGATTCTGCGCGTGGTGTTGGCGACCATTTCGTTTGCGAATGGCGATGTCCGGTGACGATCTGGATGTAATCGGACCGCCGGAACTTGTCGGGCTTCTGCACGAAATCGACAATCAGCTTGCCACTAGCCTCGGCTAGGATCGTCATTTCACTGATGATTGCTCAGCAGCGAAGAATGGATGCGTACTGGCGGACCAAATGATACTTGTCGACCGGAGAGTTTCTTCTGCTCGACAACCCGTTGCCGGGGAAGCCAACTCAAGTAGTGAGCCGAGCTCGAAACCATGCCGCCAAACAACTCACCGAAGCTGTGCTTGATTCCGTCTATACTCTTACCCTCTCGGACATGGGCACCTTCATCGCCAAACGTGACAAGCTGAAGCTCACCGTAGTTTCCTCTGGCGATCCGGCCTAGAGAATAGGTATGCCATCATCCCGGTAAGCCCGTCGCAGCATCCCCACGTCGAGCATGAACTCGCCAAACAGTTCGCCGAATTGGTGCGCTCCGACGGAGGACAGTGTTTGTTGACTGACTTTGGCCGGGCGAAGTAGGGCGGGCCATTGTTCAAGGCAGTGTCACCGCCGGAGAGAAGCGGGCGGTGATGGATCAACTCACGAAACCACGAAGTTGTATACCCTCGCTACGACCTCTCAACCACAGGTTGTGCGCCTGATCCTGCGTCATCCCTGAGAAAGGTCTGCGTTTCGACGATTCACTGATCGCCGCGAGTTGTAGTAAGCCACACACGAGGCCACGAGGGTCGTTGATGCTGAACGAAATCGTTTTTGCCCCTCGCAACTTGAAGGAATACTGAATCACAGCGTTGTGCAACGGCAGATTCGCGCGGATCACTGCGCCGTGCATGTGGGACTTGAATTCCGAACCTTGAATCGCGCCGTTCGCAACGTCACATTTGCCTTTGGCGACCTTCCAGGCTCTACCGAGCGGCTTGTCGAAGTCGTTGCTCAGCAGCAGCTTGCCCCGTTCGCACATCAGCGATTCCACCTCGGCTTCTGATTTCGAAGGCCCGCCGGACGTTGCCATCGACAACATCGCCGCGAAACACAAGCCGGACACGAGCACAGCGCACCAGGACAGACTCCTTGAGTGAAGAGCACGATCGGACGAAATGATACACCTCGTGAATTGCATCGCCCATCGAGTCGTAATGAACGCCGCGCTCTTCAAAATCAGATGACACTTCCGAGGCCCCCGATGGACAGTATCGCTCTTCGCTACATCGACAGGACCAGCTCTCCGATTTGATGAATGAGGGAACAGTCGTCACGCTCGGTCCGTTTTGAATCGCCTCCATCCGATCACTGCCCAACGAAACGAATCCCAACTTATGAAGACAACACCTTGGATTCGCGCGCTGCTGGCTACCGCAGCTGTTTGCTGGTGTGCGATGGCTATTCACGCAGCGGAGACGACGCAATCCACTCCGCCCAACATCGTGTTCATCATGGCCGATGATTTGGGTTGGCGTGACCTCGGTTGCTACGGCAGCACGTTTCATCAGACACCGAATCTCGACAAACTCGCGGCGCGCGGCACACGGTTCACTCAGGCTTACGCGGCCAATCCGCTTTGCTCGCCGACTCGTAGCAGCATCTTGACCGGATTGTGGCCGGCGAGGACTGGGATCACCGCGCCGGCTTGCCATCTGCCGCAGGTTGTGTTGGAGAAGGGGCTTGCCAAGGGGAATTCGAATGCGCGAGTGCTCGTCGCTAATGGTGTCACGCGGCTGAAGACAGATTACGTCACGCTGCCAAAGGTGCTGCACGCTGCCGGTTATCACACCGGCCACTTCGGCAAGTGGCATCTCGGAGCGGAACCGTACTCAGCGTTGCAACACGGCTTTGATATGGACTGGCCGCACTGGCATGGTCCAGGACCGGCGGGGAGTTACGTCGCACCGTGGAAGTTTCCCGCCCCGCTCAAAGTCGAGGGCCAGCCGGGCGAGCACATCGAAGATGCACTCTCGTCGCAGGTCGTGAAGTTCATCCGCGAGAACAAGGACCGGCCGTTCTATGCCAACTACTGGCAGTTCAGCGTCCATGCACCGTATGACGCGAAGGACGAGCTGGTCGCGAAGTATCGGAAGCTCGCCGACCCAAACAACCCGCAACGCAATCCAGTCTATGCCGCAATGGTCGAAAGCCTCGACGCAGGCGTCGGCCGAGTGCTCGACGCACTGGATGAGTGCGGACTTGCCGAGAAGACGATCATCGTGTTCTTCTCGGACAACGGCGGCGTGAGTTGGAGCGGCAAAGGCGGCGATGCCAATCACAAGAGCGTGCGATTTCAAGCCGACATGACTTCGCCACCGACCAGTAATCTGCCGTTGCGAAACGGCAAGGCGAGTCTCTACGAAGGAGGCGTGCGCGAACCGTGTCTCGTCGTGTGGCCCGACGTGACAAAAGCCGGATCGGTCAACGACACCGTGATTCAGAGCATCGACTGGATGCCGACGCTGCTCGACATGGCCTACGTGCCGCTGCCTAAGGAAACGAAGCTGGACGGCGTCAGTCTTGTCCCCGCGCTGAAAGGGAAGCCGCTCAACCGCGACTCGATCTTCACGCACTTCCCGCACGACACTCCCGCCAGCGGCCAGCATCCCGGCACAAGCGTTCGGCGGGGCGATTGGAAATTGATTCGACTCTTCGCTCAGAACGACGACGGCAGCGACCAGCTCGAACTCTACAACCTGCGAGATGATCTCGGCGAAACGCAGAACCGCGCCGCAGAGAATTCGGAGATCGTCCGCGAACTGAATGCGCTCATCACGAAGTTCTTGGCGGACACAGATGCGGTCATTCCCGTGCGTAATCCAAACTACAAGCCCGTCGCTGCAAAGCCGAGCACGACTCAACCCGAACCAACCGAGCAACTCGATCCACTGCTCGGCTGGAAGGCTCGCGTCTGCGATGCGCGAGTGAAGGACGGAATCCTGACCGTGACCGGCAAAGGGGATACGCCGTTCCTCGGTGTTGGAGCGGGCGTGAATGGCCCCGCCATGTTGAAGCTGCGAGCCCGATCGGCGAATGGCGGTGACGGTAAAGTCGAATGGCTGATGCCCGACAAGCAGAAGGATGCGAAGTCCGCTGCCTTCAAGTTGCAACCTGGCGATTGGCAAGAAGTCACGGTGGCTATTCCCGCTGATGGGCCGCTGGGCATCCTGCGTGTTTACCTCCCCGCGCAGAAGCAAACGGTCGAGATCGACTGGATCGAATTGAAATCCACCGGCAAGCCCAAACGCTGGAAGTTCTGAACTCAACGATCGACTTTCTGCCGACAAAGAGCATACTTCCCATGAAAACGATCTTCATCCTCTTTGCGTTGTTGTTGACTCCGCTGACTTTACTGCATGCGGCAACGCCAAACATTGTGATCTTCTACCTCGATGACATGGGCTGGGCTCAGCCGGGAGCCTACGGTGGCAAGCTCGCGCCGACGCCGAATATGGATGCCATCGCAGCGAATGGCGTGCGTTGCACCAACGGCTACTCCAGCGGCTGTATTTGCTCGCCGGGTCGCGTGGGATTGATGACCGGCCGCTACCAGGCACGCACCGGTCACGATGCGAATCCCAATCGACCGGGCACAGAACTCGTCCTCACTGAGACGACCATGGCGCAGCATCTCAAAGCGGCTGGCTATGCCACCGGCATCGTGGGCAAGTGGCACCTCGGGGACACGCGGCCGGAGTTCATGCCGCAAGCGCGCGGGTTTGATTTCGCGATGGGCAGCGTCGGCAATCTCGGCGAAGGCAAGGGGCCGACGTTCTATCGCGGCAACAAACTCGTGCCGGAACTGGCGGGAGCTCCCGTCACGTCGCCGGTTTATGCGCGCGAGGCATGTGGTTTCATCGAGTCGAACAAGACGAAGCCGTTCTTCCTCTACTTGTCGTTCAACGCGGTTCACTCACCCATCGTGGCTTCGTCTGCGTGGCTGGAGAAATTCAAGCATCTCGACAAACGCCAGCAAGCCTACGCAGCGTTGATCGGTGAGGCAGATGAAGCCATCGGCACAGTCATGACAAAGCTACGCGAACTAGAGATGGAGGAGAACACGCTCATCTTCTGCCTCAGCGACAACGGCAGCGCATCACCCATCGCCGAGCAAATGGGCCTACGTGGTCGCAAGTGGTTCGTCTGGGAAGGCGGTATTCGGGTGACATGGATGGCGCAGTGGAAAGGGCATATCCCCGCTGGTCGTGTGGTGAAAGATCCGGTGATCCAGCTTGATGTCCTGCCCACCGCTCTCGCCGCTGCGGGAGCAGAACCTCCGCAAGTGGAACTCGATGGCATCAATCTGCTCCCACTGCTCGAAGGAAAAACTGACAAGCTCGCCCCGCGTGAACTCTACTTCCGCTTCGGTGTGCAGCACGCCGTACGTCAAGGTGATTGGAAACTCGTTAAAGCCACCAAGGATATGGAGCCCATGCTCGTGAACCTCGCCGATGATCCCGGCGAGAAGAAGGACCTCAGCGAAAAACAACCTGCCAAGAAGTCCGAGCTGGAAGCCCTGTGGCAAAAATGGAACTCGACGATGAAACCACCGCGCTGGGAAGACAATCGCTGGAATGGAGACGAAGCGCGCAAGGCAAAGAAGAAACTCAAGAAGAAATGAGTGCTAGCCTCTGTAGTGGGACAGTTTGATCTGATTCTGGCAGGCACGCCTCGGCAAGGGCGTGGAAAAAGCCGCCGTTGCGAGCCTCGCACTTCGATAACTCAGTGCGTGCCACCAAACTGACCCGCGACTGAAATCTGGAGAGCCCTGCCGATGGACCGTCATGAACACTGGAACTCGATCTATCAAACGACGTTGGTGACGGACGTCAGCTGGTTCGAATCCAAACCACAAGTTTCCTTGGAGCTGATCACCGCTGCGTCACCCAGGCTTGGTCGTGTAATTGACGTGGGAGGTGGGGCATCGCGACTCGTCGACAAGCTCGTGGCTATCGGCTTTGAGTCCGTCACGGCACTCGATATCTCGCTGCGCGCTCGAATCTGCGCTCACTCCGAACTTATGGTCTGCTTCAACAACATCAACGTAATCAAATCAGTCATGTTGCTACGAAGCTGAATCTGCATCATTGGTCGCTTCTCCGAAAGGAACTCTGTCGATGTCGTACCTCGGAAAACTCCGCTGCATTTTGGTGTTCGCTGTTCTCTCTGCGTCGGTTTGCCTCGCTCAAGAAAAAAGCGTCAAGCCGGGTATCAATGACTCCTTTCGCGATCCTGATCCCAAAGAGTTTCTCGGACGCTTTGAAGTTGAGAGCCGCGAGGTCTTCGCGCGTCGCAAAGAGATCGTAGCGGCGTGTCAGATTCAGCCTGGCCAAACAGTGGCCGATATCGGCGCGGGAACCGGGTTATTCACGCGTCTGTTCTCTGAAGCTGTTGGCAAAGACGGTCGCGTGATCGCCGTCGATATCTCGCAGAAGTTCCTCGATCACATCCAGAAGACCTGTCGCGAAGCCGGTCAGCGGAACGTCGAGACCTTGCTCTGCAAAGCGGATTCGACTGAGCTACCTGCGGAGTCTGTTGACGTCGCTTACATCTGTGACACGTATCATCACTTCGAGTTTCCACTGAAGACGATGGCGTCACTGCATCGAGCGATGAAGCCGGGCGGCCGAGTCATTCTTGTGGACTTTCGCCGAGTCCCTGGCACCAGCACAGATTGGGTGCTGAAGCACGTTCGCGCCGGCCAAGACGTCCTCGAGAGTGAAGTAGTGCAATCCGGCTTCCGCAAGACGCGCGAAGTCGCAGACGTTCTCAAGGAGAATTACTTCACCGAGTTCACGAAAGGCCCATCCTCCGGATTGAAGCCGTTGGAGTTTCCGATCATCGCAGGATTCGGCGGCGTCGTGGTGGTGCCGAACGCTGTGGAAAAACCACGGTCGGGAGCGAAGATCGTTTTTGACGTGACCGCTGATTCCAGGCCCGGCGATGTGAGCAAAGGGCTCGACCGCGCCGCTCGCTTGTTGAATCTGTATGGCGCGGCCGGCCTGAAATCATCGGACATCCAGATCGTGGTAGTGCTGCACGGCGAGGCTACCAAGTCCGCCCTCAACGACGACTTCTATCAACCGCGGTTTGGCGTCGAACGGAATCCCAATCTGCCGTTGATCCGCGAATTGCAGAAGGCGGGAGTCGAGGTTTTCGTGTGCGGTCAAGCTCTCAACTACAAGGGCTTCCCCGTGTCGGCCGTTGCGAAGAAAGTTCCCATCGCGGACGCGGCGCTCACGGTCACCGTGAACCGACAAATGGATGGCTATGGCTACCTGCCTGTTCCTTAATGCCATCGTGATTCTACCTGCCAGATTGGTACGAAAATCGACAGGAGCATGAGGACATGAAGTCAATCGTCTTGGTGTTGGTGGCGTGCGGACTTTTTGTGTGCGCGTTTGGACTCGCCCGATCCCAACTCGACTTGCATGCGGAGACTCCGTTGGCGACGCGGACTCTGCCTCCAGGACCGTTGGGCGCGGCCATTCAACTCGGCCAAGAACTAGTCGAGCGGACGACCACACATCCATTGACCAAGCCCTATGTCGGCAATGCCCTTGATTGCACCTCATGTCACTTGAAGAACGGGACGGATCCAAAAGCCGCGACGTTCCTGGGCGTCGCGACGGCCTATCCCGCGTGGTCACCGCGCGAACAACGCGTCATCACTCTCGAAGATCGCATCCTCAATTGCTTCATGCGCAGCTGCAACGGCACGCGCCCACCACTGGGGAGCCAAGTTTCGGTCTCAATCGCCGCGTACATTACTTGGTTGTCGACAGACCAACCCATTCAGATGAACGCCAACCGCCCCGCCGGTCCCCAAGCCGTCCCGCAACTGAAATTGAATGAGACTCAAGCTCATGCGGAACGTGGTGCCACACTCTATTCCGCTCGCTGTGCTGATTGTCACGCGGCGGACGGCCAAGGAAGCAAAGAGCATCCGCCAGTCTGGGGTTCACAATCCTTCAACGACGGCGCTGGACTAGCGAACGTGACTCAACTTGCCTCGTGGCTGAAGGTTGCCATGCCGTTGGATGAAGCCGACCTGACAGACCAAGAGGCTCTCGACTTGGCCGCGTTCCTAAGCTCACACGAGCGTCCGAAATTTCGATTACGAGATCACCTTCCCGAAGAGAAGCGATTGGGTGAATACAATTCTCAACCGGACCGTTAGGTGATTGATTCAGTGGACCTCGCAACTGGTGATTGGCACGGTCCGATGTAACGGCCTCAATGTGATTCGGAGTGACGTCATGAGTCCCCGCGACATCGGTGTTGCCGTGTCGAGATGGCAGAAGATCACACTGGAAGGCTTCGGCGTCACGCGGTTCACCCACAACAACTCACTCAGAGACGACGCATCACGCCGGTCGGTCTTCTGCTTCTTGCGCTCTTACGGTTGAATCAGGATCACGCGATGGCAGCGATAATCCTGCAACATTCGCAGCAGACAATCGTTGAACCCGCAGACTTCCACCACCGCAATAAACGACTCGCCCCGCACGGCGCAGTCGCGCGTCAACGCGAACTCGTAAACGGGAGTGAAGCAACCAGGAATCGGGCTGCCCAAGGGCAGTCCCACCGAGAACTTTTAATCTATTCCCACTCCGCTGAAATAGACCGGTCAATGATACCCACCCCAGCCAGGGGCGCTGCCCCCGGACCCCCGGGATTTTCCAAAGCATTGCTCCGGTGTCCGAGTCAGAGATCCGACAAGAATAAGAACAGCCCCAGACAGGAGCCTGCGCTGGAACTGCGTGCGCCTCGGCGCACGTCGGCCCGGTTAGTCCTCGTTCGGTTGCGTCCCCGCAGAGCCGAACTCCGCTTCAACGGACAAGATCATTGTACCAACCAAAGAAATGCCAAGTCACCACTTGATTCCTTCAGAGGTAGATATCAAAGGGATGACGGCAAATCCGCCGGAGAGTGTTCGTGTTGTTCCGCGCGGTCCATGTGAAGTAATCGCAGCCAGAGGCATACGCGAAACGCATTGCGAGCAGCTGGGAGCCTTGTCGGATCCAAACACGCCCCAATTATGACGTCCGTGCAACTGGCGGAAGGCGCCTAACGACTCTCACACGTGGAGCGGTCCGTGGCGGGGCAAACTGTCATGCACCCTACCCTCAGACGATGGCACTAGCCCACTCACACACGATTTGATCTCCACCGACGCCCGCTTGCACGTTACCACACCGTGCCGTACTGGGATCACGTCGCCACTCTCGTCCCGCAGCGAGATCGTCGGTTGGTGTGCGTACTCGTCGATGCCCAAATACATCATCGTGCTGCTCCCTAGGGACTGAGGAAAGTGCCACGCAAACTCGCTCGCCAGCTTCGGGCATCAGTTCCTTTTTCGCAACAGCCCTCTTTCATCGATATCAACGGATCAAAGAGAGTGGCATCGTTGAGATGCAGACAGGAGTTTCAGTTCGACCTGCGGAAAGGGTTGCTCCTACTGTCAAATACTTGGCAATACCTTGAGAAAACTCTCGAAAGCAACGACTAAGTTCATTGCATTTGAAATGCGTTTCCCTACAAGTGTTGAAGATCCTGTTGTCGTGAGTTTCAAAATGCCCGGTGGGCGACTCAAGCCGATGACTTGGTCCACTTCGGACGACTAAATAGAGCGCAGTTCGGTAAGTTCCGGATGGCGCGATAACGAGTAAGCCGACGTGGCGGTATCCCCTGAGGATGTCGCTACGTCGGCTTTTTTTATAGCTTGTGATAACGCAATTCTTCTGGCGGATTTTGCATGGACCTCTCCGTTTGCATTGAACGGCGGGTGTCATCGTTGAGGCGAGAGTGTTCCTGGCGATGGCCCATTTTGTGCGCCGTGTCGCAGCAGCCTTCAGGAAATCGTGATACTGCTAGTTTGGCAAAGTAGACACCGCCAAAGTCGCACCAAGGCAGCCGTTTGCCATTAATACACTTCGCAAGTCGGTCAGATCGATCAGGCGTAGGAACGCGACGTAATTATTTACAGGGTCGCTTGTGCTCAACATGCCCTCAATACAGCGAAAGTTTGTGCGATTGCCGAGCCTCGCACCCGTCACGCAAGGATGGTGAAGCGCTGGCATTGAGTCTCCGGTCACGTGCTAACGCATGGATTAAGGATCCGATTGGCCAGTGAACAGTGGCCTGTCGCCGATTCTCGTCGGCTCAACTTGCAAGTTGTTAATGGACCCAAAGAAATTGTGCTCCCATGGTTACTAGTGGTTGGTTGGATGGTCTTCGAAGTTGGTTTTCCTCTGGCACTCGGACGCGAATCACGTCACGGAAACTAATCCGCCGTGTTCAGCGTTCTTGCTTCCGTAAAGGTTTCGGGGAGGGCTTGGAAGATCGACTTGTCCTATCAGCGATCGTGGTGACGGGTACTGGAGATTCCCTTGCCGTGGATGGCGTCGTGACGCTGCGAGAAGCGATTACATCGGTCAATAATGGCGCAAACTTCAACGCTGATGTGACTTCAGTCGGGGTATACGGCACGAATGATACTATCAGGTTCAACATCGCAGGCACCAGCACGATTTCACCTTCGTTACCGCTGCCAACCATAGTCAAGCCACTAACGATAAACGGCTATAGCCAACCGGGAACCAGTCCTAACACGCTCGTCAACGGTGACGACGCCGTGCTGCGGATCGAGTTGAATGGCATCGGCGCTGGACTGAATGCGGGCGGCTTGGTCCTGGGCGTAGGGTCTGGCGGTTCCAGCGTCAGCGGCCTTGTGATCAATCGCTTTAGCGGCGCAGGAATCCTGGTGCGGTCGGACGGCAACACAATCAGTGGTAACTTCATCGGCACAGGCGCCACTGGCAATGTTGGAGCGAGTACCACCGGCACCATCGGAATCGCGATTGATGGCAGCTTCCGCAATGTGATCGGCGGCCTAACTCCTGCGGATCGGAATGTGATCGGCGGAAACTCCGATGGTATCAATCTCAATACTGGTTCTCAGAACAACGTCATTCAAGGGAACTTCATCGGCGTTGGCGCCGATGGAGCGACCTCGGTCGGAAACAGACTGCACGGCATTGTGCTGCAAGGAGACGGTGGACTCGGAGTACAGAACAACGAGATCGGCGGCATTGCTACTGGGGCTGGAAATACGATCGCCAACAACGGACTCGCGGGCGTGGCAGTCTTTGGAAATCCATTGGCGACTCGCCAGAACACTGGAAACACCGTTCTTGGTAATTCGATCTTCCATAACGGACTCAACAGCCCGACGACGCTGCTGGGTATCGATCTCGTTGGTACAACTTCCTATCCGACAGATGATGATGTGACCGCTAACGACATGGGAGACGGCGATAATGGTCCTAACCTGCTGCCGAATTTCCCCGTGCTGATTTCGGCCACCAGCGACCTCGTCAGCACGACGATTGTGGGTTCGCTCGACAGCAATACTAACACGACATATCGGATTGAATTCTTCTCCAACCCCACAGTCAGCGGAACCGGTTTCGGCGAGGGGCAGACCTTTCTTGGTTTCACGGACGTGACGACTGACAACACGGGCCGTGTCAGTTTCATCGCAACCTTGGCAAGCTCGGTACCAAACGGACAGTTCGTCACAGCGACTGCGACTTCAGACGGATCATCGACAGGTGCGGTGGCTTCGGGAGCCGAAAGTATCTTAGGTTCTGCGGCAGCCTTCGCGGTCTTAGCTGGCTCAACGGCGACGATCACCGGTCCAACCGTCCTCGTCGGAGATGTTGGCGTCTCGCCTGGCAGTGTGGTTGCAGGCGCGTTCGTGACTACGGGTGAGATTCATATCGCCGATGCAGTAGCTGCTCAGGCCCAAGTAGACCTCACGACGGCCTTCGACTCGCTCGCGAGCATGATGCCGTTTATTGACCTGACCGGTCAGGACTTGGGTGGGCTGACGCTGATACCAGGCGTCTATCACTTCAACACGTCAGCGCAACTAACGGGTCCAATTCCGCTGATTCTGGACACTCAAGGTGATCCCCATGCGCTCTTTGTGTTTCAGATCGGCAGCACGCTTACGACTGCTGCCGGAGTCGGTTCGGCAGTCGTCGTGGTCGGCGGCCCGTCTGACAGAATCTTCTGGCAAGTCGGCAGTTCCGCAACGATTGGCGTTGGCACAGCATTCGTCGGCAACATTCTGGCGGAAGCGAGCATCACTCTGGCAACGGGCGCGAGCTTGTCGAGTGGTCGAGCCTTGGCACGATCAGGCGCAGTGACCTTGGATACTATCGTTGCGGACTCGACAACTCCGTCTCAGAACAATACGTCAGAGTTCTCAGCGCCCGCACAGATTCAGCCTTCGATGCCGATTCCGAATGTCACACTGGCGATCGCTCCATCGAGCATCGCCGAAGCTGCCGGTACCTCCACGGTGACTGCGACGTTGTCGGCCATCTCCGGCCAGAACGTCATTGTTGATCTGGCCTACAGTGGCACCGCGACGAACGTCACAGACTACATTCGCTCGGGCGCGCAAATCGTCATCTTGGCTGGCAACATCAGTGGCACGGTCACTTTGACCGCAGTTCAAGACGCACAGATTGAGACCAACGAGTCGATCATTGTCGACATCAGTACGGTGACGAACGGCAGCGAGCTGGGCACGCAGCGAGACACCGTCACGATCACCGACGACGATGCAGGTCCCAGCGTGAGATTGGCCATTGTGCCTACGACCATTGCCGAAGCGGCAGGGACAGCCACAATAACCGCCACGTTATCCACCATTTCCAGCCAACCCGTCATCGTGGCTCTCGCCTACAGCGGTACTGCCAGTAATTCCGTCGACTATGCCCGATCGGCTACCCAGATCTTGATTCCGGCTGGCAGCCTGACCGGCACTGCCACAGTGACTGCGGTGCAAGATACTCTGGATGAAGCTAACGAAACTATCATTGTTGACATTAGCGGGGTGACGAATGGCACCGAGTTCGGCACGCAGCAAGATACGGTCAGCATCACCGATGACGATGCTGCTCCGACCGTCACTCTGGCCATCGCTCCGACGACCATCGCGGAAGCCGCCGGGACGACCAATATCACTGCCAGACTGTCTGCGATCTCAGCACAGAACGTCATTGTCGATTTGGCTTACAACGGCACAGCGACGAATGTCAGCGACTATGTTCGCTCAGGCACACAGATCGTGATTCTGGCCGGTAGTACGACTGGCACAGCCACGATTACAGCCGTGCAAGACGCCCGAGATGAAGCCAATGAAACGATCATTGTCGACATCATCAACGTGACGAACGGCACTGAGCTGGGCACACAGCAAGACACTGTGACCATCACCGACGACGATGCTACTCCCACCGTCACATTGGCCATCGCGCCAACGACCATCAGCGAAGCTGGGGGTACAACCACGGTTACGGCGACCTTGTCAGCCGTCTCGGGTCAGAACGTCATCGTTGACCTGGCTTATAGTGGCACTGCGACGAACGTCAGTGACTATGTTCGTTCAAGTACGCAGATCCTGATTCCGGCTGGTAGTACCACTGGAACGGCGACGATCACTACCGTCCAAGATGCGATGGACGAGGTCAATGAAACGGTCATTGTCGATATCGTGGGGGTCACGAATGCCGCCGAGTCAGGGATACAGCAAGATACGGTGACCATCGTTGACGACGATTCCGGCCCGACGGTGACTCTCTCGATCGTTCCGACGACGATTGCGGAAGCAGCTGGCACCACCAGTATCACGGCAACACTGTCATCAGTCTCTGCTCAAAATGTTGTTGTGGATCTGGCTTACACTGGTACCGCGACAAATGTCAGTGACTATGTTCGGTCGGGTATGCAGATCGTGATTCTTGCCGGTAGCACCAGTGGCACGGCCACGTTGACTGCGGTGCAGGACACTTTGGACGAAACGAATGAGACCGTCGTTGTCGACATCGCGTCCGTGACCAACGGTGCCGAATTCGGAACGCAGCGAGATACGATCACCATCACGGATGATGATGCGACGCCCACGGTCACTCTGGCGATCGTTCCAACGACTATCGCTGAAGCGGCCGGAACAACCACCATCACGGCTAAGTTGTCTGCCGTATCAGGTCAGAATGTCATCGTTGACCTGGCCTATACAGGCACCGCCACGAACGCTGCTGACTACGTTCGCTCGGGCACTCAGATCGTGATCTTGGCTGGTAACACTACCGGCACAGCGACATTGACCGCGTTGCAAGACACAATGGACGAAGCCAATGAAACCGTGATTGTCCACATCGTTGGTGTGACCAACGGCACTGAGTCGGGTACCCAGCAAGACACCGTCACCATCATTGATGACGATGCACCTCCGACGGTCACCCTCTCAATTGCTCCGACGGCCATCACCGAAGCAGCGGGTACAACAACGGTCAAGGCGACGTTGTCCAACATCTCAAACCAGAACGTCATCGTCGATCTGGCTTACACTGGGACCGCGACGAACGTGGTAGACTATACCCGGTCGGGAACGCAGATCGTGATTCTCGCTGGCAGCCTGACAGGTGCGGCCACGTTGACCGCCGCACAGGACACAGTGGTCGATCCCAACGAGACTATCGTCGTTGACATCACCGGCGTGACAAATGCCACGGAACTCGGCACGCAGCGAGACACCGTTGTCATCACTGATGACGATTCCCCACCGCCACCACTTCCGACGTTGTCGATCAACGATATCTCGGTAGCGGAAGGCAACGTCGGTACGACGAATGCCGTGTTCACGGTCACGCTGTCAGCAGTCAGTGCGCAGCCAGTCACGGTTGTGGTGAGCTCCTCTAACGGAACGGCCAACACGCCCTCCGATTATGTCGCTCTGCCACCGACCACACTGACGTTTGCTCCGGGCGAGACCCAGAAGATTGTCACCGTCGCGGTAAACGGTGATTCGGTGAGTGAGGCCAACGAGACGTTCTTCATCAACCTAGCCACTGCGGTTAACGCCACGATTGCTGACAATCAAGGCGTGGGTAGGGTCCTCAATGATGATGGCTTCTCAGGAGCGCCAGGGTTCGTGGGGCTGGTCAATGATCCGGAAAACCCAGGCCAGAAGGTGCTGGTAGCGAACGGAACGATTGCCAATGACACGATCTTCATCGAATCGAGACTCTACGGTCAGCAGATCCTCGTCAAACTGAATTACGTCGTCGTCGGTATCTTCGACCATGGCCAGATCAGCCGGATCGTGTCCAACGGATTCGGGGGCAACGACCTGATCCATGTCGATCCGTTACTCGGTAAACCCACGGAACTCCGCGGCAGTGAGGGTAACGACACCCTCTACAGCGGCTCGGGCAACGATCAACTTTATGGCGGCGACGGTAACGACTACCTCTTCGGCCGCGATGGACTCGATCGCCTGTATGGAGAAGCAGGCGACGATCAGCTCTTCGGTGAATCAGGCCACGACATCCTGCTGGGTAGCACTGGTAACGATTCGCTCTTCGGTGGCGCTGACCGGGATATTCTGATCGCTGGTATCGGCAACGATTACCTGTTCGGCGAGGGTGGCGAAGACATCATGATCGGGGGAACGACTTCCCATGATAACAACGTCACAGCCTTGGCAGCGATCCTGGCCGAATGGACGTCTGGTAACAGCTACGAAACGCGAGTCTCCAACATTCGCCAAGGTCTCGGACAAAGCGACGGCTTCACCTTGAACGCCGGCACCTTGCCCGCTGCCAGTACAGTTCAAGACGATGGCTTCAGTGACGAAGTCTACTCGGGCGGCGATCGAGACTGGCTCTTCAACTTTGGCACCGCCAATGACAAATTGAGAGACCGATACTCAGCGGAAGTGGTCAACTAACACCCCTGCTGGCCGGCCTCGACGTGCCGGCGCTCCGCCACAAGACCACGGAGCGCGTCCCGAGTGCGAAGGCGAGGTATTACATCATGGCCAGGACCTAGTGCACCATCCCGCGGTCAGCGTTCGCGGTCCGGGTTAAGTCAAATTTCAGACCTCTCACACAGGCAGGACTCAGAGTACTCTCGCTGTCAAACCCGGAAACACTTTGCCAACCTTGCCGAGCAGGTAATCTCCGTACGTTCCCTGAAAGATATGCACGCTCGACTGATCCCAACGGCTCCCGCGATCGTCAGGAGCCGTTTCGCCCGACGGAAGATCGATCGGCCGCGCGTCGGCGAAAAAGTTGGGATCGAAGAAGAACGGAAACGACAGGCGATCGCGACCGGAGACGTTGCGGACCCGATGCGGCGTGGAGCGGTAGACGCCGCGTGTCATCCGATCGAGCATGTCACCAATGTTGCACACGAATGAGCCCGTCAACGGCGGTGCCGGGATCCACGTCGCGTTCGACTTCACCTCCAAGCCGCCGACCTCGTCCTGCAAGAGGATCGTCAGCAAGCCGTAGTCAGTGTGCTCGCCCACGCCCCAGAGCTCGGGCGACTGCGGCGGCGGATAGTTGAAGATCCGAAACAGCGTCAGCGGGTCGCGAGTTCCGTGATCGGCGAAGTAACCTTCGGGCAACCCCAAGCCCAAAGCGATACCGCCCATCAATCGCTGCCCCAACTCCGTCAGCGCTGACATGTATTCCAGCACAATCGCTCGCAATGTCGCGGGCGTATCGGGAAACAGATTCGGCCCGTGCAGCGGAGCACCCGCTTGCACGAGTGGGTGATCCGTTGCGAGTTCCTTACCGAAGTACAGCCCCTCTTTCTGATCGGGACGGCCGGAGGTCAGCTCGTCGCCGACCCGAAAATATCCGCGCCAGGCTTTGCCGCCATGACTCATCTCGATCCGCATCTTCTCGGCGGTCGGACGGGCGAAGAACTCGCGTGCCAGTGCTTGCAGTTCCTGCTGTAAGCCTGCCTCGACGCCATGACCAGTGATGTAAAAGAACCCGCTCTGCCGACACGCTGCGTCGATCTTGGCGGCCGTCAACTGCTTCTGGGCACCGTCAGTCGCTAGCGACTCAACGTCAATGATCGGCAGTGAAGAAAAGTCGTCGTGCATCATGCTTCCGTTTGACCTTCAGGGAGTTGATCCACATTGGGTACCATCACAATCTATGTTACCGAGTGCTCGTGAAGAGCGAAGAATCCGGGTGGAGCGCAGTTACTGGGCACTGCGCCAGTCCACTGGATCGCCCTGCAATCCACCACGGCGTTCATAGTGTGCCGTGCTTGGATCACATTACCACTCTCGTCTCCAAACGAGATCATCAATTGGCATGCGTGCTGCTCGATTCCCAGATACATCATCGTGCTGCTCCCGACGGGCTGAGCAAACGCAAACTCCCTCGCCAACTTCGGGCAACAGTTCCGTCTTCGCAACCACCCACTTAGATTTCAAAGAGTGGACAATACCCTTAGTTAGTGTGTGGCATGCAGGTTGAGATTATGTGGCATAAGCTCGATGTTTCCTGCATCGTCCGTGGATTGAGCGAGGTAGCAATCATCGCCCGGGGTGTCGAGCATGATGATCCAGTCGGCCACGCCAGCATGTTGAGCGGTGACCTTTGCGGAGTGGCCATTGACAGAGACACCTCTTATCTCGCCGTTGTCATGCGTGACACCTCGCACCAATCGCCGGGCCCCGACAGATTGGATGCCTGTGATCAACGTAGCTGGCGGAAGGTCATCCACGGGAGCGAGTAGCTCTGGAAAGAGAACGCCGTTATCAGCGACCGCCCGCGCTTCCGGGCCTGTCCAGCCATTGATACTGTGGTAAGCGTCATTATTGGTCACCGCCGGCAGTTTCGCACTCGCCACGCGAGTCACGGTGTCAGCTCCAGAAGTGTTATGAAAAAAATAGCTGACGGGGTTATCGATCTTTTTTGTGCGCGGACCACCGCCGAAATCGACGATTCCAGTTAGGCCAGATTGGCTGTTTCTAAGCGTGATGCCGCGGAAGTGTCCGGCAAGGTCTGGCTTGGAGCCGATGCCCGTCAGCTGAATGAGTGGATCGCGTTCGAGGCGACAGTTCTCCAGAGTGAGGCGATCGTAAGTGAAATTGCCATACGGCAGGCTAGCTTCGTCGTGGCCCCCGTTAATGGGTTCGGCACTGACATTGTGAAGTTCGACGTCGCGATACACGTGCACGTCGTAGTCGGGGTGATAGATTCCGTAAGCGGCGTTCGTTACTCGTAGCCCTTCGAGCAAGAAGAACCGTACGTTGGGGCGGATCGCATAGTGCGCATCCCAAGCTCGCAAGTTTCGAACAACGAAGGGATGCTCGCGGTCGCCATGAACTGTTCCGGGCACCTCATCACCGAAGCGAAAGCTAAACAGGCCCTCTCCGTGTGACTCGTTGTCCTCAAAACGAAGAAAGGGCAAGGTTCTTACATCGCTCTCGGCGGTGCGACCATCGACGCCGCAGAGGCTTAACGATGGATCGAAGTCAGGCGTCTTCGTGATTTGGAAGTGATAGCCGTAGCGGTCGTTTTCACAGGAGACGTTGCGGGTGAACGTGTTTCTCCCGTTAGCCCACCAGAATCCCGCGCCGTCGTTCGGATCGAAAGGTAGTACCTGCTTCGGCAACGGAACGGACCCAAAGGCTTGCACGGCAAGGTTCCGGTCGAACACGTTCCATTGCTCCGTGGCATCTTCGAGAAAGAAACCGTGGCCGCGCGACTGGTAGCCGACGCAATCGCGGATGAGAAGATGGTCGGTGCCATGAATCGTGATCCAGCGGTTATGCGAATCCCAGATGCTCGCGCCGAGAACGCCACTGCCGCGCATTGTTCCTCGGACGAGATGGAAATGAATCGCATATTTGCCGAGTGCGCCATCCTTGCCGAGATGCCGGAACTCGGCATAGCTGATGCCCCCCGAGGAGCCGTGGTGATACATCGTATGGCCGCGCACTCCGGCGGGATCAGCTGACTCGATCACGACGTTGCGCGAGAGGTTCGCGACCTCACACCGCATCAGCTTCTCGCCACGATGCATCTTGTTGAGCGGGCGATCCAACGTGAGCGTCGCGCCATCGACAGCCTTGATCACCCGCTCCTCCGTGCCGACCGGCTTTGGTCTACCACCACCCTGACGGAACGAGGCTCCAGAATCCGGCCCCTTCAGCTCGCCTGTCGTGATGATGATTCGATCGCCTGCATGCCAGTCGCTCGCGGGTTGCTCTAGTGTGACTCGCGTATCGCCCACTTTGGCCGGGGCCGCGAGCTTTAGCCAAGTTCGCTGCATCGGTGCGCCATGCACGTCCCAACGCCCGCCGCAGGCGATAACGGCTGGAAGTGTTTCCGCGTTCGTGCCTTTGAAGTGGCGCAGACGGATCGTGGCCTTTACATCTGCGGGGATTGGCGACTCCAACGTGCCGACTTCGAGCACGGGCATTATCGCATCAGGGTGAAGTACAGGAGCGGCATCGTGACAGTTGAAACCATCTTCCGTCGTGCTGTCGCCCGGTTCGATCTTGATGAGTCCCACATCCAGCAGCGTGGAAACTTTCCGTGAGAACGTCAGCTTGCCCGCAACGTGCAATAGTCGCAGTGCTGCATTGGAGTGCACGTCGTAAGTGACGGTGTGCCCCGCTCGGATCTGCACACAGTCGCCTGCTTGCGGCGTGCGTCCTCCTTCCCAGACTTGAGCGTCCGACCACAGTCCGCCGCGCGTCGTTCGAGCATGGAAGACGACTGGCTCCGCAGCGACCAGAGCGGTTGTGAACAAGAACGTGCAGAGAACGGCCAGAACGGTTTTCATCACGATGATCTCGTTGCATACGAGTGAACGTGTCGAGCGATACTCTGCTTCCGGACAGTCAACCAGCCATCCGTCGCACGTTCGCCTGCGGTGTTTTCAGCACAACCGCCGATCATTTCGTTTTCGGGACGCCAATCCGGATGTCCATAATCACTTCCTCAACTTTGCGGATCGTCACAACCTCCCCTTCCTTCAACGTCTTCAAGACTTCGGCGGTACCTCTCGGCTGATACTCGCCACCATCAATGCTTTCGAACACCGGAATGTTGTCAGCGATCCGCAAATTCATCGACCGCTCGTATTCGTTTGCGGCCAACGACGTCACGCCCTTTCCGCGAATCCGGAGAATGCCATCCTTGAATGACATATATGTGCCGCGAACGGTTCCGCGAGTTTGCCCGATGTAGCGTTCGATCGTTCGCCTGGGTGTTCCGATCTGAATGACCTCGATGATCTCGGGGTCGTACTCGCTGCGCGCAGTGACCAACGCACCATTCTTCACATCCTTCAAAATCACTTCGGCGACGCCCGCGAACTTAAAATCACCACCATCGCGGCTCTCCAAGACCGGAGTGCTGCGGTCAATCGTCAGTGCAATCTTGCCAATTGGCCTTTGAACGAATCCCTGCGGGACATCAGCGGCCAGAAGATGCAACTTGCCCTTCTCCTTCTCATAAGACACGAACGTGCCCATCACACGATTGTCCAAGCCGAAGGAGACCTCGCGGGTAGCAGTATCAACATGACACACCGTCCCCGGCAGGACTCGGCTCAATGCCTCAATAGTGCCCACCAGTTTCGAGCCAGGGCCATCTTCGTTGTTCTGATAGGACTTATAATTCTCGCCAACTTGCTCATAGACGAGCAGACCTGACTTGCCCTTAATCGTCAGCGTGCCATCTTTGAATGACACGAACGTGCCGCTCGCAGACTTATTCGCGGCCGGTACCTCAGCCGCGGCGAGAGTTCCCGTCCAGACACTCCAGAACGTGATCATTCCGAGAGCGATTTGATAAGCAACACCACTCGGACAAGACACAAGTTTCAGGAAGTGCATGGTGAGCATCCTCAGCGAGCGAGAGCACGAAGGAGAGCGATTGGTTTCAGTCCGCCGTGGATTACTTCTTCTTGGGAACACCAATTTGGATGAGAGTGATGTTGTCATCTCCCTCACCGTGGACGGTGATGATGGTCCCTTCCTTGACGTTTGGTAGTGTCTCTTTGGCGGAGCCAATGAGCTTGTAGTCACCGCCGTCGATGCTCTCGTAAACAGTGACTTCGTCACTGAACTTATTGAAATGCAGGTTGTTCCCGTACTTCTTGGTGTAGCTCTCGCCGAGGTCTTTTCCCAGCATCAGCAGGCGATCGTTCTTGTACGACACGAATGTGCCCGTTGTGGTCCCTTTTCTTGCTCCCACGCGGATGGTGACATTTTCATTGGCAACACCGACCATAAACCATGTCCCGACTTTGGCCTGACTCAAGACAGCGGCGGTCTCTGCTGGTGTGTACTTGCCCTCGCTATTGTTCCAAATCAAGGTCTTAGTATTCTCGGGAATCTTGTTAGCCAGCAGATCGCCTGAATTGGCTTTGATCGTTAGCGTGCCGTCCTTGAACGACACAAACTTGCCGCGTTCGGTCTTGGTCTTTTGATCGACCTTTTCCACCACCTTCGCTGGTGCCGCATCTGGTCTCCGATCGGGCACTTTGTCAGTCGGTTGCTTGATACCGATCTCGACGAAGACCACCTTGTCGTCCTTCAGCTTGACCGCGATGACTGCTTCCGGCTCCCAGAGTTTGAAGGCGTCCCGAGCAGTACCCTCTTTCGCAATGCCGCGAATGTGGCTGACGATCTTAGTCTCATCAGCGACCTTCCATTCGCTCTCCTTCATCACGTCACTTCGATCGTCTTGAACTTTGACTTTCAATACTCCGTCTTTAAACGACACAAACTTACCACGGAGTGTGGTTTCCTTCGGAGCGGCTTGGTCTGCGGCATATGCCGTCTCTTCAACGACAGTCCACGGCACCAGGCCCAGCACCGCGATCAGCCCTAATACGAGACCGTATGCGAGTACAATTCGAGCAGACACAGGCTTCATCAATCGCATGGCAGACAACCTTTGTTTGAGAGAACTGTGCGCTCCCACTGCTCCCGCGGACATCGCGGGAACTGTTCGAGCGGGACCGAGCTTGCTCACAATTGAAACCAGCAAAGAGGCATACCGAACTGGATTTTGTTTCTGGAGTGCAATCGCCAGTTCGTCCGCGGCAACTTCCTGAATCAACCCCAATCGCCGCTCGCCAAACCAAACCAACGGGTGAAAGAAAAACACTGCGCGAATGATGGCGGCGACAAGGCTGCACAGCAGATCGCGTCGACCAACGTGGGCCAGTTCGTGAGCTATGACCAGTTCCTGTTCTGCTGCATCGAGTCGGCTCAGCGTATCCGTCGGCAGCACAATCGCTGGCCGCAGAATGCCAACCAGCAACGGACTTCCTGAGCCGTCGATCTCAAGCACCGGAGGTGGTGGTGTCAGGCCCACCAGTTTGCTGAATCTCCTCAGAGGATCGAGAAGCTGTCCGTTGATACAAGCACGGCAATCGTTCCTGAGTCGGCGCGCATGGCGACACGCAGTCAGGATTCGAGCCATCTGCCACAGGACAACCACCACCCAGACGACAAAGAGAATCAACAGCGGCTGAATCGACTGAGATGGCTTGTGGTCGTCGAAAAGTACGCCTGCTGTGGCGGCCACACTGGCAAGAAGTGGCTCACTCGGTGCCCTGGCCACGAGTTGAGGGGCTGGGAGCAGCGGCAGTTCAATGGGGGTAGTCCACACCATGGCGACTAAGAACTTCAGCAGCGCCAGCCGCCAAAGCCAGCACTGAAAGCGCGAGGGAATTGAAGGCACCAGCCAACAGACAATCCACACTGCTATTACTGCCAAGCCTCCTTGGCAACTGGCCCGCCACATCGCGGCGTCCCAAACATCAAGCATGTTGGCAAGGACAATCATTCATCACCTCTCTTGCGAGCCTGTTCAAGTTCTCGCACCAGTTGCTTCAACTGCTGGAGATCCTGATCTGAGACCGGGCCACTTTCGGAGAGATACGCCACAAATGGTGAAACCGATCCAGCCAGCGTCGTGTCCACGAAGGTCTTGACGAGACCGCGCAAGAGATCGTGCTTCGGAACTTTGGGTGAGTAGTGATACACGCCCTTGATCTGCCTACGCTTCAAGTAGCCCTTTTTTCGCAGGCGTTCCATGATCGTGAGAATCGTGGTACGGGCTTGCCCCGAAGTCTCCAAGAAGTGATCAGCCACCTCGCCGACACTCAGCGGGACATGATCACCAAGGTAACGAAGCACCTCGATCTCAGTTGAACCGAGACTTACTGCGGGATCGGGCATGATGCACCTTTTCAGCGGCCCCTGAAGTCAGACTACCAGAGTAGTCACACTTTACGATACGCCTACGCTCGTAGTCAATCGCTTGGCCCGCTTGTTCAGACCATTGGCCGGACCGGTGAGCGTGATACCACTTTCAGAAGTATCGTACCGCGTGCTGGTCGATTCCCAGACACATCATCGTGCTGCTCCTTGGGAGCTGAGGAAGTGCAGTCGCAAACTCCCTCGCCCAACTTGGGGCAACAGCTCCGCTTTAGCAACTGCCCTCTTTCATTGATATCAAAGGGGCTGCAACAAAGTCTCGGCGGCCTGCCAGTACTGCTACATCGCGGCAATCATGAAACGCTCCGGCCGTGAACCCTTCCACGGGCCGATGCGCACAAAGACATGGAACAACCCCGCGCGCTGGAATCGAAAAGCGATCAAGGAGGGCACTCGGTTTCGCATCTTCACTTGTTTGATGTCGGACTTCTTTCACCCCGGTGCTGATGAGTGGCGAGAGGATGCCTGGGAGATCATCAGAACGTGCCAGAATCTCGACTGGCTGATCCTCACGAAGCGTCCCGAGTTGATTCGGGATCGGCTTCCAAAGGATTGGAACGAGGTTACTCAAACGTCTGGTTGGGTACAACAATTGAGGACCAAAGCCAGATCAAGCAACTGGACGTTCTGGCGAAGATTCCGGCAGCCATCCGCTTCGTGTCAGCAGAGCCCCTACTGGGACCAGTCCATTTCGGTCGCCGCATTCAGAAGCTCGACTGGGTGATTACTGGTTGCGAGCGTGCGGGCAAGCGCAAGCGTCGTGTCATGGACGAAGACTGGGTGCACAGCATTCGCGACGAGTGTGACGCGGCTGGCGTGGCTCTGTTTCACAAGCAGCACTACAGCGGCACTAAGCTCGTGACTGACGGCCTGCTCGATGGCGAAGTTCGCCAAGCCTGGCCGCAAGCAGTCCGCCGACACAACGCCGCGTGATCGCGACGGAGTTCAACCGTCGGGATTCGTCAAAGCGATGGCTCAATGATTGAGCGTCAAAATAGTAAAGCGGGACAGACTCAAGATGAGTCTGTCCTGTCTTGAAAGTGAAAGACTGACAGTGCAACGCGACTCCGAGACTGGTTGCGTTGGAGATTGTCTGCAAACGCGCGTGCTGATCGATTGCCGGATACATTCCGTGTTGCTCCCTATGGGCCAAGGAAACGCAAACTCCCTCGCCAACATGGAGAAACAGTTCCAATTTCTCAACCGCCCTCTTTCATTGATATCAAAGGGCTGTCATCACTTTCGTTCCAACTACCCCGATGGTAGACCTTCAAGACCACCAACCTGACCTACTTCCAACTCCAGGGCCGATTTCGACACATTGGAATCTGGTGTTGGCCACTGGTCGCCGGGGTTCGGTCGAATCGGATCCAGCTTAGGAAAGGCTTTGCAATTCTTGTTAGCCTCCGTTTGACGCCCCATTTAGCAGCCGCGTATTAAACCATCATGAATCGCTTCGGTTGATACAGGCGGATCGTGAGCGTCTGTCTTATCCGGACTATCTGGCCTCCGCTGACCCACAAGAGAGGGCATGGTGAACGAGACCTCTCTGAGTTTGCTTGACCGAGTACGAGGCGATGTCACCGATGAAGCGTGGCGGCGGATGGCGGATATTTATTCGCCTTTGTTGCACGCGAGTTTGAGTCGTTACGAGGTACAAGCGGCCGACGCGGAGGATCTCGTGCAGGATGTACTGCTGACGGTGTCGCGCGAGCTGCCGAAATTCCAGCACTCCGGGCGGGCGGGGGCGTTTCGGTGTTGGTTGCGAACCATCCTTGTGCATCGGCTGCGAAACTTCTGGCGGTCGCGCCATTATCGGCCGCTCGTGGCGGGATGCAGCACCTGGGCCGAATGGATCGAGCAGCTTGCTGATGATTCGAGCAACGCCAGCCGTGAATGGAACCTCGAACATGACCGGCATGTGCTGGTGCAATTATTGGAGCTAACCCGGTCGAGATTCGAGCCCCAAACCTGGGACGCATTTTATCGGCAGGTCTTCGACGGCCAGCGAGCCGATCATGTCGCCGCAGAACTGGGGCTGTCGCTTAATTCGGTCTATGTCGCCCGCAGCCGCGTGCTCAGTGCCTTGCGGAGTGAAGCGGCGGGGTTGATTGACGACGTGTGATTTTCAGGCTCAGCCCACACCTGGTCTTGTTGACGCTACATCTGATTGTGTCGGTAGTTCTGACGATTTCGTCGAAACATCAAGACTGCTGTAAGAATCGCCTGCGATATGCACTTTCCGTCCGCCGCCGATGGAGCGCAGGATCATTCCCATACTCAGAAGCGACAAAACCGGTCGTCTGGTGGCCAATTGACATACGTCTCGCGATTACTCACAAGGATTCGCCATGACTTTCGCCCATCCGAACAAAGAGCAACTGATCGCCTTCGGGCAGGGCAAGCTGCCGGCTGACGAATTGTCACAGATCGAGCAGCATCTCGAAGTCTGCCGCGAGTGCTGTGAGACGTTGCTCGACTTGAAGGACGACACGTTCGTTGGGCTGTTGCGGGTCGCGAAATCGCACGAGTCTGGTCGTAGGATGGGCACTCTCGTTCGTTCGGAGAGCCTGGCCGACAACACCGAATCGGACAAAGCAGGGATTGGAAAGAGTGCCGATCCTACGGACGCTGCCACGGTGCTGGTGCAATCGGGCGAGACAATCGATGCGGAAGAACTGCCTGCCGAACTACGCGATCATTCGCGTTATCGCATCGTCGAACTGATCGGTCGCGGTGGTATGGGGAGCGTGTATCGGGCCGAGCATCGGCTGATGAATCGTCCGGTGGCGATCAAGGTGATCAACGCGCAACTGGTCCGCCATCCGCAGGCGGTCGAGCGATTTCGTCGCGAGGTTCAGGCGGCGGCAAAGCTGAGTCATCCCAACATCGTCGCCGCTCACGACGCCGAGCAGGCGGGCAATGCTCACTTCCTTGTGATGGAGTTCGTCGAGGGTACGGATCTCGCCAGCGTGGTGAAGCATCGCGGCCCGATGTCCGCCGCTGAAGCGTGCGAGTGCATTCGACAAGCGGCGAGAGGACTGCAACACGCTCACGAGAAGGGGATGGTGCATCGTGACATTAAGCCGCACAACTTGATGCTTGCGGCGAGCGGGCAAGTACGGATCTTGGATTTCGGCTTGGCGGGATTCGCAGAGGCAGCAGCAGACTGCATTAGTCCGAACCCGCTAGCGTCGGGTTCGGAGACGAATGTTGCGACCAATGCCGAACCGGACGCTAGCGCGTTCCGGCTCAGTTCGACGGCAGCGCATCTCACGACGATGGGCAGCGTGATGGGGACACCGGATTACATGGCTCCGGAGCAGGCGGCGGATGCGCACTCGGCAGACATTCGCGCAGATATTTACAGCCTCGGCTGCACCTTGCACTTCTTGCTGACCGGCAAGCCGCCGTTTGAGGCGGACAACGTGTTGATGAAGCTCAAAGCTCATGCGGAACAGTCGCCGCCCCCGGTGACGGCGTTGCGAAACGATGTACCAACGGAGTTGTCCATCGTCGTCGCCAGGATGATGGCGAAGAATTCAGCGGATCGATTTCAGTCACCCGCCGAAGTCGCTGCCGCACTCGCTCCGTTCGCACAACCGTCCGCATCGCCGCCGCGCCGACACCTACGGACGTTGATCGCTGCTGTGTTGCTGGGGCTCGCGGGGTTGCTCGGCGGAGTGATCTATGTGGAGTTCGACAAGGGGCAATTCATCGTCGAGACGGTTGACGATCAGGTCGCCGTCATGGTTGGCGACAAGGGCCTGAAGATCCGCGACGCGGTGGCGAAACGTGAGTACCAACTCAAGCTCGGCGCGCAGCGCGTTCGTTCTGGTGAGTACGAGATCGACGTGACGGAATTGCCGGATGGATTGGAAATCAGCACAACGAAGTTCAGGTTGAAACGTGGCGGCGTGGAGCGAGTCACCGTCAGCTTCAAACCGATGAGCGAACTGCTGCTAAGTGACGACGATAAAGTCGTCCTCAAGGCGGCCGAGGCGTTTCTGGCGGTCGCGGACGAAGGAAACTTCGATAAGCTGTATGACATCGCGTCGAAGCTCGCCAAGAAGAAAGCACCGCGCGAGCAGGTAGTGCCGCTGTATCAACAGATTCGAGACACCGCGGGCAAGGTCGAAAAACGAACGCTGCGCCGCGTGCGTTTGATCGACGAATTCCTCGGCTTGCCCCCCGGACGTTACGCGGCAGTGCAGTACGCCTCCGACTTCGAGAAGCACAAGGGACTCTGGGAATCGGTGCTGCTGAACGTCGATGACGACGGCCAATGGCGGATCAACACCTACGCCGCGACGTTTCAACCGCTGCCGCTGCCGGAGTCGAAGATAAAGTCAGGACTGGCGGCGAGCGAGAAGTCACAACGACCAACCTCTCCAATTCCTCCGGCCGCAGTTCCGACCGGCGCGAACTTGATTCTCGATCCGTCGTTCGAGAATACGGGGCTCACACAATTGCCTCGCGACTGGCGGGCATGGCTGAACGACGGACAAGAATTTCGCTGCGAGGTCGTCGCGGGCGGGCGTACCGGGCAGCGATGTTTGCTCATCACCGGCAAGGGGACGCGCGGCGTCGTGTTCGCGAACGATATGAAGGCGGATCGCACGAAGCGGTACGCGCTCAAAGGCTGGGCGAAGTTTGAAGGGGACAAGTCCGCGCGGGCGATCATCAAGTTCAATTACTTCCGCCGCAGCGAGTTCTTGGGAGTGCATGATCTGGTCGGCGCGACGGCCGATCAGCCGGGTTGGCATCTGTTCGAGAAGACCGACGCACTCGATGCGTATCCGACGGCGGATCACTTCTATGCCATGTGCACTGTCGAAGGGAGCGGCAGCGGCTGGTTCGATGATCTGGAGTTGGTCGCCTACGACCGGGACAAGCTGCCGAGCGACTTCGACGCGCGGCACGGACGACACAACCGGCTGCATGGTCCGAACTCGCTCAATCGCTGGGTCGGAACGTGGGACACCGAGTACGCCTTCCGTGAGACCGACAACTCGCCGCAGGAAACCAAGCTCGCGATGACGACCACTTCGGAGCGGACGCTCGGCGATTATTTTCTGTTGTCGCACGCGAAGGCAGTTCCGGTTTCTCCAAAGGGCCGCAAACCGACGTCTGACGATCCGCCGACCAACGCGGCGGCTCTGGGTGGCGAGGAGCGATTGTTGTTGCTGACGTTCGATCAAAATCTCGGAGCGTTTCGGCAATGGGTCTTCAGCAACAACGGCAAGGTCTTCGAGTGGCGTGGTCCGTGGAACCAGGAGAAGCAAACGCTGGAACTCCGCATGTTGCCGGATGCCTCGAACCTGCATTCGAGCGAGCACTTCGTCGATGACGACCACATCGAAGCCAAACTGAAGTTCCAATACGTCATGGGCCAGCGTGACGCCGGACGCTGGACCGCCTCTCGCAAAGCATTCGATGGTAAGGTCGATGTCCCCACCGCGAAATCGCACGTCGCCGAGCCGATTGAACTGTCGCAACTCAATAAGTTCGTGGGCGAGTGGACGATCCACGCGACCTACAAGCCCTCCGTTTGGAATCCGCAGCAACGAGAAGAGACGATCACTGAAACGAGCCAGTGGATTCTCGGCGGCCGATTCCTGATGACTCGCGCCTTCAACGAGAAAGACGAACTCACCTCGATCTGGATCGCGACCTACGAACCGAAGGAGAAATCGAACCGCTTCTGGTTCTTCAACGCGGATGGTTCCTGCGGCGAATGGCGGCTGACTTGGGACGAACCGTCGAGTGGTTTTCATTTTCGTGCGGTTGATCTGCCAACCGGCTGGAGCGGCACCGGCTTCAACCGCTGGATCGATGAGGACACGTTCGATAATCAGGCCACGATCAAAGACGAAACCGGCCGCGTCATGCTGGACATGACGCAAGACAAGCAGCGGAAGAAGTGAAGGCGGACGATTGAAACACAGTGGCACAGAGTTTGAGTTTTGAGCTTTCTCTGTGCCTCTGTGTTTCCACAGTTTTCCAATTTGATTCCAACGGGAGACATCCATGAAATTACTGACCACGATCGTTTGTCTTGTGGCCCTGATCTGCGGCAACGCATCCGGCCAAACGCCGCGCGAGAAACCGAAGGAGCTTGAAGCCATCGGCCGGTATGTCGGCGACTGGGCCACCGATGTCACCAGCAAGCCGGCTGAATGGACTCCGCACGAAATCAAGTATCGCTGCGCGAACCACGCGGAGATGATCCTTGACGGCTGGTTTCTCCAGCACATCGAAGTCAATCACATCGTCGGCGAACCCGATCAAATCACGAAAGCGATCTGGTTCCAGACGTTCGATGCGACATCGAAGAAGTACGTCACCTGGTGGTTTCAGTCATCAGGGCTGATGGGCCAATCGACGGGAACTTGGGACGCGGCCAGCCAGTCGTTCACTCAGGCCGATGTGGAACCGCCGCCGGGCACAACCAACAGGTTTGTGGAACGATTTCGCGATGCGGGAACGATTGACGGTTCGCTGATTTTCACCGGCAACGATGGTGCTCGAAAAATGTTCGAAATGGTCTGGACTTGGAAGCGACAGGCGAGCATCGCCGGCAAGCCTCTGGCGGAACGATGGGCCATGATCGGCACGCCGATTCAGCCGATCCCGCCGGAAGTCAAACGGCTCGAAGCGTTCATCGGCCAGCGCGATGCCGAGTTCATCACGCGTCCCACCGCCGCCAATCCCAACGGGCGAACTCAGAAAGGGACGATGTCCGGCCAATGGATTCTCGACGGACGCTGCCTGCTGGGCGAATCGAATGTGGGCACCGTCCAATCGAAATGGGTCATCGGCTACGACACCAACAAGCAAGCGTATCGCTACATCCGCATCACGAGCCTCGGCCAGGTTGAGGAGAACATTGGCCAATGGAACGGGGCCGAAAAGTCCTTCTCATGGAAAGGAGTCGGCGAACCAGCGGGCACGACGAAGACCTCCACAACCCGATTGCTCGGCGACGGCGTGGTGGAGTCGCACATCGTCACCAAGAATCAAGCCGGGCAGGTGCAACTGGACCTGACGATCAAATCAACTCCGCGAAAGTGACTCAGCAAAAAGGGAAAACAACATGCTCCACAAGTTCGTCATCTCGACCGTCGCGTCAATCGCTATGGCTTGCTCGCTCGCGGTTGCCGAGCCGGGACCGCTCAAAGACATTCCGGAGTTGTTACCGCTGAACCATTGGTCCGGCACTTGGACCGCTCAGGTAGAAAAGCCAAAGCCCCGAACGGGCGAAAGCCACGGCGATTGGATCGTCGATGGACGATACCTGCAAGTTCGCTGGAAGCTCGACGCCGACAAGGACACTCCGGCGACCAGCGGCACCTACCTCATGACCTACGACGTCAAGCAAAAGGTTTACCGGCAGTGGCATTTCAATTCTGACGGCTTCACGGGCGAAGCAACAGGCGAATGGGACGCCGCGACGAACACGATGACCTGGACCGCGCGGAACGCTCCGAACCGAACGACCACCAACAGGGATCGCTTCCCCACCGCCGATGTGCGGCAATGGGCCATGACCATCACCGACCAAACCGGAAAAGCCGTCTTCGAAACGAGCGGCAAACATCAACGTCGCAAGGATTGAAGATCAAGGCAAAACGCGAAGTCAGGAGGTCACAGAGTTTTGGGTTCGGTCTTCCCTCGGTGATTCTCTGTGTCTCTGTGTTTCAAACTCGCCTTTTCCAGGACATCCATGATCGAAATCCTCAAACGACTGTATGTGGGCCTGTTCGCGGCGGCGATTTTTAGCGGTCTGCCGGCAATGTTCTGCTTGGTGCTGAGCGTGAAGGTGATGCACTCCCGCCGTACAGGCGTCTGGACTGGAAAGTACGGCCGCCGGTGGACTCAGGCCGACGATCCCGACCGCTTTGAGGCGTATGTCAAAATCACGACCGTGATGGCTGTGGGGTTTGGAATCGTCGCCGGTCTGATCGCCATCACCATGATCGTCGTCTGTTTGCAATCGCCGACCGGGCCACCCCCTACCACACTCAAGTTGCTGGCCGAGACGGTTCGCCTCAATGTCTGACGACTCACTGCGCAACTGGAATTCATGATGCCACAGTCAGAGCCAACGATCACAGCCGAACTCGTCGAGTGGGCCGTGAAGAGTTCGAACAAGCACTTTGGCCCGCTGCTCACGACCTGTCTCATGCTGAGCGCGGCGATGGGTATTGTCGGAGTCGCCAGTTGCGGGATTCATTCGTTCCGCCTGCCGGGAAGGTGGCCATCGCCCTCGGTGTCCTGGGGATGATTGCTGGCATCGCCGGAATGGTGTTGGCTTGGCCTCGCGGCGGTCGCATTCGAGTGCTCTTCATCTTCTTTGGAGTGTTGTTGCTCGCGCTGAACGGCATCGCCATCTGGGTCGGCCAATCGAGCAAGCATCTGATCGACTACCTGGAAGGACATTAAAACAGAACATCGAATGGCGCGGGGGTCTGCGACGTAACGACCGCGTTCATACAATCCGTGTCAGAAACAACGGGAGTAGCTCGCGCATCATGCCCACGTTTCGCTACCAAGCCATAAAAAGCGATGGAGAGGAAGTCATCGGCGTCCTCACGGCGAAAGACGAGCGCGCGGCAAGACGACAACTGATTCGGCAGCATCTCTTTGTCAACAAGCTGAGTCTCGCGACAGAGGACGATCCAAGCGATGACGAGTCAGGCTCGCTTGACCAGCCAGCGGCTTCGCCTCAAGCGACGCTGGCAGAATTTGGCTGGTTGATCGAATCGCTGCCGAGTGGCTTGCGGCTCAGGCGGAGTGGCTTGTGGTACGGAAGCATGGCAGGTTGCATGACCATGATTCTGGTGCTGACCACGCCGTTCGTTTTCGTGGCTTGGAGAATCACTCAGAGCTTCTGGCGATCACCGCCCGACAATTTCTTGCTGCGTTCGTTTTTCCTGCTGTTGCCGCTTCTCAATGCCGGAGCGATCGGACTCGTGGCTGTGGCCATTCTCGTGAAAGTGTTGCAGTTCGCGTTCGTGCGCGAAGTTTGGGACTCCAGTCGAGGCTTGCTTGTCGTGCGTCGCAAGCTGCTGGGCTTCTCAAGCAGCCGCGAATACCGCGACGTCGCGTTGGTCCTGGAGCCACACTTCGACGACCAGAATCGCCAATTGAAATGGCGGCTGGCTTTGCACAGCGATGGCCGCAAACAGTTTTTGTTGCGGCCGACGATGCTGTTCCTGTCGATGTCCACACGAGATTCACTCGCCGAGTGCCGCGCGATCGGAACGCTGCTCGCGGAATCGACCGGCTGGAATCTCACAACGTCAGACATCGCCGTGGAAGGCTTACAGAAGCCGCCGCGCGAAAGCCGCGAGGACGAGCTACTGGCTCTACTTCAATCGCGAGGTTTTCGGCCAGACGAGACGGCGGCAAGGGGACTGAAACTCCGCCCGCCGATGCTTGGCCGGCGTCTCGGAGGATTGGTGTTGTTGAGCTTCGGACTCGTTTGGCTGGCGATCCTGTCGAACGGAGTGAACTCGTTCCTCCAGGACGCGGAAGTGAAACAACATCTTTGGGCACACATTCCGTTTTGGCTGGTGATGACTCCCCTGTTGCTGGTTGGCATGACCGTTTGCTGGGGCGGCGTGGAATCACTCTTCAATCGCGAGCATTGGATCGCGGATGGCAACCTGTTGGTCGTCAAGTCGGGCTTCATTCGCAGGCGAGAAGAAGAGTTCGTCGATGCGATTTGGCACATCGCCGAAACACAAAGAACAGATAGCCGGGGCCGGCCTCAGTGGCGGCGGGCGTTACAGCTCAAGAGTGATTCCGGCCAACTGCTGAAAGTCTTGTATCAAGCCCGCGACGATGACATCCCGCGCGTGCTCGGCCAGTTGCTCGCGCGACGAACCGGTTGGTCAATCGTGGAGACAGGGAACTCAACAAGGCGTCGGCATCAATCGCCGTCATGACGGAGACAGACAATGGAATCATGGATCTGGGATCGCATGGTCAAGGCTGTGGCTTTTCTGCTGGTGACCTATGTCCCACTGCAAGCCTTCGCTCTCTGGCGTCAGCGTCGAGGGTACCGCTTCGCCACAGCGGCCCCCTTGCTGGTGATGGTGCCGATGATCGTGGGAGCCTGCACTCCGGGCGCATATCGAGACGGCAGCCTGTTCGGCATGAACTACATCTTCTTTTATTTGCCTTCGATGCTGTACCTGATCGCCGCTGCGATTTCACCACCGAAGTTGTGCCCGCAATGTGGCCGCCCCATCTCGCGACGCTCGTTCCAACGCGCTCCGGCTGTCTGCCGACATTGTGAAGACGTTTCTCGTGAACCGGCCAAATGAACTTGTGGCCTTGTGCGGAGCGACCCGCAGCGTCGTGAGTCCAACGCAGATCTTCAGACCGAAAGTTGAACCATGAGGCTCTACGAGAGGCGATCGTTGATCGGAGTGTGTGGCCTAGTGGCGATGTTCTGCCTCGATGGATTCATCGCCGACGGTGAGCCTGGTCCAAACCACGCTGCCTTTCGAGTGGGATATGCGGTCGTCGGGGTTTTGTGTCTCGTTGTGGTGCTTGTTCGTGGATCGGTTGGTTGTGACTAAATCGTGGATGCGGAAGGAAGATCCGATGAAGACTTCAACGGCGGTTTTGGTTTTTCGTTGGTGCTTGAGTATTGGTGTGATGGTCTTCGGCAGTTCGCTGGTTTTCGCTGCTACAGCGAACGTGGATGGGACGCTCAAGAGTGTCGCGGCCAGTGGGAAGACGATCACGGTGACGGTGGGCAATGGTGGTTCGGCGAAGACGGAATCCTTCAGCGTGACGATGGGGACAATGATCACGGTAGATGACAAGCCCGCCAAGCTCAGCGAGCTGAAGCCCGGAAGCAAAGTCTCGATCAGCTATGACAAGAGGTCCAAAGATGCGGCGAGCATCAAGGCGCTTTCGGCGATGGCAGACCATCCGAAGCCGGAGCTTCCCGCCGCGCCCGTCAAGACAGCAGCTAACACCAAGGACGCGCCGCCGCCGACTTGGACGATGGACTTGGCCAAGATGCAGATTCCCGACGCGCCGGCGAGCGGCAAGATTCACGGCCAGCCGTTCAAGCTGGAGAAAGTGCAATTGCAAGGCAGCGTCTTGGAACTCCGGCAGGGGAAGGATTTCTTTCCCGATCTGTCGCTCAAGATCTTTCTGAAGGTGAAAGAGGATGAGTCGCTGGAGGGAAAGTCAATTCGAGTCACCTCCAAAGATGGCTTCGGCAGCCCGCAGATTCACATGCAGTTCCGAGCCAGACCTGGCGAGGGTGTGCCTGTGGCGGAAATCTTTTTCGACCAATACGAGATGCTGCTTCAGTTTGGGAAAGCGCAGGACGGCGCGCTTCCCGGCAAGATTTTTGTGAGTTTGCCGGACAAGTCGCAGAGCTTCGTCGCGGGAACCTTCGCGCTCGGCGGTGCCGATGCGGGCGAAGGAGCGACGACCAGTTTGATCAGCGGCAAGATCGACTATCACGGCAAGGAGCGCAAGTTCGACGCCTTTGTCGGCTGCCTGGGAAAGAACAAGGGCGGCAAGCTGGAATCACCGGGCGCGGGATTCCCAGTCTCGCTGGACGAACCGAGCGGCTCGGTCACATGCACCACTTGGAAGCCACGCAACACGTCGCTGACGTGGGATAAGAAAACTGGCCTGTCGCACAAGAGCACCAATCGGCCGGCGGGGGCGTATCTGGTCTTCGTCAAGAATGAGGAGTCGCTCTTCGACTGGAAGTGGGTCGAACTGAAAGACGACTCGGCGAAGATCACCGCCGACCTGGCGATTGATCCCGCTCAACTTGGCTCGTTGGAAGTCAACGTGATCGGCGAAGCGCCGAAGAATTCGTCGGTGTATTGCCTGCCGCTGAATGACCAAGGCGAAATTCCGGTGCGGGACGAGTTGGGCAACTTCGCGCCTCTGAGTTCCAAGATCGAAGCGGGCAAGGCCACGATCCGTCAGATCCGCGCGGGGAAGTACCAACTGGGACTCTTCCGCACGACGGTCACCGCTGAGGTGAAGGCCGGTGCCACGACCAAAGTAGACTTGGTCGTGCCGCCGCCTAATGCGACGACGCCAACCGCACCTGCCACGTCGCGTTTGACTCCCGCCTCCGCGTGGATACCGCTGAATGTGGTCGAGCTATCGTCATCGGGCGGAGCGACGCTTAAAGAACAAAAGGGGGGCGTCATCCTCGCCAGTGGTCTGAATCCGGCGAAGGACACCTATGTGATCGTCGCCGAAATCGATCTCAAGAAAATCACTGGCCTGCGACTGGACGTCTTCAAGCACGACAGCCTGCCGAACGGCGGGCCGGGCCGATTGCCCAACGGCACGTTCATTCTCAGTCGCGTCGAGATCAAAGCCGCTCCGAAGGGAAGCAACGAGGCCGCCAAGCCGGTCGCCGTTGCCAAGGCCACTGCCGACTACACGCAACAAGGCCACAGCGTCGCAAATCTGATCGACGGCAAACCCGGCCCAGGTTGGGCCATCTGGAACAACGGGACGGCGAACCATCACGTCGATTTTCAATTCGACAAGCCGCTGACGTTTGAAGCCGGAGCGAAACTGACCATCACGCTGAAGCACGAATCGCAATGGGCCGACGGCAATTTGGGATGCTTTCGATGGTCCGCAACGACAGATCAAGTCGCCGTTGCGCCACAAAAGGTCGGTGTGAATGATGTGCCCGATTTCTCGCAGGTGATCGGCATGAAAAAGCTCTCGCCGGTCAAAGGTCGGCGAGCGGTGTTGGCGATTCTGTGGGATCCACATCGGGCGGGACACGCGGCACCTCCCGCGAAGTTATTGGACGAACTGTTGTTCGGTCGTCGGCCCAGCGTTGCGGATTGGATTGCGGAAAACTCCGGCGGCGCGGTCACACTGGAGAAGGCGGGACTACTCGGCTGGTACGACGCGACCAAGCCGGGCGACCACTATTGGAACACCAACGCGAAGATGGACGCGAAGGACGCCGACGGCGATGGTTGGTTGAACGGTCACGTCGAGAAATGGACCGAGGCGATTCGTCAAGCCGATCGTGAGTTCGATTTCGCACGATACGACTCCAACGGCGACAAAGTTCTGCAAGCGGATGAACTCGCGATTCTGATCCTGATCCCGCAAGCCGGGCCATTCGGGACGAATCGAGTCCCGGCCGGTCGCGAGTTTCCAAAATGGGAGCCGCTGATCGTGGACGGCATGCAGATTCCGATGATCGCTGAAGTCTATAGCGGTCTGCCGCCAAACCTCGGCGCGCCGGCTCACGAACTGTCGCATCTGCTGCTGGGTGCTCCCGACCTCTACATGAATGCTCCTTGGCCGTTCGCGGCTGGCGACTATTGCCTCATGGACCATTCCTACACGTCCGCGCATTTAAGCCCCTTCTTGAAACTCAAGCTAGGTTGGCTGAAGCCGAATGTGGTGACCAAGTCCGGCGACTATCGCTTGAAAGCAGTCGAGGAACATGGCGAGTGCCTGGTGCTCTTCGACCCGTCGCACGGAAGCGGCGAGTACTTTCTGTTGGAGAACCGCCATCGCGGCCGATCCTATGACGCCGGAGTCGGACAGGCCGGCCGGGGCTTGCCGTCGGATGGTCTCGCGGTCTGGCACATCTTGGAAGACCCTCAACTCATCGAGTTCGCGAAGCCGCCGCTCGGTGGCCCGGGCGAATGGGGCCGCAAAGGCATCCGCCTGATTCGAGCCAACGGAGGCAACCCCTTTGACGATTCCCGCGCGCTGTTCACAACGCGCGGAACCACATTGTCCGACACGTCCGAACCGGCCCGCCTGCGATGGATCGACGGCTCGACCACCGGATTTCGCATCGCACTCAACTCCGACCCTGGTCCGGAATTGCAGTTGCAGATTTCTTTGAGTCACTCGCCGTGACGAGTTGATCTCCGAAGTGTGCGAATCAATGGCCCACGCCCTTCGATGACTCAGGGCGTGCCACTGGTACAGAGGAAGTTCAAGATCAGAGTTGTTTAGCGAATGAACCAACATTGTGAGAATTGACGCCATGCCCAATCCGCTTCCTGATGAAACGGCTGCGAGCATTCGCACCGCCTTGAGTGCCGGACGCAAGCTCGACGCCATTCGAATGTACCGCGAGGCGACCGGTGTGGGGTTGGCCGAAGCGAAGGCGTTCGTCGATCAGCTTGAAGCCAGTCCGACCTCAATGATGGACGCCGCCCTCGCCGAGAAGCCGGCGTTCTCGCTGACGGATCATGGCTGGCTCGTTGAACCGACTGACGAAGGTGGCGTGCGATTGCGGCGGAGCGCGTTGTGGCGCAGGGGAGCGATTGGCTGCTCGTGCATGATGGCATTGTTCTACTCGACGCCCATCCTGATCGGGCTGTGGTGGTACCGCAACTGGATTTGGGCCGCGATACCGGCGTGGGGAATGCAAGTAGTGGCGCTGTTCATTCCGCTGATGATTGTCGGCCTGATCGGGTTGTTCTTCGCGGGGATTCTCTGGCAGATACTCAGGCTCGCGTTGTGGCGTGAAGAATGGGAAGGTTCCCGCGACACGCTGATCGTGCGGCGCGGAGTTCGGGGCCGTCTTCGCAGCCTCAAGCTGCACGGCGGCGAATTGGTGGTCGAACCGCATCTCGCAACGGATCGAGGGCGAATGTGGCGGCTGGCGGTCGTCTGCGACGGCCAGAAGCATTACCTGCTCCACAAGCCGGACATCCGCGTCGGTTTCCAGGCGGCCCACGACAGGCAGGCCGAAGCGACCGCGATCGCGAATCTGCTGGCGGAACATACCGGCTGGAATGTGTCGCAGTCGGGCATCGCCATCGAGGGGGGCTGGAAGCCTCCGTCCGAAAGCCACGAGGACGAACTGCTCGCTGCGCTCCGTTCGCACCACTTCGTCGCCGACTTCGACGAACAGCACCGACTGACGATCAGCCCGCCCAAGACAGACCAGATCATCGGCGGTCTGATGCTGTTGGTGATCGGCATCGTCTGGCTGTGGAAGACAACGGACAGCGTGGTCTCGTTCATCAACGACGCGCGAGCGAAGCAGCAGTCCCTGTTTGATTCTTTTGACTGGCTGATCATGATCCCGATGCTGATGCTCGGTGCTCTCGTGTGCTGCTTGGGCCTCATGGCGTGCTTTCACCGAACCCGCTGGACCGTGGACCATAACCTGCTCCTGGTCCGCTCGCGCGATTTCGGCTGGCTGCCCGAGCGCGAATACGTCAACGCCCGCTGGAAGCTCACCAAGGTCCGCCGCAAGGACAGAGGGCACCGGCCGTATTTCCTCTGGCAACTGCGGCTCGAAAACACCGCCGGCTTCCTGCTGGAAGCGCCGCACTTCGCCACAAACGGCGACGACGACATTCCGCGACTGCTCGGCACGCTGTTCTCGCAGCGGACTGGCTGGCCGCTGCAAGAAGGAGAAACCTAGCGAGGCTTCGCCTCAGACCAAATCAGCCGGAACGCGCTAGCGTCCGGTTTTAGAGTCGATTGGCGTTCGAAACCGGACACTAGCGCGTTCCGGCTCATTCGGTGGATCGACACAGATGAGATCAAACATGGCCGAGAAGTTTTTCATCGAACCCTGGCAGGTGGAGGAGACGTCCGACGCGCTGACACTGCGCGACGAAACGACGGTTCGTGATTCCGTCCTGGGTGGAAGCGTCGCATTGAGTTTGTCGCTCATCATGGCGGCTGTGGATTACTGGTTGTGGCGGCGCGGGACGATTGGTGGCTTCTTCGCGGCGTGGCTGGGACTCGTCAGCGTGCTTTGCGCGGCAAAAGGCATCGAGCAATTGTGGCTCGCATGGCGATTGCGAACGATTGGACCACGCGGTCTGACGTTTCACCGAGACGACCGCTCGGTCGAGCTGGAAGGTTTTCGAGATCGAACAAACGGGCGACTGGAACGGATCGCGGTCGAGGTCAAAACCTGGCAACACGAGCGTACGACCGGACACGGGCTTGAGTCGCGCCACGAATACACGGTTCTGCTCGTCGTGGATGGCCGACGGCTGGAATTGGGAACCTTCGGAGCAGAAGCCGCCGCGAATTGCTTGGCCGAGACCATCTCGGATTTTGTTGGGATCGAAAAGTCACGTCTTTCGGAGAGTTGACATGTCCTCGGAATCACACGACGCGAAAGCCTCACCACATCCACGATTCTGGCACGTCGCGAAGGTACCGTTGATCGGGTTGCTGATCGGAGTGTTCCTCGCGCGAGCGGGTCTCCGTGACGCTGTGCATCCGCATTACTTCGGACGTCAGGAGTTGCAACGGGCTGACCCTCAAGCCGACGGCAAGACGCGCCCGTTCAATGATTCGCTCCGGGAAGAACTCGAACGCCGCGACCCGCGATTGGTCACTGAGCCGGCAATCCGCGTCGTGACGTGGTTCCGATTACCGATTGCGACTGAGTATGCCGGCCTGGACGCGCGAGCCATGTATGCCGGAGCGCCGTGGTATCACCTGCCGAGCCACTGGTCGTCGCGACTGCAAGTTTTGTTCGGTCTGGTCGGTGGATTGATTGGTTGGCTGGTTGCACAACAACGATCGCTCGGCGAGTTGCGGCGGCAGTTGGCGGAATCACATCAGGCATAGGTCCACAAATCATGCTCAAAGCGCTCAGCCAATTGGCCGAAACGCGGCACGAAGCCCGCCTGGACTTCTCCGAGTCCGTCGAGTCGGTCACGTCTCGGCTGCGCGAACTGTCGGGCACGCGATTGCCGGTGGGAGGCGGATTGGTCCCACGGTCACGACTGACGATGCAGGACGGCGAGTTGAGCGTCACGGAATTCGGACGACGTTTGCTGAGTGGACGAGTCGAACCACTGCCCGATGAGGCGTCTCTGGTAACCGCAGTCAATGACGTGACGCAATCAGTGGAAGAGCTTCCGGTGTTGCTTCCTTCGGACGAGGTGAGCGAATGAGTTGGCGACACATTGCGACTTTCCTGATGAACCTGCTTCCCTGGCAATCGTTTCAACGGCGATGCGAGTTGGATCGCGACGAAGTGTTGCGGCTGCTAGAGCATTCGACTCCGGCGTGCGTTCGTCGGCCGGACTTGATCGGCGACGTGCCGTTCTTCTGCGGCCGAGTCGATGTCGAATCGGGATCGTTTCGATTCGAGCGAAACACATGGCCGAGATCACGCTGGATGTGCCCACAACTTCGCGGTCGCGTAAGGACCGCCCAACGCGGCTCGATTGTGGAGGCAAACGTGTCACCGAGTGCTGGCTTCTGGCTGGGCCTGTCGCCAACGTTTTTGATGCTGGCCTGCATCCCGATGGGATTGTTGGTCTGGTTGTTCGGTTCGCCCGAGCAGCCGGGCAGCCCACTCTTCTTCGTACTGGCTCCGCTGTTCGGAGTGATGTTCTTGTGGTGGGTGTGGGGACCGCTGCTGTTTCTGACGTACTCGAACCTCTCGCGTTATCACGAGGAGTTGGCTGACCTGCTGGATCAGATGACCGAACGCACGCCCGACGGCTTGTCCGTCTTGGAGGCCGAAGAGACGCCCGAACAAGCCGCGACGAAGAAGCGATTGCGGCGCGAGGCCGGCCAAAACGCAATGAAACTGATCGCGGTGTTTCTGGTGTTGATGGGCCTCACGTCGGCCGGCGTTGGAGCCAAAGGCTGGAGCACCGAACAACTCACGCTGCACGTTCACAGCAAGTCTCCCCGCAAGCCCAACGAATCACGCAGCGTGACGCTGATCGGTCCGCCCGCCGTCACGACCGCGAAAGGAATGGTCAGCGGCGGCCTCGGCGTGATCCTGACTGGCGGCGTCTGCTGGCTGGTCTCACGTCACGACCCGCTGCGACTCTCGCGCAACAATCCGTCGCGGCAATCGTGGCCTCCGCTGGAAACGGCACTCCTGTTGGCCAGCGTCGTGTTGATCGTTCTCGGAGCGGTGCTGGGGATCAAAGGTTTCTTTTGAGCTGACGGCGATTCGGTTTTTTGACCAAACAGGTTCACCCATGAGCGGACAGCGAATTCATAACGCAGCCCACGACCCAAACTCACTGTCGCGATTGTCGTTCGATGCTGGATTACTGACTCGGCCGCGAACGCGATGGCGGGATGTCGTGGCGAATCTGGGTCACTTTTCGATCGTCAGCTACGCGGTCGATCCGGCGCGCGTGCGGCCGCATGTGCATGAGCGATTTGAGTTCGACTTGATCGAGGGAGCCGATGGGCAACCGAAAGTGCTCGTGTCGATGGTCCCGTTCGAGGATCAGGATTTTCATTTCGTCGGGCTGCCGTGGCTGACGTTTCGGTTCGGGCAAACGAACTACCGGACCTACGTCATCGACCGCGAGACCGGCCAGCGAGCGGTTTGGTTCTTCGGCACGTCGCTCGATTCACTCAGCGTCGCGATCCCGCGGCATCTCTGGAAACTGCCGTGGCATCCTGGCCGCATCCGTTTCGACTGTGAGTTCGATTTGGTAGCGAAAAGATACTTGCGCTACGCGATGACGACGCGCAGCGATTGGGCACCAGTGGCGTTGGCTCTCGAAGACACGGGGCAACCGGTGACGATGCTCGATGGCTTCTCCGATCTCGAAACGGCATGGGTGATCCTCACGCACCCGTTGGTCGGAGTCTTTCACCGCCGCGACGGTCTGTTGGGCACATACCACATCTGGCACGACCGGCTGAATTGCACGAATGGCCGAATACTGTCGGCTCACATTGGCCTGTTCGATCGACTTGGCCTCGTCCCGTTTTCGGAACAGACTCGACCACACAGTGTACTGATCCAACATCAGACCGAGTTCACCATCTATCTGCCACCGGGGCGATACGACTGACTAGTTCGGGATTTCTTTAAGACGACTCGGCAAGCATCTGATCGATTGCTGGCAAGGACATTAGACATGCAATCGCAACAGCCATCGCAGAGTCCACTTTCCGAAGTACTGTGCTCACGAGTCTGGTTGTTGGCGCTCGGCTGGACGGTTGGCGGAATGGTCGCAACTGCGATCCTCGCGGGACTGCTGAATGGCCTCAACCTGGTGGATGGCCAAGACATGGTTGTGACGTTTTGGACCGGGATTTTCGTCGCACTTGGCGTCATCACGGAAGCATGGTCCGTGCATCGTTCAACACGGGTTGCCATCGCCGAAGTCTTGCTTGTGGTCCCTGCTAGCCTGTTGGTGGGTTTCCTAGCGATCGTCACGACCTACGGACAGTGGGCGAGATAGTTCATACATCCTTGTGACATGGAACCTCACGATGCGACCAGTCGTAGTCTTGATCCTGTTGACGACGACAACAACCTCGAGCGGTTGCTCCACGGACGTGCCCGCAACTCCGACTGACACTCCTGCGGTGCTGCCCGAGCCCCTTATCTTCACTACGAATGAAGTGGCCCTCGATACAGGTCAAGGCGGGGCGGACTTTGATCCCAAGGTGACCGTCGCATGGCCAGGCACTCCCATCACAAATTGTGTGCGGCTGAATGCAGGTTCGGCTGACGAGATGACGATCTATAACGCCGACATTACACAAACCGAGCCAGTGACTAAGTTCAGCCTTCAAATTTATCAGTTCACCGGGAATGCCCTGGAAGGCGCGGCTCCTAAGGAAACGCTTTCCGAGCGAGCGTTGGACGACGACGATGAAGCGCTATCGCATAGGAAGATCGAGCACGGGCCACGCAAGTATCCGGCAATCGATGTGACTGCGAAGTCCGGAGACTGCTTCGCACGTCGAGTTTTTGTCGTGACGGCTATCGCTGCAATACCAGAGCAGCGTGTTGTCGGTCACCTTCAGCTCGCGTAGTGCCGCGCGCAGCTTGCCGACGTTGCGATCGATGCCGGTGATCTCGCCGTAGTAGTTCTGGTCCTTCTCGGAGAGCGATGAGTACGCAGCCTTATCCGCCGGGAGTGCCTCGTGCGGAACATGCGGATTGCCAAACCACAGCACAACAAAGAACGGCTTGTCGGCAGCGGACTGCTTGCGGATGAATTTCAAGGCTTCGCCCGTGCTGATGTCGGATCCGTCTCCGTGAAATTTTTCCGCCACACCGTTGCGACCTAACACGGGATCCAGGTCAAAGAAATTGTCAGCGGAGATCCATTCATCGAACCCCAGCTTGCCGGGCGAAAGCGGATCGGCGGCGAGGATCGCTCGACCCGGTGGCGTCTTTGTGTCGCGTTCGCCGTTCTTGCCGTTGAGGTGCCACTTGCCGAAGTGCCCGGTCGCGTAGCCCGCGCCTTGCAGCACCTTCGCGACCGTCAGCTCTTGCACCCGAATCGGTGCGCCGGGGTTGAACGTTCCCATGCGATGCGGATGCCGGCCGGTCAGCACACTAGTGTAGTGACGCCTAAATAAAGTTAATTATTGAAACCTTTGTGTTTAGGAATGGTATTGATCTGGCAACCGGGAGGAAGTTGCCATGAGACGTGCAGTGGTGATTGAGTTGAGCACTGAGGAGC
>JAKFWA010000018.1 GCA_021732995.1 Planctomycetaceae bacterium | reverse complement strand
AGTTCAGGGGGGTGGTGAACTCACTTCACCCCTTGAAAGGAAAAGAACGTCCGAGGAACCAAAGTCGAACGCCGCCGAAGGCAGCGGGCGGCGGCGGTCGATCGGGAAGAATCTTCAAGCAGTGGTTCGAAGAGGATGGCGTGTTGAAGTTGGCGGTCCAACGACGCGATGCAGGAACGCTCAGGCGAGCGTTCGAGGAACTGAGCGAAGCCATCACGGCACCGTTCGCTCCAGGCTCAGATCCCTGGGCCACGTTCCTGGCAATGGCCTTTGATGCCGTTTGTCTGGCGAAGACGTCACCGGTTGGACTTCTGGCGAACCGCATCATGCGGGAAGGCCTGAACGCCGAATGCTGTTCGACGAAGGCTCACAAGTGGGCCACCGGCGTGCTGGGCGCAACCCAGCCGGACAGCAACACATCACCGCAGCCGACCGGCTGCTGGTTGTGCGAGCAACGCGGCCACCATGAACCGACGTGTGAAGTCTGCGGGCCTCGTCACGGTCGCCCCGTGCGCGGAGTCCAACCAGGCGAAGCCGTGTTCGAGAGTCGCAGGGACTAGGGATTAGCACAGAAGCCCGCGAGGGGCACGAAGGAGATCGCTGTGAAACGGCCGCGCTGGACACTTCGCCCGCCTGTTGAGGTGGTGATCGTGAGGGATTGCGACCACGTCGAAGCTCTGTATCGCAACGGAGAGCGGTATGCGTTTCCTGATGACGATGTGTTCGAGGTGCCTGAACTGGTCAAGCTCTTCGACGGCGCGCCAGTCACCATCGAACACCGGGTGATTCTGTTCGAACACATCGAATGGCCGCAGACGCTCGCTGAAGCATTGAGGAATCCCCACGACGTGCAACTGCGGCTGCTCACTGAATGACCAGAGACGGACAGGATTGTCCGTCCTACAACGAAGAAACACAGAGGAAAAGGAGATCAACATGATGCCGCCGAGTGAAGCTGACAAAAGCAAGCTGATCGAAACGATGGACGCCCTGCCAACAGATCAGTGGTTGACCATGATGCGGTGGAATGCCGCCAAGTTCTGCCTGGAACAGTCAATGCTGCTGACGTTGATCACGAACGAAGCCAAGCGACGGAACGACAAGCACAACCAGTTCATTCATGACGCCGCTAAACACAAGCCACTGGCCGACAACCTCAAAGAGGTCATGGATCTGGTCGGTGTGAAGTTCATCGTGACCGGCTCGGCGTAGACCAGCGATCGCCGCCACCTCTGTGTTCTATGCGTTTCTAACTCCGGAAGTTTAACTCAGCATGCCCGCCACGATTGATCACAATCAACGCCCACCACTGCACGTAAACCGCGTGTTGCTGGGGGATGTGCGCGAGCAACTGGATACGTTGCCGGCGGAGTGCGTGCATTGCGTGGTGACGTCGCCGCCGTATTGGGCTTTGCGGGATTATGGAGTCGCCGGGCAGCTCGGGCTGGAAGCGACTCCGGAAGAATATCTCCACAACCAGGTGGACGTGTTCCGGCGAGTCAAACGCGTGCTGCGACCCGATGGCGTGCTGTGGGTCAATCTCGGGGATAGTTATTCCGGCACTGGCAAGAGCGGCGGCGGCGCGCAGGGAGAACGATCAGAGGACTTCTTTCCGACGGCCAGCACCGGGAAGGGAACATGGAACTCGGCGCTGGTGTGTGGAGTTCCTCAAGGCAGTCAACTGCTGATGCCTCACCGGTTCGCGATCGCCATGCAGGCGGATGGCTGGGTGCTGCGGTCCACTGTGATCTGGGGCAAGGCTTCGCCGATGCCTGAATCGGTCGCCGGTTGGCGCTGGCGACGGTGCCGCGTGAAGGTCTCAGGTTGTCCTGTCAGTAAGCGAGGGCTGATTGGCAACAAGCAAGCCGACATCACAATTCAGAACAACGCGAAATGGAAGCTGTGTCCCGGCTGCGACAAGTGCCGGGAGAACGGCGGCTATGTCTTGAGCCGTGGCAAGTGGCGTCCGACCACCGGTCACGAATACGTCTTCCAGTTCGTCAAGTCGGATGAGTACTTCTGCGACTGCCGCGCGGCGAGCGAACCAGCCGTCGGTGGAACACCAGGCAACAAGACCAACAAGAACACCACAGCGTATCAGGCTGGTGATCGTCGCTTCCGAAAGGCTTCAGGGCTGCTGGAACTCGGAGCGGTCGAACGTCGCAACCCGCGGACGATCTGGATGCTGTCGACCGAACCGCTGAAGGAAAAGCACTTCGCCGCGTTCCCGACGTCTCTGCCGCGGCGGTGTATTGAGGCCTCCACGTCAGCGGCCGGTTGCTGCCCGCACTGCGGCAACCAGTGGGCTCCGATCGTCGAGAGCGAACGAGTCCCCACCCGGCCCGGCAACGATTCCAAGGTCGGGCGACAGTCGCAGCATGGCGATTCACCGTACAACGAACATTCCGGCATGGTGGTGGGCAATCGAGATCCACAGCGGCATGTGGCGGTGACTCGTGTCATCGGCTATCGCCCGACGTGCCGTTGTCCCGCGCATGAACCGGTTCCGGCCGTGGTGCTGGATCCCTACGCCGGCAGCGGGACAACTCTGCGAGTCGCCCACCACCTGGGCCGCTCGTACATCGGCATCGAGCTGAATCCCGAGTACCTCGAAATCATCAACCGCCGCATCGCACTGCCACTGCCGAAACCAAAGGGACACAAGGGCCAGAAACGCCCCAAGAAGCACAAGCGGCAACGGGCGTTGTTTGAGTAGCGCCGACGACTTGAAAGTGATCGGATGAACATTAATAAAGACATCGCAACCAGACCGCCTTGCCAGCACTGTGGCAGGGTGTTTGAGGGGGTGGCCTACGAGGATTCGACCGGAAAACTCTATTGCTGCCAGATCTGCAAATCGCAGGCGTTGTATCCTCGCTGGCCGCGGGGGCGGTATAACGGGCGGAGGATTGTCGGCTGCAGCATCAAGGCGGCGATTGATCTGACCGTCTGGTCCTGGCGGCCTCGGTGGTATCGCTGGGCTCATTGCTTCACGTGGTTCTGTTTCCGCGCGTGGCTGGAGACGGTTTACGAGTAGGTCACGCGAAGGCGTGGAGCCGCGAAGGGGTCAAATGAACGCTAGTGTTTGCGGCATGGCGATAAAGTCTTTCCGGTTGTTTTCTTCGCGGCTCCGCGCCTTCGCGTGAGGCAGAGACGGACAGGATTGTCCGTCCGACAACAGATACGCTGGGGTGAATGCCTCTAAACCTTAATTCGGCACGAGAAGGGTCATAGCGATGCCAGATTCATCAACGGATGAAGAACGTCAGCGGCGGTTCTATTTCAGTGTCGGCGACAAAGAGAACCTCACTGGTTGTCCGTTGATCTTCGGTGGCGAGCAGTGGCGTGACGATGAGGGTAAACGGTATGCCGCGCGCATCGGAAGTGCCGATTGCGAGGATGCTGAAATCCATTATGGGGACACACGGTACGAAGCCGTTCTGAAAGCCATCGCCCAACGTCTGGGATATGACTGTGTGCTAACGGCCAAGCCCGACGAACCACCAACAGCTAACCACTAATCCCTATCCCACAACCCCTACTCCATTCCAGCGGCTGGAAAGTGGGGCGGAAAGTTCCTCAGCGCGGCAAGGGTGGCTTGGTAATTGTGCGGGAGTCCTTAACGGAGACTCCCGCGCATGGCCCGGACGCTGCAGCAACAACTCGATGACCTCGACGCCCTGATTGCGCGCCGTGAAGGCGGTGACGGGTACGATGGCTATGGTGCTGGCGCGGACAACTTCAAGTTCGCCCCACTGGAAGCACTCTACAAGCGGCGCGAACAGTTGCAGCGGGCAGTCGGAGCCACCACGGGCGGGACCGCGTTCTCGCTCGCCCAGTTCGATGAGAGGATCTGACCTTGGATCAATCCTCTCCGCTGCCGTATTCGTATGACCTGCTGAATGCCTTCACGGTGAACTCATCCCCCGGTGGTGGCGTGTGGACTCCGGACCAGCAGGAAAGCTATCGCGGTGCCCGGATTACCCGTTTGTGGCAGGACTGGCTGCCGCCGCATCGGTCGGGTGATGCGGCGATCTCAGATTCGTACGACCTGATTCTGGCGCGCATCCGCGAACTGTGCCGCGATGACCCCAGCATGAAGGCGTCGAAGCGAGGACTCGCCAAGCTGGTCATCGGGCCGGGCATTCAAGCCTTTGCGGATGCTCTGCAGGATGGCTCCTGGGACGACTACGACGACGATCTGTTCAACGATCCGAGTGACTTCGCGTTTGAACGCTGGTCGGAACGGAAAGAATGTGACATCCGGGGCAAACAGACTCTGCCCGAAATGCAGTGGTCGGCCTTCAACGAAATGATGGAAGGCGGCGAAGCGATCTGGTTGAAGTGCTTTGACAAGACTCCCGGCCGCACCGTCCGGCTGGCTTATCAACTGCTGGAAACCGAGCAACTCGACGGGTCACAGGAATGGCCTGCCAGCAAGGATCGGAACCTGTGCCGGCGGGGTATCGAGTACGACACGAACGGCCGGCCGGTCGCGTACTGGATCTATGACGCGCACCCCTATGACGATCTGGCCGGAACGTCGGCGTGGGGCAAGAGCACTCGGATTCCAGCCGACCGCGTGATTCACACCTTCATCCCGAACCGCATCAGCGAGAACCGCGGCATCACCTGGTTCACGAACCTGCAGTCGGCCAAGGATCTGGACTGGTACGTCGGGAACGAACTGACGGCGGCCGCGATCGGCGCACTGTTCACGGCGGTGATCAAGCGCGAGAACGGTCAGGGTTCTGGACTGGGCTTCACGGCAGCCGGTGGTGATGCCGGGACATCGGACAGCGGTAACGCCGGGATGCGGCTGGGTCGCGGCATCATCGCGGACATGGGCAAGAACGACGACGTCAAGATCGTCGAGAGCTCGCGCGCGAACCGCGACGCGAACCCGTTTATCAAGCTGATCCTGATGCTGCAGGGCATGGGCACGGGTCTGTCTTACCTGCGTCTGACGAGTGACTACAGCCAGAGCAGTTACACGTCGGCGCGGGGGGCTCACCTGGACGATCAGGCGTTTATCGTCGTGCTGCAGGAGTTCTGCTGCGGGAACTTCGTGAAGCCCATGCGGCTGGAACATCAACGGCAAGCGGTGCTGAACGGGCTCATCAAGGGCATGACGCCGCGGAAGTATCTGGATCACCAGTTGCGGCTGGAGTGCCTGTTTGCTCAACCGCCAGGCCGCGAGCAACTGGACCCGGAAGCGGAGACTCAAGCGGCGATGTCGCGCATGCGGTCCGGCCTGTCGACGCTGGCCGAAGAGTGCGGCAAGCGGGGCTATCACTGGCGGAAGACTCTGCGGCAGCGAGCTCGCGAAGAGAAGTTTGCCGAGAAGGTGCTGGGGCATCCGCTGGACCTGAATCAGTCGCAGGGCTACGCGATGGAGATGCAGGCCCGCAAGGAACGCCGTGAAGCCAAAGACGCTCCGCCGAAGAACGGGAGACCTGCCTGATGCCGAAGACGCAAAACATTCGCCGGTCCTATCCGGCCATCCTGCAGCGAGTCTGCAACACGCCCTGGCAGATGCTGGAAGCGACGTTGCAGGAACTGGTCAGCGTGGTGTCCGAACGCGATCAGGGTCTGCTGCGCACGGATGAGGAGATCGCAGCGGCGATTGCTGAACCTCGGGCGCGGTATCTGAGTCACTTCAGGGATGCGGGCATTGTTCCCGCTTCGCCAGCGGGTTCTCAGGGGACCAATGGGACAGATGGGACCAATGAAACTGCATCGGTCCCACAAGTCCCATTAGTCACATTGTCCCAAGGCGTGTTCGATGATGAAGACGCCGACGAACAACCGGCGATGACGATCGTCGAAGGCGTTGCCATTCTGCCGGTCTATGGCGTGCTGGCTCCGTCGATGTCGTTCTGGATGCGCGTCAGCGGCGGCACATCAACCCGCCAACTGATCACTGACCTGCAGTCGGCAGCGGCGAACAAGGATGTGCACCACATCGTGCTGGCGATCGATTCGCCGGGTGGTGACGCACACGGCAACGCCGAAGTGGCTGACGTGATGCGGCAGATCCGCGAGAAGAAGCCGATCACTGCCGTGGTCGAAGGTTATGGAGCGTCCGCCGCGTACTACATCGCCAGCCAGGCGAACCAGATTGTCGCGAGCCGTTCGGCCGAGATCGGTTCCATCGGCACTTACTACGTGCACAGCGAAAGCAGCCGCGCGGCGGATAAGGCGGGTTACACCTACACGGTCTTCCGGGCCGGCGAGAACAAGAACCTGGCCAACCCGAACGAGGCGTTGACGGACAAGGCCAAGCAGGACGTCAACGGCCGGCTGAAGGCGTTGAACGATCAGTTCGTGGCTGATGTGGCCGCTGGCCGTGGTGTCAGCGTGGAGACCGTCCGCAGCCAGTTCGGTGAAGGCAAGCTGCTGCTGGCATCGTTCGCCATGCAGGCCGGTCTGGTGGATCGCATTGGCACGCTGGCCGAAGTGGTCAGCGAATTGAGAAGCAAGAAAGCGGGACCGGCAACCCCCGCAGCGAAAGGCGTTGCCGTTACCACAGGTCGCCCGACGTCCAAAACGGAGGGTCAGGAGAGCAGTATGAATCCCCTTTTGAAACAGGCGGTCATTGCCGCCGGTCTGGTCGCTGCGGATGCGTCTGACGACCTCTGTCAGGCAGCGTTGAAAGGCTACTTCCGCGGCAAGGTCCCCGAGGACCCCAAAGCGGCTGCCCTGCAACTGCTTGGTCAGGAAGAACGGATCACGCTGAAGGCTGACGTCCTGAAGACGGAAACGAATGCCAGCGATGTGGCCGCCGAGCGAACTCGGGTGTCCGAGATCATGGCTGCCGGGCGGTTGCTGAAGGTGTCGATGGAAGACATCGACGCTGCTGTCAGTGATCCGAACATGACCCCGGCTGCCGCTCGCAAACAGTTCGAGGCCTCTCAACTGGACAAGACGAAGCCCGTCACAATCACCACCACGGAAAGCGAGCACGACAAGTTCTACAGCGCTGCGGTGGATGGCCTGATCCTGAAACTGAACGCGGGACTCGACGGCGAACAGAAGCCGATCAAGGCGAATGCCACTCAGGAAGCCCGAGCGGTCGCGTCCATGCACCCCATCGACATCGGGCGGCAGTTGCTGAGCATGTCGCGCGGTCGCGACGTCTTTGCGATGGATAGCGAGGATGTGGCGGTCGAGATGGTCAAGGGCGACGGACGGGAGTTCAACTGCCGTCTGAGTCAGAACTCGACCACGATCAGCCCGGCGAACTTCCCGAACATCCTGTCCGCGGTGATCGCGAAGACGCTGGATCAAACCACCGTCGACGCGGATATGTCGTACGACTTCTACGCCAAGCAGGTTGATTCGGTGCAGGACTTCAACCCGAAGATGCTGCTTGATACCGGCTTCTTTGGTGAACTGGATCTGATCGAAGACGGTGATCCCGAGACGGAACGCAAGTTCGCCGAACTGGCGTCATGGATCAAAGTCGAAGAGTACGGCAACAAGGTTGTCCTGACTCCTCGCATCCTGATCAATGACCAGTTGGGCGTGTTCCTGGAATCGCCCGCGAAGTTCATGCTCAGTTGGGAAGAAACGAAGAACCGACTCTGCCTGGATCAGTTGCTGACCGGCAAGTGCTCGGACGGCGTGGCCCTGGTGCACGCGAGCCACAGCAACATCATCGGCACGGGTGGCCATGTGAGTCAGACGACTCTGGCGGCTGTCCGGGTGAAGATGTCCGCACAGATGGACGTCGGCGGCAAGAGCAAGCTGCGGCTGAAGCCGAAGCGCCTGCTGGTACCCACGGCTGAGCTGGAAACCGCCGAGCAGTACCTCAAGTCCGGCGTGGCGGTTTATCCCAGCGCGGACACCAGCGTGAACACGTTCCGTGGCACTCTGGCGTACAAGGACGATCCGCTGCTGGATGATAACTCCACGCTCAAGTGGTACGCGTTCTGTGACAAGATGAAGATGGCGGCAGTGATCTACACCTTCCTGCGCGGTCAGGAAGATTTGAAACGCCGCTTCTGGTTCAACAACGAGAACCGCAGTCGCGAGTTCGCCGTGAATGGCACCGTCGGTGCTGCCGCTTACCAGTATCAGGCCGTGGTGCAAAGCCCGACCTATTAGTCGCTGATCGCTCGGCGATCAGAACGCTTTCTGTGTGAGGTGGGCCGGCGCTTCGCTGGTCCCACCCTACTTTCGATCACTTCCATCATTCATTGGGATTACGAATATGTCTGCTGATCTCCAACCCATCGTATGGGAAGAAAACTTCGTCGGGGCGGCGTTGCATCCCGACCTCGCCACGACCATTGACGGCAGCGCGACTGCCACGATGGGCGGCGGCAAAATCACGCTGGCTCTGGAAGCCACCAACGAAGCTCAGAACGTGTGCCTCTACATGGGCGACAAACTGCCCTTCGACATCGACGATATCGACAAGGTCGAGATCTGGGCGGCGGTCAGTGCCGCTCTGGCGGCGAATGAATCTGTCGCCTTCGGTGCGATCTCGGCCCGTCACGACAACTTGAACTCGATCGCGGAAGGCATCTTCTTCCGCATCGACGGCAACGCCACTCCAACGCTGGCCGTGCTGCTGGAATCGGACGACGGCACCAACGATCTGTCCAAGGCGCTGAATGTGTCCATCGTCGCCGCGACGGTGACCAAGTTCGTGCTGAACTTCCGCGATGGTCTGCAAAGCCGGGTCGGTGTGAACTCACTGGGCGGCAAGGCCAGCGTTCAGGCGGCGATCGATGACGCACGCGGCAACCTGCGGCGAGTCGACCCGGGGGCTCACATGGATCTGAGCAACTACAGCGGCGGCCTGCAGGTGTTCGCCCAGATCCAGAAGTCCAGCGGCACCTCGGCCAAGACGCTGGCCATTCACCGGCTGCGAGTGCACTACAAGAAGAAGGGCTAGGCCCGGTTGGAATGGGACTGATGGGACCTGTGGGACGAATGAAAACCCATTGGTCTCATTGGTCCCCTGAGTCCCATTGATGCCGGTCACGATTCAACCGCCATGCCCACTCTCGCCGAACAGTTCGCTACTCACGCGGCCGCGATGACGTTCAACGTCGATCACGGCGCGGTGGCGGTGTCGATCAAGGTGACCAGAGACGCTGCCGCGGCGGACGTTGTCTGCCGTTGGCAGCAGGGGATTGCAGACCGGGTGATTGATGTGCAGGGGGCTCATACCGACGAGGTCGGAGTCCTGATTGTGCCGTGGGCGACGCCGCTGAACGAACAGGAATCAACAGCCACCATCGACGGTGAGACGTGGCACGTCAGACGCTTGATCCAGGCTGGCAAGAACATTTCCCGGCACTACCTGATGCAGCGTGTGCAACGCACGGGCAACGTCCGGCACGTGCCATTACCTCGAGGATGATTTCCGATGAGCGACCCGACAACCACGACAACACCGACACCGCCGCCGGCGGATAAGCCGGCCGCAGCGCTGAAGCCGGAACCGACGAAGCCAGTCCGCAAGCCGACACCGACCGTCGAGATTGCTCCGGGCGTGGGCATCAACCCGAAATCGGTGGAGGCTGTCACGGAAGTGACCGACCCGCAGACGAAGGCTCTGACCGGCCTGTTGCTGAAGCTCAAGGGCGGCATCGAACGCACAGTCACCGGCGACGCGGCATGGCTGGGCGAACTGAAGGTCGCTCTGGCGAAAAAGACTTGATGGGACCAATGAGAAAGATGGGACCAGTGGGACCGATGAAAAGATCATTGGTCCCCTGCGTCCCATAGGTCCCCTGAGAACCAGTGATCCACCCAAGAACAAAACATGACCATCACCGCCCAGGGCTGCCTTTCAATACCGTTTGCTGATTGCGAAACGCTGCTGGCTCACAGCGCGGCGTTTCAAGCGGCTGTCGGTGTGGATACTGCCGAGGCGGCTCGCGAGTTCATTCACTACGACGTGAATTCGCTGGCGAATGAGGACAACGTTCTGCAGCCGCCGTTTGCGCTGATCGGTGAAGTGCCGGAAGAGGAACGCCTGGTGCTGCTGGAACAGCAGTTCGACGAACTGCATCGCGGGTGGCTCAGCCTGCAACTGGTTTTTCTGGTGCCTGAGGATGAAAGCGATCTGACGGACAAGGAACGCACGCTGCTGCGACTCAACACGCCCGGCCTGATCGTTCAGGAGATGCTCAGTCTGGCGCGCAGTGTCATCCCCGATGGTGGCGGTGAGACGTTCTGGAACCTGACCGGATTCCGGAAGACGCTGCCGACTCGAGATCACGACCGGGCCAAGCTGGAAGTCGCGGACGATGAGCACAACGAACGCACCGCGTCGATCACGGATCTGCTCTTGAGATGGGGGCAGTGACATGGCCGGACCCATCAGTTTCGAACTGCTGTTTACTCACGATCCGAAGGAGCTACCCCGTGCGTCACGCTCGGCGATCAAGACCGCCAATCAAAAGGCGGGCGAATACGAGGACGAACAGTACATCCCGAAGCACTTTCAACCGGGTGCGGATAAACGGTACGGCTACAAGCCTCGCCGGTCCCGGTGGGGTGGGATGTCTTACGAACAGTTCAAGCGTCAACAGGGCCTGCCGCCGCTGGTGTTCACGGGCGCGACGCGGGACATGGTCGAGACGACCGGAAAAGTCACTTCACAAGCCACGTTCTGGCGTCTGCGGGCTCGTGTGCCGATTGCTGGGTCTACTCGGCTTAATCGCAAGAACCTGGTGCTGACAGCGGCTCGCAAGAACGTCGAACGCATCGTCGCCGAGGTCGAAGTGATTGCCGAGTTCGAAAAGAAACACCTGGCGAACGTGACTCGGGATGAGTACGTCGCCGCGATCGATCGTCAGGCCGCGAAGCGGCGGCGGGTCACAATTCGATAGGGCGTGCGGAATGGGACGGATGGGACCTGTGGGACCAATGACAAAAATCATTGGTCACATCTGTCCCATAGGTCCCCTGAGAAGCAGTTAACAACCAACAGCACCTAACCAACACCGGAGCCAACTATGGCTAGTTCACTCGCAGAGATTCAGGTTTTTCGGACGTATCCGTGCGTGTTCGACGCCGTGACGTTGCCGCATGTGTCCGAGGTTACTCCGGAAGGCAAGGCCGAGGACTTCGTGTTCCACGCGTCCGGTTCGCTGGATCCGAACTTCGTCGCGCAGGTCAAGGAAGAACCGCAGGCCAGCATCAAGACGCCGGACATTCGCAGCGTGCTGTCCGGAGTGTCCCTGCTGACCGGTCTGTCCGTGGCCACTCTGGCCAAGCTGCAGTATCAGCGGCAGACGGTCGGTTCGCTGAATGGCATTTCCGGCGGTACCGGCTTCCGGCTGGATTCGACGAAGGGCCTGTTGTTGGTCGATGAGATCTCGGCCGAACAGGACGACCGTGAAGCGGCGCAGGTGATGCTGACCTATCACGCTCTGCTGGACGCCGCCAACGGCAAGGTGTTCAACGGCGTGGTGGACGCGAACATCACCGGCAGCGTGTCGTTCCCCGGAGCGTACCGCAACGGGCCGGTGTTGCTGACGATCGCCGCGACGGAAGCCCAGGTTGTGGGTGCGACATCGATCAGCGTTAAGACGGGCATTGAGATTGAACGTGTGCCGGTCGATGGCGATCACGCGGCGCGGGTGATCTACATCATCAAGCGGGAACCATCCATCGAGATCGAAGGCAACAACCTGCATCTGAGCAACGGGACGAACGCCTTCAGCATGCAGGCTCTGGACGCCGCGACGGTCTACCTGCGGCGAGTGTTCGCTGGTGGCCGCAGTTATCCCGACGACGAAGCCGAACACGTCAGCCTGTCGCTGGCCAGCGGCGGCGGCGTGACCGTGCAGAGCATCCCGGTGCGGAACAAGAACAAGGCGACTCAGCGGTACAAGATCACCGGCAAGGGCCAACTGACCGTCGGTGTCGACGTGGAGATTGTGTACCCGAGTTAGCATCGGGTGCCCGGTGGGAATGGGACTGATGGGACCTGTGGGACCGATGACAGAAATCATTCGTCCCATCTGTCCCATAGGTCCCCTGAGATTCAGGCAGCAACCAACCATTCAACCAGCATGCACTATCAGCTTTTCATTCCCCACAAGTTCGCAGCCAATCCGCAGCACCTGCACGATGCGGGGCTGGGGGCGTTGCTGCGCGATGAAGACCGCAAGCCGAATTTCAGTGATGTGGCGAATGGTCCTGAGAACCTGCCCGGTCTGATGGTGAGCTGGGGTAATCCTGTTCCGGCATCAGATCCGGCCTGGATCTGGGAAGCCAGTGGCTTCGATCCGGCAACACGTCAGACCGACGCCTTCTGGTTCGGTCGTAATGCGATCGAACCGTGCACGCCGGCGGACATCAGCCGCAGCAAGGGATATCTGGGCTTTGAGATCACTCTGGACGACGGCCACAACTGGCTGCTGCCAGTGGTCAGCCAGTTGCCTCACCGTCTGGTGATCGATCGCCAGACCGGCAACTGGGAGCGGCAACTGAAACAGGGCTGGCAGTGGTTGTACGACCTGTCGACGTCGACGATGCAGAAGGTGCTGGCAGCGATCGACGACGACCGGCAATTCACGTTCGCGGATGTGGAACCGTTTCTGGTGGCATCCTTGAGCATCAACTATCGGCTGTGCCGTCCTCTGCTGCCGTGGTTCCCTCTGTTCAGCGACGAGAACTGGGTGAACGTGGTGATGCAGTTGCTGGACCTGCAGCGGATCACCGCTGCGATCGAACGCCGTCAAAAAAAAACGGTCTAGACGGCGCCCACGTGCTGCTGGATCACCGCAGTTCGCTGACGTGGAGATGGCTCAAAGGACTGGCTCCGGCCGGTTACGAACCCACGTGGTTTGATGTGTGGATGGGGGAGGGTTTGGGCTGACAGTGATGGGACTGATGGGACAGATGGGACTTGTGGGACTGATGAACGTTATTCGTCCCAGTGGTCACATCCGTCCCATTTGAGGACGCTTTGATCGCGGAGCAATCAGCGACTAACAACGACGCACGGCAACCAAATGGCTCAACAAGTCGACATCAAAGGCAACGCGAACTTCAGCGCGATCCATCGCGCCTGGGAACTCGCCGACAAACGCACGGACAGTTTTCGTAAGCAACTCGAACGAGTCACCGGAACCAGCGCGCGAGCCCAGAACAGTCTGACTCAGTTCGGCTCGACGGCAAGCGGAGTGCTCACCAGCTTCGCCGGCCGCATCACGGGCATCGCCGGAGCGATGGGCGTTCTGATGAAGACTGTGCAAGTCATCCGTGCTGAATATGAACACCTGAAGGGCGAACAACTCAAGAAAGCCGATGTCATTTCGAAGAACGCCCCCGCTAGAGCGAACCTGATGCTGAGTTTGGACTACACCGACAAGACGCTGCCCGCATCGGCATTGCGAAAAAGTCTGATTGATACGTCGATAAAAACCGGCGTTCCGCTGAATGTCCTGGATACTGCAGCTGCTGAAACTCTGTCCTCAAAGGGCGAGAATACTCCGGGAATTGTGGCGAAACCCGCTTGGGAACTCGCGGCGGAAATGAACCCGTTGTCAGACAATGCGGTCAAGCCAACGGCGCTGGGCTTAATGACGCTCAAAACAGAGGATGCGAACCGTGATGCCAGCATGAAGTCAATCGCCGGCTACATGCTAGCTTTGCAGCAAGCATCGAAGGTTAACGACCCCGCCAAGTTGGGGGAGAATGTTCTTCCGGGAATTGCGAACCTCCAGTCTTTTGGGCTCACCGACCGTGAAGCAGGTGCTTTGCTTTCGACCTACACCAACAGAATCGGTGACACATACGGTGAAACCTCGCGCACGGCTGCGATTGGTCACGTCAAGCAGCTGCGAGTCAGAACGGCGAAGGCAAAGAACGGCACATTGAAGACGCTGACGGATATGATGGAGTGGCTGCATTCAGACGACCCAGAAGCTAAGTCCACGCTGGCTGAGTTACTTGGCGCTCTGATGGAAGAGAGAGACACAGAGTTAGACAATCTCGCTCCAGACTCAGTTGAATATAGCGCTAAGTCCAAAGGGTTTGCTGCATCTATAGAGATGCTTCAACCTGGCGCGATCGATTCGAATTCGAGCAAAAAAGTCTACCAAGCAACGTTGGCCAAGATGCCACGGATGTCCGAGGCGGAACATATCTACGACGCGCAACTGAAGCAGATGCACTCTGGTGATCAAGAGCAGATTGCGATCATGCGCCGCAAGTCGCAGGCCGCTGGTGAAGCGATGCGCTTCGACGATGTGAAGGGGGCTGAATCTGCGATCGTGCGTGAGACCGTCGCTGATATCCGGAGTGCGGCTGGCGACAGCAAGCTGGGCACGGAAGTGCGATCATTCTTCGAGGAATTCGAGAAGGGCGGGAAACTGGACGCTGGTGACGCGATTAGTGGCATTGAGGACATCAAGAAACGGCGGATGGAGAAGACTAAGGACGCGGCTGAAACCGATATTGTAATGGAACCAGACACCGGATTCGCATCGCTGCAAAAGACCGGACGGACGATTCCGGGTGTTCCGCTCAGCCCTGAAGAGGATGTATTGCTAAGGCGGCTTGATCTTTTGAAACAGCAGTTCGAACTACTGCAAAAGCAACAGTCCACGAATCCCCCGGCCAATGCTCAGCAGTTGGTTGAGTATCGTCAAACGCGTGAAGAACACGCTCAGGCGGAGGCGGCTAAGCTGCTGGTGCAGTTGCCGGGTGGGGATGCGAAGCGGGAGACATTCCAGGAGCGGTTTCAGACGGAGCTCAAGCGGCAGCCGGATGTGTCACCGGAAGACCTCGCGGTGAGGCTTGTTGATGCGATTACTCGGGAGCTGGACAATGCGGAAATCCTGACTCCGAAGTTCGACGAGTTCCGCAGTGCTCTGCAGGCATCAAGGGATGCCAATGTCGTACCCGGCACGAAGACTGAGACCGTGCCGACAGTGGCTGAAGAACGGCTCGGGCCGGTCAGATCGTCGGAACCTCAGTACGAAGGCACTTTCCCCCGTCAGCGCGGCGGGTTCCCCGTCAGCGTCGAAGCGGACGTCAATCAGCCACAGGATCCGCGGTGGAATGAAGCTCAACGCCAATCCGCCAACACGGTGATTTACCCGGATGGGCAGCAGTTCGTCTTCCCGACGACTGGCGAAGAACAGGCAATGCCGCAGCGGCCGCCACGCGGTGCGGTCGAGATCGACAGCGGGTTCGGTTCGGCGTCACTCGATCCGCAGTTGGATACTCGAGGCCCGGAAGCTGTGGACACTCCGAGCGGATTCGGTGAGTCCGGGCCGCCGGTGCTGCCGAGTCTGGAACAGATCATCGCCGAGGATCAGCAGCAGCGAGCCAACGAAGTGCTGTTGGGCGTGCAACCAAGTCAGCCGGAAGTCGCACCAGCGCCGAACGTGATCAACAACCAGACCACGAACAACCAGCAGAACACCACCGACAACCGGACAACCAATAGCCAGCAGACGACGACTTCCAGCGAGACAGTCATTGATGTGCCGGCTGCTGCGGCGGCTGGTCGCGAACAAACGTCTGTTGATATGGGACGATCGGAAGGACTTATGGGACGGATGGTCGGGCTGCTCGAGAAGATCAGCACGCAGCTCAATCAACAGCCAGCGGCTGCGGTGGCGAGTCGGACGACGTCGGTGGAGGTCAATTACACGCCGCAGAACAGGGCTCGCGAGCGGTTGCAGCAGAGGGCTCGCGGGGCGGAATACACGGGATGAACGGAGACGGACACCATGCTGCAGCATGATGGCTTGACGATCGCTGGAGACCATAAGGCGCCGCAACTGGAATCGTGGCCGACGGCGACTCTGCGCAGGCAAACGCCCGGAGGGCAGGGCGGGCAAGAGATCTCGATGGGCTTCGGTCCGCGCAAGATCACAGCGGACGTCGTCGTCCATAACAGCTACTCGACGGAGGCCGCTGCCTGGGCGGCCATCAAGGCGTTTGATCAGCGGCTGGAAGTGAACGGGACTCTGGCCTACTACAACGCCGCGAACGCTCTGGTCGACGAATGGCCGAACTGCACCTTCGACGGCTTTCAAATGACTCAGAAACCACTGCCCGGCAGCGGCGTGGGCTGGTGGTTTCGCGGTGTGTTTTCGTGGACGCAGTTGGGGCCGGAACTGCCGCCGGTGCCTGCGGTCACGCCGTAAGAATGGGACGGATGGGACGCCTGCGACCAATGATCTTTTCATCGGTCGCCTGCGTCCCATAGGTCCCCTGAGAGGAACCTGACGATGCTGGCACCACTGCTCGGCGGCACAGAAATCACCGCGATCAACTTGGACGGTCGCAACCGTGTGGTGGTGACCTTCCGCACTGAACTGACGGGGCGGGTGTACCAGCTCTACGCCGGTCGGCGCTGGATCGGGGTGACTCCGACGGTGGAACATCGGTCAGTTGCCGGAGTGTTCCTGCCGTCGCTGTGGCCGGAGCCTTTGCAACTGGTGGCGGTCGATCCGGCCGACCGGTTTACTCACTACGGGCAGCAACTGAGCGAACGACCGTACAACCGGCATCGGGTCACGTGTGAGGCTCCGGCGGATGAGGACTTCGACCGCATCGAGATCTGTCGCGCGGATGAACGGGACGGTGACGTGAATGACGATGTGGTGATCGCAGCGACAAAGGTTGTTCCCGGCGCGTCGACCTACTCTCTGGATCTGCCGCCGATTACCAGGCGAGGCCATTGGGCTCACAACGCATGGTCGGCAGACAATCTTCCAGCGGCTGGAAACAGGACCGAATTTGCGGCCTTTGAGATCGCTGCGGCTGTCTATCCTCGCGACCTGAACGCCTCGTCGGGACGGCGCTTCACGGTGACGTCCGGCGAATCACCTGGCGAACTGCAGTTCGCGGTGAGTTATCCCCCTTGATCTACGGCATTCGCTCCGTGCGTTTGCCGCATGGAGTCCCCGGAATGTCGATGGGTGATCCAGGGCAGTTCCGACCGCCCTTCCAACTGCATCCGCAGTATGGCAATCAGCCGCATGTCGGCGTACCGGTGCCTGCGTCTCCGAGTCCACAGAAGGGCGATGACGATGACGGGCACGTCGAATTCGGGGCCTTCGGTGCCACGATCAAGGGTGACGGTCAGGCTCTGGTGAGGACCATCACCGGCGTCGGCAACCTGGTGCTGCTGGGCGCATTGGCGATCTGGGAAATGGGCTGGGGACGTCCGCAGACGCTGCAGATGTGGGACAATGCCTGGGCCGAATCCGATGCCAAGCACATCGCGCAGATCAAGGAGCAGCACGAATCGCACAAGGCTGAGATGGCTGAGATCAGACGTCAGAACGAAGTGACGATTGAACGTCTGACAAGCGCTTTCGAGAAGGCTGCTGACCGCATGGAACAGCAGCGCCGCTTCTCGGCCACGCCGCGTGATCGCACGGAGGTCGCTCACCCATGACCTACGCGGACTTTCGGGATCAAGTCCTGCAGCATGCTCACAACGGTTCGCGCATCGCGGCCAGCGCACCTCCAGCCGGGTTCGCCGACGAACGCGCGAACAAGGTCATCGCGGCGTGTGCTCTGGTGCTGCAGGAACGCGGCGTCGAATGGGCGTTCGCCAACCAGCGCGAGTTCTTCGAGCTGGTCAAGAACAACCTGGGCACGTGGATCAGTCTCGTGCTGACCGTTGCCAGTCTGTTCGGCGGTGGTCCGTGGCTGCTGCTGCTGAGGTGGATCGTTCCGGCGGTGATTGACTGGATCATCCTGCAACGGCAGGTGGCGGGCAGCTACGGGCTGGGGTCGGTGAATGCGAACTTCGCCGCGATGCGCGCGGATGCGGAAACGGTGCTGAGGTCGTGACATGGTGGGCCGGCGCTGCGCTGGTCCCACCCTACGGGGGCAAACATGAACTGGTTGAACTGGTTGAAGTACATCGGGCCGATCTTCGCGGCGATTCTGGCCGCAATCACCGCGAACAACGCGGCGGGCATTCAGGATGGCGTGTACGCCGCCGATGCCGGCAACTGGGGCATGACCGCCTTCACGGGGTTGGGTTCTCTACTGAGCCTGGTCGCGGGCATGGTCGCGCAATGGAGGGCCACCGGAAAACTGCCGATTGCGACCGCCGCGGAGATCGTGGCGTTGCAGACGCTGGCTGCGACTCTGGCGGCAGACGGTGACACGCCCGGCCTGGAACTGTTGAGCCCGCTGGCCAGGCACATCGTCCAGAAGAAGGGCAAGCCGCTGCCGGATCTGGCCAAAGGGTTGGACTTCGAACAACTGGTGGACGCGGTGTTGAAGCGATTGAAGACATAAGGGACCAATGGGACCAATGGGACAGATGGGACCGATGAACGTTCATTGGTCGCACAGGTCCCAGAAGTCCCATTCCAACAGGGCATTCATACAAATTCGGGATCAGTCAGATGAAGCGATCAAGTTTGCTACTGCTGTGGGTGCTGTGCGTCGGGGTGTGTGCGGGTTGTCTGAGGGAGGGCCCGAACTCTCCGGATGTGCCCCCCGCCCCGACGCCGCAACCTCAGCCGGTGCAGCCTGACCGGGATCACACCGATGCCGAGTTCTGGAAAGCATTGGGTCGACGTGTGGCTGCTGGCAAGGTGGAAAGCACTGACGAAGTGCTGGGCATCGTCAAGGCGGCGAAGCAAGCCGGAGACGTGCAGGACGCGGAGCGCATTGGTGCCGCTCTGCCGAACGCCGCGGCGAAGAACGAAGTGATCGACGCCAGCAACCGCGACCGGATCGCGGCGGCGATTGCTGGGCTGAAGTAACCGGGTTTCAACAGAAGGTCGCGAAGACCGCTAAGGAGCAAGTCATGGGTTCATGGTCAGTCACGATTCAAGGGAACGGTCCTCATCACAACGACAAGCCATTCGACATTGAACGGAAGGTGGAAGCCTTCGTTGAGGACCTGAAGGCGTCGCACACCGTGCGGGCTGCCGATCTGACGATCGGTTCGCGGTTCGAACTGGACTTCACCAAAGAGAAGTTGCCGCCGCTGCCGGTGAAGGAACCGGCACCGGAGGAGGTTGAAGAGCAACCGACGCTGCCGCCAGCCGGTGGTGATGGGACTGATGCGGCGAATGCGACTGGTGGGACCAATGAAGAGCAACCGCCGCCGCTGTCATAGGTCGCCTGAGTCCCAGTTGTCCCAGTTGTCGCATTTAACAACCGCCTGTTCCTGAGAACCAGCATGCTCGATCAAAACCTACTCGGCTGGCACCGTGATGATGATGCGGTGGAAGCGTTTACCGGGTTGCTTTACGCACAGACCGGAGTGGCTTCGTTCGCGCAGGCTCAACCGAGTCTGTCGGGGCACTGGGAACGTCTGGTCGGTCGCGGCATGACGCGCGTGCTGGCTCAGGATTTTGAACTGGCGGTGCTGGGTGCCAACCTGCCAGCCGACTTCCAGCGGCGGGGGACCTGCGTCGGGCGCGGCACGTACCGGGCGATTCAGGATTCGTACTTCTACGACCTGGCATACGGGCACGTGGTCGGTGTTCCGGCGCAGTTGGCGTTTGAGCCGATCTATGCGGGCTCGCGAGTGAACATCGGCGGCGGGCGGTTGGGTCGTGGTGACGGTGCGGTCGGTGCCTGGGCCGCTCAGTTCGTGCGCGAATATGGAGTCGTCCGGCGCGGTCGGTATGGCAGTGTCGATCTGAGTCAGCCCAATGAGGGAACAGCCGTTGACTGGGGCAATCCGGGCGGCGGTGTGCCTCGTGAGGTACTGGATGAGGGTCGTCAACACAGGGTAATTGTGCACCGCGTACGGCATGTGATGGAGATGCCGGACTGTCTCGCGGCTGGGTACTTCATGGCGTATTGCTCGCCCTACGTGTGGGGCGATCGAGACCGCAACGGCATGTCACGCCTGAGCGAGCGGGGCGCGCATTGCACCGAGATCAACGGCGTGTTCCTGCTGCCGAATGGGGACACGGCTTTCAGCGATCAGCAGAGCTGGGGCCAGTTGCCGAATGGCCCGGACGTGCTGCAGACGGCAGGCGGGCCGGTGAAGCTGCGACCGGGTGCCTACGGCGCTTACGCCGGCGACCTGCAGAAGGGCCTGGACGATGGCGGTGAGTGCTGGGCGTTCAAGCTCGAAACGGAGTTCCGTGGTTCTATCGGGGATATGATGTGATGAAGAACAGGGGTTGGGGATTAGGGATTAGCGGTTGGAAGGCAGATCACCATGACCTCGAACAACTCGGTGCGCAGTGCCACTGGCTCAATTGGGTTCTGGTGATCGCTCTGCTGTTTTTGTTCGCCTGCACGTGCCTGGCTGATGAACCGTCGGCGCGGATTGCGGTGATTGATGCTCAGATCACGGCTCGGCAGGCATCGCGGCCGGAACTGCCGGATGATCTGGGCGGCGGCGGGGGTGGTCGCGATCGCGGGCAGAACGGCGGTGATGTCGGTGACGTCGGCAGTAAACCGCTGAAGGTCGAAGCCGGGGAATCGCTGCTGAGCACTCTGCGCGAGACTCTGGGGCCGGACGGGTCGGTCACTCTGAACCCGAAGCAACCGATCGTGATTGTCCGACCGGAGGCGAAGATCACCATTCAGCGCGGCACGGAGATTGACTACCAGTTGGGCCATGCCAGCGGGGTGCTGTTGTTTCCGAAGGTGAAGCCGCAAGTTGAAGGCACCTTTTTGGGGATGCGGTGGACACCCTACCTGACGCGGCTGGATCTGGCAGCGGACAATTCCGGAACCGTGCACGCGGCGTCGAACGGCATCAAGCTGCCACCGCGGCGGTTTAAGCTCGGCTGGGACGATGTGGCACGTGCGACTGATGGGACGAATGCGACCAATGTCATTGGTCCTACAGGTCCCAGCAGTCCCCTGAATTCCCGCGTGAACCCGATCACCTTCTATTCGTCGCAAGGTTGCGGGCCTTGTGTGACGGACAAGGCGCTGCTTGCCAACAGCCCGCTGCGGGACCTTGTTCGCATCGTCGAGATTGATCAGGTCCCACATCGCCACGTCGGAGCGAACGGCAAGCCCTACACGATCTTTGGCACGCCGACGTTCATTTGGACTGGTACCGACGGCATTGACCACAACGTCTTCAGCTTCGCGGAGCTCCAACGCTACTGGGGGCAACGATGACGTGGACGAGTCGGAACGCGCCGCGCTGTGGCGTGTGTGGCTTTGTCGATCGCGGCAACCACAAGTGTCCGCCGCGGTTCTCGGATCAGCGGTACGTCGTCAACACCGTCGAGACGAACAAGGCGCATGTGTTTTGCCCGCACGATGGCTGCAACGCCATCAACATGAACGTGACCACCAACGACTGCGGGGCGTTCGTGAAGGTGTGCCAAAAGTGCAAGCAGACCTTCAGCGGGATCTTGCCACGGATTGCAGCGTTGCGGATGCCGGTACGCGGACGGCCGAAGACGAGCGCTAAGGACGGGCCGGGGAATACGAGCGGCACGTGATCGGGATGGGACGGATGGGACTGGTGGGACCGATGAAAACATCATCGGTCGCATGCGTCCCATTGGTCCCCTGAGAACAACCTGACGACCAGAGCAGACTATGCACTCACAACCAGCACCCTTCGAAACCTTCATCACGGTTGGCGATGAAGTGACGCTGCTCAACAGCTACCGGCTGGTGCAGGGCGCGAACATCACTCTGACGGCCGACTCCGGAGCGAAGACCATCACCATTGCGGCCACTGGTGGCGGCGGGGTGACTCAGGAACAGGTGGACGATCACCTGGCGACGGCGTTCATCGCGGGCATTGGCATCGAGATCACCTACAACGACCCTTCGAACACGTTCCGGTTCGATCGGCTGGAACTGCTGCATGCGGATGCGGACGCGGCCACGATCAACGTCGACTGGGATAAGGACGTCGGCGAACACCATGAGATCACGATTCTCGGAGACCGGCAGATTGAGTTCGTCAATCCGACCGTCGGTGAAAAGGTCCGCATCAAGCTGACATACGGTGTTGATGGTGCGACGGCGATCTGGCCGGAAGGTGTGACGTTCGTGCGGGGCATCGACCCCAAGCAACTGGCGATTGCCGGTCGGAGCGATCTGTTCCAGTTCCTCTGCAAGAACGTGGGTGGCTACGGCAACACGTACCTGGCGTGGGTCGAGAGCGACGATCACCCGATCATTCTGGAAGACACCGTGGGGCCGGATGACAGTGAGGTGACGATTGATCCCGACACGGACGGAACGACGGCGTGGCAGGCGATGTGGCACTTCAACGAGGTCAGCGGCACGCGCGCCGAGCATGCCGGCGTGCTGGATCTGGCCGTTAACATGGGAACGCCGGACGGTGTGGCTGGTCTGGTGGGCAACTGCTGCGAGTTCGCGGTCAACGAGCAACTGTACGGCAGCACGGAACTGGACTGGGCGATTTCTTCGGGTGATGTGACGTGGGCGGGATGGGTGCGGATCAACTCGTCTGCCACCAGTGAGGGGACGCTGTTCGTCGTCAACACAGACGGCGGCGGCACGAATCTGATTCACGCCCTGCAGTTGAACGCGAGCAATCAGTTTCGCTGGGGCGTGTTGCGTGGTGCTTCGAGCGGCCATGTCGACGCGACTACGTTCGGCTCCGTGCCGTCCAACACATGGGTGTTCGTCGCGTGTCGCTGGACGGCGTCCAGCAAGCTGCTGGAGATCAGCGTTAATCGCGGCAGTGTGGACTCGACCACAGCCAGTGGGACCTACACCGACAACACGGCCACCGGCATTCAGGTCTACTACAACCTGCCCAGTGGCATCGGGGTGACCGCTCTGCGGTTTGATGAGTGCGTCCTGACCTATCGCGTCCTGAGCGATGGCGCTCTGGATACGCTGTACAACAGCGGCAGCGGTACGGCGACTCCGCCGACGAACTCGGGCAGTGCCGAAGTGCAGACTCTGACGGTCGCAGGTTCCGTCGGGACATACGACGTTGAATTCCGAGGCGACTCGGTAACTCTGAACGTCACCGACAACGCGGCCGCGATTCAGACCGGCTTGAGGACGTTGACAGCGCTGGGCGGTGTCGTTGTGACGGGCAGCAATCCCTACACGATCACGTTCCCGGCAGGGATGGGGGACGTGGAACTGCTGACGGTCGATGACAGCGGCGTCGAATCCGGCATCACGATCGACTGGACCTATTACGACGGCGCGCGGCTGACTCTGGCTCCCGGCAGCGGGACCTACACGGTCAACCACATCAACCCGATACCCGGCAAGACACTGATTATCGTCCTGACGAGCAACGATGCGACCGGGGATCTGTCGGCGGTGGACAACGTCGACTTCGGCACTCCCGGAGAACCCGAGTTGCCAGCGGATGGAGAGACGCTGGAACTCGAATTCCACTGCGACACGTCCGAACGGATCGTCGCCAGAAAGTGGTTTGCCTGATGCCAGCCGTGTTGTCGCCATCAACCTGGGAAGACGTCTTCGCCCCGTTCCGTGGTCAGCGAGTCGGCTACCTGCGCGCGAACGGGAACATCGGCGACTGGCTCATTGATGCGGCCACGAAGCAACTGTGCGGGCACTTCGGGGTGGAGTTGATCGAGGTGACTCACGGGCTGCCGTTGCCGTGCACGCTGCAAGCCATCTTCAGTGCCGGGGCTGGGAACTTCGGCAAGTATGAGCTGGAGCGGCGGAAACGGGAGTGGGCGTTGTCGACCGGCTTGCCGGTGACCGTGTTGCCTCAAACGGGCGACGGGTACAGCGAACATCATCTCGCCTATGAAAAAGTCTGGTTCCGCGATCACCGCAGCCTGAAGTATCACCACAGGAGCGACATCGCGCCGGATCTGGCGCTGGGGTATGACTGCCCGCAGTTTATGGGTGGGGCAGCTAATGGGACTGATGGGGCTTGTGGGACCAATGGCAGACGCGTGGGGTTGTTTCTGCGGCGCGGGTGGGAACAGATTGCGGAGACTCATCCTCAGGACTTAGGTGACCCAGCCGGTATGGCGGCGAGCGTCGAGGCTTATCTGAAGCTGGCGGCGAGCTGGGATCACATCATCACCAACCGGTTGCACTTCGCAATCGCCGGGCTGTTGCAACGCCGCAAGGTGACGCTGCTGCCGAACTCGTACCACAAGTGCCGGTCGATCTTCTGCAGCAGCCTGCAGGCCCTGGGGTGTGGCTGGGCTGATACCGCGGCGGCGGCGTGGGAGGCGGCGCAATGAATTGGATTGATGTGAGAGAATCGCTGCCCACCGTGCCGACTGATGGAACTGCTGGGGATGACGTGTTGGTCTCGTATTTGAATGAAACCACACGACATCGGTGGGCTCTTGTGGTTGGGCTTCGGACCATGTTGCAAGAGTGTCGCGCCAATCACCCGACGCCTGGTCTGAATCCCTTCGTGACGCACTGGATGCCTCTGCCAGAGAAGCCGCCCGCTGCGGGCTGGATTTCTGCTGTGGATGCTTTTCCTCGGACGCCCTGTCGTGACGCGAGTAAACGTGTCCTGGTGTTGGTTGAAGATCAAGGGGACGGGCGTCAGTTCATTGTTACCGATCAGTTCCACGACATCCCCAATGATTGGCTGGGGGATTGGTGGAAGCGCAACTGTGTGGTCACTCACTGGATGCCGCTGCCCGCCCTTCCGTCAGAAACGAGCGACCTCAATGTCGGCGACCGGACACTGGGGGCAGCATGTGGCTGATCTCGTGCACCTGGGACCAACAGCTTCGCGATCGGCTCGAGCCAGTGCTGACTGAGTTCGAGATTGAAGCGCTGTGGCAGATCGGTTCGCGGTCGCGGAACGACTTCACGGCGGAAAGTGACTGGGATTTCATGGTGATCTTCCGCCGCTTCAGCACGAAGCGACACGAACACTTTGAGCAACGGATCAAGGAAGTGTTTAAGCAGGGGGCATCCGCCCTGACGGTGTTTCATGTGATCACGGTGCTGCCCTGCGAACAGGGGGCGGCGGTCATTCGTGATGCCATACCATTGTGGAAAGTGACTTGATGAGTCGGAACCTGAGAGAAGAACGACTGCGGCGTCAGGGAGCGGTGAGTCGATCATGCGGCGCGAACCAGCCAGTCACGATCAATCTGCCACACCGTGACACGCCGGACCTGCTGGAAGCGGTGCTGCCGTTGTGGCTGCTGCAGACTCACCCGGTGGTGATTGATGTCGTCGATACCGGCAGCACGCCCGACAACCTGCCGGCTCTGAAGAAGATCTGCGCTGCCGCTGGGCCGAACGTCCGGTTGCACCTGCTGCAACAGCGACTCTGGAAGCACGCCAGCGAGCCGGTGGCCATCGCCTGCGAGCTGTCGCAGATCTTCGCGGACACTCCGCGCGTGCTGTGGTCTCACGTGGATGTCTTCCCGCGGCGGCGTGACCTGGTGGAACACTGGGCGTCGCTATGTGACTCGGACACGCCCGTGGTCGGTTACGAGATCAGTCCGCGAGATCACGTCAACGGCTGGATCGCCAGCAACTGGCGAGGCATGCTCGGGCATTCGCTGACGATGGGTTATCTGCCCGCGTTGCGTGCCTGCGGCTGGTCGTACGCGGTGGCTCGCGACGAGTTCGGGCTCGGAGAGATCGCTCTGCAAACGTGGGACACGGAAGTGACCTTCAATCTGTGTCTGCAGCAGGCGGCCATCAATCGGCGGATCATCGGGCACGATCTGAATTATGAACACCTGGTCGATGAGTGGCACGGTCACGCGCGCAGTTATCCGGGGTCGAAGATCTCCGGCAGCGAACACGCCCGGAAGGCGCGAGCGTGGGTCGATGAAGAGATCGCGATCGCTCGGGGGAGCGCGGCGGCGTGGGGTAGTGGCGGTTGAAATGGGACTGATGGGACCTGTGGGACCGATGACAAACAGAAAATCATCGGTCGCATGCGTCCCATTGGTCCCCTGAGTTGCAGGCAACAAAGCACATCGGAGTCACTATGTTAGAACCACTTTCCATCGTTCTGGCAGCCAGCCTGACCGTTTATCCGTCGATTCAGCGGGTGTCGGATGGGCTGTGGTTTGACTGGTCGGACAGCACGTTCAAGGCGTCGGGCAGTGTGACTCAACCTGGGCCGGGTGATGTGGTCGCGCGGACAATCGCGGGGTCAGCCTTCAGCCACTACAGCAGCAGCGTTGAACTGTCGCGGCTGAACAAGAAAGCGACCGCCGCGGATTATTCGGTGTTCTGGCGGGAGAAGGTCGGCGGCAGCGAAAGCCTTGCGGCGGACACAATCATGAGCCATCCGGGCAACCCGCCGTTGTCGGTGCGGCTAGCGGACCTGGCGTCGCGGGAGCTGCGGTTTGACGTGCAGCCAGGCTTCGACCCGGAAGCCGGGCCGGGTGACGACAAGGCTTATCTGCTGGTCAGCGTGCTGCATGATTCAGCTCTGGTGCCGATCGCGACTCTGGACAACACCGCCACGCTGGCCGCGACCGTGCGCGAACAGGGTGCCTCGGTCGACACGCTGACGATCAGCGCCCAGACCGTTAAGGCGAACCATACGTTTTCGCTGACGCATGAAACGCCCGGTTTGTTGGACAACCGGAACTATCTGGTGACGCTCACTTTGACGTGTGGCGGGGTGACTGCGGTGCGGACGGTGCAGTTTGCGACCGCTGGTTGATGGGACTTATGGGACAAGTGGGACCGATGAATTCATTAGTCCCACAGGTCCCATTGGTCCCATGAGAATGACTGTTGATTTACAGCCACAGTTTGGAAGAGCACGCGATCATGCGATTACTTGGCGGCAAAACAGTGCTGACGAACAGCCGCTTCGCTGGTGGCTACGGGGTGGCGGTGTATGCGTCGCCGCCGGATGCCAGTTCGCCGGATCGGATCCGGTACCGGGACACTCGACTGTTGACCGAAGGCCGTCGGCTGATGTGCACGGGCTGGGACTTCGGAGCGGACAACGTGCTGCGGGCGGCTCCGGCGCTGGCGGTCGTGAAAGCTCCGACTCAACCGGTGATCACTCTGGGCGAAGACTACTTCGGCAAAGACGTCTGGGTGCAGGTGCGGCCGCATCGTGACGGCATCGAGTTACCTGTCCTGCAGGGCGCGACGCTGCTGGCCGTCGATGACGAGGGTGCGGTGACTCCGACTCTGGCCGGCCGAGGCGTCGTGTGGCAGATCCTGCGGCTGGCGGGTGGTGGAGTCCGCTTTGCCTGGGACTGGTTTCACGAACCGGGACCTCAACCGGCGAAGTTCGTGCTGACCTGTGTTGACGGGCCGACGTCACCGGCCGACGTGGAAGTGACGTTCCGATCGAACCAGCGCACGTTCTACGCGGCGGTGTCTGGACTGGAAGACGGTGAGACCTACACCTTCAACGTCGTCGCAGAGAACGTGGACGGCAGCATCACGAAGCTGGTGCCTGATCTGAGCGGTGAGACCGATCTGATGGTGGTGCCGGATGCCACGGGGCCGGGTGCGCCCGATGTGGTGGCGGTGATTGAACGCTGAACGTTCCGGCGGATGGGACGGAGGGGACGAATGCGACCGATGTGTTTCATAAGTCCCACGGGTCCCATCTGTCCCATGAAATGCCCGCACACGGAGAGTGCGGGCCACTAACGACGAACCGAACCCGGCGACCGATCAACATGGCCAAACCCTGCACCTGCTGCGACTGTCCGTTTCCGAAAGTCGGTGTGCTACTCCGCTGGAGTGGCAACCGGGACTTCAGCGGGTCGCGCGATGTGCGGACGTTGCAGGGGTTTCTGGACAACATCAATCACTGGGCAACGTACCTGCAGGAGCGGCAGCACGAGACGAATTTGCTCTGGCGGATCGTCGGCAAGAACTTTCGCGCGGATGCCGAGTATCGATCGCCAGTCGGCACGTTCATGCGCGATGCGTTTGATGGCGACGTGCTGGCCATCGGAGTGCTGCGGAACTGGTTGATGTATGCGCCGATGTTCCTCGGGCACACAAACAGCGGCGAACAGAACGCGCACTACAACGGGGCGACGGTGTTCGGTGGGCATGGGTTTCACGTCGGGTACTTCGATGAATGGGACTGGATCGGCGAAGACGGGTCAGGTGACTGGGCGGATTACGAATTGCAGCTCGGTGGCATCCGCTGCGAATGTGGCCACGCGGTCACGGTCAACTGGCCGGCGTCGCTGACGTGCTTACCCGAGGGTGAGACCGATCCCGACAAGCAGGGCATTGAATGCCGCACGGCGAATGAGACGGAAATGGATGCTCGCGCGTGGGCGGGTGATATCCTGGACCCGCACGTGAAGATTGATCAGCACCAGAGTGCCGGGCATGCGTGCCGGGTGGAAGTCTATACCGATTACGACCCGGTGCGGCTGCGGTCCATTTATGATCGCGTCGCCTTCATGGCTGGCACTGAGCAATACAGCTACCCGATTTCTCCAGGGCTGGATCTGTACGACTTCGACCGGGCGAAGGTGGTGTTCGTCGGTCGCGGACGGCGGTTCACGACGGCGTCCGGAGTGCCTACGCCGATGCCGATGGAGGACATGACGGATAACCTCAACGACTGGCTGGATCTGGGCGGCAAACTGCTGGTGATTAACGGAGCGACGGGCTACGTCGATAGCGGCGGGGATGTGTGCTTCAAGCTGAATGATCCGTGGAACTACCAGACTCCGATCTTCAACAACGTGCTGTCCGCGCTGGGCTCGGGCATGTCGATGACCGGGCTGTCGATCGATATGGCGACACCGGTGGGTTGTCCGCTGACCTGTCCGTCGACGTACTGGAACGCCAGCAGCCTGCCGCCAGCGTGTCTGCCAATTGCGATGTGGTCGTTCGATTATCCCGTGACGACGACAGACCATGGAATTCCACCTTATCTGGAGCGGTCCTTTGTGGAGTACCACTTCCGCAAGACGGCATCCACTCACCCGCTGATGAGCCGCCTGGTGGATATCGACACGAAGCGGTCGGCGACGTCTCTGGCGTATGACGCTGCCTGGTCCCAGTTGCCGTTTGAGAACGTGGGAAAGATCAGCGGCGGCGACGTGCTGCTGACTCTGGACGCTCTGGCCTGGAATAATGGCAACGTGCCGCTGAGTTCTCCGCACACCTACACCACCGTCGAGTTTGCGGATCTGCCGGTGCTGGCGATCGAACAGTTGCCGAGTGGATCATGGATCCTGCTGAGTGGTCTGCCGCTGGCGTTGCCCGAGCAGTTGGGCGGATACCCGATCATTTACCCGGACCTGATCAAGCTGCTGCCGAACGAGGCGTTGCAGGCGTTGCTGGAGGTTGAGAGCTGGTGACTCGGACTACGCGACAACAGGCATGGCTGGACGATCGACGCGCGCAGCGGGCTCGGTGGGAAGCGTTGCCGAGGTCAGGCCATCGAGAAGCGGAGGCCGATGGCCAAGCCGAACGGCGAGCGGAGTTGCGGGCTGCGGAGCGATCACGCTGCGTGCACAGGTCGATCGAGGCTGTCCGACATGAGCCCTGCCAGTGCACGGTGATCGTGGTGCTGCCGGTCTATAGCTGCAGCCTGCTGGCCGTCGAGTGTGCTGATGTGAGGGAACCTCAACCGCCGGCGGTGTGGTGCGGTGGTTGCCCGAGTCGACGGGGTGATTGAACAGAAGGGCGCGAAGGACGCAAAGGAAAACCGAAGTGATCAGGCTCAATCTTGAGAGCGTTGTTGTATTGGTAATCGTGACGTTGGTGTTTGCGGTGCTGGTTCGAGCGCTGGCGAAACTCAATCAGTCATTCGCGAATGATCTTGTGGAAGAAATTGAGCACGAGCGGAGCATTCAGCGACTCAGGGGAGGTGTGTGGCTGCCTCCAGCCCGCCGCAATCCGCCGAAGTTACCACCACCGCCACCACCGCCTCCGTGCGATGTTCGCTTCTAGGCGGACAGTATTGTCCGCGCTACATCTTACCCCTTCGCTCAAGCATTTAGGGGCAGTTTCACACTTTCCGGAAACTGTGAAATTACAGAATAACGTAATTCTATAATTCATGAGATTCGCTTGAGAACAGCACTTAACAGAGCGACTCGCGGAGAGATCTGACCGCCAGAGACGGACAGGATTGTCCGTCCTACAAAAGGGATGGGTCGACGGTGGGGACGCACTGGGTGGTGACGGGGATCAGCTCGCCAGCGATCAGGAGGGCGGCGACCCAGGCTCCGGCGGGGACGTGGAGGTGCAGGGCCCGGTTTGTCACTGGCTCGTAGTAGCCTGCTGGCTGCAGTTCGGGCAGGGTGACGTTGCCGTCGGCCACGGCGCTGGGGAGGTGGCCAGACAGCACGATCGTGGTCGTGTTGCTGCCGCTGCTGTAGCTCGCGCTGGCGATCGCGTGATTGCCGTCGTTGCCGGTGCTGCCGGTGATCAGCAGCAGGCCGGACGCGAGCAGTGCGGCGGCGTAGTTGCCGGAGATCTCCACGCTGCTGGTCGTCGGCAGTGACGTGATGGCCGCGGTGCCTCCGGCTGTCTTTTTGAACACGGCCAGCCGCGCCGTTGACGGCTGCAATAATTGATCAACGGCGGCGGGCAGGTCTTCTTTCATCGCGCCCTGCAGCAGCCAGAGGCCGGTGTTCGAGCGGGTGAGCTGTTCGCGGTTGAAGGGTGGCATGGCTATTAACTGCCTGTTGCTGATGGGACGAATGGGACCTGTGTGACCGATGGCAAAAAAACATTGGTCACATCCGTCGCATCAGTCCCAGACTGGTTAAGTGCACGAGTCGAGAAAGATCACGTTCCACTCGTCGAAGTCATCCAGCACCGCGACGCAAAAGGCGTTGCCCACGTTCTGGGTGAGACGGGCGACGACGGTGATTGTTTCGCCGGTGGGCTCCCACTTGGGGACGATTAAGTCACCGTCAGCGGCGCCGGTCCAGGGGGGAGTGATCTCGATCGTGGTTGTGCCGGTGTCCGGATCGTAAGTGATGCTGTCGATCGAGTGGGTGCCGTCGTTGGCGGCTGAGTCGGTGACTTCCGCGATCGTCACGATGTCGCGGAAGTAGTTTTCCATGTGCCCATCAAAAACCAGCTTGCCGGAGTCCACAGCGGTGATCTCCAGCCGGCCGGAGGTTTCGTTGACGGTATAGACCGCCATGCTGGCCCGCTTGCCGTAGACCGGATGCGGAGCCGGGCTGAGCAACGTGGTCAGCTTGCCGTATTTGACGCGGGCATCGGTGTCGGGGCGGGTGAGGAGCATGGCGATTGGCGATTGGCGATGGTGAGAGTGGAATGGGACGGATGGGACTGGTGGGACCGATGAAAATCATTGGTCGCATGCGTCCCATAGGTCCCATGAGAACAGGCTGCTACTCCAGCGTCAGGACCAGCGTCTGAGTGTGCACGTCGAACACCAGCCTGGTGACTTCCGGGTAGGAGGTTTCGCCGCTGGATTTGGTGTAGCGGTTGAGGTCGATCTCGCGGCCTTCGATTTTATCAATCAGGTCACCGGGCCGGTAACTCCAGTGATCCAGACCGATCAGCGAGATCGTACCACTGACCGCCGCGCCGTCGGTCTTGGCCAGTTCTTCCTCGAGGAATGTTTTCATGCGGTGGTAGTCGGATTCTTCCAGCGTGCCGAACCCGACCACTCCGTCAATGGTGTCATCCGGCAGACGTTGAGAAACACTGATCGTGGTCTTGTTGCTGCCGAGTGAATAGGTGGCACCGTCCACCGTGTAGCGTCCATCGTTGCCGGTGCTGCCGAGGATGCAGATCTTTTTTCGCTTGAGGATCGTGGTCGCGTGGTCGCCGTCGATGTCGATCAGCCAGGTGGTCGGGTTGCCGTCGGCGTCGTTGATGGTGTTGATGGCTTCGATGGCTTCATGGTGGGCGGTATAGAGCGTGCTGGTGGTGGCCACCTTGCGGTATTTGTATTTGTCCTCGAGGTCCAGCATCGCCCGGTTTTCCATGTCCAGCGGACTGCGTTCGTCGCGATCGGCGGAGGCACTCAGGCGGCGGTCTGATTCGACCACGGCGGTGATGCGGATCAGCGGTTCGGTTTTCATGTTGGCGGCGGCCAGTGTTCTCCAGCGTTGCCAGAGCGGTTGCGGCACGGGGCTGGTGAACTGGATGCCGCATTCGTCCTGCAACACGCTGAAGGCCCATTGCACCGGTTCCCAATTGCCGCTGGTCGGGTTCTTCCATTCGACCAGGTAACCGTTATCACCGACCGGGTTCTGGTCATCGGCCAGAGTCAGACAACGCTCGAACTTGCGGCGACGGACTGAGTTTTCAGAGCCGAGCAGCGGCCGCAGGTCGTAGGGGCCGGTCAGTTCCGCGCGTTTTTCGAGGTACGAGCCCGATTCATTGAGGACCCACAACGTGCCGACGTCGCGGTAAAGCTGCTTGTTCTTGTGACCGTTCTCGATGCTGACGAACGTCAGGCTGTCGTGAGTATCATCCCAGCCCGGTGACAGGGTGAATGTGGATTCAAACTGCTGCAGCTCGGCCTGGGCTTCGATCGCGTTGGGGCGTTCGGTGATGTCGTACGTCAGATCGATCTCATCCGTCTGGCTGGTGCCGTCTTCGACTTCGCCCCGCGCGAGCAGGCTGACAGTCACCGGAGGACGCTGGCGACGCTCAAAGATTTTGAGCTGAGTCTTGTTGGCAACCAGCAGAGTTGGATCGCTGGTATCAACGGTCTCGACGAATTCAAAGGCCCAGTCGATCGGCTTGAGCAACTGGGCCAGAGCCTCGGGCAACGTCGTGCCGCGTTTGATCCGGATGTTGCGGATCAGCTTTTCGTCTGCGGCTTTGTCACCGGCCTGGTCCTTGAGTTCGTCCAGAGTCGGGTTCTGCAGGTACTCTTCATCCGGGTTGAGCAACCAGCACAGCGCGAACACCGCTTCGGGGATGTACCAGTATAGTCCTGGCGTGCCTTGAACCGATTCTTCACTGGCCGAACCGAGAGCATCCGGAGCAACCCACAGCGGAGCATCGTTGTCATCGACTTCCGGGGACCGGTTGCCGCGGACAGCTTCGTCTTCACGTTCGATGGGGTTGAAGACAATGTCTTCGTGGATCACCGTGAAGTCGGTCGCTGCCGCTCCAGTGTGTGCTGAGTGGACTCGGTAGCCGTACGCGCGATGCCCGAACAGCACGTCGTCCAGCGTGACCACCAGGCCGATCGATTCGACCTGTGCGTTCAACTGGTCCGGGTTTGCCTTGAGTAACCCCCACGCAACGATTTCGGTGAGTTCGCCGTTGTCGTCGTAGCGACGCACTTCGAGGACTCGCCGCACCGGTTCCAGAGACAGATCCTCAAGCCTCTGAAAGCTGTTGGGGAGTTGCGTCAGTGTGATGGTACGAGCGGTGCCAAACGACCATTCAATACGGTCGAGATCCAGCCAGTCGACTCGCTGTTCCAGCGAGGGACGATCCCCGCCAGGTTCGCCCAGCAGGATGATCAACGTGGCTGCGAGTCGCGAGAGCGTTTGCGGGGGGGAGACGACTGCGGTCATGTGAGTGCTCGGTGTGTTGATGGTGGCGTTTGGAATGGGACTGATGGGACGCATGGGACCGATGTCATTCGTCCCAGCCGTCCCATTGGTCATCGACATCAGGCATCGGTGAGGCGGTAGACTTTTACGACGCAGTAGCCCGGTGATTTCACGAGGTGGCTGCGCCAGAAACGTTGATCGCAGACCTGAAAATCATCGTGATAGACGCCGGCGTGCTTGAGGGCGTCCAGCAGGGCCTTGTCACAGTTGCCGACGTCGTGCTGTCGACGGTCGGGCAGCACGAACATCACTTCGAGCGAGACCTCACCGACGATCGGTTCGCGCCAGCCGCTGCGGGCCACGATCAGGATGACGGTGTCCCGGAACAGCTTGGCTTCGTCGGTCAGCGCCTTGCCGCGACGTCCTGTGCGGCGGCTCGTCACGTTGCGGTAACAGTGATTCACAGTCGGCGGAAACGGCAGGAAGAACGTGGCCACCGGTTCGCGCGCGAAGTCGTGGCCGTCGGACATCGCTTCGCGCAGCAACGCGACCTCACTGACGGAGTTGGCTGGCAGGGCGTGGGTGAGCATCAGCGAGGCCTCGCAGCGAATGGCTCATCGGAATGTCGGTGACGTTGCTCCTGCTGGGCTAGCAACTGTTGGACGGATAGCCGTGTGACCTTGCGTTTGCGGCCACAGGCCGGGCATTCCTGATGCGTGTAGCTGGGCTGGGTTTTGGTGATGCGCATCTGCACGACGCAGATCGGGCAGACCTCGGCAGTGAGCCGCGCGGGTTCGTCGCCGGCGGGCGATGGTGCGGCGGGCAACTGCTGGCCGGCGGTGGCGTCCACGGTGGTGACCAGGTCTGAGGATGGGACGGATGTGGCTGATGGGACGTGTGGGACATCAGTGGTGTCGGCCGCGGGTTCGTCGTTCTTGGTTGTTGGTCCTTCGGTTTGGGCTGGGCAGAGCTGGGGACGTTGTTGCAGCAGCCAGCTTTCGATTCGGGCGAGTGGATACGCGCCGGGATCGCCGGGGCAGCCGTCGTCGAAGCACTTTTCCAGCTTGGCCTGATCAAGCTCGTAACCCAATTCAACGAGTCGCCCCAGTAGTGAATCGAACTTCTTGAAGGTTGTGGAATCTGACATTGAAACTGATCTCCATAAGTGTGAAACGAACCGCACTCAGCGTGCGGAGAACTCCGTTTGCAGCACGTGACCGGTATCGATCAGCGGCTGTGTGTTGCTGTGAGGAATGGCCATCGCCTTCAGTGAGGCCTCATCCCATTCGAACCCGACCACCATGTCCGCGAGGGCTCGCGCGTAGACTTCGCAGTCCCACCAGTCGTTGCGCCATTGGTTGTCGTGACAGACCCATTCAGTGCCCTTGCCGCTTGGCTTCAGGCGCTCGAATTCGTTGGTGATGTCGCGTAGATAAGCCTCGTCTTCTTCCGGTGGCAGTGAGGACAGCCACCAGAAGCCGGGTTGATCAGGTGAAGAGTTCCAGCGCTGGCGAAGGTCGAACTTGTAGGTGTGGGTGTTGATCTCCCAGATGTTGAGACCACCCTCGTAGACCTTGCCGTCGCGTGCGGATTTCTCGACGCGATTGCACTGAAAGAACGGCGTCAGGTTGTGCGTGGAGCCGCGAACAGCTCGCAAATCGATGCCGCGCTGGGACCGCATCCAGTTGTGAATTCGCAGGGTGTCGAAGCCGACGTCAATCCCGGTGACTCGGTTGCGCAGTGCAGGCCAGCCAACCGGATTGCCGCCACCGAGCACCGGCCATTCGCGCATCAGGACGTGATCGCGGAGCGCGTTGAGTTCCGAGTCCGGCACCAGATTGCCGTTGGTGTCTCGAGCCTGCCAGATTTGACCGCGATCAACTCGCCACGACGTTGCGCCTGGTCCCCACGCGCGTACGACGTAGTAGATGCGATCCTTCTGGACGTCGGTGCCACACGTCAGGAAGTAGGCTTGAGGCGGTACGCTGAGCGGTGGGTATGTGGTGCGGAGTTTCGCGCCGATTGACCGCCATTCCGGGACCTTCGTCTTGTTCTGGCGCTTGATGCCGCGCCAGTTGTTGTCGAAGTTTTGCTCTTTCTTCGGGTCGCCGCGAGATTCGATATAAGCCGCGGCCATGCGCCCGAAGGTCACCGTTCGACCGACCATCGATTCGCAGTTCACCGAGACGATTCGCGGGCCTTTGAGCGGTTCACCCTGCAGCTTGCCTTTGCGGTCGATCCACTGACCTGAAGGCACCCAGCGACCGTTGGCGATCATCCATGCGCGGTCACTCTCTTCGATGCGGCAACCGCGTTCGCAGAGGTAATACGCATGCTGCAACGCATGGTCTGCGGAGAGCAGCTTCTTACCATCTTCGGCGGTGTACCCGGCGACTCCGCCATAGCCCTGATACGGGCCTTCGGTGTGCACCGGGAAGCGCAGTTCCTGATGATGGTTGCAGTGCGGGCAGGGCATCAAATAGCGGCATTTGTTGCCTTGCTCGTACTTATCCGCGATGAATGAGCCTTCGTCGGTGGGTGTCGATTCCCACAGGATGAAGAACTGATCAAAGGCCTTCACTCGTTCGCGCACGAGGTCCTGAGTGCGGCCCTCTGATTGCTTCTGCTGCCATTTGTCGCACTCGGTGCAGAACACGTTCTTGCAGCTCTTGCCGCTCAATCGCTGCGTGTTGCCTGACCATGCGAGGTAGCACCGCATGCCGTTGACCATCAGCCAGAGCAGGTTTCTCAGGCGCGATGATGGCACGAGGCGTTTCAGCAGCGGTGAGGCATCACAGATCGCATAGAAGTCGTCACGGACCTTGCGGACGTCGTCCTGGTCGGGACCGGCCAGCATGGCGGGAGCGGGGTCATTGGCCGCGATGCAGGCCAGCAGGGCCAGGAGAAAGGTGGTCTTGCCGATCTGGGTCGGCAGCATCAGGACTAGCTCTTCGGTTTCGATGCTTTGCGCGATTTCGATGAGGCCTTGCCAGTATTCGAAACCGTCCCATCGGTAGTAGCCTGGGTTCGCGGAGACCGTGCGCGGGAGGTAGAGGTTTTGCGGGAGCCAACTGGCGTAGTCGGTTCGCTCTTTGGGTCGGAGATGCTGGGCAAGTCGCCCAAGAATTCCCCCGATCCCATGACGAAACGCTGCCACTCTTCGACTGTGCTGGAGAGTGACTTTAGGCCTTGATCGGCGGCTAGGCGCAGCCGTTTTCGCAAAGCGTCCCGATTGCATGTCCCAGGCTTCACGAGTCGCAACACGGAAGTGTTCAACTGGTCTAGCGTGACCTGCCACTCAACACCGAGATTCGCAAGGATCTCAGCGACGACTTCGGCCGGTACCAGACTGTGCAGTAACGTCTTCCGTTCGAGTCTCAGCGTCAGGGTTTGCTCGCGGGCTCGTTCGTCGTGCCAGTTGATCTTGTCTGGATCACGCCGGGAAGACTCGCCGGGGGATGGCTTGTTCTTCGTCGCCCAATCTATCACTGCCTGCAGATCGTAGTTGCCCTCTGGATCACGTGCCGGACAACCCTGAGACATCCACTCTCGCAGCGTGCGGAGCGATGGCCTGCCGAGTCGTTTCTTGACCTCGTAAGCCAGCTGGTCGAGGCTCGTGATAGGTGTTGATTCATCCACGTATCAAAGGGTCTTTGAGGTGTATCAAATCGCCGCATGTGGCATAATGCACCGCTGTTCAGCAGGCACCCCCCGGCCTTGGGTCCTTCCAGCCCCCACCCGGTCGCGCGCGGCTCCGCAGGAACCGCGCGGCTCCTGCCTCTGCAATCAAAAAACGGCTGCCTCCTCCTCCTTGTCGGCTTGCCACGGGCTGGACAATATGAGGGGAATTTCCGTTCTGCAACTTGAAAAGGAGGCGGGGTTATGTTTCGCGCTGTGAAGGCTGTTGCGTTGCTTCTGTCGCTGGTGGGGTGTGGTGGTGGCAGTGAACAGCTGCAAGAAAACACCCAGGACATCAAAGGTTTGCGGGCTCAGATTGACGTTCTGGCTGAACGGGTCGAGAAACAGAACCAGCAGATCGCGGAATTCATCAAGCTGCGCGACGCTCAGGGGCGCGGGGTGAACGGTTTGCCAAAGGTCATCCAAGCAAATGAGTTTCAGGTGGTCGATGACAAGGGTGAGACGCGAATTTCAATGCGAATGCAAGAGCCAACCGAAACCGTACCAACATTCCCGATCATCGAGATCAAGAATTCACGCGGTGAGTATCTGATAATGTTCTTAAGCGGGTCGTTGGGGCCCATGATTTGGGGTAACCGCGACAAGGTCAAAGAACTCTGGAAAATCAAATGGGAGTCCGTTGAGTTTCCGAAGCAATAAGTGGTGGTGTTTGCCTTCTGTTGATCGCGAAGTAGAGTTCACGGCGTCGGCTTCAGGGACTGATGTAAGGCCCTGACTAGCTTTGCTTGATTGACACGTCCGGAGATCGGGCGATGGATTTCTAATCCGTCGGTCGGGGGTTCGAATCCCTCCGGGCGTGTTTTTTGCCTCGACAACGTTTCTGGGCTGTCAGCGGTCGGCCTTCGGCCGCCCTGCGTAACGCCAAATGGGAGGCATGCACGTGCTTCCCTACAATCAGAGAATCGCTTCTTTGATGATCGGGGCGTCTTCGACGATCAGTTTCACAGGGCGGTTAGCGGGGGTGTGTACCAGGGTGTCGGCGTCGATGCCCAGCAGGTGGTACAGCGTTCGGCCGAAGCTTTCGATCTTGTAGAACTTGTCGACCACCTGCTCGCCGTGCTTGTCGGTGGCTCCGACGATGCAGCCGCGATTGAAGCCGCCGCCCGCGGCCAGCACGAACTGCGCGTAGTCCCAATGGTCACGCCCGGCTCCCGTTTCCTTCGGCTTATCAATCTTGGGCTTGCGGCCCATTTCGCCGAGGGCCAAGACAATGGTTGAATCCAGCAAGCCGCGTTCGTCCAGGTCGTCGAGTAGCGCGGCGAGGCCGGCGTCAAACATGGGGATCTGCTGCTTGCCGGCCGTGAAGTTTTCGCCGTGCCAGTCCCAGTAGCCGAGGTTGAAGTGCACCACGGGCACTCCAGCTTCGATCAGGCGGCGAGCCAGTAGGAAGTGCAGAGGGTCACCGATCGGATAACGGGCCTTGGCAGGTTTATTGCGAGTAAATCGCTCGATGGATTCCGTCGGCTCTTTGGAAATATCCAATGCCTGCCGCAGCTTGGGGGAACGCAGTAAGTTAAATGCTGTCTGTTGATACTGATCCAGCCCGGCGATGACTTCGTCTTGGGTGTCGTTGCGACGCAGCCGGGTATCAAGTGTCTTCAGCAAGTCTGTGTTTCGGGCGAACGCAGGCAGTTCGAGTTGCGGCGTCAGCATCTTGGTGACGGCGTCTTTGTCCTTGAGCGGCTGCATCACGAACGGCGCGTGAGCCGAACCCAGGAAATTGCGGGACAGCGCGTTGTGCGTATGCACGTCAATCTCGTCGAGCACCACAAACGTCGGCAGATCGTTCGGTCCGGGACGCAACTTATTCACCACGCTGCCGTACATCGGGTACTCGTCACTGCCCGTCGTCAGTCGCGGATTACCGGTGAGCCAGTACAGGGGGGCCTGAGCGTGATCGCCCGGCTTGTTCATGGTGGTGACCGACCGAATGACCGTGTACTTGTCAGCCCGCTTCGCCAGCTCCGGTAGCAATTCACCGACCTGTAGTCCCGGCACCGTAGTATCAATCGGCCGGAAGATACCGCGATAATCCTCAGAGGATTCCGGCTTCATATCGAACATATCCAGGTGCGGAGGACCTCCGCCCAGCCAGCAGACAATCATCTGCTTCGCCTTGGCATTGTTCGACGCCGAGAGCGACTGGGCTCGAATCAGGTCAAGTGCTCCGACCCCGCAGAGTCCCAGCCCACCAATTCGCAGGAAGTCACGGCGTTTCATGATCTGCTCCCATCGACGATTCTGTTCGGGAGGGCGAGGCTCCTGCCGAGCCGGGTTTGCACTCCGCCTCGGCTCGGCAGGAGCCTCGCCCTCCCGTTGTTGTGTGACCGCTAATCCATTAGTTCGTAAAGCTTAATGTTGCAGCAGGAACTCACGAGTATTGATCAGGCACCACAGCACGTCCTGCAAGGCTGTTTCGGGATTCTCGGCGGAAGTCATGAACTCCACGCAGCGATTCCGTTCCTGATCGGTCGGCAACCGGCTGATGGTGGCCAGGAAGATGTCATCAATCTTGCTGGCGGTATCGCCTGTTGCCTTGATTAACCTGGCCGATCGACCGGCGGGGTCGCGAATCTTTTCCCACACGCGCGGGTGATTCGACAGCAGCAGCACGTGAAAGATCGAGCCGCTGTTATCCCGCTCGCAGTCACATTGCACAGCGGCATTCCGCTGGGGACGTCCGTAAGTCTCCAGCACGAACGAGACGAACTTGTTCTGCGGCATGAACGGCACCTGCACGGTGCTCATTGTGTCCGGCCAGTGATGATACTTCATATCCATATTTTCGGTCGTGCCCGTCGCTGTGTTCAGAGCGTCGAGTAATACTTCGGCGGGCAGACGTCTCATCGGGAAGAAGGCGTAATGCGTGCGGTCGGTGGCCGAACCTTCGGCTGGCGTGCTGGATTGCTGGTACGTGCGACTTTTCAGAATGGTGCGGTGCAGCCAGCGCAGGTCAAACTTGTTCTCAATGAAACCGTCACACAGTTCCTTGAGCAGTTCCGGGTGAGTCGCCGGATTGAACGCTGAGAGATTATCCGGCGGATCGATGATGCCGCGTCCGAAGTAGTGAGCCCAGACGCGATTCACAATCGCCCGCGCGAAGTAGGGATTGCCCGGCTTCCGCATCCACCCCATGACCAGTTCACGCGGGTCACGATCGGCGGGCACGGTGACTGGTTCCGCTTCACCCAGAAGCCGAAAAGTCTTTGATTCACGGCTGCCGAGCGTACTGGTGACTCGCGCGTTTTCGCCTTTGTCCAGCAAGCGCGCTTCAGCCTGCATCAAGCGGCGAGCGGCTTCAACCATCTGCTTCGCACGCTTATCGCGAGCGGCTGTTTCCTGCCGATAGTTGTCGGCCTGAGTCTGCACTTCCTTGGCCACTGCCAGCAGTTCGCGTTTCTTCGCGATGTCGGACTCGTCGCCCTTGGCTTTCTCCAGCCGCGCAATCTCCGCCGTGAGTTTATCAACTTCCTGCCTGGCTTTGCGGCCGTCCTCTTCGAGCTTCTTGCCTTCGCCCTCTTTGCGTTGCTTCACGTCAGCTTCCAGCCGCTTTGCTTCTTCGTTCATCTGTTTGAAATGAGTAGCCGCATCCGGAAACAGTTTTTCGTTCTTATCTGAGAACCCGACCGTGCGGACGCGCATAAAGAGATTCGCGAAGTCGAGCAGATCTTCCTGCTGCCAATTATCATGCGGGTGCCGGTGGCATTGAGCACATTCGATGCGCAACCCGAGGAATGCATGAGCCACCTGCATCGTACCCTTCACCCCATCCGAACCACGTCGCTGCCAGAACAAGTCGAGTGTCCGGCGTCGGGCATACAGTTCGAGATCCGGCCGTCCCGGCGCATACCCTTCGAAGAGAGCATTCACTTCGGCGACGTACTCTTCCATCGTTCGGCCTTCACGGCTGGTCGCCAGTAGAATGCGTTCGACGAATTCGTCATACGGAATATTTTCATTCAGACGTGCCCGGACCCACGCCTGCATGCGCGGTGCGTCGTGTTCTTTGGACAGAGCGTCGGCATACACACCAAAATCGGCCGCCTTCAGCAGGTCGCAGAACTTCAACGTCCACAGATCGGCATGACCGGGACGCAGCAGCAGTTCTTCGATCATCGCCGCTCGTTTGTGGGCTGATGCATCCGCCAGGAACGCTCGCACTTCGTCCGGAGTCGGCAGTTCGCCTACGACGTCCAAGTGCACTCGCCGCAGGAACGTTGCATCGTCACACAGTTCAGCCGGCAGCAGATTCAAGCGCTGTAACTTGGCGAGGATCCGATCATCGACGAAATTACTTGATACCAGTTTGGGAAATGTGCTTGCTCCCCGGCGCGGTACCAGCACACGAGCGGCTGCGGGTTGAGCCCGATAGCGTACGATCAACCCGGCATCCCCGACGCCGACGCCGGTAACAACTCCCGCCCGATCAACCGTGGCCACAGCTTGATCCAGTGATTCGAACAGGCAGAGCGAGGTCACGTCTTCCGTGCTGCCGTCGGCGAATTCGGCGCTCACCTTCACGCGGTAGGTCTCACCGGGCTGCATCACCTGCTCAACGGGCGAGACAATCAGCCTGGTCACGCGAGAAGCGGCGACGTCGTCCGCCGGGGCACCAGCGGTGATCCAGGCCTGCAGCAGACGATGCTCGTCACTGCCTGCCTTGAGCCGTGCTCCACCACCATGCGGTACCTGCCCCGTGGCTTTGAGCAGTAAGAGACTCGACTCAGGATCTGAGAAATTCAGCCGCCGTCCGCCGTATTCATGCATCAGCCGCTCGTGATCGCCTGCAGGATCGGCCCCGAACATCGACAGCCGAAACCCGTTCTGGCCTTTGACGGCCCCATGACACGTGCCGCCGTTGCAGCCGAGTTTCCCGAACAGAGCCGTCACATGCCGCTGATACGACGGCGCAGAAGTTTCAGCCGCGCCCGCCCATCCCGGCCCGATCAGCAGCAACAACAGCGCAGCAAACAGGAGTCGGAGCATCACGACACCTTCGTCAACACGTGAGGAGTCCGAATGGCCACGAGGGCCACTGCCACGCAGGCGACTCTACCGCGTACCTCGCCCTGTTTCACTCACATAGGCTGAAGAGAGACAGGTTGTTTGTTTCTTCCGAGCGATCTGTCTCTGATGATGATGTCCGGGCGCACGTCAAAGGTTGAACTGTTCGTGGCCGGTAGCTTTCCAGCCGCCTGGAGAATGCGTTCAATGAGGCTCCGATTGTCTGCGTTGGCCGAACTCTTCAGGGACGGCTCGAGCGGCCTCAATGATTGCCCTTAAAGGGAGCACCACATCCATGATCTATCGACTTGTTTGCTGTTGGGTTGTCTGTGTACTGAGCTGCGGTCTCATGGTAACACCCGCTGCGGCCGCGGATTCCTTGCGAGTGGGCGTCGCTGAGGCAGATATCACTCCGCCAGTCGGGTTTCCAATAGCGGGTTATTACCACGAGCGGCTGGCGGACGGCACGATCGACCCGTTGAAGGCAAAGGCGATTGTCTTTCGGGACACGCATGAATCGGCCGCGCTGGTCGTCTGCGACTTGATTGGCATCGCGACTGATCTCTCCCGCGAGGTTCGCGAACGAGCCGCCGCGAAGACGGGCATCCCCGTGAAGAACATTGTGCTGGCGGCAACGCACTCGCACACCGCACCGGACTACATGAAGGAACTCTACCTGAAGCTTGGCAACGAGCCGCAGGAACCTTTGCGAGCCGGGTATATTGACAAGCTCATCAATGGCCCGGTCGAAGCCATCGTGAAGGCACACACAGCCGCGCAGGCCGTCGACTTGCAGGTCGGAGCGGCGACGCAGAAAACGCCCGTGTCGTTCAATCGCCGCTTCGTGATGCGCGATGGAAGTGTGCGTACGTGGATGAATTTCGCGAATCCCGAGGTGGTGCGATCAGCCGGTCCCATTGATCCCGAGATCGGGCTGCTCACAATTCGCAACAAGCAGGGAGTTCCGCTGGGGATTGTCAGCAACTTCGCGTTGCATCTCGACACGGTGGGGGGCATGAAGTGGAGCGCGGACTATCCGTTCTTTATCGAACAGGCCTTGCGCAAATCCGTAGGCACGGAAGTAATCTCCATTTTTGGAACCGGCTGCTGCGGAGACATCAATCATGCGAACCCGAGTGCGAAAGAACGCAACAAGGCAGACATGATCGGCGGCTCGATTAGCGACTCGATCCAGCGTCAGCTTGGTCAATTACAGCCGCTTGAGCGAACCAGCCTCAACGTGAAGTCACGCGTCGTCAAACTGCCGCTGCAGGAGGCAACCAAAGAAGAAGTTGAGCGTTCAATCCAGATCCTCAATGCCGCGAAACGCAAAGAGAAAGTTGATTTCCTGGAGCACGTCACGGCATATAAGAAACTCATGCTGGATCATCTGTGTCATCGCGAGCCACACGCAAGCACCGCTGACCATATCACCTGGGGCCTTAGTCGGTCGCTGGCCGGTGTGGGTGCAGCGCTCCCTGTGGATGTGACCGTGATGACACTTGGCCGCGACGTGGCCATCGTCTGCTTACCCGGCGAAGTGTTCGTAGAATTGGGCCTGGCGATCAAACAAGGCTCACCGTTTCGGACGACGCTGGTCATCGAACTGTCGAACTCCGTTGAAACCATCTACATCCCGAACCGCGCTGCCTATGCCGGAGGCAGCTACGAAGTAACGAACTCCGCAGTGCAACCCGGCTCCGGGGAGATGCTGGTGGAAGCAGCACTCAGTCTGCTGCGCGAAGCGGCCTCCGCCGATCAGCCGGGCCAGTAACGAATGCCGTTGCGCTCAATCGCGACTGCCCGCCGGCAAAGTAGCAGGCCCATTCCATGTGCCGTTCGCTGAATCTGGACCTCGTTTCGCGTGGCCACGGCATTCGGAGAGTGCCTGCTACTTTGAAGGCCCTCTGCGCTCGGATGGTCGTTGGTCTGCATAAGGCTGACGGTCGGCAGGTTGAATCTGTCAGATTCTTTGACCGGACAGGGAAGAAACGACTTTCGAGACCGTTCTCCTGAGTGTTGCCGGACCAGCCACGCTCAGGAGTGAGATCATGTTCTTCGCCAATCAACGCAGTAAGTTCGTGACGATTCAGCGACCTGTTTCGAACTCCTATGGCCAGCCGCAGGCTGCATTTGAGATGCACTCGGGCCAGTGGGCTCAGGTGGTGACGCAGAGCAGCCCCATCTGGCAGCGGCTGTGGATCGGTCGCCCGGAGGTGACCCACGTCGTCAAGCTCCACAGTTGCGACGCGACCCGAGCGATCACACCCGCGATGCGACTGCTGGTCGACAATCAGCCGCTGGAAGTGCTCTCGACCTGCGACCCGGACGGACGTGCTCAAGACATCCAGTTGAATTGCCGCGTGGCCGCGTGAGGTCGGCCTCTGTTGTGGCCGGTCTCCGACCGAGCCACAGAGCGTGACCGCAGATCTCCGGAGCGACGTCGCGCGGCGGATGGGAGGCCTCCGGTCTGCGTGTTGTGGCTCGGTCAGGAGACCGGCCAAAACATAAGTACTACTTGGCCTTGGCGGGCTTGGGTTCGCAGTAGTGAAGCGAGACCAGCACAAACGCCGTTCCCAGGTCAGGATTGCCTTCGTACCAGCGATCGGTCTTGTTGACCCACGAACCGTTCGGTTGTTGTTTCTTGATCAGGGTCTCGGCGAGTTCTTTGCGCCAGTCATGAGAGACCCCTTGAGCATCTTTCACGAAGTCGAGGTCCATCGCCGCCAGTGCTTTGGCGAACGCCTGGTAGTAGTAGAGCACTCCCTGCTGACCCATGCCGGGGTTTTCTTCGACGGTATAATACTTGGTAATCCAAGCCACGGCGGCTTTGACGCGCGGGTCATCGGCTTTCAGGCCTGCGTAGACCATGCTCTTTAAACCGTTGTAGGTCATGGCTCCATAAGATCGCAGGCCGCCGTTGGGTTCTTTACCAGCCGGAGAACTACCCTCTCCCGATGGGGTATAGTAGAAGCCGCCGTCGTTCACCAGTGCCGCAAAGGGAGTCGCATTGTGCTCGGTTTCCAGGTTCTGGCAGCGTGACACGAAGGCCATCGCTTTCTGAAGTGCGGGATCGTCCTGCTTGGCTCCAGCAGCCTTCAACGCCTCCAGGAAGAAGGCGGTATTGGAAAGATCGGGCCGGCCGTTCGTGTTCTTACCATAACCTGCGCCACCATAGTTGATGTCCGAACTTTTGAGCGATTCGCCTTCGTCCAACTGCAATTCCCGCAGGAACTTTTCGGCGTTCTTGATGGCTTCGGTATATTTGCCATCCTTGTTGGCGGCTTGCAGAACCATCACGCACAGGGACGTTTCATAGTTCACCTGCCCCCCTTTGGGACCCGTAATACTACCGTCCGGGCGGATGTTGGACGTGATATACTTGAGTGCCTTGACCATCACCGGATCGCTCTCCGGAACGCCACTCACGAGCAGCGAGTAGGCGACCAGGCTGGAGATGCCCACATTGTCCGTTGTCCAGTAGCCCCCGGCGGTTTGCGTCGTCTTTAAGTAGTCAACGCCTTTCGCTCGGGTCTTGGCGAGTTGGTCCGCATCCGGTCCGATCGTCTGAGCAATCACACTTCCGCCGCACAGTGTGAGTGCGAGTACGACCACGCCAAGGTATTTCGTCAGCGATGCATGCATGAGGGACATCCTGGGTAGTAGAAGTGGCTCATCCGGGAACGGATGGAGAGCATTCACAACAGCTTCTGATGCGTCAGTTCATCAGCACCACGTCGAGGCGCTGGCGATCACCACCAGCGCGGCCAGATAGCGTCGCCTATTGCGGGAGTGCGGCCAATGTGTCGGTCGGCGAAAAGTCCACCACCCTCGGCGAAAAAGACGCCAGTACGACACCGCAGACTCAGCCGCCTCGCAACGGAGCGGCACTCCTCGGCTGCCGTGGTCTGGGTGGGCCGGGAACGAGCGTCAGTGCGGACGCCACATGGAGGTTGCCTGCTACTACGTGGCGTGCAGGTGCCTCAGTCGCCGGACAGATCCCGACGGAGACCTAGAGCATTTTGTTTAAGACGCGGGCGCACGGGTGACGTTGTCCCTCACTCCTCAAGTTGAGGATGACCGACATCTTGCCGCCCATCAAACAGCCGAATTCGTGACGAATTGATGCCAGAGTGCTTCTCTTTCCTGGATGAACCTCACAACTAATCGTGGTCATCCGCGAACTCTCGGGCCCAGAGTTCTCTGATTCTGGCCAGCTTGCGCTCCACAGAGCGAACCGAGAGTTGCAGTTGCGCGGCGATTTCTTCGTTTGAAAAACCGGAAAACCGCATCGCGGCCACGCTCTTCGTCGCGTCGTCGGGAAGCATACCAATCAGTCGCGAGTGTTCCTCTTCGACTGACGTCAGAAACTCGGGCGTAGGAACGGACCCGGCAACTTGCTCAATACCACGCTGCGCATCGCCATCCACGACACCCAGGAACGCAGATTCGCCGCGGACTTGTCCGCCTCCACGCTTGTGCGTGTTTTCTCGACGCACGTGGTCGATGATTTTTTGCCGTGTAATACACAGTAGCAGTCGCCACAGATCGTCTCGATCGACATATTCCTCAAAGCGACCTCGAACCGCTCCTTGACACAGCGCCTGAAATACTCCGATTGCGATATCCTCTCCATCGCACATTCGTTTGGGCATCGTCCCGAGTCGGGCCTCGGCAGCGGCTACCAATCTCGAAAAATACTCCTTCCACAGCAGATCCAGAGCATCCATTCGGCCCTGCTTGAGATCCCGAAAACTCCCGGAGACGTCTCCGATCGATTTCTCCGGGTCGTGCTTCTTTCGATTGATACCCATTTAATTTCCTGGAGCCGTGTCTGGCGACCAATGGTTCCAAACGACGCCAACACAAATGTGCGCCGGACACGGGAGTCGCGCGGCGATGGAAGGTGTCAGCGCCCCAGCGCTTCGTTCTGCAACTCGATCAGTTTCCGGATGCCGAGTTCCGCCACGTCCACTTGTCGGTTGAGCAGATCGCGGCTGAAGGTCTGATGCTCGGCAGTGCCTTGCAGCTCGACGAACTCGCCAGCACTGGTCATGACCACGTTCATATCGACTTCCGCCTGACTGTCTTCCACGTAGCAGAGGTCCAACAGTACCTCGCCCTTGAAGACTCCAACGCTAACCGCAGCGACGTTCGCCTTCAGCACTGGCTTGTCTGTCGGCAGCAAGCTCTTGATGGAGTTCAGGGCATCGGCCAGAGCGATATAGCCGCCGGTGATACTCAGAGTGCGAGTGCCTCCGTCAGCTTCCAACACGTCGCAGTCGACAGTCACAGTGCGCGGGCCGAGTGCCTCAAAGTCGATGATCGCTCGCAGACTGCGGCCGATGAGTCGCTGAATCTCGTTGGTGCGACCATCCACCTTGCTGCGTTCCCGCTGCTTGCGCGGAGCGGTACTGCCGGGCAGCATGTTGTATTCAGCTGTGACCCAGCCGGTCGGATTCGGGTCGCGCATCTTCCACGGCGGTACACCTTCATCGATGCTCGCGGTGCACAACACCGTCGTGCGACCGGCCTTGATCAGCACGCTTCCCGGCGCAGATCCCGTGAATCCCCGCACAATTTCAATCGGACGCAGTTCGTCAAAGCGACGGTTGTCAGAACGCATAACAGCTCCGCAAGGAACAAGTGGCACAGAGAACACAGTCTTCAGGATGTCTGATGTCGGAGCTTATTGCTTCAGTTTGGGGATTTCAGCGGTCCATCTTCCGAACCTCGTGGTTAATTCCGCCACACTGCTGAAACAAAGTGATTTTTCCACGGTCAAAATCAGCAGTTCGTTCTTGGACAAACTGAGTCCGGCCATGTGATACTGACTGAACAAACAGCGTCCCAAGCTTTGCCCAGCAACTCAGAGTCCCCAGCGGCCGGCGCCCGGCCCACAGGAGTGAGTCTTATGAAACTGGCCAACTGGTTCCTGATGGGCATGTGCTGGCTGACGCTCAGCTGGCAGAACATTGTGACGGCGCAGGCCCCGCAGTCCGAGGAGGCTGCTGAAGTCCAGCCGGTGACGGGCTTGGGACAGCTCATCGCGCGAGATCCTCAGGCCAACAGCCCGGTGCGACTGGGCATTGAACGCTATCACGTCAACGTAGTGCTGCAGCCGCCGGTCGCCTTGGTGCAGATCGATCAGTCGTTCCTCAATCCCTACAACATGGATCAGGAGGGAACTTTCGTCTTCAACCTGCCCGAAGGCGCTGCCGTCAGCCGGTTTGCGATGTATGTGACCCCGGACAGCCTGATCGAAGGCGAGTTGATCGACCGCTCGCGCGCTTCGCAGGTTTATGAAACCATCGTCCGTGGTCGAAAAGATCCCGCGATTCTGGAGCAACTGGGAATGAACCTGTTCCGCATGCGGGTCTTTCCGATCTTCGCCAAAGATACCAAGCGAATCCTGCTGGACTTCACGGTCCCGCTCATTGCTGACCGTGGACGTTATGACTTCTCTCTGCCCATGCTGAACGACAAGCAAGCCATCAGCGACTTCCAGGTCACGGGGCGCATCGCAGCGCCGCTCGCGGCCGAGAGTCTAAAAATCCCGAACCTGCCGGACCTGAAAACCGAGCGACGCCCGGATGGTGCCGTAACCTTTCACGCCGCCGGGCAAAAAGTGCAACCGCCTGCGAATCTCTTGATTGGTTATGAGCAGCCCAAAGATCAGCCTCCCACCGCGCGGATCTATCAGACGAAGTCGGCGGGAACTCCTGATGTCACGGATGAATACTTCGTTCTGACAGTACCCGCGCGGTTGAACCCGGCGGGCAACCAGCCGCCCGGCCCGACGGATGTGATGGTCCTCGTGGACACCTCAGGCAGTATCGACAACCTGCCCGTGGCCGCGAAGGTCGTGCGCGGAATTGCTCAACGGCTTCGCCCGACCGATCGCATTCAACTGGGCTGCGTCGACGCGGCGTTCCGACCGCTGACGAAGGCTTGGCAGACAGGCACGAGCGACCAATTCCAGCACGCTTTGAAGCAGCTTGATGCCGAGTTTGCTCTGGGAGCCAGCAACCTCGACGCGAGTATTTCGGAAGCTGCCCGCCACATGGGAAAGACGGAGGGGCGACGGCAGTCGATCGTCTACGTGGGTGACGGACTGCCCAATCTGAGCAGTGGCAACATGTTTGAGTTCTGGAAGGAATCCTTCCGCGAGTCAGGCATTCCCTTCACCAGCGTGCTGACTTCCAACCAGGGAGAGACCCATTGGATACGCTCCGGCAGTCTGGCGACCGGCGGTCGTACATTCGCGCTGCTTGAGGGCCAGCATGTGCAGAGAGACTTGATTTCCTGGGTGAAAGATGGCTTCCCGGCTGCGTCCTCAGTCGAAGGCGCCGAGGTTGAACGCGTGTGGAGCGAAGACCTCTTTGTCGATGCCAGTTGGCCCGTGGGGCGAGATCTGCAGATCGTGGGGACTCGTCCGCGACAGCCAGCGCTGACAGCGGTCCTCAAGATTGCCGGACAGAAAATGGTCATCAAACCCGAGGTCAGTCCGCCTGCAGCCGACGATGTCTTCACCGGCCGCCAGTGGGCTCAGCGCAAACTGCAGAAGATGCTGGATCCACTCAAAACAAGCAACTTGATCCAGTCTCAGAACATCACCCGTCTGTGCCAGGAATGGAGCCTGATGTCCCCGTACACGGCCTTCCTCGTGCTGGAAACAGAAGCCGACTACGCCCGCTGGAACATCCCCCGAGCCTTGCGGCGCCGTTACTGGACTCCACCAGGCGCCGTGATCGCAGAACCCACCGCTCGTTTTGAATCCGTGATCCCGGCGGTGTCTGACGCTGTCGTCAGCGCCCGGCGTTTAGAACTGCAGCAGGCGCGCATGGCGAAGAGCCGGCTGAGTGCTATCCAGATGGCCTTGGATCGGAAGCAGGACCGGGCAGCTTATCAAATCCTGCAGCAGACTCCGCCGGAGATTCGCGATGTCAGCAAAGGTGCGTTCAACGCCATCGCCCGTCAGGTGCGTGAGCGGCTTACGTGGGACGGCGACTGGGAAAAGATGGGTGATCAACGGCGGCTGTTTGATCGCTCCATCGCAAACTCCGGCAATTCGTCATCATTCCTGCTGCCAATTATTTCTGCTCAGCCGGGTACCGAGTTCGTAAATCGCAATCCGCACTATAAGCAGCTAACAAAACGAGTCGACCTGACGGAAGGCGAACCAGCATTGGGTAACTTCGTTCGCGAGCTGTCGCTGAAATCGGGCGTCTATCTGAAGCTTGAGCGGGAAACTCTCGAAGCTGCGGGCATAACGGTTGATACGGCAGTGAATACGGAATCGTTAGTCGGCGTAACTGTCGCCAGCGCGTTGTCTCACGCTTTACGGCCGCACAATCTGGATTATGCAGACGAACCCGGCTTCATCCGCATCTCAACAGTCGAAGAACTTACAAATCGACTTGTTACCAAGATCTATCCTGTTTCGGACCTAATTCGGGCAAATGAGCTTCCCTCCATTGAAAGGCTTTCCAATCCACTATTCGACTCAGCGAATGACGCACGTCAGCACATCGAGAAGAAGCTCAAAACTCGACTGGATGTGAGCTTCGTGGAGCAACCAATCTCGTCTGCGGCGACATATCTGTCCGGTAAGCTGGAGATCCCGATTCGACTCGACATGGTCACCTTGGAAGCAGCGGGAATTACAGCGGACGCTCCAGTGACCGAGACGGTGAGCAGCGTGCGTGCAGAAGTTGTGCTGGATGAGATGCTGCGGCCGCATAACCTCACCTGGCTGATTAAAGATCAAGGAGTGCTGATTACTACGGTCGAGCAATCGGCGAATCACCTGGAAACCCGCGTCTATTCGCTGGACGGACTGCTGGCTCACCACGCACACACCAAGCCGGATTGGAGGAGAAACTTTGGCTTCTTTGACTTCGGCTGGGGTGGATTCGGCGGCGGCGGTCTGGGCGGAGGAGGATTTGGCGGTGGTGGCGGAGGATTCGGTGGTGCTCTGGGCGGCGTCAGCGGAGGAACTGGAGCGCCGCCTGCAGAGCCAGCACCAGCAACCGAAGAAACGCTCGATATTGGTATCATCGCTCCGCCGACCGTTCAAATTTCAGCTAATACCGTCGTGCAGGAGAGTGACCCCGACGTCGACGCAGATGTGCGGCCCGTTTTCTATCCTGAATTGTTGCCATCGGAGGGGGCGTTGCTTCACACTGTGATAGCAATTTCAGATAATTGGGAGTCGACGGGGACGGGCAGCGGATGCATCACGACGCATCGAGCCTCGAACTCCGTGGCGATTCGACAAACGAGAATTGAGCACCAGAAGATTGATCAACTCTTTGAGGGCCTGCAGATGCAGCCCGCGATACCCGAGATGGCACCCGTACGGATGGCATCTGAAGAAGAGCATCAAGAGGGTATTAGTGATCTCATGCGACTCATCATGGAGGAGACTTCCGGCGGGTGGGAAGCGACCGGTGAGGGAAACGGTGAGATCACATCACATGAACCGACCCTGTCTCTGGTCATCCGCCAGACGCCGAGAGTCCACCGCGATATCGAGGATGTGCTGGTACAATTGCGGCGAGCGAAATATCTCGCGGCGTTCGGCCGGCAGCAGAATCCATCGAAGGATATTGGCGTCGCGTGGTCTCAGCTTCCCAGGATTGCGATGACATCCTGGCCGGTGTCGAAACCGGATGCGCCGCTCAAGTCTGACACCGCACTGCGTCAGGACGCTCTTGAAGAAAAGCTGCTGTCCGTCCGCAAAGTGCCTGCCGACTTCCGGCAATCCTGGCGCTATCATTCTTCGGTCGGCACGCAGCAGATTGAAATTGCTCGATCGGGCCAGCGTCTGGAGTTTCAACAACCTCAGCGGATCTTGCGAGCCGAAGGCACCTTGGCCGCCGCGGGATATCCAGAGGTGGGCCTTGTCGAGATCAATTATTGGGGTGATGTCGCCCGTCAAAGCATTGATACCGAACTGCCCTGGCTGCCGCATCGATCAAACGCGGAACTGGCCGACATGTTCGTCATTGCGAAGGAATCCGAGAACGACACCAGTTGCACTCTAAAACTGCAGGCACCCGATGTGGCTGATACTCACATTCTGGCGACCTTTGATAAAACCTCAGGATTGCCGACCGAGTGGCGTGCGTTCGTCCGCGGCGAACTGCGTTACACTTTGCATATCAAGCCTAGCTCAGTGGTTGCTCAACGAGCGATTACCCAGAAGGGCCAGAAGCCCGTTCCGGCGGAAGAATGGGAACTACTGAATTCAACTCAGACGCCCGCTGTTGCCGAACTGCGTTCCGGATGGGACTCCTGGTTCATCGCGGACGCGACCATCAAAGGTAGTTCTCCCCTGGAGAAACTGCACACTTTGCTGCAGGCAAACGATGTCGCTGCAGCTCAGCAGTTGTTGGACGAACTACTCAAGCAGCAGCCGGCACAACCACTGCTCAGCCTGCTGCAGGCGTGGATCGACGAGCGGTATTTGCCCAAAGAGAAGCTGCCGACCGAGCGGCAGCGTGCGGCGCTGGAGATCGTGGCCAAAAGTGGACACGCGGGACTGATCAGACAGGTTGACGGCTACCGGTTCACGTCCTTTGGCCACGCTGGAGTGCTGCAACTTTTCTCACAGCAGCCCATTGATACCATGCCTCAGGCCATTGCATCGCACCTGTGCGATCAGGCTCTGCTGGCTGGTCAGTCTGCGTTGGGGCTGAAGTATCTCGAGCGTGCCTCCGAGCGCGACAAACAGAGTCCAGTTGAAGCCAAGACGGACGTGGCGGCACCGGTACTGCTGCTGCGACGAATTGAACTGGTCGCACCCCTGGACGCCAACAAAGCCCTCGCTCTTGCAACAGGGCTGCCGCGCGGTCCAGACGGCTGGCTCTGGCAGGCCCGCGTTGGGCGAGCTTTGGGTTCCAGCGGTCACGCGGCTGAAGCAGAGCAACTGCTGAATGAATTGATTGCGGACCCGGCACTTTCGAGTCGGCAGCGATCGGCGTTACTGGTTCAAAGAGCTGACGTGCAAAAGGGTATCAAGCGCTGGAAATCTTTGGTGGAAGCTACGGATGTCCTGCCAGAAGCCTATCAGCAACGGGACGGTTACCTGACTGCGATCCGGGACGATCACCCTGACCCGGCGAGCTGGAAGCAACTCGTCCAGCACGCGAAGTCGCGAACGCTCTCTCTACAACTGCGAAAGTTGCAGGCTGATAATTCCGAGGACGATGCTGAGCGTATCCAGCTTGTGAAGGAACTCGCCAAGGAAGAGCATGAAGAAGAGTTGTTTGCCGAACCATCCTGGGTCATCAACCACCTGCGTGGACATGATTCCGATATCGTGAACTACGCGTATCCCTTGTTGCAGCGACGTCATCAATTCAACGAGCAATCCACGGCGGAGCTGGTTCGAGCCTTGGAGAATCTCGATCGCCAGGCCGAAGCCAGACGCATCAGGACGAATTCGTCCGAACGTCGCGTGGATCCCAACGGCAATCGCCCACAAGGTGGCGGAGGTGGCGGCTTCTTCTGATGCCGGCAGCAAATCGCCTGAGCGCCCCTATCGCTTTGCCTCGTAACGATTCGGGAACTGACCTCATGAAACACGCCCACCGATTGTTGTTCGTTGCGTGCTGGCTCGCGCTGGGATGGCAGGGAACAACATTTGCGCAATCGGGCGTTGCGGGAGTCGCAACGCCAGATCCGTCGTTGCAGCCCGTGCCTGGACTCGGGCAGTTGATCGCTCGCGATCCGCAGGCGGGCAATTTCGTGCGACTGGGTATAGACCGCTATCACGTGAATGTGGTGCTGCAGCCGCCGGTCGCACTGGTACAGATCGATCAGTCGTTTCTTAATCCTTACAACGTCGTGCAAGAAGGCACTTTTGTCTTCAATCTCCCGGAGAATGCGGCTGTCAGTCGGTTCGCGATGTATGTCACTCCGGCACAATTGATTGAAGGCGAACTGATTGACCGTGAGCGTGCGGCGAGTGTGTATCAATCGATCGTCTCAGCTCGCCGAGACCCGGCCATTCTGGAGCAACTCGGTAGCAACCTGTTTCGGATGCGAGTGTTCCCGATCTTTGCACATGATACCAAACGCATCCTGCTCGATTTCACCGTGCCTCTGGTTGAGGACCGAGGCAGTTATGAGTTTTCTCTACCGATGCTGAATGATCTCAAGCCGATCGCCGACTTTCAGATCACCGGGCGCGTGGCAGCACCGTTCGATTCTCAGACGTTGAAGATCCCGAATCTGCCGAAATTGAAGATCGAGCGTCGACCGGACGGCGGAGCTACCTTTCATGCCGCAGCTCAGTTCGTGCAGCCGCCAACGCATTTATCGGTCAGCTACCAGTTGCAGGCCGAGTCACCACCGTTGGCCCGAGTCTACGAAGCTGCACAACGAGAGAAGTCTGACGCGACGGAGCAGTATTATGCGATTACTATACCCGCCAGCATGAATCCGTTGCGGGCGCAAGAGCCTGAACCCGCAGATGTGATGGTGCTCGTAGATACCTCAGGCAGTATCAATAATCTGCCCGTCGCAGCCAAAGTGGCACGCGGCATAGCAGAGCGACTTCGCCCTCAAGACCGCCTCCAGCTTGGCTGTGTCGATGCTGCATTCCGGCCCTTGACTTCGGGCTGGATACTTGGCGGGCACTCCGAACCACTGCAGGATGCTCTCAAGCAGTTGGACACAGAATTTCCGCTGGGATCCAGCAGCCTGGACACCACCTTCCTGGAAGCTGTTCAGCACATGGGTAAGCCGGCCGTCGGGCGACGGCAGGTTCTGATCTATATTGGCGACGGACTGACCAGTGGGACGCAGCAACTGGATGTGTTCCGCGACGAGTCACTTGGCATCAAGGGCAAGCTCGTTGCCGCCGTGCTGACCGCTGATTCGGCCGACGCGACCTGGCTGGCACAAGGCGTCAAAGAGACTGGAGGACGCCTCTTCGCGCTCACCAGCGGGCAGCATGCGCAGCGCGATGCGATCAACTGGGTCCGTGCCGGGTTCCCTCATGCCGCCCGAGTCGAGAACGCAGTCGCTTCGGGGACGAAGTCGACCGATCTCTACGTCGATGCCGCCTGGCCGGTGGGTCAGGAACTGCAGATTGTCGGACTCCGCGCCAAGGGTCCCGCGCTGACGGCCTCGCTGATGGTGGAAGGTATGAAGTTCGAAGTTCGGCCTCAGCTCGTCCAAGGCGATGTCGACGATGTCTTCATCGGCAGATGGTGGGCTCAACGCCGACTCAAGCAGCAGTTGGAGGCTCATCCAAGCCCTGGCTCCACCGTACGCGCTCAGATTGTGGAGCTGTGCCAGGAGTGGAGCCTGATGTCTCCGCACACGGCGTTTCTGGTTCTCGAAAGCGAAGCCGACTATGCGCGTTGGGGGATCCCGCGAGCTGCTCGGCGGCGTTACTGGGAACCGCGCGGGTCCGTCGCATCGGAACCCGTCGCTGGCCGTGCGGAACCCCCAAAAGCCGCGCTGGCGCGCGCTGAGGAAGCGCGGCGCGAACGTGAGAATGCTGAACGCGCACAAGAAAAGCGATTCGCGGCAGAACAGCTCAAGCTCATTCTGGCAGCTCTTGATCAACAGGACTTTGAAACAGCCCAGAAGCGACTCATTGAAACGCCGGCCCGCCTCCGGGACTTTGACCTGACTGCGTTTAACGCCGCTGCCAAGCGTCTACGAGATCACCTTGCTCAAGAACAAAGCTGGCGGCAACTCGGAGATGAACGGCGGCTGTTTGATCGATCGATCCCGAAGGCTGGCCCCGCGCTGCTTCTACTACCAATCACTGCTGCGCGACCAAATGCGGAATATATTGAACGCAATCCGCATTACGAAACGCTGCTGAAGCGTTATCAATTGCCAGCCAACCAGCTTCGGCTCGGCGAATTCGCAACCTGGCTTTCCGAGGAAACCGGAGTTCGCTTTCGGCTCGACAGAATGCAACTGGAATCCGCTGGTATTACCACTGACACGCCGCTCGACCTTGAAGGTCTGAGCGGCATGAGCCTCGAAAGTATACTGGCGCATGCACTGAGGCCCCATAACATCCAGTATATCGATGAGCGTCATACTATTTGCTTTACGCCCTTCTACCACTCGATGAAGCCGATCACACGAATCTATCTGGTCGCGGATCTGATTCGCGACGATTCACTGCCCGCAATTGAACGACTCTCGAGCCCCTTGTTCGAAGCGCGCGAAGCCAGCCGCAAGCGGATTGAATCTCGCCTCAATACAGAGATCAGCGGGACGTTTAATGAGGAGCCATTGAAGGTTGTCGCCAGTAAGATGGCAGAAACGTTGAAGATTCCGATCCTGCTCGACAAAACAGTTTTGGAGGCTGCTGGCATTACAGAAGATACACCGGTGGTTGGTGACTTCCGTGATCTGCCTGGTGATGCCGCACTCGATGAACTCCTGGCTGAGCACAACTTAACCTGGACCATCCGTCACGAGGCCGTCGTCATCACGACAGAAGAGGATGCTCGAGAAGCCATCCAGCGGCGCGTCTACTCAACAGCCGGACTGTTTTTCCATCACACAGGAATCAAACCGGATGCAAGCGACGAACGGACACCCATATCCTTGGAGGGCCGTGCTTTCCGCACGCCATCGGGCGCCGCACGCGGTTTATCGGGCATCGGCGGGCTGGGTGGGTTTGCTGGTGGTGGGTTTGGAGGCGAAGGCGCATTCCCCGATTATAGGGCAGGCGCCAGCGTTCCAGCTGATGACGCTGCTGTGGAATCACCCAGACTAGGCGCAGCCAGCCAAGCTCCACTTTCTGATAGCTCACTCGGTATCAGCCAGGTCCTGCCCCCACAACGGAACCCCATCGATCGGTTTGAACCGACCCTAAGTCTCAGAATCATCCAAAGACAAACCCCTCACTTTCAAAATCGCAGCCCGACTTCGGCAGAGAGTAATCTGAGAGACCAAATTCACAGAGGCATCGGTACCAACTGGGAAAATCCCGATGCCCACTTAACAGCCTGTTGAAAAAGGTTGTCGATCAGGGTTGATCGGCTGCTGGTTGGTGGATTATTGGTGGCAAAGCGGGGAGTGATGCGAGTGAGGTTTGGCTGGAGACAGTGGCATGGCGATGGGGCATTGGA
>JAKFWA010000036.1 GCA_021732995.1 Planctomycetaceae bacterium | reverse complement strand
GTGGCGGCCTGCAACGAAAATCCCCAACCGCTGATCTGGACCAAGCCTGCCGAAGCGATCCTGCAAAAAGTCCGCCGCGCCAAAGCCGCCTTGGATAATTCCCCATCTGCGTGACTCACTACACTAGTATCGTGTTAGCAGTCACGTTGCTGCTGGTAGTCTTGGCTTTCTCGTACGATCACCTTCGTATGCGGACAATCATTCGCGAATTGCAGGACGAAAACAAAGCACTGGAAATCGAAGCACTCCGGCAGCAAAGGATCGCAAACGAAACTGTGAAACAGGCGCAGCGATTCGTTGAGTCCTTGCAACGCAAGGATTGAAGGAATTTCCTGAGTGTTGAGTGAATCCTGTTGCTTGGACGCCGGCGTCCGAGCCTCTGGTTGTCGGACAGAATTGTCTGACCTACATCACAGTGGAACTTCCTGCTGGCGGAGTTTCGCTATTGGCGATACTGGCCGGCAGGCGCAGCTGGCTGGCCGACTGCGGGGATACCTTGCCAGTCGTTGGGGCTCGGTTGGAATTGGGCCGGTGCTGGTGGTGCCGAATTGCGGTTCATCGCGTTAGGAACACCGTTCGAGCCGTAGGCGGGCATCGGCTGGAAGCGATTTGTATCGAACAGGGGACCTCCCGCAGAATTCCCCGCATTGCCCGGCAGCACAGAGTTTGGCTGTGGCAGCCCCTGATTGACCGAGGGCACACCTTGATACTGGTATTGCTGCTGATTCGGTGACGACTGCGGCAGAGGTTGCGGAACGAACATCGTGCCGTCTGCAGGTCCTCGCCCCGGCTGCTGATACATGTTTCCTTGCGGCGTGTACGTTGGGCGCTGAGCTTCCATGTTCGTCGAACCGGGCAACTGGAAGGCACTGCCTGCTCCCATGCCTAAGACCATCGCGCGTTTCGCGTTGTCGGCGCTGGGATCCTGTGGGTGGCGTCCGGCCTGTGGCGACTGCTGGAACTGAGCTTGCTGCATCTCGTGCTGATTGGGCAGCAGCGGGACGCCCTGCGGAGTCCACTCTCGCAAAGGGACATTCGCAAACTGGCCCTGAGGATCGTTTCCGAAAGCAGGTGCTCCCGAATTATACGCATTCGCCGGAGGCGTGCTGGGCGGAATTCCTTGCTGGGCGGGGTTCCACGGCTGCATCACGACCACATTGCTTCCGAGGTGGCCGTTGTTCCCGTTGTAGCTGGGCATCGACTCGGAGCCGAATTGTCCCATGCCTTGTTGGGGCGCGTTTGCGAATTGATTGGCAGGCTGTCCCTGCATCCAAGGCTGACCCTGTGGTGTCGCGCCTGCGAAATTGGATCGCCCAGGTTGATTCATGCCCATGTTATGGGCCTGTTGTGCATCCTCAGCAGAGCCGTACATCTGCTCGCCGGTCTGCGGATTGAACCAGCAGAAGCCCTTGCCAAACTGGAGCAGGTTCTGGTTTGTGCCCTCGAAACTCGTCTGGCCGGCAGGAGGCTGGCTCCCCGGCTGCCCGAGCTGCAGTTGAGAACTGCCTTGAGTGTATTGAGCCTGGCGAGCGAAAGATGGATCAGGCTGCATGCCTTGACCGATCATCCGACCAGCCGTATTCGCCGCCTGTTCATTCAGCCGACTCTGAGCCTGATAATCGCGTTGAGCGATGCGCGACTGCAGTCCTTGCAGTTCGTCCTCGAGCCGACGGATCTCCTCGCGCGATGCCTGGGAACGCTCGCGCTCAATCGACATCAGCCGGTTCAGTTCCTCGAGCGTGCGAGGTGTTTTCGCCTCGGCAGCCTGAGCACTGCTGGTCGCAACGTTGCGGCGACGGGCCAGCTTACGGTTCAGTTCGGCGGCCAGCATGCGATCGGCCTGTTGTGGCGGCGCGATCTGCTGGTAGTAGGCCATAGCCTGCGCATTGTCCCCCTGATCGACACAGACGGCTGCGAGATTCATCAGCGCCATCTGATGTCCCGGCTGCTGCGCCAGAGTCCGTTGCAGATAGTCCTTGGCCTCAGCGTGACGGGCCTGCAGGAAGTACGAATAGCCGATATCGCACAGCAGGTTCGCGTCGTTGGGCTTCGCTGACAGTGCGGCGAGGTAGTGACGTTCCGATTCTTCGAACTGTGACTGCTGATCGGAAACTCGACCCAGCATGTGATGAGCGTGGGCGTTATTCGGTTCAGACTTCAGCACGGTTTCGAAGTGCATCCGCGCTTCGGTGTACCGCTTCTGGTCGATCGCCGTGTTTCCCTTGGTGATTTCTGCCGTCACCCGCGGGTCCAGCGAAGGCTGTTTGGGAGTGGCAGAAGAATTCTGAGCGACTGATTCCGAACGCGTGTCCGTCTTTGGATTCTTGAAAGAGGACTTCTTCGGCGTATCTGACTCTTTGTCGGACGACGGGGTCATTTTGGAAAAGAGGCCGTCGCGCATAAGCGGCGTCTGGCAGCCCGTAGTTAGAGCAGACAAACCAATCGCCAGCAGGGAAAGCGAGATTCGCATGAGACTCACCAGTCGGAAGGCCGAAGGCGGGAAGTAGTTAGAATGGCAGCAGAGATGCAGATTCGAGATGTGTTGGCGGATTTCGCCAGTCGAAGGGGTCGGCGTTATAAGAACGACCCGAAGAATGTGTCGAGATGACCTTTGGCGGGCGGATTGGTCCGATGCTGCTTGCGTTCTTCGGTTCCAGTCTATGAGCTGGGAATCCGGCAGTTTGGGATAGTTCCGCAAGTGGCGTTGCAAGCGCGGCGGTTTACAGTTTCACAGCCAGCGAGGACTCTGGTTGCGGTTTCACGGCGTCAGCGGGTTCTGTACCCTGCGGCGGCTACGAATCTGATGTTTCACATTTTGGATGGTCGGCGCAGGGGAAAACATGGAGTATCGCTCTGAGGAGCCTGGTAACGACGGACGTCAGTCCCCAACTCCCCCACCGCGCCGCAACGAAGAGCAGCCTCGGGTTTTTCCGCCGAGCTTGCTGATCATCGTCCTGTTCGCCGTGGTGCTGTTCCTGATCTTTCATCTGACTCAGGGATCTGCAGCCGGCAAGAAGGTCGACTTCAGCGTCTTCATGGAGCAGTTGCGCAAAGACAATGTGGAATCCGTGAAGAGCACGGGCTCGTACTTCGAAGGGCGCTGGCGAAAGATTCCGGGTAACACTGAAGAAGAGCGGAAGCTGTTCGCTGAAAACTTCAATACTCAGGTGCCGGTGACTCACGAGAAGGATTCGGAGCTGCAGAAGCTGCTGACGGCCCCGCGCGGACCGAATGAACCACCGCTGGTCTACAAAGCTGAACCGCAGAATCTCGGAACAGGTACTCAGGTCGCGCTGTGGCTGGCCGGTCCGCTGATCCTGGTCATGTTCATGATCTACATGATGCGGCGATCGTCCGACCCGATGGGCTCGGGGTTCCTCGGCAACTTTGGTCGCAGTCCGGCGAAACGCTTTCAGCCTTCCGAATTCCGCACGACCTTCAAGGAAGTTGCGGCGATGGAACAGGCGAAATCGGAACTCATGGAAGTTGTCGAGTTCCTCAAGAACCCGGCCAAGTTCCAGCGGCTAGGCGCCCAGATTCCGAAGGGAGTGCTGCTGATCGGACCGCCGGGTACGGGCAAGACATTGCTGGCTCGCGCGACGGCCGGTGAAGCCGGTGTGCCGTTCTATTCGATCAACGGCTCTGAGTTCATTCAGATGTTCGTGGGCGTTGGTGCCAGCCGCGTCCGTGACCTGTTCCAGACCGCGAAGGACCATTCGCCGTGCATCATCTTCATCGACGAAATCGATGCGGTTGGTCGGCATCGCGGTGCGGGCCTCGGCGGTGGACACGACGAACGCGAGCAGACGCTCAATCAGATCCTCAGCGAGATGGACGGCTTCGAACAGACGACGTCCGTCATCGTCGTCGCGGCGACGAACCGGCCTGACGTACTGGACCCCGCGCTGTTGCGCCCCGGCCGCTTCGACCGGCACGTCACGATCGATCGTCCGACGAAGGAAGGCCGAGTTGCGATTCTGAAAGTGCATACTCGCAAAGTGCCGCTCGGCGATGACATCGACTTGTCAGATATCGCGGGCTCGAGCACAGGCTTCTCGGGTGCGGAACTCAAGAACCTCGTGAACGAGGCGGCTCTGCTGGCCGTGCGTTCGAACAAGAATTTTGTGACGCGCGAGGATTTCGAACTGGCGCGCGACCGCGTTCTGATGGGACCCAAGCGCGAAGAGATTATGAACCCCAAAGAGCGGCGGATGACGGCTTATCACGAAGCCGGTCACGCGCTCGCCGGTTGGTTCCAGGCCGAAACCGATAAGGTTCACAAGGTGACGATCATTCCGCGCGGCCGCGCGTTGGGTGTGACTCAGTTTCAGCCTGACGAAGACCGTTTGCACACAGGCGAACGACGTCTGCACGCCGAACTGGCGATGTACCTCGCCGGTCGCGCGGCCGAAAAGCTGGTCTTCGATGAATACTCAGCGGGTGCCGAAAGTGATCTGGCGCGGGCGACTCATGTGGCTCGTGCAATGGTCGCTCACTGGGGCATGAGTCCCGCGATTGGGCCGGTTGCGCTGCGGCAGGGCGAAGAACATCCCTTCCTTGGCAAAGAGATGCATCAGTCGCGCGAGTTCAGCGAAGAGACAGCGCACCTCATCGACCAGGAGATTGCGAAGTTCCTGATGGCGGCCAGCGATCATGCGACAGCCATCCTGCAGGAACATCGCGAACAACTCGATCAGCTCTCCGAAGCGCTCTTGGAGAAGGAAACGCTGAGCTACGAAGACATGGTCGAAATGCTCGGCCAGCCGGTCAAATTCCAGTCCGAAACCGACAACGACACGCTGGACGAACCGGCCACGGCCGGTCCGGGTTAAGCTGGCGAGCGGTTTCCAATGCTTTTTCCGTAGCACAGCTTGTGTAGGACGGACAATCTTGTCCGCCGAACCGCTGGCGGGCAGGATTGTCCGCCCTGCAACTTGTTGGCAGCAGCAGTCGAGGCAGATTCATGGCGACGGATCTTTCACAGTTCCATCATCCGGTTGCTGACTTCCTCGACGCGGAACGTGCGAGTTCGCTGGAGCGTTTTCGACTTACGCCCGAGCAACTGCAGTTCTACGCAGACAACGGTTACGTTGCCGGAGTGCGAGTGCTCAGCGACGAGCAGTGCGACCGACTGTGCGAGCAACTGGCCGAGTTGTTCGATCCGCAGCATGACGGGCACCAATACTGGCACGAGTACCACTCGAACGAATCCGGTGATCCGAACGCGGTTTTGTTTCACGCGCTCGGAGCCTGGCGCATCAAGCCTGGGTTTCATGATGCCTTGTGGAACCCTGCCTTCGCAGTTCCGGCCAGCCAGTTGCTGGGCGGATCAGTTCGGTTCTGGCATGACCAGCTCTTCTGCAAGCCCGCGCGACATGGCGGAGTCGTCGCATGGCATCAGGACTATTCGTATTGGACCCGCAGTCGGCCGATGGCGCATCTCACCTGCTGGATCGGGCTCGATCAGAGCACTCGTCACAACGGCTGCATGCAGTACATCCCCGGCAGCCACAAGTGGGATCTGCTGCCGATTACCGGACTCGCCGGTGACATGGACGCCATCCGCAAAGTGCTCAATGACGAGCAATGGGACGCACTCCACAACCCGGTGCCGATCGAGCTGAAACGCGGGGAATGCACCTTTCATCATCCGCTGATGGTGCATGGCTCACGCGAGAATCGCACCGCTGGGCCGCGTCGGGCTTATGTCATCAATTGCCTGCGTGATGGCGTTTGTTCGGGGACGAATGATTCCCTGCTGCAGGGCGTTCCACCCATTCCGTCCGGCGAGCCAATCGCAGGGCAGTTCTTCCCCATGTTGCTGGACGTGCAGTAGTTCGGCGCAAGAGGAATCAAGAAGTAGGCCGGACAATCTTGTCCGGCTGTCGGACAGGATTGTCCGACCTACAAAACCTGTCATTCAGGCACGCGGGGTACGGCAGTCAGCCCAAAAGGAATTGTGTCAACGGCAGAATTTGGGCTATAGAGCCTGCGCTCAAGGGTTGTTTGGTGCCCGTTCCCGCGAAAGGACTCGCCGGTGAATCTGCTGTTTCGAGTGCTTTACGCTGCCCATTGCAAAAGCACTCATCACAAACTCGCGATGGATGCGCTGAAGTTTCTTGCCTGTCCCGACGTGGAACGGTGGCGGCAAATCTTTCTGAAGCATCACGCGCCCTACCTCACCGGAGCGAAGGCTCCCGACACCAAATTCAAAGACTTTCGCAACCACGTGCTGCATGTCAGCGACAACTATTGGGGTGGAGCAACCTCGGCGGCACGGCTGTGGTACGGTCGCGCCGTTGAACAACTCAAAAAGGGAGATTGGGTCAACGGCGTCTACGCGGCGGGCATCTTGAGCCACTACTACACCGATCCGTTGATGCCGTTCCATACGGGCCAATCCGAAGCCGAGAACAACATCCATCGGGCCACGGAATGGAGCGTCACGAAGTCCTACACCGACCTGTGGACCGTGTTGGAAATCGACTTGGGCTTTCCGACGATTGATGTCCCGTCAGGTGACGACTGGCTCGAACAGATGGTGCGGGCCGGCGCCGAAGCGTCGCACTGCTACTACGACGAATTGATCGCCCATTACGACTTCGCCGCCGGTTCAAAGAGTCCCCGTAAGGGACTGGATGATCACGCGCGTCGCATCATTGCGGGATTGCTGGGGCACGGAGTCGTTGGCTTTGCGAAGATTCTCGGCCGCATGATCGATGAAGCCGCCGTCACGCCGCCTGAGGTCAGCCTGACTGCTGAGTCTGCAGTCGCCACGTTGAACGTGCCGGTGCAGTGGGTCAGCGGCAGCCTGGCCAACCGCAAGGAACGCAAAGCCGTGAAGGCGATGTTTCAAGAGTTCCAACAATCAGGCAGCGTTAAAGAACACCTGCCCGAAGAGAACCGGGTCATTCGCGATCTGGTCATCACCAACTCCAACGGTGGCAAGGTGAGCGCTCCTGTTGCGCCGGTGGCAGTGCCGTCTGTCGAAGCGCCAGTCGTTTCTGCTCCCGCAGTGCAACCTGCGGCGGTGAGCAACCCAGCTCCGGCACCTACGCTCGCAACTCCACCAGCGCCTGTTGAGCCTGCTAAGGCCGACCGGTTCTATCTGGAACTCGCCAGCCCGCTCGTTGACGCACCGTCCATCGGTGCCAGAATGGCCGAAGTGTTTCTCGCCGTCGGTATCAAAACGGCTGGAGATCTCCTGGCGCTCAACCCCGAGCGCGGAGCCATGTTACTTAACATTCCGCAAGTGACGCCTAAACTCATCGAGCTTTGGCAGGATCAGGCACGGCTCTGCTGCGAAATCGCCAATCTGCGCGGCCATGATGCCCAGATTCTGGTTGGCTGCGGTTATCGCACGACGGATTCAGTTGCGTCTGCGGATCCAGAGAAACTGACTCAAGCCGCCATCGCCATCGCGACATCACCGGCCGGTCAGCGAGTCCTGCGTGGCTGCGCGGTCCCAGACTTCAACGAAGTGAGCGGCTGGATTCGAGCTGCTCAACTACACCCACCCCAACGCGCGGCCGCATGACTTTGCGTAGGTCAGGCAGGATTGTCTGACCTACATCGGCTGCGCCCCCGATGGCGAATCTCCGACAAGGTTGAGATAGTTGCGGCTCTCGAACGGGAGCTGCGAAATCAACAATTCTGGAGTCACCGATGCGAACTCGAATCCGTGGCGCGCTGGCCGTCTTGTGTGTGCTGGCGCTAACCGCGTCGACGATTGCCCAAGACAAGCCTGCGGATGCCGCGCAGCCGCGGCCGTATCGACTCACGCTGCCGCCGACGATCTATGCCGTGCCGGGCGTCGAGATGAGTCTCTACTTTGACAACACCGTACTGGTGGCTCCCGATCAGAAAGTCAGCTTTGAAGTTGATTGCCCCTTAGGATCGGTCGACGCGCGCCGCTGGAAGCTGACGGCGGAAGCAAATCAGGTCGGCACCGTGCCGCTGAAGCTGCGAGCTAAGGATGACAGCGGCAAGGTGGTTGAATCCGCAACGGCTCAAGTGACCGTCGTGTCGGCCAAGGCGGGCCAGGGCAAAGACATCGCCTTGCTGGTCGTTGGCGACAGTCTCACGCACGCATCTGCCTATCCGAATGAGATCGCTCGTCTGTTATCTCTGCCCGACAATCCCAAGTGGCAGATGCTGGGAACTCACAAACCTGCGGGTGTGGCGCCGGGAGTTGCTCACGAAGGTTACGGTGGCTGGACCTGGGCTGCGTTCAATAAGCGATTCGATCCGCAGCCGTATGATCCGGCAAAGCGGATCTGCAGCCCGTTCGTGTTCGGCGTCGGCGAGAAGCCTGAACCGAAGCTGGATGTGGCACGCTACATCAGCGAGCGAGCCGGTGGGCGAGCACCTGACTTCATCACGGTCATGCTGGGCATCAACGACTGTTTCAGTTTCAACCCCGACGATGCCGCTCAACTGGATCAGCGGATTGACGGCGTCTTCGCGGAAGCCGAGATCCTGATCGCCGAGTTTCGCAAGGCGGTTCCGCAGGCTCAGATCGGTGTCTGCCTGACAACGCCGGGCAATGCACGCGACGCGGCTTTCTATGCGAACTACAAAGATCGCTACACGCGGTGGGGCTGGCGCCGCATTCAGCATCGGCTGGTCGAAAAACAGATCCAGCATTTTCGCGGCCGCGAATCAGACCGCATCTTCATTGTTCCGACCGAGTTGAATCTCGACGTCGTGGATGGGTACCCCGAGAACAACGGTGTGCATCCGAACGCGGCGGGATATCAGCAGATCGGCGGGACGGTCTACGCCTGGCTGAAGTCGCGACTGTGATTCGGATGGGTCAGGCCGGCATTTCGTGACTTTGCGTGAACACTGCTCGACAACCGGTCTCCGCGAAGTGCACAGTGAGCCGCAAATTCGCCTAAGGCGGGCAGACTTGTCTGCGTTGAGAGTAGCTGTTGCGCCAGTGCGTATATGCCGTGGGCCTCGTGCGCTTTCTGCGGATGGACCGAATAACCCCGACTGTGCCTCGGTGACGGGAGATCGAACATGTTGCGACGCTTGTTGTTAGTGAGCGCCTGCCTGGTGCGGGTGACGTTGGCTGCGACTCAGGCTCAGGCCCAGGAAATCGGCTACGTCGAAGACTTCGCGCTCGCCACGAGCCGGGCCGAAGCGCTCAAGTCGCTGATCCCCGGCACGGACGATTTTTATTACTACCACTCGCTGCACTTCCAGCAGACCGAGCAGTTCCAGAAGGTGGATGAACTGCTTCCGCAGTGGGTGCAGAAGCACGGCCACAATCAGCGGGTGCAGGAAATCCTGAATCGACAGGCTCTGCTGCTGTATCCGAAGGATCCGCAACGGGCACTCAACCGCATCAGGGAGCGGTTGAATCTGCACTTCCCGCATCAGAAGGAAGTCATCGGGGCGAAACCGAACCTGCCGACGGCACTGGACGGCAAGCAGGTCACACGTGACGCCTTCGCGGCGGGAGCGTTTGGTCGGCATGCGAATCTCGAAGGCTTTGAGGATTCGGCCCTCGATTGGCTGGTGGCGCGACAACTTAACAGGGACCAGCGACGGCATTTGCTCTCACGCCTGCAGCGTCCGGACTATCCGCAGTTGGTCGAGCACATTCTGGCGGACATGAAGGAACCGGATGCTCCAGCGTTTGGTGCCTATGCGATCCACAATCTGCTGCTGCCTGAGCAACTGGCTGAACTGCAGAAGGCACGCCCGGAACTCATCAACAACGCGAATTTCGTCAACGCAGCGCTGCTGCGGTTGCAACCGCCTGCGCATGTCGACTGGCGGCACGATCGGGCTGAGCACGACCGCTACCTCACTCGCCTGTGGAACTACGTCAGCGGATTAAATCCGGCGTTCAATTCGCTGAAGGCTCACGTGCTGTATCAGCGATTGGTCTTCGATCGCGCGGGTGGGACATTCGATCGCGATCGGTTCATGGCTTACATCCAGTTGCCTCGTCGCACGGGGTATGGAAACGCGGACTACCTGCAGCGGGCTGAGCAACAGGGCCGCGCTGCGGATCTGAATGCGAACTATTCCGGCGTGACCGCGTTACCCATCATCGGGAACGACGAGCCACTGGTGCGCAGCTACCTGCAGCATTTCTTCCTGAAAGATACTGACGCAAAAACCTACGAGCCGTTTCTCAATGATGCCTATCTGCGGCGTCAATTTGCCGAGACGAAGATCGTCAACGGTCTAGGTAACGCAGACCAATGGTCAGCGCTGCTGAGTCCTGAAGAGTTCAAAGCTTTGCAGGAACGAATTGATCTCGATTTCGCTCCGACCAGTCGTGAAGTGCTGGGTATCAACGAGCCAGTTAGCATCGATCTGGCCGTCAAAAATGTGAAGACGCTGATTGTCAAAGTCTTCGAGATTAATACGACCAATTACTACCGCTCGAACCTGCACGAACTTGATACCGATATTAATCTCGACGGTCTGGTCGCCAATATCGAAAAGACTGAGAACTATGCCGAACCGCCATTGCGCCGCGTGAATCGGCACTTTGAATTCCCGCAGCTCAACAAGGCGGGAGTGTATGTCATTGACTTCATTGGCAACGGTCAGAGCAGCCGCGTGCTGGTTCGCAAAGGCAAGCTGCGACATCTGGTGCGCACCAGCACCGCCGGTCACGTCTTCACCGTTCTGGATGAGCAGAATCGCCATTTGAAGGAAGCCAAGATCTGGCTCGCCGGGCAGGAGTATCTAGCCGACAAGGAAGGCCGCATCACCGTGCCGTTCAGTGCGACTCCCGGACAGGCACCGGTCGTGCTGACTCACGGCGGGTTCTCGACGTTGGCTCAGTTCGCACATGAGTCCGAAAACTACACGCTGGCTGCCGGTTTCCACGTGGACCGCGAAGCCTTGCTGAAGCTGCAGAAGGCGAGCGTGCTGATTCGTCCCGCGCTCACGATCAACGGCACCCCGGTATCGCTCAAGATTCTGGAAGACGTGCGGCTGACGATTACGTCCACTGACCATGACGGCGTCGTCGCAACGAAGGAAGTGCGCGACTTCGTGCTGCTGCCTGATCGCGAAGCGTCCTATGAGTTTCAGGTTCCGCCGCGGACTCAATCGATCACGTTCCGTCTGCGAGGGCAGGTGCAGAACTTGAGCCTCAATCGCAAGATGGATGTGGAGGCTTCCAGTGCGTTCGCACTGAATGAAATCGAACGCACGGATAAGACCGAAGACCTGCTGTTCGGTGTCGCGAATGGTTCTTTCTTTATTGACGTTTATGGCCGCACGGGTGAGGCCCTGTCCGAGCGGGCTCTGCGACTGAATATCAAGCATCGCGACATCAAGCATCCGACTACGGTGCTGCTGAAGTCGGACGCCAGCGGTCGAGTCGCGCTTGGTAAGTTGCCGGAGATCGATTGGGTCGAAGCGGTTTCGCCGCAGGGAGTGACTCATCGCTGGTCGTTGCCCCGGGATCAGCACACTCAATACGCGTCGGTGCATGGCGAAGCCGGCAAATCCATCGAGGTTCCGTTCGTGAATCGTGATGATTCAGCCCCGGCCCTGATGCCTGACGTGGCCCTGGCGGCTGCCAAGAATCCGCAACCGGTTGCTGGTCGCGATGATGTTTCGCTGCTGGAACGTCGTGGTGGTGCCTTCGTCGCGGATCGGTTCAACGCCCTCAAGCTGGAAGGCGGATTGCTGAAGCTCGATGACCTCGCGCCGGGTGAATATGACTTGTGGCTGAAGAGCACGAATCAGCACATCGCCGTACGGATCATCGAAGGTGAGCCGCGTGATGGGTATGTCCTGGGCCAGACGCGAAACCTGGAAGTGCGCGACGAGCGTCCGCTGCAGATCGCTGCTGTGACGGCGGATGAGAAGAAGCTCAACATTCGATTGCAGAACGTGACGCCGCTGGTGAGAGTGCACGTGTTGGCGAGTCGCTACGTGCCGGTCTACGCGCCGTATCGCAATCTGTCGGTGATTCGCGACGCCGAGCCTTACCTGCTCACCAATCCGGCGATCGAAACGAAGTACATTTCGGGCCGTAATATCGGTGATGAGTATCGCTATATCATCGATCGTAAGTATGCCAAGAAGTTTTCAGGTAATAGCGCGACCCGGCCGAGCTTGCTGCTTAATCCTTGGCCGTTGCGGTCGACTCAGACTGGACATCAGGAAGCGGCTGCCGGCAGTGAGTTCGGTTCCGCTGGCAAGTCTCAGGACGCAGCATCAATGCGCGGACCCGCGGAAGGTGCCGGTGTGGCCGCCTCCGCAGGCCAGTTCAGTTGTCTGGATTTCCTCGCCAGTCAGTCCGCTGTGTTGATGAACCTGGTGCCCGACGAAACGGGCACGGTCGCTGTGCCGCGTGAAGCTTTGGGACCGCATGCGTTCGTGGAAGTCATTGCTGTGGACTTGCAGCAGACAGCTTCGCGCGTGTTGTCACTGCCTGAGCCGGAAGTCACGTTCCGCGATCTGCGACTGGTGAAGAGTCTGGATGTTCAAAAACACTTCACCGAGCAGAAGCAAGTCAGCTTGCTGAAGGGTGGTGACACGCTCACGGTCGCGGATGTGACGTCGTCGAAGTTCACCACCTACGACAGTCTGGCGAAGGTGTTTGGACTGTACGCGGCTCTGAATCCGCAGCCGAACTTGATCGAGTTCAATTTCGTGTTGCGTTGGCCGACTCTGAAGCTGGAACAAAAGCGCGAGCTGTATTCCAAGTACGCCAGCCACGAATTGAACTTCTTCCTCTTCAAGAAAGATCCGGAATTCTTCAACGGGGTGATCAAGCCATACCTGCGGAATAAGCACTCCAAGACGTTCATGGATCACTGGCTGCTTGGTGACGAACTGACGCACTACCGCTTGCCGTGGGCTTATGAGCAACTCAACACGGTCGAGCGCATCCTGCTGTCTCAGCGATTAGCCGACGATGCAAAGTTCACTCGGCAACTGATCGGCGAGCAGGTCGCCATTTTGCCGCCGAATCTGGAGCGAGCCGAGCACCTCTATCGCTCTGGCGTGGGTAGCAATCTGCTAGAGACTGATGACGAATTGGGAGCGAACCGGGCTCGGAAGCTGGCCGAATCTGAAGTGTTGATGGAACGCTTCGCTGCTCCCGGCAACGGCCCGACGGCTGCCAACGGAGCTGCGCTTGGCCGAGGTGCAATGGGTGGCGGCGGATTGGGTGGGTTCCGAGCTGGAGCCGCGCCCCCAGCTCCGGCCGGCGCGCCAATGGCTCGCGAGAAGCAATCTGCCAGTCGCGAAGAAGCCAAGAGGAAAGCGAACTTCGCTGACGATTTCGCTGCCAAGAAGGACGCGGTGAAAGAGATGCCCCAAATGCGTCGTCAACTGGGGATAAATGCCTTGTCCGATAAAGCCAGGCGAGACTCAGGTGCCGCAGACGAGAAGGCCGAGCGAAATTCGAAACTTTATCGCTTGGAAACTGACGAGGCGCTGGGCGATCTCGCCGACCGCCCGGCTGATCTGGACCGTCGCTCGAATGCCCGCCAGTTGTACCGGAAGCTCGAACAGACGATGGAGTGGGCCGAGAACAACTACTACCGCCTGCCCATCGAGCAGCAGAATGGCAGCCTCGTTACGGCCAATGCGTTCTGGAAGGACTATGCGGCGCATCAAGGCGGTGACGAAAAGTTCTACTCCAAGAATATCGCCGAGGCGTCACGCAACTTCACCGAGATGTTGTTCGCTTTGGCGGTGCTCGATCTGCCCTTCGATGCGAAGGAGCACAAGAGCACCTTTGACGGTGCCAAGATGGAACTGGCGGCTGGCAGCCCGATCATCCTGTTCCATCAAGAAGTGAAGGGTGCCGAATTTGATCCAAAGGCTCCGAGCACCGTGCTGGTGAATCAAAACTTCTTCCGCAACGGCGACCGCCATCGCGTGGTCAATGGTGAGCAGATTGATAAGTACATCGGTGAAGAATTCCTGACTCACACGGTTTATGGCTGCCAGGTTGTTGTAACGAATCCGACATCCACGCGGCAGAAGCTGTCCGTGCTGGTGCAGATCCCTGAAGGTGCAGTACCTGTGGCGAATGCCCACTACACCCGCAGCCTGCCACTGGACCTTCAGCCATATCAGACGCAGACCATTGAATTCCATTTCTACTTCCCGACCATCGGCGAGTTCAATCACTACCCGGTGCATGTGGCGAAGAATGAAGCCATCATCGCGGCTGCTCCGGCTCGCCAGTTGAAGGTGGTTGATACGCCGACCACGGTCGACAAGCAGTCGTGGGATTTCGTCTCGCAGCACGGATCGGAAGACGAAGTGCTGGCGTTCCTGATGACCCAGAACCTTCTGCAGGTCAATCTCGAACGCATGGCATTCCGTCTGCATGACGCGGCGTTCTTCGCGAAGGCGATCGCACTGCTCGATCAGCGGCATGTGTATCACCACACGCTGTGGTCCTACGCCGCCAAGCACAATGTCCCGGCCGCGTTGAAGCAGTTCCTGCAGCACGCGGATCAATTCGTTGCCGAATGCGGGCCGGCGCTGGAGAGTCCGCTGGTGGTGATTGATCCGGTCGAACGCCGGGCGTATCAGCATCTCGATTATAGCCCGCTGGTCAATGCGCGTGCTCACCAGTTGGGTAAGCGACGTCGCATTCTGAACGACGCGCTGTATCAGCAGTATCATCGTCTGCTGGCTATTCTGGCGTGCCGTCCGCAACTGGATGATACCGACCGCATGGCCGTCACATACTACCTGCTGCTGCAGGATCGCGTGGATGAAGCCTCGACGTTCTTCACTCAAGTGAACGCCGAACGATTGAATTCGAAACTGCAGCACGACTACTTCGCGGCCTACCTGGATCTGTTCAATCCCGAGCCCGATCAGGCGAAGGCCATCGTCGCGAAATACCGCGACTTCCCGGTTGATCGCTGGAAGAACGCTTTCGCGGCGATCGCCGCCCAGGTCGATGATGCCGGAGCCAAGCCGTTGGCCGCCGCGATTGGCTCGAACGCCGTCGCATCTGCGGATCGCACGGCGGGCCTGGAACTTGTAGCAGTCGACAAGAAGCCGGTCGTCACACCGCCGCAGGCGGGTGATGATACTCAGGCGACGAATGCCAAGCTCGCTTCTACCGAGCCGAGCTTTGACTTCAAGGTGGAGTCCAAGCAGGTGAAGCTGAAGTTCCAGAATCTGAAGTCGGTCCGCGTCAATTACTACGAGATGGACGTCGAACTGCTCTTCAGCCGGAACCCGTTTGTGCAGCAGTTCTCGAATGAGTTCTCGTTCATTCGTCCGAATGAGACCGTCGAATTGAAGCTTCCCGAAGACAAGCCCGGAGTCGATTTCGATTTGCCAGCCAGGTTCCACAACAGCAACGTGCTGGTGGAGATCACCGCCGCTGGCGAAACGAAAACCCAGACGTACTACTCCCATTCGTTGAACGTGCAGACCTTGGAGAACTACGGCCAGGTGGCGGTGACTCATGAAACGACCAAGAAGCCGCTGCCGAAGACTTACGTGAAGGTCTACGCCCGCATGAACGACGGCAGTGTGAAGTTCTACAAGGACGGCTATACAGACGTCCGAGGCCGCTTCGACTATGCTTCCCTCAACACAGGAGAACTGGATCAGGCGCAAAGGTTCTCGCTGCTCGTGCTGAGCGAAGAACACGGCGCCATCGTGCGGGAGGTGGCTCCACCGAAGCGGTAAGAGTTCGGAAGCACCGATATCATCAAGGTCATCTCCGGTAACGGAGGCTGCACACCATGAACAACTCCAGCGGGTTTCGCGTGACCTTGGTTGAAGTGGCCGTTGGCATGGCCATCGTGATCTTGATCTGCGCGCTGGCGCTGCCCGCAATTCAGCAAGCCAGAGAATCTGCTCGGCGGTCACAATGCAAGGACAGATTGAAGCAATTGGGCCTCGCCATCGCAAATTATGAAGAGACCCATAAGGTGTTACCACCGGGGTGGATCGTTGTCAGCGACAAGGATTCACCGAACGGTCGTGAGACTTCGGCGTTTGGCTGGTGGGTGTATCTGATTCCGTTCATTGATGGGAACAAAATCTATTGCTGCATTTCACCCGGTAAAACAAGTTTCCGAACGGGTGGTCCTGAGCCACATGGCCGATGGGACGATCCCAACAGCGACTTCTTCGTAGGACACTACACACACTTCTCCACTGTGGAGTGGCCCATTCACCGATGTCCTTCAGACACAGGAGACTCTCAAACCAGCAAGGCGGTCATCCCCTTGGCTGCGACCACCACCTACCTGGCGAATTTTGGCGTGGGGTTACCCACTTCAAATCATGCGAGCGATGAACTTCAGGGTCTCTTCGGATCAAATTCGGGGGTGAAAAGGAAGCACATCAAGGACGGCTGGTCGCATGTTATTGCTCTTGGTGAGCGTCGAATGTTTCCTGGTGGTAGAGAATGGCCAGCGAAACAAACCCAGGGCAACTTCAATAGCTACTGGGCTGGAGTACCCGACTTTGACGTCGTCAGCCCCTTGGCCATTGTGTTCACGGTGACAGACGGAGATATCACGCAGCGCGGTGTCTTCGATGTCCTGAACAAAGCTTGTCAGTTCGATGGCATGAACACCAAGCCACAACCCTTGCGAGTGTTTGGGATCAATAGAACGGAGAACAACGCAACAAATGTCACGACAGCCGGATTGAGCAGCCATCATGGAGAGGGTTGCTTTGTCGTTTTGTTAGATTGCAGCGTTCGGTTTGTCTCGAACGGAATCCACGACAATATCCTCATCGGGATGTCTCGCCGCGGCGACGGCTGCCAGATTCCCGATGAGTTCTAAAGAGCCGTGACGCGGAGTTTTCAGATAGATTCTGGAGCGGCGTTCGTATCAGTCTTGACGTCGTTTGAAGCGTCAACCGGTTGGGCAGAAGGATCGCAAATGGCAGCAAGTAACGATAACTCGTAGATGGTCCATCAGGTCAGAAGTCCGAACGACACATCCGCCGTTTTTTGAGATTTGGCCTTCGCTTTAGGAACGTGAATTCTGCAGGATGTGCACAAGGAAGATAGACAATTCAGGGGCTCCGAGGGGTCTCACTCAGTTTGACCAAGCATGTTCAGCGAACTTAGCTGTCAGTTCAGATTCTTGTGGGCGAAGGAGCGCTATCCAGTTGCCAAGACCGATATGATCTCGGCATACTTCAGTCAGAATGTCTGAAACAGATTTCGGTTGCAGATGCGGGAGCGCTCCCGCTGGGCTCTGGTGACGCTGTCGCCGGTTTCTGTCGAACGGAAGTTTCATCTCATGATCAGGCTCTCCCAGACCCGCTGGCTGCTGCTCGTCCCGGGTCTCGTGCTGAGTGGTTCCGCGGACTCCACCCTCTCCGGGCGCGTTGCTAGCGCTCAGGAAGTGATTCAGGTGGCGCCGGGCCAGGCCGTTCCGGCTCAACTTCCGCCGGGCGCTAGATCCAAACCCGGGCAACCGGTTCCTCCGGGACAGCCAGGCGCGAGTCCCATGTCCAACCCGGCAACTCCCGGAGCCGTTCCCGCTCAACCGGGAGCCGCGGCGCCAGGGGCTCCTGCGGCGCCCGCTGGGCCGGTCGCTCGAACCACGAAGCCTGAGTTCGTGGCGGACGCGAGTGAACTCAACATCAAGCCCAATCCGGACGGCAAGTTGAGGATCAACTTCCGAGGTCAGCCTTGGCCGCTGGTGCTGGACTGGTACAGCCGCATCGCGGGAGTGAGCCTCGACTGGCAGGAATTGCCGGGCGACTATCTGAACCTGACGACGCAGCGCGACTACACGGTTGAAGAAACTCGCGACCTGATCAATCGTCATCTGCTCGCGCGCGGTTACACGCTGATCCGTCGCGGCGAGATGCTCACCGTCGAGAACGTCAAGAAGATGGACCCGAGCATGGTTCCGCGCGTCCGCCCGACCGAGTTGCGGAAGCTGCCGGACTACGAATACGTCAAAGCCTCGTTCCCGCTGAAATGGCTGATCGCGGAAGAAGCGGTTGAAGAGCTGAAGCCGATGCTCAGCCCGAACGGCAAGCTGAACGCCTTGCGCGCGACGAATCGCGTCGAGGCGATGGACTCGGTCATCAACCTGCGTGAGATCTGGGACATGCTCGAAGAAGAGCAGGCTCCAGAGACGGTCAGCGACAATCTGGTTCGCAGCTTCAAGCTGAAGCACGTCCGCTCGGAAGACATCATCGATCAGATCAAGGAGTTGATGGGCATCAGGACCGCCAGCAGTGGCAGCAGGGGGGGCGGCGGGGGCGACCCGTACATGATGCAGCAGATGCAACAGCAAATGCAGCAACAGATGCAGCAGATGCAGCAGCAAATGCAGCAGGGCGGTAAGGGCGGAGCCGCGAAGAAGGAAGCCGAAGTGCGGCTGGTCTCCATCTCGCGAGAGAACTCGATTCTCGTGGATGCGCCGCCGGACAAGATGGCCAAGGTCGCTCAGGCGATTGATGTTCTCGACCAACCCCGTGAATTCGAAGGCAGCCCGTTCGATGCCATCGAGCAGACTCACATCTACCGGCTGAACAATCTCCATCCGAAAGCCTTCGTCGATACGCTCAATCGTGTTGGCAGCCTGTCGCCCAAGACCACCATACAAGTCGACGAGAGCAATCGCGCGATCGTCGTTTCCGGATCTCGTGCCGATCAGGTGATCGTCGACATGCTCGTGAAGAAGCTGGACGGCAACGCTCGCAGCTTCCAGGTAATCGCTTTGCGCAAGCTGCCAGCGGATTATGTTGCGGGATCGATCCGCTTCATGCTCGGCAAGGAAGTGGAAGAGCAGAAGACGCAAAACCGTCGGAGTTACTTCTTCGACGGCTTTGGTTTCGGCGGCGGCCGGGGCAACGAGAGTGACAAGAAGCCGGATGAGTTCCGTGTCGATGCCGATGTGGATCACAACCGCCTGCTGTTGTGGTGCAACGACACCGAGAAAAAGGACATCGAAGAATTGCTGATGAAGCTGGGTGAGATGCCGATGCCCGGTGGCAATCAGAATCGCCGCCGTGTTTTTGAAGCGGACAACCTCAGTGACGCGATGCAGATTCTGGAACGTCTGGAGCGCGCCTGGCCGAACCGCAGTCGTAGTCCGCTGAAGATTGAGGTTCCGGACGGGGCCACTAAACCCGATCCCGATGCACCAGTCGATATCTCGCCAGACAAGTTGAAAGTGCCGCCGATCAAGAAGCCGCGCGTGGATGATCGTGACGCGAGGCTGAAATCACCCACCGTGGGCGGTTCAGTTTCTTTCGCGAGCCAGCAAGTCGAAGGCACGGACAAGCAGGCGGAAGAACCTCAGCAGCCAGCCGCTGCTCAGAATTCTGACGAGGACATTCGCAAGCTGGTTGAAAAGCTGCGGCAGCAGCAAGCCAACCGCGGCAAGCCCGGCGAACCAGCGCCGATCCGCATCCGGCTCGGCGATGACGGTCGCATGGTTATTGAATGCGACGACCCGGTCGTGCTGGATCAGCTCGAAGAGACCCTGGATGAGTTCGCCCCGAAGCAGAAGGACTGGAAGGTCTTTGAACTCAAGTATCCGACGACGTGGGCCTATGGCATTGAGTTGACCTTGAAGGATCTCTTCAAGGAAGAGATGGATACCGGCAAGAAGAGCGGCGGCAGCGGCTATGAGTACGACCCGTACTTCGGCATGGTCCCCAGCCAGTCCAAGGGTGCCTCCCCCAGACGCCTGTCAAAACGCAAGCCGCTCAAGGTGATCTCGGATCGCGACACGCAAACCATCCTGGTGCAGGGTGCGACTCCTGAGCAGCTCCGCATGATTCAGGACGTCATCAGCATTTACGACCGCGCTCCATCAACGGAAGGTCGCACCGTCCGCAAGACGCAGATTTTCCAGTTGCATCACGGCAAGGCTCGAGTGGTTGCCGAGGCAGTGAAAGACGTCTACCGCGATCTGCTGAGCGACAACGACAAGGCTCTGCAGGAAGCCAAGAACGGCAAGAAGGAGGACCGTCCAGGTGGGCCATCCACGACCTACGTGTTCGGCAACCGCAACGGCACTGAGTCGGGTGATTCCAAAGAAGAGCAGCCTGTGAAGTTCAAGGGGCTGTTGTCGATCGGCGTCGATGAAAGCACCAACACGTTGATCGTTTCGGCGACCGAAGGGTTGCTCGACAACGTCGGCGAGATCATCAAGGCGCTGGATTTGGCAGCTCGACCGAATTCGACCATGCGCGTTGTGCAGGTCGACAATCGAGTGAACCCGAAGCAGTTGCAGCAGCGACTGAACAGTATCCTGACGCCCAAGCCGACTCCGCAGGCCAACAAGAACGGTCAGCAGCAGGGACAACAACCTGGCCAACAGGCCGTAAATCAGGCTCAACCGGGGGTGAACGGCGAATAGTTGTTGTTCGCCGTGGAGGTCGCTGATCCGAGCCGTTCAAGTTTACCAATTCGCTACCAGGCATTTGCACGGCATCACCGGCTTGGCAAACTTTGCGGGCTCGCGAAGCACTGTCGGTTATGTCGAAAGTTGGTGCACTCGTCGTCGATTTGCGACCGGCTGAGCCGCCGATGGCTCGTTCACTCGATTTCGAGATTGGCGTGAAACTCCGACGAACGGAATGTCCGCGTACGCCGGTCGTAACAGGCGAGACAGGGGCTTTGAACTTGGCGACGCAGGCCAGTCGATATCGCTGGCATGATCGACACTGACCTTAGTCTCATCGCTGAAACCCCCGGATGCGTTGCGGTCTTGCGAGCCTATCGAGCCGCTCAGGAGGCACTCGATGCTCAGCCCGCCGAAGCGCAGGCACCCGCTGTTCCTGCAGCGGCCCCGGATGACGCCGCTGAGGATGAGAGCGAAGCGGATGCTGAGCACGAAGACTCTCCCCGGCAGCGAAAAGCGGCTCGCTGGATTCCGCGCATTCAACAGGTGGCAGACGTCGAAGCCGCTGAACTGTCGCGCATTCACGGACGGCTGATTGCGTTTGGCCTGCTGAAGTGTGAACTGGGTGAACGCTCAGCCGGCGTCCAGTACCAACTGACAAACGCGGGCAAGCAGCTTCTGAATCATCTGAGCGACGCCGCCGATCGCGCTGCGGCATAGGTCAAGCTGAACTCGAATCGGTTCGGATTCCAAAGTTCTGAAGTCCCAGCCTTCATCCGGTGCCGATGCGGCGGTTAACTTATAGTCGCTGAGTTTTCCTGCTTTTCCGGCGAGGATGACTTCAGTCATGACGGCCTTTACCGCAATCAACGCTGGGGCTTTTGATGGCCAACATCCTCGTGGTTGATGACGAACCGAGCATCTGCTGGAGCTTTCGCGAGCTGCTGCGGGATGACGGTCATGCCGTCACGATTGCGTCGTCGGCCGAAGAGGCCGTGCAGGCGGCGGGTCGAGAGTCGCCGGACGCGGTCTTCTTGGACGTGCGGTTGCCCGGCATGAGCGGGCTGGACGCAATTCCGAAACTTCGCCGTAAGATCGGCAGCGCACCGATCATTGTGATGACGGCGTTCGGTTCGCTGAAGACCGCGGTGAGCGCGGTTGAGCAGGGGGTGTTCGAATACCTGCCGAAGCCCTTTGATATCGATCAGGCAGTGAACCTGTTGAAGCGTGCTCTCGATTCACGACCGACCGACACTTCAAAGACAGATACTGAAGCGGTAGAGGACGGCGCGCTGGTTGGCACGTCGTTGCCGATGCAGGCGGTCTTCCGACAACTCGCGCTGGTTGCATCGAGCGACGCTCCCGTGCTCATCACGGGCGAGAGTGGCACGGGCAAGGAACTCGCGGCGCGAGCCATTCACGCGAACAGTGCTCGCCGCAACGGTCCGCTGGTTCCAGTGAGTGTTGCCGCGCTGAATCCTCTGTCTGTCGAGAGCGAGCTGTTCGGTCATGTGAAGGGTGCGTTTGCGACAGCGGGCGGCGATCGAGCTGGACTGCTGGAACTCGCTCGCGGCGGCACCTTGCTACTGGATGAAATTGGCGACGTTCCAGTGTCCCTGCAGGTGAAGCTGTTGCGTGCGATCGAGCAGCGCGAGATCACACCGGTTGGTGATTCGCGACCGCGCGAGATCGACTTTCGCATCATCGCCACGACCAATCGCCGACTGGATGAACTCATTCAGTCGGGACAGTTTCGCGAGGATCTGTACTTCCGCTTGAGTGTCGTACGCATCGAGATGCCGACGCTACGGGAACGTCCCGACGACATTCCTCTGCTGTCCCGGCACTTTCTGAACTTGCTGGGTGAGCCGCATGCATCGAAACAGTTCACGCCCAACGCCCTGTGTGAGCTGGCTCGGCGTGCCTGGCCCGGAAACGTGCGCGAGCTTCGTAATGCCATTGAGCACGCCGCCGTGATGTCTCGTGGAGATGTGATTGATGTGGAGCAACTGCCAGCCGTCTATCGTGTGCTCGGCGAAGGCAAGTCGGGTGATTCGCACTTCGACCGCGAATTGGCTCGCTGGTGTGACGAGCAACTGGCAACGCTGGGCAAGGAATCCGGAGAAGGGGATCTCTACGAACGGCTGCTGGCGTCCATTGAGCCGACGATGTTGCGGAGCGTGCTGACTCATTGCGACGGCAACCGCGCCGCGGCGTCTCGCGTGTTGGGCCTGCACAGAGCGACCTTACGCCAGAAGCTGAATCATTATGGAATCGACCTGAGCGACGATGAGTGAGCAGTCTCCCGAACTACGCTTTGACCCGATTCGGGAGATCTGGATTTCGCTCGCGCCGCAGCGAACTCAACGCCCGCACGACAACGAGGGGGCGCTGCAGTCCCGACCCAAACTGTGCCCGTTCTGTCGTGGTTCCGAACACATCACTCCGCCTTCGTTACTGACGATTCCCAGAAACGCAGGCGATGTTGAGGAATGGGCCGTGCGCGTCATTCCGAACGCGTTCCCGGCTGTTGTTCCCTCGCCGGACGCGTGGCCTAACCCACCGGCCCCAACGGGGGATGCGCAACCCTTGCGGCATACGGCGGTGGGCTATCACGAAGTCATCGTCGAATCACCTGATCACTTCGCGCACATGAGCAACGTGGATGGTGCCCAATTCGAGCGCATTGTTCGCTCCTATCGAGATCGGCTGACGGAGTTGAGCCGTGATGAGCGGATTGCTCACGTGTCGCTTTGGAAGAACAGCGGCGTCGGGGCAGGAGCGAGTCTGAATCATATTCACTCTCAACTGCTGGCCGCTCCTTTTGTGAGCGCCGAGGTACGACGAAAGATCGACGGCGTGATCCGTGCCCGCGAACGAGGGCAGGGGTGCCCGTGGTGCGAACTCGTCAGCCGCGAACTCGTGTTACGCAGCCGAATCGTTCACGAGAGTCGTAACTTCGTGACGCTATGTCCGTTCGCCAGTCGTTTTGCGGCCGAGATGTGGATCTTGCCCAAAACGCACATCACGCACTTTGAACGCATCGAGGACGACACGCTCCGCGAACTGGCCGAAGTCTGGCATCGCAGCCTGAGTCAACTGGAGACTCAGTTCGATCATCCGGCGTACAACTTCGCGCTCTACACTTCGCCGTTTCGATGCACTTCCGCGAACGAGACTCTGCACTGGCACATCGAGATCATGCCGCGCATCAATGGCATTGCCGGGTTTGAGATCGGCTCAGGCAACTGGATCAACACCATCGCCCCGGAGGGGGCTGCTCAGCGTCTGCGGTTCTGAACAATCCGCTTCGAATCTTAAGACTCGAACGCGTCCTTGGGATCCACTTCGGCTGGTGGAGCGTCGGGAACAAGCTTTTCGATGGCGGAAGGCGGCGCCGCAGCAGCAGCTTGAGCGATGCGCACCTGAAGATCCACGAGCAGCTGGCCGTCAGTCTTGAGCCAGGGAGTCACCACCTTTGTCTCAACACCATCTCCGTCTGACTTCGGCTTCACGCGGTCAACTTTGAGATAGTGCGTGTCGCAGTTCTCGCAGCCGTTCACCGTAACAACCAGGTGCTCGGCATCAACGACGGGCTGGCTGCAGTTTGCCAGGAACGGTTCGTAGTTCTCGGTTTCGAGGTCCTCGTTGAGAGTAGTGGCTTCCATCAACGGAACGTGCACGTTGGTCAGCTTGGATGTCGTCCACTCGTTGCATTCTTCGCAGTAGGGAATCTCGTTATCCAGAGCGGCGTTGTAAGCGAAGAAGAATACGACACCCGCTTCGATCGCCCAGATCGAATACAGCGCCATCCCGGTAGGACGTGCTCCCTTCATTTCCCAGGCGCCCACCTGCGCGACGCCATCAATGAAGTGAAACATCTCGATGGGATCAACGACGATGATCTCCCACTCAAAGAGAGCGGTGAGATAAGCGCCCCAGGCGCAATAGAGGCTCGCCACACCGGCAGCGAGTCCCATCAGGCGAGCGATCGCGCGACTTCTGATCTTGCCCTGGCTGACACGCCAGCGGACGACACCACCGGACACCGCACCCAGCATCAGAGCTCCGAGGAAGTTGATGTAGATAAACGGGTTATAGTGATCGATGATGCCGTACAGGCCACCGAGCACGAAGGCCACAGCCAAGGCCGTGACCATGCCCGAAATGATGCCACCCACGGGCGCGGTTCCGGACGGTTGGTAATAGCGGCTCTTGTCCATGCTGGCCTTTGCTGTGTTGGAGGGCGCTGCTCAACCCGCGAGGGCAGATTAGACACTTCTCAGGCCAGATTTCCAGAACGCGATTACTGCTTCGTCTTAACTTCCGGCTTGGACTCGGCCGTCTTCTTGACCGACTTTGCGGCCGGCATCAGTTTGGCCAGTTCCACTTCCAGTTGCTTCGGTTCGACGTGCGTTGAAACCACGGTGCCTTCCGCGTTCACCAGCCACAGCTGAGGAATCGTCGGCACGCCGTAGTAGGTCACAATCGGGTTGTTCCAGCCACGCTTGGCGGCATCGGTCTGGAAGATGTTCCGCCAGCCCATGCCACTCTTCTCCGCAAAGGCATCAATGGCGGACTCATCGGTATCCAGGTTCACTCCGATGACGGCCAGACCTTTCGACTCGTACTTAGCCGTCGTGGCGATCAGGTCCGGTGCGATCTCCACAAACGGCTGGGCTTGAGTCGACCAGAACACCACCAGCACGGGCGAGCCCTTGAATTCTTCGACGGTGGTGAAGCCGCCATCGATCGTCGGACCGCCGAGATCCACGGTGTTGCCCACGAGTTCCAGGCGTCGCAGCGGAGCGACGGCCTGTTCGGCTTGCGGAGTGTCGGCGAACTTCTGGCGAATCGCGGTGTAGCACTGAATCGCATCGTTACGCTGGCCGTAGAAGTCGCAGGTCACGGCGGCGTCGATGAGCAACATCACGGCGCGTTGGCCATCCAGTTCGGAATACCGATCAGCGAACGCCCGCGCCTGCTTGGCGAATTCATTGACCCAGCGCGGTTCCTGATTGGCGTAGTGCTGAGCGTTCTCATTCGCAAACTTGGCGAGGAACCAACCGGCTTCCGCAGCCGCCTTGGACTTCGGATCGCGACCATGAAACACCTTCGCGTGTTCGTAGAGCGCGTCCACGCTTTCCTTGTGTCCTGACAGAGCCAACTGCAAGGTGGCTTCCAGCATGCGATGCACGGCCAGATTAAAGAGATGTTCTTTCTCTTTGGACTTGTGCGTCTTCGCAATGACTTCGGTGGCCAGCTCAATGATCTTCTCATTGCGTTCCTGGCGTGCGGCTCGCTGCTTGGCGATGTCGTCGGTATCAGGTACCGGCTTCAGCCACAGCTGAGTCATTTCATAGATGGTGGCTTCCGGGGTACCCGCTTCCGGCTTCTCGATCTTCAGATCTTCTTCCGGCGCCGGCACGTCAACGCCGATGCTGGCGGAGGGAGGCACAGCTGCGGTGCCCTTATCGGGCGATGCGGCTGGCGTTCCGTTCTGGGCTGTCGTCGGAGCGGCTGTATCACCGCCGCCGCAACCCACAAAGCACGCCGCCGACAAGCTCAACAAGGCCGTCCATTGCCATCGCAACCGCATGATTCTCTCCATCCGTTGAGAGCAATTCGCTTCGAAATTGTTCGTTTGAGCGGCAGCGGGATCATCGCGCAGCCGCATCAGGGTGCGAGTTCTACTCAAACGCCGCGAACAGCGACAAGGTGGGTCTTGTGCACAGGTGCATTCACCGACGGCGTCGCATCAGTCGGCCTCAAATCGAGCGGCGTTTGAGCAGGCAACTCCACGCCAGCGGCCCCGGAACTTCGCCTGCGTCTTCAAAGCGAACTTCGCGGATCCATTCCACTTCGAAGAGCGTTCCCAACTCGTCGCGGATCTCGTGTTCGTGCAGCGTTGGCGGGCCGGGTTCCATCTTCTCATTCGCGTTACCGGTGAGAACCAGATACCGCGATCCCGCCGCTGTCGCTCGTTCCAGAGTGCGGAGATAGCCCGGCAGGTCGATGCGGCGGGCGCAGTGGTAGCAGCCACGATCAAACAGGAAGTCATAAGGCGCGGCGGGCGGATCGAAATTGCACAGGTCGTGACAGATCCAGGTGATGCTCACGCCGCGTTCTGTGGCCTTCTGGCGTCCGCGCTCGAGTGCCAAAGGGGCGAAATCAACGGCGGTCACATCAAAGCCACGCTCGGCCAGATAGACAGAATTCGTTCCGGTCCCACAACCCAGTTCCAGCACTCGGCACGGTGCGAGTTGCAGTTCATCGAGCGCACGGCGCAGTTCTTTGTCGGGCAGGCCGCTGTCCCACGGGGTCATCTTCTCAGCGTAGTTCTGGTTCCATTGAGAGGCGAGTTCAGGCATCGGAAGCCTCGCTGCTGGGTTTGATTGCAGATCGTGATGTGCAGGCGACACGGCTCAACGACTCAGCCGTTGGCAGTAGGCAGGCGCCGCGACTCTTCTTCCAGTGCTTCCGCCACAAAGCCAATCACGCGGGGAGCCATCGCGTTGAAATAGTCCCACGAGTGACCGCCGTTGCTGGTCGTGAAGTCGGACTGGAAGGGTACGCCCATTGAATAGAGTTTGCTGGCCAGTCGCTCGGAACTGTCGATCCATTCGTGATCCGTCGGATCGCAGACCAGCAGTTGATGTCGCGGCCAGTTCAGCGGGTGCAGATGCAGCAATGCCGTCTGCTGTCGCGCGGCTTCGCGGGATGTGAACATTTCGTCGAGCGGTAGGCCCTGTCCCCACCACTGCTGGAAGTCGATCGCGGGAGCAATTGCAGCGACCACCGGGAAATCTCGCGCATGGCGGTAGGCCAGCTGCAACGCACCCTGCCCGCCCATGCTGACGCCCGTCAGGCCGATCATCGGACAGGCTGCGCCCCAGTTCTGGTTGATCCACGGCACGACGTGATCGCGCAGGAACTCGAACGGCGTCATCGTCGCGTCGAACTCGGTGCACACACGCGGCAGCCACCACGACCTCTGACCGTGCGGGCAGATCGCTCGCAGGCCGTGTTTAGCAAGTTCGACCGAGAATGCCGGGTTGTCCTTGAGCGTCGCCAAGCCGTGCCCGTGTAGATGCAACAAGGCACGGTCGGTCTTCACTGGTCCCGCCGGGACGAAGATGTCGGCCGCCTTCCCCGCGATGGAGATTGTGGACCACGTTCCGGAGAGGGATGTCATACGAATCGTCCGGATTTTGCAGCGGAATCTGGCACAAGGATCCACACGTAGTAGGCACATTCCATGTGCCGTAACCCATAGCGGACGGCACACGGAGTGTGCCTGCTACTTTCGATCTTTAGGAACGAAAAACGCCAGATGCCCTAGATCTTGCTCAGGATCAGGCAGGCATTGTGGCCACCGAAGCCGAAGCTGTTCTTCATCACGATATTGATCGGCAACTGACGCGGCTCGTGAGCGACGTAGTCCAGATCGCAGTCGGGATCCTGATTGTCGAGATTGATCGTCGGCGGGGCCGTCTGACTCTGGAGCGCCAGCACGCACACGGCGAACTCGACACCACCGGACGCGCCCAGCAGGTGTCCAATTTGGCTCTTGGTGCTGGAGACAGCGAGCTTCGACGCATGGCCGTTGTAGACCGTCTTGATCGCCAGCGACTCGGCCTTATCACCCAGCGGAGTGCTGGTGCCGTGCGCGTTGACGTACTGAATCGCGTCGGGATTCAGCTTGGCGTCGCGGATCGCACCCAGCATAGCACGAGCGGCACCGCGACCTTCCGGGTCCGGAGCGGTCATGTGATTGCCGTCGGCCGACATGCCGTAGCCGATCAGTTCGCAGAGGATGTTCGCACCGCGTTGCTTCGCATGCTCGTATTCTTCGAGCACGATCACGCCGGCGCCTTCAGCCATCACGAAGCCGTCGCGGTCCTTGTCGAACGGACGGCTCGCACGTTCGGGCTCATCGTTGCGAGTGGACAGCGCGGCCATGCGCGCGAAACCAGACAGACCCATCGGAGTGATCGCGGCTTCGCTGCCGCCGGTGATCATCACATCGGCCATGTCGTTTTGAATGAGCTTGAAGGCATCGCCGATGGCATTCGTAGCGGAAGCACACGCTGTGGCCACAGCGCTGTTCGGACCCTTCAGCCCCCAGTTCACGGAGATGTTGCCGCTGGCCGCGTTGACCATCAGCTTAGGAATCATGAACGGAGAAACGCGGTTCGGGCCGCGATCAAACAGCGTCGCATGCTGTTGCTCGATCTCATTCAGGCCGCCGATACCGCTGCCGACGAGCACGCCATGCCGGTAAGGATCGCCCTGCTGGAAGTCGATTCCGGAAGACACGATGGCCTTGCTGGCCGCCGCCATCGCGAACTGCACGAAGCGATCCAGACGCTTCACTTCCTTGGCTTCGATACTCATCTGCTCGATGAGTTCAAAACCCTTAACCTCGCCGCCAAATCGGACTTTGTATTCCGAGCAATCAAAGCGTTCGATAGAGCTGACACCACTCTTGCCGGCGCAAATGCGGTCCCAAAACTCGTTCACCTCACATCCCAGAGAGGTGACGACGCCGATTCCGGTTACGACTACTCGTCTACTCATATGCCGCTCGCCGTCATCAGTGAGACAAATCTGCACGGGACAAAGGATGGACCCGCGCGTTCACGCCTCACAACGGGCAGGCTTAAGCCAGGCACCTTGAGGACTGGATCCATCCGAAAAACACAAGATGAGCGGCTGCCCGACGTGGCAACCGCTCCAGAGCTGGTTCAGCTCTTCGCTTCAATGTAATCGATGGCGTCACCGACTGTCTTGATCTTGTCATAGTCTTCGTCGGGAATCTGGATTCCGAACTCGTCTTCGAACTCCATGACGAGTTCCACGACGTCCAGAGAGTCCGCCTTCAAGTCATCCACAAAGGATGACGCGCGGCTGACTTCTTCCTTCGGAACACCCAGTTGCTCGCTGACGATTCCGATGACCTTCTCTTCCGTTGTCACGTGTTGCCTCCAGTCGGTGGTCGATATTTCAGGGTTTGATCCGAGCGGAAAAAGTCAGCCAGCACAGCGGCTTTGATGATCTGCAAGGCGTCAAACGCGCGGAACATATAGTCGGATCGCCTTGCCCTGTAAACTCTTCTTCAAAACGCCCTAGTCTCCGTGTTTTGAAGCGCGGTCGAATGGGTTTCCGATCTGGGGTTTCGTCGCGTTTCACTCTGATATTGACCCACTTTCCCGGCAGTCGGATAGTTCAGTACCCCATCGAGACAAGACAGGTCAAAGGAGTGACACGATGAAACGCTGGCTAGCCATTGGGACGATCGCAGCTTATCTGGGTGCCTTGCTCTTCGGAGTAGCCTCGCACGCCCTCAATTTTAAGCATTCCTCGCACCCAGTCATGTACTTTCTGGTGTGGGACATGTTCTGCGGCTGGTCCTGCTACGAGAACCGCCTGCACATTATCGGCGAGGGCGAAAGCGGCCGCTTCTATCGCCTCGCTCCCGGTCCATGGGGCGAATTTGATCCGTTTGGCGACATCAGCCGCGAGCATTACGACCCGTTCGTCAATCACGCGGCATCAGTGGCCTTGAATACATTGCGCCACACGGACCACGAACCGATGCAGCGAATTTACGTCGTCGAGGAGAATTGGGCCAAGAAATACAACTTGTCGGATGAGTTATGGGCGAAGCGCTACGACGATCCCAAGGATCCACATTCCTACTTCCATGTGCGCCAAGTCCTGAACGAGCGGGGGGAGCGGCTGGGTCAGAATCCTGGCTGGTACGACTATCAGGCTGGCTTCTGCCTGAGTGACAACCCGCGAATCTGGCGCGACGCCAACCGCGGTAAACCGTTCTATCAGGTGAACCCGATGCTGCGTTCCACCGAGCCTATCGCGTCCGGCGAGACGTCCATGTCGGTTTCGCAAGTCGACCAGCGCTAGTCGCCGCAGCAATCCGTCGTCGTTAGCTCTTTCACAACTTCAGCCAGGCATTCCCAACGAGACAAGGATCGTCTCATGACTCAACATAAGAAGACATTCAAGCAGGATCTGTCGAAGTTCTTCTTCGACGAAGAAGTTCCCTACGGGCTGGCTCTGGCCCGCATGATGCTGCCCGTCGTCATCATGCTGGACATGGTGCCGCGCTGGTTTCATGCCCGCGAGTTCTACTCCCTGGACGGCGCCATCGCGCCGCTGCAGGTGAATTACGGTTTTCCCGACATGCTGCCTCTGCCTTCGGGGACGGCGGCTGTCATCCTCGCTTCCGTGCTGATTTTTACGCTGTGCACGTCGGTCGTCGGCTGGTGGTCACGCTTGTCGCTCGGCATTTCGTTTGCCATCTACACCTACCTGACCCTCATGGACTGCATGGGCACCATGACCAAATACACGGTCATCGCGTCCCATACGTTGCTGCTGCTGACGTTGTCCAACTGCGGCGACGTCTGGTCGATCGACAACCTGTTGCGAAGACGGCGAGCACTCGACAATGGTTGGAACTGGCCGGGGACATCGGGGGCACCGAAATCGGCGGCCTGGCCACGACGTCTCGTCCAAGTTCTGATCGGCATCACTTACCTCGGCGCCGCATTCACGAAGATGCACACCGCTGCGTTCTTCAGCAGCGACCAGATGCGCAGCTGGATGCTCACCAACGTGAATTCATCCAACCCGATCGGTGAATGGGCGTCGTTCTATCCGGCGTCGCTCGTCATCTCCGCCTACATCACGATTATCTGGGAGGTGCTATTCGTCTTCCTCGCCTGGCGCGGCTGGGGTCGCATCACCATGATCGGACTGGGCTTGGCCTTCCACCTCGGCACGACCATTCTGCTTGGCCTATACATCTTTCCACTTGTGTGTTACGCGACCTACTTTGCCTTCCTGAATGAGCAAGACGTGCAGAAGATCGGACGCTGGGTCCGCCGCCTGACTCGGCGCGGCAACCGGCTCGCCGCTGGAGTCGTACGCTTCACGTCTGCAGCTCCCCGCTTCATTCCGGCAGTCAATCCGCGTATGGCTGCCGGAGCGTTTGCCGCCTGTCTGCTGGTTGTGGCGGTGGGTGGCGTGGCAGCCGAACACACGCTGGATCCGTTCCAGGAGCGATCCGCCGCAGGCCCCCTGCAACTCGAAGAGCTGGACGGCGATCTGGTGCGAAAAATGGTCGTCAACTCGCCGCGCATTCGCGAGTCCGACAAGTATCTGAGTTTTGATATTGGTTCAGAAATGTTCGGCGATCTGCTGGTCAATCGCAAGAACGTATTCCACATCGGCGAAGCGATCATCGCGCAGTGCACGTTGACGCATCCTCATGAAGACATGTGGATTGAGTGCAATCTGCACGATTTTGAGGATCACCTGATCGACCGTGTGGGGCAGGTGGTCGAGCGGTCTAACCTGCGTAGCAACTACGCCTTCGACATCCACGACGCACTAACCCCGGGAACCTATTTTCTCGTGATTCGCAGCGGCGGTCAGGAGATCACCCGCAAGGCCTTCACCGTGCTGCCGCCGAAGTAATCGCTACAGCCCGCCAGTAGTTGCGAGCCAGTCGTTTCAAAAAGCGACGGACCACTTGCTCGCGCCGTGTCCACTTCCTATCTTGCCGCCCCGCTGAGCGAGCCCAGGTGGCGAAATTGGCAGACGCACTAGGTTCAGGTCCTAGCGAGGGTAATTCCTCATGGGGGTTCGAGTCCCTTCCTGGGCAGTCTCGCAGCAGTTCAAAAAACCTCTGACTTCCGTCAGAGGTTTTTTTGTTGCGCCGATTGCCCGATTCACAGACTTGAATGTGAAGAGCGGTCTTGCCCGAAAATTGAAGAATTGACTAGGTTTCCGCCCCCTTCCGGCATTGAGTCCTCAATGCCTGATGCTCACATCAAAAATCACTGCACTCATCACAGGTTTTCGGCCCGTGTTCCGGCATGACGCCACGCACGACCAGCCGAACGAGATGAGTTCGAACCTCACCCTGGCAAGGATGCCGATATGAGGCTGCCGTTCTTGGGCCGTACCTGGTGTCTACTGGCGACCTGCAGCTTGACCGGCTGCGCGACGTTCGACGGCCCGTTTTCGCACCAGACGAATCAGCTCAACCGCGAAGATCAGGTGGCGCAACGGCAGATCGAAGAAGCCAATCGACTGGCCAAAGCCGGTGACATCGACGGTGCTAAACGCATTCTCGACCGCATGAATGAAGACCGTGGTGGTCCGTCCGGTCGCGCGGGCCTGCGAGGCACCGAATACGCATCCAGCGACACGGGCAGCGGTCGCGGCGGCAGCGACATTGACGAGATGATTGAGGAACTCGTCAGCGAAGAAGCCGTTGGCACGCGTGATCTGCGACGCAAGCAGTATCGAGCCATGTCACCCGCTCTGGTCCGCAAGATTTATCGCGAGCACCTGCGGATCGAGAAGCCAGACACGAAGGACGACAATCAGAACGAGCAACTGGCTGACAATCGCAAGCTGCCCGCGTCCATCAACAGCGAAGATCGCACCGCGCCCGATCCCCGGCACTCTGAGATTCCAGTACGCACCAAACTGCCGCTGCCACTACCGGGGGGCCAGGAGCTCCCGGATCAGTCCGGACCAGCGATCATGCCCGCCGTGCACTTCATGGCGGAGACTCCCAAGACCGTCGCACCGCCCAGCAACATCGTGCTGGCGGGCGGAATGCCTCCCAGCGGTGGTGTGTCACTCAGCGGCATTGAACCTTTGGGCCTGCCTGCGAATCAGCCTGGGGCGATCAACAACGCCGGTCCGGTAATCACCCCTAACGCGAACAAATATGACGGACCGGTGATTACTCCCGGCCGACCGTCACAGAGTCAGCCGCTGCTGTCTCCGCCTAACAAGACAATCGCAGGAGCCACGACAACACCCGCTCCTGCTCCCAGCAATTCCGTCGTGCCGACGCGCGGCATCATCGGGACGAACCCGTTCGATGCGCTGAACCGCGCGATCTCTCCGGAAACGATGTTGCGCGGCAACTCCAATCCTTTGTTCCCGCAGGCCGGTGAACCCGCAGCTCCGAACCCCATCGCTCCGCAGGACGGCAGTGCGGCCGCCAGCATTGAGCAGAACACGCTGGGGCCAGCAGCGCCTTCGCAGTTGCCAGCTCAACCGGCAACTACGCCTGGTGCGACGGATCCTCAAAAGAGAAACAAGCCCAGCGTCCTGTCGGCGGCCGGAGTTCAGAATCTGGTCACGTCTCCGCTCCGCGGCGGAATGCGGGCGTTTTCAGCGAATGAGACGCCCGCGCCGAACGCTCTTCCGGCTGGTAACCCGGACGTCAACAGCCTGATCGCATCGCTGGAAAGCCAGCTCGTTTCGGTCGCTCCAGGCGCGTCGGAAGCTGAGAAGCTCGATTACGTCCACAAGCACGTCAACCTGCGCCTGCTCTATCTGATCGCGGGCCGCAACGATCAGGCGCTCGAACCGATTCGCAACATCGAACAGAGCGAGCAGGAGTTCTGGCAGAAGCTGATGTGGGCGATCTCCAACTACTTCGACGCCCAAGGCATGCCTCACGGAGCCGACCGGGCGACTCAGACAGTAACCCAGTTGCGAGCGGCGACTCAGGAACTGAAGCAGGTTGCAGACCTCGAACTGCGGAACCTCGTCTTCTGCGACAAGATCGACGCCTATGGCAGCTATGAACGCACCAAACGCGGCACCTTTGCCGCCGGCCTGAATGTGCTGCTCTACGCCGAGATCGACAACTTCAAGAGCATTGCGGCTCAAGGCGACCGCTACGTCACCAGCCTGAAATCGACCGTCGAGTTCTACAAAAACCAGGGCGACCGCCGGCAAGTCGCGTCGATCCCGTTCGACACCAATCAGGACTTCTGCCGCAACAAGCGTCGCGATTACTTTCTGGCCTACGAGTTCACCATTCCCCAGCAACTCGAACCCGGCACCTACACGCTGGTGCTGCGAGTCGAAGACCTGCACGGCCAGAAGCAGGCTACCGCCAAGGTCAATTTTGTGGTTGAGTAGGCTCGGATCAACCGTTCCAACTCATCGCGGCCCTCGCTCCGGGTTCCGGCATTGGGATCTACAGATCTTTGGACGCGAGCCGATCCTGGAGTGCTGAGGCTTGACTCAGCCCTCCATCGTTTGTGGACGTCAGTCCGGCCGCAGAGAAGAACATGGTCGTCCACTCAACTGCGGATGAAGGTTCTCGAGAACGCGCGTCACGGCCCAGCTTCCTTCTCATTTCTTGCCGCCGCGCCGCAAAGAATGGAGGGCTCCGTCGAGCCGGAGCACTCCAGGATGCCGCCGCGATATTGATACCTGAAGATCGGTCTCAGGCGGGCTTCTGCGGTTCTTCGGCGGGTGGCTGAGTTTCTTTCCTGCCAAACCGGAACTGAGCTTCCTCTCCGCGCAGCAGGCGGCGAATGTTCGACCAGTGCCGTACGACGATCAGCGCCGGCACCGCCAGACTGAACGCCGCCACCGGCCAGGTCGTCACACCGAAGGGATCCGGCTGCAGCGAGATCATCTGTGCCACGGCGAACGCAATTGACCCCAGGATCGAACTCAGCGACACGATGCGCCAGATGACCATGCTGAGTGCAAAGGTCACGAACGCCGCCAGCGATCCGACCGGACCGAGCAACAGCACCACTCCCAGCGACGTCGCCACGCCCTTGCCGCCACGAAACCCGAGCCAGCAGGGAAACATGTGCCCGACGATCGTCGCCACGCCCACCAGCACGCGCAGGCTCAAAAATCGCTCATCAGTCGGAGCCACCAGCGCCAGCGGAATCAGCCACACCGGCAGCAGCCCCTTCAGAGCGTCCAGCACGAGGCAAGCCATTCCCCAGCGAGCCCCCAGCACTCGCCCGACGTTCGTCGCCCCGATATTGCCACTGCCATGCTGCCGAATATCAATCCGCCGCACCACGCGAGCAATCAGCAACCCAAATGGAATCGATCCGACAAAGTAGGCTCCAGCAAAGGCGGCAATTTCAGCCAAAGGGCTGTCCATGAACGACATCTCCGCGATCAGCTCGCGTTCTGAGGGCAACACCAAAACAAAAGGGCAGCTTCACATGAAAGCTGCCCTTGTCAAAAGCTCCAATCGTTCCGTTGGCCTAGAAGGCGTCAGCGGCGGGCGCTTCCGCAACCTGCACCGCCTTATATCCGCCCTTGCTCTTGAAGTAGAGGATCAACAGCAGATAGAGGGCTGCCATCGTCAATGGCACGAACGAAGTCAGCTTGAGTGCTGTGCGACTGCCGTGCAGCACGGCTTCGTCGATCACAGCCTTGTCTTCTTTGGCAGTCTTCGATGCGTCGGACCACCAGGAAGCCAGTGCCTCGACATTGCTGTCGGTCTTGCTGTCCTTCTTCAGCACTTCCACGGCCTTGGCCAAGTCTTTGCCCTCGTCGCCGAGTACGCCGACCTTGGCACCATCGAGACCCACAACCTTGAAGCCGACGAACGAACTCTCCTTCGGAGCCTGATAGCGTTCGTAGACCGCAGGTGCTTTGTCCTTCAGATAGTGAGACGCGTTGAAGTCTTGCTTGAAACCAATACCAGGACCGCCCAGCAAACCGGCTGACAACATGCCCGCTCCACCAATCGCACCAATGGTGATCGCGCCACCTTTGGGGAATTGCTCAGACACCACGGCCAGCATGGTCGGCCACAGGAACGTCTTGCCAGCCGCATACACCGTGGCAGACACCACGCACAGCATGACCGAAGTCGCAGCACCCAGCATGTTCAGGCCCACGAAGCCCAGAATACCGCTGATGAACAGCAGCCCGAGCGGCGAGATGCGATGCACGATCGGACCCGCAAAGAAACGCAGCGCGAACATCAAGCCTGACGTGTAGACGAACAGCAGCAGTCCCTTCTGCGGAGACGCCATGATCGCACCGGTGATCTTGCCGATCCACGAGTCCGTGCCGAGTTCGACGTAGCCCACCATCGCATGCACGACCAGCAGCACAATCATCAGCGGAGCAAACAACTGCGCGAACATGTCGCCCATCGAAACACCCGCCGCACTGGCTTCCGACTTCGGAAACTTCTGGCCCAGCACCATCAGGCCGTAGGCAATCACAGGCACCATGAACAGCGAGATCTGGATCTGCCACGCGACCGGCTTCGCTCCGTCCGGATTCATGAAGTAGGACGCGAGACCGCCCACAATCAGTCCGCCCGGCCAACCAGCGTGCAGGATGTTGAGGTAGTGGGTCTTGTTGGTGGGAAACAGCGTGGCGACCAGCGGGTTCACCACTGCTTCGCAGATGCCGTTGCCAATCGCGAACAGGAACATGCCCCAGAACAGGCACTGATAGGCCGCTTCCTTACCGCCCGATGCGAAGGCTGCTCCAGCAGCCAGCGTCAGGATGGCGGACACGAGGTGCGTCAGGAACGCCAGCGCCATCAGCTTGCCGTAGCCGACAGCGTCAGCCAGGAAGGCACTCAACAGAATGATGATACCGAAGCCGGTCAGACCACCACCGGTGATGCCGCCGAGTTCGGTCATGGTGAAGCCGTATTGATCGGCCCACTGACCCAGAATACCGCCGCGAATCGAGAAGCCGACACCGGCTGCCAGGATGGCCATAAAGCCAGCCCATAGCAGACGTTGGGCATTTGGAGCGCCTTGTTCTGTCATGTGTTGCGTACCTCATTGGGGGGGAAAGCGTTGACGGATCGCATCGAAGGCCAAGCATGCTACAACGGTGCCAATGCGTTTTCCACACGCGCCAAGGCCGCGTTTGCGGGCAAATTGAGCGAAAAATCAAGGTGCCGGACCAGCCTGCCACCGGGCGTTTGTTGTGGCCGGTCTCCGGCCGAGCCACCGGCTGAGTGATCCGCCTTGTGGTCGGCACTCTCCGTGTGCCGACACGCCCGCACACGGAGAGTGCGGGCCACATGTTGGTGGCTCGGTCTGTGTAGAGACCGGACACAACGGGTAGAACCGGTCACAACTTCCTACGGATGTTCGTACCAGACGACGTTCTTGCTGATCTGCCCGGCAATCAGCAGATCCAAGTCGCCGTCCTTGTCCATGTCGACGGCTCGAATGTCGTAAGCGCCCTGATTCTCGGCCACGATGTGGGTCTTGAACTTGCCCTTGCCGTCGTTCTCAAACCAGGCGGCTAACTGATCGCCGTAACCGCAGGTGGCCGCATCGATATCGCCGTCTCCGTCCATGTCGACGACCTGCAGGCAATGGGGCTCCTTCAGCGTCGGGTGAATCTCGTGCAGCTTCCAGTCGGGAGCTTCGAGCCACAGCACTCCGCGACCGTGACCTCGAGTCGCCACGAAGTCCATCTTGCCGTCGCCGTTCACGTCGGCTGGCTGGATGTTGGTGGCTCCCTCCTGCTTGTCCGCAATGAGGTGCTTCTTCCAGACGGCAGTGGGATCTTTCGGAGCTTCCCACCACGCGAACCATTCGCCGGTGCCCGGCTCAGCCTGCGGTCCACCCTTCGCGGCCATGGAGATATCCGGTCGGCCGTCTCCGTTCACGTCGCCAAAACCCAGGTAGTGGCTGAGCCCCGGCGCATCGCCCTTGGAGAAGATGTTGCGCTGCCAGAGCGAGGTCTCGCGCGGGTTCTTGGACACCTTCAGCCACGCAGCCGAGTTCGCAAACGGACCTTTGGGCTGACCGCTGTTGGCCAGCAGATCCGGCTTGCCGTCCTTATCCACGTCGCCCTTCAGGACTCCATGAATACCGTCGATCTGATCCTCAGCCACTCGCGCCACCCATTTTTCAGTGGCACCGTTCTTGGGCTGTTCCAGCCACACAACCAGTCCCGGTGAATACCTCGCACCGATGAAGTCCAGGTCGCCGTCGTCGTCGACATCAAAGGTCTCGCCGTGAATGAAGTCATGCCCCTTGGTTTCGTCGAGGATGACTTCCTTCCAGTCCGGCCCAACGAACAGACGTGTCTTGCCGCCGCTGTTGCTGATGACGTCAGGCTTGCCATCGCCCGTGAAATCGCCGCCCACGGCCACGTTGGTATGAAGGCCATCATGCACCACGTGCTTCTTCCACAGCGGTTCCGCTCCACTGGCGCCGCTGCTCAATAACATCGAAATACCGAGTGCGAGTTCCAACCGATGTTTCATCTGTGTTTCCTTGGCGTGTAAATCCGAAGCGAGATCGAAAGCCCGGCTCAGACAAATCAGCAACCGTTGATCAGCAAACCATGACCCCCGCGCCGGATTTGTCAACGAGTCCGTGCTGCAACACCAAGAAACAAGAATGCCATTCAACAGAAGCTCGCAAAGGACGCGAAGAAGACTTTGAGGTAGCTGTTGACCAACGTCTTTGCGTCCTTCGCGAGCTTCTGTTGAAAGACTTTGTGGTTTCAGCCCTGCTCAATCTGCGGCACGGTGTTGCGACCAAGCTTGGGTTCTGCCTGAGAAGTCGCGATAACTCTATTACGGATCTGTAATAGATCTGTAATGGAGTCGTAACGAGTTCGTTCTTAAGTCGTCGCAGGTCTTCATGAGCAGCAACGTCGTCTTAGCCATCACGGGTGCCAGTGGAGCCGCTTACGGCGTGCGGTTGCTGCAGGTTTTGCTTGCCGCGGGCCGACGCGTGCACCTGGTGATCAGTCCGTCCGCAGCGACCGTCATTCAGCATGAACTCGGCCAAAAGATCGATCTTGAAAACTTCTCGGTCGATCAACTGCTGCCTCAGATCGATGAAGAAGACAGCCGCCTGCAAGGCACCGCCGAGAGCTGGAACGACGAGATGGCGATCAGTTCGGTGCTGGACGACGCAGTCACGCCGCGTGGTCGAGTCGTCTTTCACAATCACGGCAACTTCATGGCCGGCATTGCGAGCGGCTCCTTCCGCACCGATGGCATGGTGATCTGCCCGTGCTCTATGGGCACCCTGGCGGCGGTGGCTCATGGCCTGTCGACCAACCTGATTCAACGCGCCGCCGATGTGCATCTGAAGGAACGTCGCAAGCTGATCCTCGTCCCGCGCGAGACACCGCTAGGCAGCATCCAACTCGAGAATATGAAGCGTCTGGCCGATGCCGGCGCAGTCATTCTGCCTGCCATGCCGGGTTTCTACCACGAACCAAAGTCGATCCACGATCTGATCGACTTCGTCGTGGGCCGTATCTGCGACCAGCTCGGCGTCAAGCACGACCTGTTCCGCCGCTGGGGTTCCAACAACTGACGTATTGGGGATGAACGATTCGTTAGCGGCTCCTGCCAGGCACATCACCTTTGCCAAGCAGCACGGACGGGGCGTCCATGCTACGGCTTCAGCTCAGCACGGGCAGCGAGGCTTGATAGCGCGGATTTGGGGCGACTTCGTCAGCGGCGGGTACCGTGTCGAGGTACTCGTAGTAGACATTGCGCTGGCGCGGGATGTAGCCGGCTTCGCGAATGCAGCGGCGGATGGATTCGAGCGTCAGGTGGTGCACGGTACCGGCTTGGGAGACGACGTTCTCTTCCAGCATCAGCGAGCCCATGTCGTTCGCGCCGAAGAACAGCGCGACCTGGCCGATCTTCTCGCCCTGCGTCACCCAGCTCGATTGGATGTTCGGGATTTTGTCGAGATAGAGCCGGGCGATCGCCTGCACTTTGAGGTATTCAAAGGCACCGACTTCCGGCAGCTTTGACATATCTACGCCGCCTTCGCGCGGTCCGTTGAACCACGGAGCTTCATGCGGCGCTTGATGAGTCCAGCAAATGAACGCCGTGAAGCCGTGCGTCTCATCTTGCAGAGATCGCAAGCGATCAAGGTGCTCAACACGTTCGGCCAGTGTTTCGACGTGGCCGAACATCATGGTCGCACTCGACTTGCCGCCGAGCTCGTGCCACGAGCGCATGACGTCCAGCCATTCATCGGTCAGCGCCTTGCCGCGCGTGATTAGCGAACGCACACGGTCGACGAGGATCTCGCCGCCGCCGCCCGGAATGCTCCCCAAGCCAGCCGCCTTGAGCCGTTCCAAAACAGTCTTCAACGGCAACTTGGTGATCTTCGTAAAGTGATGCAGTTCTGGCGGGCTGAAGCCGTGAATGTTGACCTGCGGAAACTCTTCCTTCAGGCCGCGCAGCATGTCTTCGTACCACTCCAGCGGCAGCGTCGGGTGCAAGCCGCCCTGCATGAGGATTTGATCGCCGCCGACTTCGATAGTCTCGCGCACCTTCTGGTGCAGGACATCCTTCGGCAGGACGTAGGCCTCGGAGTGCTTCAGCGGTCGATAGAACGCGCAGAAGTCGCAGACTGCAGCGCAGACGTTCGAGTAGTTGATGTTCCGGTCGATGTTGTAGGTACGGTACGGCTCGGGATGCAGGCGGCGCGTGACGGCATCGGCGGCGCGACCGATCGAGATCAGGTCGTGCGACTCCATCAGCTTCAAGCACTCGTCCGACGTGATGCGTTCGCCGCCGACGGCTTTATCGAGAATGCGCGTGATCTCGGAAGACAAGATCGACTCCTTCAGGTGCCAGTCCCAGTTGCTTAGCCAGTTCCTGAAAGAGCCGCAGCCCGTTCTGTTCAGCGGAACCCAAGCGGAAATGCAAATTGTGTTTCAAGTAGCTCTCAGCCAGCTCGGTAGAGATGCCCAGCTTCGTCGCTTCGCGTTGTGCGATCTGCGGAATGCGAGAGACGCCTCGATCACGAGCTTCCGACAGCATCGCAGCGACATGATCCATCTCGGCCGAGGTGGCTGCCGTCGCTGAAGCGTCGTTGCGAGCAACCCACATCGCGAACACGAACGGCAAGCCGGTCCAGTTCAACCACTCTTCGCCCAAATCCCAAACCGCCTCGAACGACTCGTGCGGAGGGAGCATGGCGCGATCGCCGATCAGCAGAATGGCGTCAGCGGGAGTGTCTTCGATCGACAGGCCGAGCGGCAGTGGCACCGTCGCGGGGTGAACTCCGAAACGCTCGTGCAACATGATCTTCGTGAGAGCCGCGCTGGTTCGAGAACCTGCATCGAGTGCCAGTGCCTTGATGTCGCCAAGCGGGCAGCGGCTGTAGAGCTTGACGCTCAAGACGGCACCACGTGTGGCGACGCAGGCGTCGGAAACGATTTCGTAATCCGGGTCCCGCATGCACTCGATCGACGGAATCAGGGCGACGTCCAGATGGCCCGCGGCAAGGTCGTCGGCGAGGCGGCTGGGGTAATCCAGGCGGAAATCGGCGGCCGGAAGCAGTTGCGTCACGTCTTCGACGAGCGGCTTCGAATTCAGGTAGTTCACCGCTCCAATCCGAATCATCGTGTTGGATGTCGCCTCATATTGGAGAACGTTCATGCGAGTGCGATTTTTCGCAGGTCGCAGAGGTTCTGTCGTCGTGATGGCGTCGGATTGTGTTGGCCAAAGCTGGCTAAGCATGAGATTTCCAATACGGCTTATGCTCTTAACCGTTCCATCGGGGCGATTGGATTATAGGCATGTCTCGGCTCGGTCCAAGTAAGTGACGCCAGCGGGGCGTCGGAGACGATCAGACATGGGAAAAATGAGACAATCAGACAGGGAGAAAATCAGGAGCCACCGCGAATCTTAAATCTAAATGTCTTCTGGCCTCCTCGTCTGATCGTCTCTCCGTCTCCAGCCTGACGGATCGATTTTGGACCTTGGACCGATTTCGCTCGAACCGTAACATCCGCCGCCCCCGGCTGACCCTGTGCTCTGACCGTTCAGCCGAGCTGTGATTAACGGTGTCACTCAGAAAGTTTTCGTGGTCATGTCAAAGTCGATTCGAGTTTCGTTGTTGGGTCTGGGAACAGTTGGCAGCGGAGTGATGCGCATCCTGTCCGATCACGCCGGCATGATCGAACGCCGGGCGGGCTCGCAGTTTGACATTCGGCACATCGCCGTGCGGGATTTGGGCAAGCAACGTGGCGTGAAAGTGGATCCGAAGCTGATGACAACGGACTGGAAAGCCGCCGCGACCGCTCCCGATGTGGACGTGGTTGTCGAGCTGATGGGCGGAACCACTGCTGCGAAGGATGCGGTGCTGGCGGCTCTGCGAGCGGGCAAGCACGTTGTTACTGCTAACAAGGCGCTCTTGGCCACCTGCGGTGACGAGGTCTTCAATACGGCGCGCGAAGCTGGAGTTTGCGTCGCCTTTGAAGCGGCCGTGGCTGGCGGTATTCCGATCATTGCGACTCTAGGGACGTCGATGACCGGTAACGTCGTCGAGTCGCTCGAAGCGATTCTGAACGGCACAACCAACTTCATTCTCAGTGAAATGTTTTCCAAGCGCCGAGCTTACGGAGACGTGCTCGCGGAAGCTCAGAAGCTGGGATACGCCGAAGCCGATCCGACCATGGACATCGACGGCACCGACGCCGCTCAGAAGCTGACGCTGCTGACCCAACTGGCTTTCGGTAAGAAGATCGAAACTTCTGAGTTCCTGCGGCAGGGCATCAACACTCTGGAACTGGCGGACATGCTGTATGCCGACGAACTGGGCTATCGCGTGAAGCTGCTCGCGATGACGCGGCTGATTGGCAAGCACCTGGAAATGCACGTCGAGCCGACGTTGATCCGTCGTAACCGGGCACTGGCTCGCACGGATGGGGCGATCAATATCGTCGAACTGCGCGGCGACGCGGTGGGTCGATTGATCGTGTCCGGTCCGGGCGCGGGCGAGATGCCGACGGCATCGGCTGTGGTCGCGGACCTCGTCGACTTCGCAATTGGACGCACTCAACTGACGTTCCCGCGACTGGAGATTTGGAACAACGATTCGCCGCTGACCGTGCTGCCGGCTGAGCAAATCGAACGTCGCTACTACTTGCGATTCAACGTCGAGGATAAGCCGCACGTTATTGCCGACATCGCGGACGTCCTCGGTCGGCAAGAGATCAGTCTGGCGTCAGTGATTCAGCATGAGTCGCCCGAGCAGTCCGCTGCGGCAGCCGCAGCAACCGGCGGCGGAGTGACGATCGTCCCGCTGGTCATCATGACTCACCGCACGACGGAAGGCCGCATTCGCGCCGCCGAGGCCGAGTTCCGTCGCTTGAGTTGCGTTCGTAGCCCGCACATCCGCATGCCGGTTGCTGACTGAACTGGAAGCGATAATGTGTGGCGGCACCGCCTCCGCGTTTCACCTCGAAGAGCCGATTATGCCCCTCGTCAACGACATTGAAGTTCCGATTACTCGCGAAGAACTTCCCGAGGGCCAGTTCCTCTGTGAATACTGCACGGCCAAGTGCTGCCGCTATTACGCCTTCCCGATCACGAAGCCGAAGACGTGGAAGGATTTTGACTACATCCGCTGGTTCCTGCTGCACGGGAAGGCGGGGATCTTTGTGGATGACGGCGACTGGTACATTCAGGTTCATGCCGACTGCCAGCACATCCTGCCCGATAACCGCTGCGGCATTTATGAGACTCGGCCGCAGGTCTGTCGTGAGTACACGACGGACGACTGTGAGTACGACGTGGACTCGGGTCACCAGATGATTTTCGACACCCCCGAGCAGATCGACGAGTACGCCGAAGCTGTCCTGCCGCCGAAGAAACGGGCTCCGTGGCAGCAAACTCGAGCCAAGCAGTTCAACCTGCCGATGGCCGTTCGATAAGTCGCTGCGACTGTAGAGCGGACAATACCAGCGCCTGTTGAGCCGACCAAAGCCGACCGGTTCTATCTGGAACTCGCGAGCCCGCTCGTTGACGCACCGTCCATCGGTGCCAGGATGGCCGAAGTGTTTCTCGCCGTCGGTATCAAAACGGCTGGAGATCTCCTGGCGCTCAACCCCGAGCGCGGAGCCATGTTACTTAACATTCCGCAAGTGACGCCTAAACTCATCGAGCTTTGGCAGGATCAGGCACGGCTCTGCTGCGAAATCGCCAATCTGCGCGGCCATGATGCGCAGATTCTGGTTGGCTGCGGTTATCGCACGACGGATTCAGTTGCGTCTGCGGATCCGGAGAAACTGACTCAAGCCGCCATCGCCATCGCGACATCACCGGCCGGTCAGCGAGTCCTGCGTGGCTGCGCGGTCCCAGACTTCAACGAAGTGAGCGGCTGGATTCGAGCTGCTCAACTACACCAACCCCAACGCGCGGCCGCCTGACCTCATGGGGAGATTGGTCCGCTAACCGATCATGCGGCGCAACTGGTCGATGTAGCCGGGGATCTCGCCGTAGGGGTCAGCTTCTTCGTATTCCAGCACGAGATAGCCGCGGTAGTTGGCCGCCTTGAGGATGTCGACCATGCGCTTCAGGTCGCCGACCTGCTTCTGGCCTTTGGTGAAGATCGACACCTTGACCTGTGCATTCACCGCGTACGGCGCGATTTGTTCGAGGTCCGCATAAGGATCGTCAGTGCGGAAGTTGCCGCTGTCGTAGTTCACTCCGAACCACGGCGACTCCTTGACGCCTTTCACAATGGCCAGCAACTGCGCCGGAGTCGCTGTAATGCCACCGTGATTCTCCAAGGCCAGCACGACGCCCTGCTTCGCGGCGTGATCGAGGCACTCGTTAATGGCTGAGATGCAACGTTCGCGAGCCGCTTCTTCCGAGTCTCCCTTCGGGATGTTGCCCGCGAAGATGCGAATGACCGGCGCGCCCATGAACGCCGCGTGATCGATCCAGGAGCGACACAGTTCGATCTGCTGTTGGCGCTTCTCATCGGTCGCCACGCAGAAATCGTTGCCAATCGCGGTGCCGGAAATGTCCAGACCCAGGCGGAAGGCGCGTTCCTTGATGGACGTCAGGTACTCGTGCGTTACTTCCTTCGGAAAGTAGTAGGACGTGAGTTCCGTGCCGGCCAGGTCCAGCGACGCGCAGTAATCAATGAAGCCATCCAGCGTCAGCTTGGCGTCCTTGACGGTGTCCTTGGTCCAGTTCTTCGGCAGCAGTTTGTTGAAGGAGTAAGCCGCGAGGCTCAGCTTCATGTACGGTCGGCCGGTCCGCTGGGGAGGTTCAGCAGCGAACACCTTGTTGCTCAGCGGAGTGCAAGCTGCGAGTGCCGCCGCCGTAGCAGTGTGTGACAGAAAACCTCGCCGCGTCATGGAACCAGGCGCCATTTCAAGAACTCCAACCATTAAAGTGCTGTGTGCTGGGTGCAAGGCCGATCGCGATCCGTCTGGCGGAACTGTAGTTCTTCCGGACAACAGTGAAACCGAGCAAGAAGGCTCGACCAGCCCCTTTGCATTGCCGCAACAATGAGCCTGCGAGATGATCCGCCAGCGAGCCCACCGCAGTACGCGCATCGGGGCGAACAAGTACATGCCCGCGAATCGCTCAGTATTCCACGTTTACGCAAGAAAGTGTCCAAAATGAAATCCAACTTCGGGAGTTGCCCATTAGTCGTCCTGACTTTGGTCGCGTCGGTCAGCCTTGTTGGTTGTGGAGGCGGCGACAAAACAGCCGCACAGCAAACGAAGGGGCCAGAAGTTGTTGCTCCGGCGGAAGTTCCTGTTGCAGCAACGGACGAAGTCGCGACCGAACGCGCCAAGCTGAGCCCCGAAGACAAGGCTATCGTGGACGCTCAAGAGTGGTGCGTGATTTCGAACGAAGAGCGACTGGGTTCGATGGGTGCCCCGATCAAGCTGGACATCAAGGGGCAGGCCGTCTTCATCTGCTGTAAGGGCTGCCAGAAGAAAGCGGAATCCGATCCAGACGCGACTCTGGCCAAGGTCGAAGAACTGAAAGCCAAGAAGAAGGCTCAGTCGGGCGAAGCTCAACCAGAGACCAAGACGGAAGCGACGGAGCCCGCTCCGACCAAGGAAGGCGAGAAGTCGTAACGAGCTCGAGTTGCCTCGACCGACATTGGCTTCCCTTTTCTTCTCTCTGGCATCGGCAACGTGATCGCGACTTCCCCACAGCTCAGACTTTCCGAGTGGCTGATGACGCTCGCGCTGGCTGTGGGGCTGACGATGCTGTTCTTCTGGCCGTTGTGGAACGGTGGCGGCGTCATCGGCGGCGATACGCTGACCTACTTCTACCCGCAGAAGCAGTTTCTCGCCGAGCAACTGCAGGCCGGGCACATCCCGCTGTGGAACAACCGGAGCGGCTTCGGCTATCCGCTGGTGGCTGAGAGCCAGACGGGAGTCTTCTACCCCCCGAACCTGCTGCTCTACCGTTTCCTGAATCTGGAGACGGCTTACATCGCCGGCCAGTTAAGCCACTACGTGCTGGGCTTCGTGTTCACATGGTTGTACGCCCGCCGCGTGGGGCTGCATCCGATGGGAGCCTGGCTAGCCGCTCTAGTCTACATCTACGGCTGGTTCCCGCCGCGACAGTGCCTGGAATGGGCGATCGTCGGAGGCTGCTATCTGCCCGGAGTGTTGTGGTTCGTCGAAGGCTGGCTGCAGAGCAGTCGCGCCCGGCCTCTGGTTGGCGCCGCCGTATGCGTGGCGCTGCAGATGCTGTCCGGCCATTTTCATCTAGCCTTCATGACGCAACTGGTCGTGGTGAGTTACTCACTGCTGCGACTCTGGTGGGCTCGAGAAGGAGTGCACGCGACATTGCTGCAACGTCGAGGGTCGGCGGTGGCTCCTTTCCTCACTGTTGCGCTCGCGCTTGGGCTCGCGAGTGCTCAGTTGCTTCCCACCTGGGAACTAAAACAGCAAAGCCAACGGCAGGCGTCCGAGAGCGTCGATTTCGATCCGGCGTACGGATCCATCCCGCCGCTCTATCTGACTCAAGTTGTCGCTTCGTGGTTCTACTGGTACTCGTCCGAGATCAGCCGCGACGTTGCCTTGGGCGAGATGGCGAAGATCTCTGGAACGAATCAAGTCGAGGCGCATCTTTACTTCGGACTAATGCCGCTCGCATTGGTCCTGCTGATGCTGTGCTGGCGCGGCCTGCGAACGATCTCACTGGATCGCTTCGCGCTGTTGTGGCTGGGGCTAGGAATCGCTGCGGTCATCTACGCGACGGGATACCTCGTTCCCGTGGCCCGCTACGTGCCGGGATTCGGCTTCTTTCGAGGACCGGGACGCTATGGGCTAATCACAACTCTGGCCGTGGCATTTCTAGCGGCGCGCAGCTTCCAGGCGTTGAACGACAATCAGCGATCGCGCCCTCATGCCATCATCGGCGCGATCATCATCGCGCTGACTACCTACGACCTGTGGCTGGTGCCTCAAACGGTGAACTACGCCACGATGACCGCCTTCCGGGCCACCATCAATTTGCCGAACAGCGCCGTTCGAGAACTCCTCAAGCGAGCACCGCAGCCCACGCGGCTGTACGCGCCGGGACCGAACCTCACGAACCTCTTGGGTTCTGCATCGGTTCCTGAATATCTAGGCTTGGGGCCAGGTGAATATTACTCGCCGGAAACCAAAGCTCCGGCCCTGACAACGCTGACTCCCGAGTTTCTCGACTGGGCAGAGCAATCCGGTATCACGCACGTTCTGACGTTTGAACCTGTGTCGCAACTGGACGGGACCGACCGCTGGAAGCTGATCTGGGCCGACGCCGATCGGTTCCTGAATCAGGCCTGGGGCCGGTCGATTCTCAGCCCCATCTACCTCTATGAACTTACTACGACTCGTGGGCGGATCTGGACCACCAGCCCGAACGTCCGAATTGTCAGCACGACACTCAGTGACGCAAGCTCCAGTGCGGACGAAGTTCGAATCAAAGTCGACGCAGCCGACGCCACAACGGTGGTGCTGACGGATCTCCTCTATCCCGGCTGGAACGTTTCGGTCGATGGACAGCCCGCCGCCGCGACGCGTTTCGCGAAGCAGTTCCGCGCCGTTGATATCCCTGCTGGCCAGCATGAAATCGTCTGGCGTTATCAGCCGACCAGTGTGCGGATCGGATTCCTAATCAGCGGTATCTCGACGTTGATCGCGTTTGTCGTTTTCTTCCGTCGCTCGCCCGTGCCCACATCAGTTCCTTAAGACCCGCTCAGACACATGTGGAAGCTCTTCCTGCAACTCTCTGACGGCTACCTCATCTGCATGGCCCTTTGGCTGGTCCTGCTGATGATGACGCCGCGGGTGTTGCTCGGCTTCCGCCGCCGTTGGAAGGCTGAGCCAAAGAAGCAGAAGTGGGTGAAGCTGGGACTGAGTCTGTGGCTGGTGTGTGGACTGTTCACTGCCATCGAACTCGGCTTTGCGTTGCTCTACGACACAACCGACTCGTTCGACATGACCAACGTCTCGCATCGTTGGTTCAAGGTGCATGTTGAGCCGGACCTGAAGCAACTGGCGTTTCAAGACGGGTCCGGCATCGACTACCGCGACGATGTTGAATTTCCGCTCGCCGTTCCGCGTGATCAACAACACATCGTCTTTCTCGGAGACAGCTTCACGTTCGGACATGGCGTTCCGGATGTGAGGAATCGCTTCACGAATCAACTGCGAGCCAAGCTCAACCGTGATCAGTCAACGCAGGGCAAGTTCGTAGTTTCCAATCTATCGAAGCCCGGCTCTGACCTGTTGTGGGGCGAGGCTGTTCTGAACAATCTGGCGAAGGATCGACGCCCGGTTGACGTCGCCGTGTACGTGATGTGTCTCAACGACATCGAAGCTTTTCACGAACGGTTCATGGACTTCAACAACGAAGTCGAGCGCCTGCGTTCTCAGCCCGGCTGGTTTCTGGTGCGAGACACATACTTCTTCAACTGGGCTTACTTTCGCGGCGTGCTGCTGTCTCAATCCGAAGTGCGAAACTACTACTCGTTCGTCAAAGACTATTACGCCGGTGAGCCGTGGCAGAAGTTTTCCGCCGCGCTGCAGCGAGTCGCTCGTCAGAACGCCGAACGCGACACGCAATTTTGCCTGGTGATCTTCCCGTTCCTGCACAACCTCGGCTCCGACTATCCCTTCGCCGAAGTGCATCGCCAGATCGCAGCCAAGTGCGATGAGTTGCACATTCCATGCGTCGATCTGCTACCCACTCTGCAGTCACACGCGGGCGAACGACTGACGGTCAATCCCTTCGACGCACACCCCAACGAACGAGCCCATGCGCTCGTCGCCGAAGAACTCAAACGGAAATTGCCTGCATTGCTGCAAGTCGGTGCACAGCCCGAATCTGAATAACAAAGTAGGTCGGACTGACATCCAAAGTAGCAGGCACATTCCATGTGCCGTCAAGCCGTTTGCCTTTTGCTGGGACAACCCAATAGCGGGCGTGAGTAAGTGCGGGCGTCGAAATACTCCTCGTCCGCAATCGCATCTCTGCCGAGTACGGACGAGGACGCAGTTTCGTTCGCGAACGCACGCGGGTTTACTTCTTCGCCTTCAGATAGTCGTCGTTGAGCTTGTCCACCGACCACAGCAGACCACGGGTGACCATGTCGAGGTAGCGAGCGTCGCCGACCGTCGCGTTGTTGTGGCCGAGCGTCGTACTAAAAACCTTGCCCTTGCCGTACTGGTTGGTCCAGACAACGACGAAGTCATCCACCTTCTTGCCGGTGTCCTGAATGCCGCGGGCGAGTGGCTTGGCGGTCTCGAACAACTTCAAGTTGTTGTAGAGCTCTTCGTTGACCGTGGTCCAATCCTCAATGCCCTTGATGATCGAGCTGTCGCGGTCGACAAACTTGATGTCGATCGGTTTCTGAGGTCCGTGACCGGACGATTGAATACCTACGAACTTGAACCATTCATCCTTGTCGACGCGGTAGCAGTGCATCGCGCAGTGCAGGTTCACCGCCGCCACGCCGCTCTTGTGAGCGTTGAGGATGTTGTCGACGTACGGCTGTTCTTTAACGTCCGACGTGCATTCGTCGTGAATCACGACGTCGTAGCCTTCAGCCCAGTTGGCTTTTTCGTACATCTCAAAGCGAGCCTTGGTGCTCTTGTCGTCGCTGTGGACGAGTTCCACTTTCACGTGGGCGCGCGATTCGATGCCTTCCTTCAGCAGTTCTTTCTGCTTGGCATAGTCGTGGCAGCAGCCACCGGTGATCAGCAGGGCTTTGACGGGTTTAGGATCAGCGGCCTGTACCAGGCTGACCAGCGAAATAAACAACACGCCGCAAGTTGTCAGCAGTCGCATCATCGAGAGTCCTTTGCTTGAGAGTTAGAGTTTCACCCGCACACAGCATAGCGCTGCCGAGTCCTCTTCAACAGCAAGGCCGCAGGGATGATGAATGCAGAAATCGCCGCTCGCTGGCGCCCGGAATGGCTCCTCGATGACGACGTTCGTTACCTCAATCACGGGTCGTTCGGTCCGTCGCCCCGGTGCGTGATCGAAGCCACCGAGCATTGGACGCGCGAACTTGAACGCCAACCCATGCATTTTTACCTGCGACGGATGGAAGAACTGCTGGATCAGGCCTCAGAACGGCTCGCTCGGTTTCTGGGAGTCGGGCGCGAAGGACTCATCTTCAGCGACAACGCGACCACCGCCATGAACGTGGTGGCGTCGAGCTTGAACCTCGACGCGGACGATGAAATCCTCGTCAACGATCATGAATACGGTGCGGTGACTCGGCTGTGGCGACGTTACGTGCAGCCCAGCAAGGCTCACGTGGTGACGGTCGATCTGCCCGATCCGCTGACCGACGACGATGCCGTGGTGGAAGCCATCATGAGCAAGGTGACTCATCTGACGCGTCTCATCGTCGTCAGCCACGTGACCTCACCGACGGCCGTGATCCTGCCCATCGCCGAGATTTGCCGACGGGCCCGCCAGTTGAACGTCCCGGTCTGCATCGACGGCCCGCATGCCATCGCGATGCTGCCGGTTGATCTCAAGCGGATCGACTGCGACTTCTACGCGGCTAGTTGCCACAAGTGGCTCTGCGGCCCGTTTGGTTCCGGCTTCCTCTACGTCCATCCCCAGCAACGCAAGCGGGTGCAACCGACCGTCGTCAGTTGGGGCGGCAGCATCGGCGGCTATCAACCGAGCTGGAAGGACGAGTTCAACTGGATCGGAACCCGCAACCCGGCGAGCTTCCTGGGAGTCACCGCCGCCATCGACTTCCTCCAACAACCCGCGCGAGTCCTCACATCCTCGGGCTCAGCCCTCGAAGAGTACCGCCAACACGCCCGCTCATTACTAGACTTCGCCGAGCAACGCATCACCGCCGTAACAAACCTGCCCCCGTTCGCCGATCGCGCGCACTGGTGCGGTTCGATGGCCGCCTTCCACCTCCCGCGAGTCGCCGAGCCCCCCAAATTCGGCGAACGCGACCCCGTCCAAAACGCCTTGTGGGACCAACACCGCATCGAAATCCCCATCGTCCACTGGCGCAGCCAACGCTTCGTCCGCGTATCATCACACCTCTACAATTCTCCTGCCGAAATTGAAGCCTTGGCGGATGCTTTGCGGCAGTTGTTGTGAGGTTTCAGGAGAACAGGAATCTCAGTCATGGAATGACAGAGCTACGTAGGCGAGTCATTCCATGACTCGCATTCTGGTACGTGGGTGGGTGTAGTCAGCCGGCCGGATCGCTATGTGACAGTAGGCCGAGGCGTCACTTCCTCCGGCTGAGCCAGCAAGCGAGACTCCCGACGGTCGCATCGGTCGCCGTCACAATTGCAGGCGAGAGAACCAGCTCTGCCTTCCTTTGGGATGAGCGTGCTTTGCACAGATGCGGACATCCCCGTTCATCATGCCTGCCATTCATGTGCCCCAAATTTGATCCTGGCAAGACTAACTTACTGGTCTACAAAAACGGCCATTCGCCACCTTCTGATGCCATCGCCTTCGTTTCCATAGTACCGGGGGGCATACCATTGCCCATCTGGGAAGCCCCGCGGAAAAGCTGCCGGGGTTTCGGAGTAAATACCAGTGCGCTCACAAAGTAACTCAGACAATCGCATGCCGATCAGCGTCCGCTCTTGAACTGCAGAAATGGCATCTGAATCAGTCTCAAAAAGATGAATAGGATATTCTTCCAACGGAACTACTTCCCACGCCTTGATCAGGCTTTCATATTCAAACTTGCCTTGGGCATCGCGTTCTAATGTGACGCCATATGCAATTAACGTATTCTCCAAGACCTCATTCCAGTCTGAAATCTCGTTGGAGAGATACCATTGCTGCCATTCGTCTGCCACTTCGACGGACGAGCCTTGAGGTAACGGAGTTTTCCGAAACCATAAACGCTGTAGTGCCGCTACTGCATAGCAGCCAATCGCCCCACCGGTTCGAGCAAATTCGATCAGATCGGGCGTAGCTTTACTTCCGCCAATCCACATGAGAGACCAGATAAGTGGTGCCGCGTAGTATTCTCTCGCATCAGGGTTAAGTTCCGCAATTGCCCTGCGCACTGTGATTTCAGCCTCACTGGTCCTTGCCGCTGCTGCATACAAGATGTCTCCCATCTCGTGGCGCGACAAGTCGGTGATCTTTGTTCTCCCTTGCACCAATGAGAATGAATGTGAATCGGGTTTGGTTTGAAAGAAATGGGAAACACTCATGCATTGCCACGAGCGCTCATCAAGACGCTCCACTCGTCTCGATAGAACGTATCCAATGCGCATCACCGTTGAGGCGCTAAGGGTAACTGTCAAGCCGAAGAAAAGCCTGCGAATCAATAGTCGTCTTGGCAAAGCTGAATTGTTATTTTCCATAGAACACTGTCGCAATGAACGCTCGCGGGTGGCTCCGGTTGGCTGCAGTTAGCTTGCCGGGGTTGCCTTGCAACTCCGGCGCTGGGGATCGTTATGCTGTCTTTAAACGACCGGCTCACGCTCCAAGTCCGAGTATGGGTAGTGGCCAGCCTGCTTCAGTTTCGCCAGCAATTTGGCGCCGCCTTTTTTGCGAGCAAAGTTCATTTCGGAACGAAATACTTGGATCACAGCAAGTAATCCGAACGGTGATTTCTCTGCCGATTGTTCACCGTAGGCGTCGAAGATCAGGCATTTGCCGCCCAAAGTTTCCATGTCTTCGGGGAACTCGCAGGTCTCATTCGGGTTGAGCGTCGCCTCAGCGCTGTAGGGAGCAATGCAGTTCAGGATTGCGTTGATGTTTGCGTGAGCCTTGCCGAAGGACGTTGACTCGTCTCGACTATCATCGAGCGACAGTTGATGTCGTGTGAACATTACCAGTTCATAGACATCGAACACGTCGTTTGTTGATCCTTCGTCTGGCAGTTCGCTGCATTCTTTCGTCGCGACTGCAGTTCCCGGAATGCCGTTCGGGTAGTAGTACAGATCGAGACCACCACCAATCGCATAGGGAATGATGGCGTGCATCACCATGTCATGCTCCGCGCCGAGAACCGACTCCATCAGTGCCGACTTACGATCGTACCATTCTTGCGCCACTTCTTCTTCGTTGTCTTCGCTCATTGATGCTCATCTCCGAGTGACGTGTTCGACTGCGACCACCGAGCCCGCGCGGATCAGCCTCTTCAAGACCCTCGGTCTCGGCAACTCCGCGCACTGCACGGTTGGGTCTTGATTATTGCGTGGCCTTTCGTTTAGTGAAGTATTCCAGCGACCTAATAGCTGTTGCATTCGCCAATTTGAGCGACGACGGGAGAAACCCAATGACGATGGCTGTTTGCTTCAACTGTGGAGTGATCAAGTTCGGAGCGTTCGTTCCTTGCCCGGAGTGTCAGGGCGTCCCACGCACAGAAGACGAACTCGTCCTCGCCTTGGCAATGACCGACCACTACTTCGACCAACCAACGCTGGAGCAGATGGGAGCGGCGGTCCGTGATGGCCATCCGCCGCATCTCGCTCCACCGACTCGCGCGATGTTGCTTGAGGCGCTTCACAGCAACTCCGGCCTACTGAAAACATTGATTGGACTATCCCAGGCTCAAGACACCGAAGCATCCTCGAGCGAGAGCCGAGTTCCAACAAAGAAGCCGTGGTGGAAGTTCTGGTGACCACGTTTGTCTGACCCCGACTGCTCTGATGTCCAATTCTTGCGTGGAATGAAAGCATCCCTCATGAATCGACAAGTCGTCCTATTCCACTTACGAGAAGCTGCTGAGGAATTGAATCGCACGGTCGCTGCGGTGGATCGCAAAGACTCCTATGACGTTGAGGAGTTCCGTGCTGCCATGGGGCATCTGTACCATCATCTGAACACCGCGTGGAACGGTCGGGATCAGACGGATGAGGAGTTTGCTGAGTGCACAGACGAAAGCTTCCGCCGCTTTCGGAAGTTCCCACGGGAACCTGAGCTATTCCTGGAATGACTGCGGTGAATCAAGTCACCGTGCCATGAAATGATAAGGATGACGATGGACACGCCGCAGCCGGCCAACGAGGTAACGATTCAACCGACGCTACCAGGCCCACAGCCGACGCGCATGGGGCCGGTTGGGCAATTCATTGCCTTCCTGATCTGCGTCGGGTTTCCGGGGTTGTGGACCTTGGCGTCGCCGGTTTCGTGGGTGAAGTTCGAGCGGCAGGGCGAGAGCGTTTCGGCCAGAGCCAAAGTCTGTTTGTTCTTCGTGATCCCGTATCGGAGCTTGTCGGTCTCCGGAATTCGCGAAGTCGAAACACGCGCGTCGATCCAGAACACGTCCAACACGACTCCGCGCAAAGGGTCACGACCGGATGACCAAAGATATCTGGTCCTCCGCGGCGACGGCGATCAGGTCATGGAGTTTCCGGTCGCAGACTCCAGCATGGAGTCGGTCCTCGAACAAACGCGGACGTTCGTTCAAGACTCACAAGCGACAGAGTTGAAATACGCCGTCGTGAGTCACTGGGGCATGACCATCTTCGGCAGCGTGCCTCTGAGCCTGCTGACGTTGTTATATGTTCTCAATGCGATCGTGTTGCTGATCCAAGCCGTGCAGCGCCGCTGCGGCGTGCCGCCGGAGAAGCTGTTCTTCGCGGTCACGCCAGAGGAAGCCAGTGCTCAAACCAAATGAGGCTCCGTCCACAGCGCGACCGCGCTTGGCAGAAGTTACTTGGCAGCTTGTTAGCTCGCGGTGCGGGCCGCGTAGGGTGGGACAAGCATTCGAGGCCGTCGTGTGGTGGGCCGGCGCGATCGAGCCCTGTTGTGTGCGGAGACAGACTGTCGAGCCCAACTGGCGTCGAATGCGCCGGCCCACCAAGGAGTCACGATCGCTTGTCCCACCCTACCGCATTGTGCCGCAGTTGCCTGCAAGCCCGGACGAGGCGTCCAGGCTACTCCAGATTTTTTACGCTGCATCTGGCACTTGGGGGATGACGCGTTTTGTACCCTTGCCTTTGCCTGCTGGCGCTTTGAGATCGAACAGCCCAAAGATTTCTGCGGCGGACAGGCTGAGATTCACGTCCGTGGTGTCGCCGTCGCCGAGCACGGATTCAAAGATCGCTCGCTTCTGTTTGAGCACGGCGTCGATGCGTTCTTCGATGGTGTCCTTCGAGATCAGTCGCGTCACGATGACGGTGCTCTTGCAGCCGATGCGGTGCGCGCGGTTCACGGCCTGATCTTCCACTGCCGGGTTCCACCAGCGATCGAACAGAAACACATAGCCCGCGAACTGCAGGTTCAAGCCGACCGCTCCGGTGCCGTAGCTCATCAGGATGATGTGCTTGGTGGGGTCTTCCTTGAACTTCTGCAGGATCGGTTCTCGCTTCGGAGTCGGCACGCCGCCGTGATAGATCAGTGGATTGAACGGTTTCAGGCGCTCGGCCAGCCAGTCCAACACCTTCGTCCATTGGCTGAAGAGGATCGCTTTGCCGCCGCTTTCAGCAATCTCTTCCATGTCCGCCTGCAGACGTTCCAGCTTCGAACTTTCGCCCGTGAACGGGTCGTAGTTGGTGATCTGCTTCAGTCGCAATACCAGCTCGAACACATGCTGCACAGAGGCCTCATCACCCATCTCGTTCAGCTTGATGACACCTTGCTTCTCGGCCTGCTCGTAGGCGTATTTCTGAGCGGGCGTCAGTTCCAGCAGCGCGTCGCGATCGATACGCGGCGGCATGTCCTTCATCACCAAGTCTTTGGTGCGACGCAGGACGTATTCTTCGGCCAGGCATCGCAACTGCTTTAAGTCAGGAGTCGCATGTGGCGGCACGACTTCCAGATACTCAAAGAGTGATGCGAGTTCTTCCGGACGGTTCTCAATCGGAGTACCCGTCAGTGCCCAACTGCGTCGGCGCGGAATCGACCGCGCGACTTCGGCTGTCTTCGAATCACGATTCTTGATGCGCTGCGCTTCATCAAGCACGACCAGGTCGAACTTGGGCATCTCTTCCGGAGGCAGGTTGTCGAGGTCCCGAGAGACCAGTTCGTAGTTGCACATCAGCAGCGGTACGCCGGGCATTTCCCAGATCATTTTGCGGCGCGCGGTGTCGCCTTCCACAGTGACGATCGGCAGCTCTTCAGCCCACGTGCGGAACTCACGCTGCCAGTTCGGAATCAGCGGCTTAGGGCAGACGAAGAGCACTCGACGCACCTGTCCGCTGTGCAACAGCAGTCGCACGGCCGTGATCGTCTGCATGGTTTTGCCGAGCCCCATTTCATCAGCCAGCAGCGCAGCATCCGCTGAAAACAGCCAGCCGATGCCTTCATACTGATGAGGAAACGGCTCGAACGGCATCAACATCTCACGCCCGGCCAGCAACGTCTGCAAGGGCGGCTGCAGCATATAGAACAGCCTGTCTTCGAGCTTTAACGCATCCTTCGGAGGCTTGATGCGCGTTGGCTTCTTGTCGGCTGACTCAGCCTGCTTGGGCTCCTCTTCACGCTTGGCGGGAGCTTCGGGCTTCGGCTCTTCCTGCTTCTTCGGAGGCAGGAACTGAATGGCTTCCGGGAACGAGAGGCCAACAGTCTTCACTCGCGGCCAACCTGGGCGCCATGACGGGATCACACCGGCCTTCAGCACAACCGGCAGAGCGTCGCTTTCCACCTTCGGCCAACGCTGCAACGCGCCATTCATCCCCGACGAAAACGCGTCCGCGCGCATATCGAACCCGATCGGGAACGCGTCGATCTCAAAGTCAGTGAAGGACGGTTGTTGAGGATCAGCATCCATGCAGATTACCTGAGAAGTTTTGAACAGAAGCTCGCGAAGGTCGCAAAGAAGGTGGGCCGAAGGCTGAAATCGAACGCCAGTTTACAACTCATGAACCAACACCCGATGAGATGTGGCTATTGTCAGATTTCTTAAATCATTGGATTACTCACCTGGTCTGGGCTGATCGTGTAGTTCTCCTGAGTTGAGGACGTCCTAAATCATTCTTTCTTCTTCGCGTTCTTTGCGAGCTTCTGTTCAATCAATTCGCTTACTCGCTTGCTCCGTGCAACACCATTCGTGAGATGCCGTCGACGAGTTTCAACTCGTGGAAGTTGAGGAGTAGTCCGACGGGTACGTTCAGCAGTTTCATGTAGCTGAGGAGTTGCGCCTTGTGGATGGGATGGATCTCTTGAACGGCCTTGAGTTCGACGAGCAGGCAGCCATCGACCAGTACGTCGAAACGTAGTTCTTCCAGGAAGACGATGCCCTTGTATTCAATCTGAACTTCGCGCTGGCAACAGGTTGGAATACGTCGCAGATCCAGTTCGTGTCGCAGGCATTTCTCGTAGATACTCTCCAGCAGTCCTGGCCCAAGAACGCGGTGAACCTCAATCGCCGCTCCGATGACCTGTTTGCTCAGCAGATCAGCTTTGTTGAACAGAGGGTGCATGGGAGGTTCCTTGGAACAGAAGCTCGCGAAGGACGCAAAGAAGAAAATGGACTTGCCCACGTTTTGCGGGCGCTCGGGTTAGGATTAAACGGCTTTGGCGAACTGGGCTGGTGACAGGTAGCCCAATGCCGAGTGCCGACGGACTCGATTGTAGAACACTTCAATGTATTCGAA
>JAKFWA010000037.1 GCA_021732995.1 Planctomycetaceae bacterium | reverse complement strand
CCCTCACCCCCAGCCCCTCTCCCCAGGTTACTGGGGCGAGGGGAGCTTAGACTGTTTTGAGCGCATTTCGGCGGACAGGATTGTCCGCCCTACAGCGGGGGGTGTTTATCGAGAGATCCGTCAACAAAAAAGCCCGGCGTCATCATTTGAGCCGGGCTTGATGCATTCTTCGGAAACTTGTCGCGAACTATTTCGCCAGTCGTGGATCGAATTCGTCAGCCTTGTTCAGAGCCGAACGAGGATCGAAGGCGTCACTCTCCATCGCCTGGGCGATCGGTGAATCCGGAGCGAGGACGTAGATCTCCACGCGACGATTCTGGCTGCGGGCCTTGTCGTTCGAGTTCGGTGTCGACGGCTGGAACATGCTGTAACCAGCGGCACCCATACGGTTCTCAGAGATGCCGTACTGATGCAGCTTGATAACCACCGAGTTCGCTCGGTTGGTCGACAGGTGCCAGTTGGTCGGATGAACCTTCTTCGTGGCATCCTTCGAAATCGGCTTGTCGTCCGTGTGGCCGACGACCAGCACCTTCAGGTGCCTGGCTTCGCCGTCGCCCATGATCTTGGAGAATTCAGACAGCAGCGGTGACGCGCTCTCCTTGATGTTCGCGCTGCCCGAGTCGAACAACACGTCGGAGGAGAACTTGCTCACACCGGTGTCCGGATCGAAGTTGAAGCCGGGATATTTCTTCGCGAGATCCTGGAAGCGGCGAGTGGCCGATTCTGGCAACGGATTGGGCTGGCTCTTCATCGCTGCCGTCAGGCGGCTGTTGAGCTGAGACCGCTCGCTCTGCAGATTATCGAGTCGCTGATTGGCGAGGTCCAGTTTCTGCCGCATGTCGGCATTCTCCTGGGCTAACCGGGCGCGATCCTGATCGCTCATCGCGGCCTGATTCGCCATGGCCTGCTTCTGCGCGTACATGTCGCGGTTCCGCAACTGGCTCTGGCGCATCCATGAATTGGGCACTGTGTTGCAACCCGTGGTCGTGAGGGCTGCAAGACCCGCCAAAAGGCAAAGTGAAAGACGTGCCGACAGGCGCATGGGAACTCCTTTGCGAACCGTCTACTGAGAAATGATTTGATGGAGGGTGCGACCCTGACTGTGGCAAGCACAACAGCGTCGAGCGATCGGAGTGGATATTGGGGGGATGCCGTACGGCTCGGACGAGCCTGGCAAAAAGAACGTGTGCGAGAAGAACTCTCGTAGGAAGGAGTGGCGTTATAGCCCTGACCCGAAAAGGGGCAAAGACCAGTTTTTCCAGAATATTTGCCGTCTGGAGTAAAACAGACTGCAGTTCGACGGGATTCAACACATGCAGTCAGGTCTGGTCGTTTCAGGCTGCGGACGCTCGTATTGACCTTGTGCAACGGAGCGTCTTACAAGCCCGTGATGCTCTCTCAATAAGATGAGGAGGAGCAGGACCGCAACCACCAGGAAGCGGGTTTCAGAGTTACTTTTCTGACTGTGAAGGGCCGTTCTTTCGCGGAGCGAAAGACGACAATCGACTGCAGCGCTCAAGGAAGAGTTTTGTCATGCACATCATGGAAGTTGTATCTGGCGCCGGCTTCAACGGAGCCACCAAATACTGCTTCGACCTGATTCGATCCTTGCGGGAACGCGGTCATCAGGTAACTCCCGTGTGTGTCGCAGGCGGTTGGATGGCTCAGAAGCTGGACGAGTTGCAGATTCCCTACATCCATTCCGCTCTAGAACGCTGGCCGCTGACCGAACTGCGGCGCATCTCGAAATACTGTCGAGATCACGGCGTGGATGTCATCCATACGCACAACAGCCGGGCTCACTTCTTCGGTGTGCTGCTGAGGAAGTTGTTCTCCATTCCCACAGTGGCGACAGCTCATCAGAACCACATGCAGCTGCACTGGCGATTCAACGATTACGTCATCGCCAATTCGGAAGCCACACTGGCCTACCATCGCAAATACAACCTGGTGCGCAAAGCTTACAGTTCGCGGATCTACTGCCCGATTGACACGGATTCCTTCGACCACGTCGATGCTGAAGCTGTCGCGGGGCTAAGGGCTCAGTGGGAACTCAACGAAGACCTGACCGCGATTGGCATTGTGGGCAACGTGGCCGACTACAAAGGTCACATGTTTCTTGTTCAGGCCCTGCCGAAGATCCTGGCCGCTGTACCCACAGCCCGGCTGGTGATCGTCGGCATGAATATGACGCAGTATGGCATTGATCTTCGCCGCGAGGCGAAGCGACTGAGCGTCGATCACGCCATCTGCTGGGCCGGTTATCAGGACAACGTTCCGGCGATCATGCAGGCACTGGATCTGGTGGTTTGCGCGTCGCTGAATGAGTCGTTCGGACTCACTGCTGCCGAAGCTCTGGCCGCCGGTCGCGCGGTCGTTGCGACCAAAGTCGGCGGCTTGCCAGAAACGATTCTGCACCGCGAAACGGGCCTGCTGGTCGATCCTGGTAGCCCCGACCAACTGGCGGCAGCCGTCATTGAGTTGCTGCAGAATGAAGAGCTACGGACTCGCTGCGCCGGAGCAGGCAAGCGACGCGTCTGCGAACTCTTCAGCACGACGAATCACATTCGCTCACTCGAACAGGTTTTCGAGCGAGTTACCCCGCAACGTCGAGCAACCGCCGACGCGGCCTGATCCCGTTACATCAGCGATTAACCCCACACTTTCCTCTCGCGATCATTCTCATGTCCCAGATTCGCATCATCTCGAAACGCAACGGAGTCGGACTGGATCGAGACATCGCGCTCATTGACGAAACTCTGCGTCCCGCGTTTGAACCTGAATACTGCTCGACGCGCGACCTCAGCTTCCTCGGTCCACTGATGGCTCGCTTCACGGGCTCCAAGCGAGAAGCAACAGCACTCAACCTGCACGTCGAACGAGTTTCCTGGGGATGGTCTCACGGTGCCGGCCGGACCTTGTTGATCCCGAATCAGGAACGGTTCCCCTTGCGTCATGCCGCTCGTTTGCGACGCACGGATCTCGTGCTCTGCAAGACGCTGCATGCCGAGACCATCTTCAAACAGTACGCATTGAATGTGCTGTGGACGGGCTTCACGTCGTGTGATCGCGGGCTGCCCAACGCTGAACCGGACTACAACCGCTTCTTCCATCTGGCCGGTCGCAGTACGGCCAAAGGCACAGAGACCGTGCTGGAACTCTGGGCTCGGCATCCCGAATGGCCGGAACTCACGCTGGTGCAAGCGGCCAGCAACGCCCCGCAGACCGTTCCGCAGAATGTGCGGTTGATGGCGGGGCGGCTCAGTGATCGCGAGCTCCAGCAACTGCAGAACGAGAACGGCATTCATCTCTGCCCGTCCCGTTCGGAAGGCTGGGGACATTACATCGTCGAGGGAATGTCTTGCTCTGCGGTCGTGGTGACAACGGACGGTCCGCCGATGAACGAACTCATCACTCCCGAACGCGGTGTGCTGGTACCGTGGAAGCAATTCAAGCCGCGTCATCTGGGCGTCAACTATTTCGTGGACCCGGACGCGCTGGAATACCGCATTGAAACCCTGTTGCAGACGCCTGTTACCGAGAAGAGACATCTTGGTGCGGCGGCGCGATTCTGGTATGAGGCCAATGACTTCCGTTTTCGGCAGCGTTTTCGCCAGATCATCGAGCGATTGCAGGATGTGCGCGACGATGAGGCGTGGAACGCAGCCGTAGCGGAACTTGCGACCGCTCCCATGACATTGAGACGGTCTGCTTAGCGGTTGGGTTAGATAACGGCATGGATGCCGGAGACGTTTAGAAAGGATTCAACACGATGCTCGCCCAGGAAATTACGGACCTTCACTGTCGCCTCACCGACCAGTGGCACCATTCCCCGACCGTTGGCACGCTGGACGGCTTTCTGGGGCTGGTCGAGCAGAACCATCTGCAGAACTTCCTGCTGTGGCACGAAGAGGATCGAGCCCGTCGGGACGACCTGGGCGCCGAATCCGTGCGTCAGGCCAAGCGTTCCATCGATCGCTTCAACCAGAAGCGAAACGATCTCGTCGAGCAGATGGACAAGCACTTTGTCGCCGAGCTGAAACCTAAAGAAAGCGGCTGCTCGTTCAATTCCGAAACACCGGGCATGATGGTGGATCGCCTCTCGATCCTGGGCCTCAAGTATTATCACATGAATGAAGAGGCCTGCCGGGCGGATGCCTCGGCGGAACACCGTACGAAATGTCAGCACAAGGTCGCGATCATTACCCAGCAACTGAATGACCTGAGCGGCGCACTCACTGAATTGCTTGCCGGAGCTCAGGCTGGAACTCGCAGCTTCCGCGTCTACTACCAATTCAAGATGTATAACGACGCGACATTGAATCCAGAGCTGCGAATTGGCGCCCAACTCAAAGCAGGCTGATTCCTTATGGAAATTCTGATTATCAAGCCGAGTTCCATCGGCGATATCATTCACAGTCTGGTGGTGGTGCAGGGCATTCGCGACCAGATCCCGGACGCGCGCATCTCGTGGGTTGTGCGCGACCGGTTCGCCGACGTCGTGAGAAACTGCCCGACCGTGAACGGGGAAGTGATCACTTTCAACCGCACCGGTGGAGTGAAAGCGTTCCTCAAGATGTGTCAGCAGATTCGCTCGCTGAAGTTCGATGTCGTGCTTGATTTTCAGGGATTGGCACGAACCGGGCTGATGACAGTATCAGCTCGCGCGCCGCGCAAAATCGGCCGGTCCGACGCCAAGGAACTCAGCCGTCTCTTCTATCATGAGACAGTCCCGCTTCCCGTCGGTGGTAAACTCGCGCACGCGGTAGAAGTATTATTGCAATTTTTACCGGCATTAAATCTGAAGCGTGAGGCCGATCCGCGAATTCAATTCACATTTCCGCAGACTGCTACTCTCGGCGGTGTGACGATTCCGGAGAATCCGATCGTCATGATTCCGAACAGTCGCGGCGAAAACAAAGAGTGGCCAAAGTTCGGTGAACTCAGTCGTGAATTGCTGGCGGCTCGACCAGACACCTACGTGATCTGGGACAGTCACAAGAAGTGGGACAACCCGCCCGGAGTACCCGCGGACCGCTTCATCAACTTGACCTCGAAAACGTCGCTCCCGGAAATGTATTCGCTGATTTCACGAGCTCGATTGGTGATCGCGAACGACAGCGGCCCGATGCACATTGCTGCGGCAATGGGTGTGGAAGTGCTCGGCCTGTTCGGTCCGACTCCGATCGAGCGGTTTGGTCCGTTCCCGCCCGAACGAACGACAAATCATACGTTGAAGGCGCCAGACGGGGACATCAAGCAGCTCACCGTGGCCACCGTCCTGGACAAGGTGCTGGGTATCCTCGATCAACGAGCCGCTCGAGCGGCTTGATGTTGAACACTCCACGCAAAGAACATTGGAATGGGACCAATTCAGTTTCATCCGCTCATGAAACGGGCGCGCTGGGGGGGAACTCGCCTCGGGAGTTCACTCGGCAAGCCGCTGGGTCCCGGTACGGACTACGCCGAAAGCTGGGAATGTTGTGATCGGTCCGCTGAGCAGTCTGTGATCACCGGTGGACCCTTTGACGGCCTGCAGCTCAGCGAATTGGTTCGCACCCGAAACGCAGAACTCTTGGGCCAGCACGCGGGGCTGACTCGCTTCCCGCTGCTGGTGAAGTTTCTGGATGCGTCTGACCGCCTGTCGCTGCAGGTGCATCCGAATGATGCTCAGGCCGAAGCCTTTCAACCCGGTGAACTCGGCAAGACCGAAGCCTGGGTGATTGTCGACTGTGCTCCGGATTCCAAGGTCTACGCGGGCTTGAAGCCGCATGTGGATCGAGCCACCTTCGAACGCCACATCGCCAACGGCACAGTGGATGATTGCCTGCATTGCATCACCGTGGCTCCTGGAGATTGCTACCAGATTCCGGCGGGTACGCTGCACGCGATCGGTGAAGGCATCCTGCTGGCGGAAGTGCAGCAGTCGAGCGACCTCACGTTCCGCGTCTCTGACTGGGGACGCGTCGGAACCGATGGCCGCCCGCGGCAACTGCATCTCTCGGAATCGCTGGAGTGCATTGCGTTCGGTGCCCCGCCAATCTGGCCGATTCGTCCGCGCACGCTGGTGTCGCTCAACGAAGGCGGCGGACGGAAGTCTGAAACGCAGTTGCTGACAGCCTGCGATTACTTCGTCATGGAACGGCATCGCGGCAACATTCCGTTCGGCATGCAGGTTCGCAATTGCTGTCATGTAGCCACCGTGCTGACCGGAGCGGGTGCGTTGCACGCGGGCGGTGAAACGCTGTCGCTACGAGCGGGAACCTCATGTCTTATTCCGGCAACTTGCGAGAATGTGACGTTCGTTCCAGACGGCGAGCTGGTGGTGCTTGATACCTACCTGCCGCTCAAGTCAAACGCGATGACGTCGACTGATGAACGCTCAACACGGCGCGCCGCGTAACGCACCTTGGGGCTACTGCAGCTCAACGCCCTGAGCACGTCGGAAGAACTTCATGTCTTCCCAGACGTCCTTCTTTGCAGTCGGAGTGCGCAGCAGGTACGACGGGTGGTAGGTGCACATCACTTTGATGCCCTGATAGTCGAAGAACTTTCCGCGCAGCTTGCCGATGGACGAAGTGATGTTCAGCAGGTTCTGAGCTGCCACCGAACCCCAGCAGACGATGTACTTGGGATTGATGGTCGCAATCTGAGCGTCCAAATACTCGCGGCAGTTCGCGGCTTCGTCAGGTGCCGGAGTCCGATTTCCCGGCGGCCGGCAACGCAGGATGTTACAGATGTAGATCTCTTCGCGCGTCAGTTTGCTGGCCGTGATGATCTTGTTGAGCAACTGCCCCGCCGCACCCACAAACGGCTCGCCCTGCCGGTCCTCGTCAGCTCCGGGAGCTTCGCCGATGAACATGATCTCGGCTTCCGGATTGCCGACTCCGAATACGGTCTGATGCCGGGTCCGCGCCAGTTCCTCGCAGCGAGTGCACTGAGCCACCCGCGCCGCGACATCTTTCAGTTGGGCGACGCGTTCATCACGAGTCAGATTCAGGCACGGCCGCGCGGGAGCGGCAGGAATCGCTGCGGGCTTCTCAAACAAGCTTGCAGCAGGTGCTACGGGTGCTGATCGAGCAACCGTCGGCGCTGCCGGAGAAGCACTCGGCGCCGGTGCTGGTGTCACTACAGCGGGAGCCGTCGACACGACAGGCTGGGTTCGCGGTGCGGGTGCGAGCGAAGGCTTCGCTGCCGGCGTCGGAGCAACGGGAGCCGTACGTTTCTCTGCCGGAGCCGTTTGCAGCGCTGTGGCCAGTTCGCGCGCGAAGTCTGCCGGAACGTGAGTCACTCCGGCGCTCCGTAAGTCCTCAAGCATCTGGCGAACAGCACGCTGACGATTCATGAACTCTCTCGACAGGGCGAAGTTTGAAGCCATACCGAATAGCAGTGTTCTGTCGATGCAGTCTAGCTATCAAGTCGCGAGACGTACCAACCACCGAAACAGAACGTCATTGCCGGCTGCGCTACGGCTGCGGCTTCAATGTCCTTTTTCCATCTGCGCAAAAGAAAACGGACGGGGATCAACCCGTCCGTTTATCGCAATCTGATTGGTAGCGCGGTAGCCGACTCTAGTTCGAGGCGGCGACTTCGGCTGGCAGCGGGTCGATGTTGATACGACCGCCGTCCTGATCAAAGCGAACTTTGCCTTCGACAAGCGCGAACAACGTGTGATCGCGACCGATGCCAACATTCTTGCCAGGATGCCAGCGGGTTCCGCGCTGACGGATCAGGATGTTACCTGGAATCACGTACTCGCCGCCAAACTTCTTGATACCCAAGCGCTTCGAATGCGACTCACGACCATTGCGCGTCGATCCTTGCCCTTTCTTGTGAGCCATGACTACGTTCCCATCCTTTTGATTCGAAGTAAGTGAAAGCACGACTGAGTGGGCCGTTCCGGACCGCCAGAGTCGCGTTGTAATCCAAATGAGGGGCGAAAGCTTAGCGAACCTCGCCCCAAGTGCAAAACCATCCGTGCCAAGTTCCGGCGGGAGTTTCTACATGCTGGCGGTCCATTTGTCCGGTCAGACGGTCTCGATCAGGCACGACTATTCTGAGCCGATACCCACAGAAAAGGACATTGTTGTTGACGTCCTGCGAGCTGGAATCTGCGAAACCGACCTGCAGTTGATGCGGGGATACATGGGTTTCAGCGGCGTTTTAGGCCACGAATTCGTGGGAATTGCCCGCTACGGAAAATTGATGGGCCAGCGTGTCGTCGGCGAGATCAACTGCAGTTGCTGGCAGTGTGAAACGTGCCTAATGGGATTGCCAACCCATTGTCCGAATCGGTCCGTAATTGGCATTTTGAACCGCGACGGCGCCTTTGCCGACTCCATCTCTGTACCCGTCAAGAACTTACACGTCGTACCCGACTCACTGTCGGACGACGAAGCCGTGTTCGTCGAACCAGTGGCGGCGGCCTACCAAATCCTGCGTCAGCAGCTCGTTCGCCCGAGAACCCGAGTCGTCGTTCTGGGCGACGGACGACTTGGGAACGTCTGCGCTCAGGTTCTGGCAGATTTCGGATGCCGGGTGCTGGTTGTCGGTAAACATCCGCAGAAGCTGCAAGTCTTGAGTGGATTTGGAATTGAGACGGTTATCCTCAGCGATGCAACCCCCAATCGGAGCGCGGAGGTCGTCGTGGATTGCACCGGCTCAGCAGCCGGCCTCACGTCTGCTTTGCAGTGGGTTCGCCCGTGGGGCACTGTGATCCTGAAGACCACTGTCGCTGGTGAGCAAACCTTGGCGCTGGCTCCGGTCGTGATCGACGAAGTACGCGTTGTGGGCTCTCGCTGCGGTCCGTTCGCCGACGCAATCGCTGGACTCGCCGCAGGTCGCGTGAAGGTGAAGCCGTTGATTTCGGCACGTTTCCCGCTTGAACAAGCCGTTGACGCACTTGAATTTACGCGGACTCAGCCTGTTCTGAAGGTACTTCTGGATCCCAAGTCCAAAACTGGGCCAGCCTGACAATCAAGCCGAGCAAGCGTTGATCTGAGTACATCACGCTCTCACGAACCTGTTCCAGATTTGCTTCATTCTGTCGGCAGCTCATAATCGCGACGTCCGAGTCAACTGGAAGCGCAGCGCTGATCCGCTCCGCTCCCGAAACGAGCCTCACGTTTCTCCAGGACAGATCCTCATGGCAGAGAACGCAGCGAAGAACGACGGCCTCGGAGAAACATTCGTCCCCGGCAAGACGGCAGGAGCGGCTGCCAGGCAAGACACGGACGGACCAGACGCCGACACCAAGGCGCAGGCGAAAAAATCAGGCTCAGCGGGCGAGAAGAAAAAAGACGTCCAGCTCGGCGACTTCAAGCTGCTGAAGAAACTTGGGCAAGGTGGCATGGGCGAGGTCTATCTCGCCACCGATATCAAGCTCGACCGCAATGTCGCCTTGAAGATTCTGTCGAAGGACATGGCCAAGAAGTCTGGCTTCGTCGAACGCTTCGTGCGCGAAGCGCGGGCGATGGCGAAGATTGACCATCCGAACGCGGTCAAGGTTTACGCAGCGGACTCAGACAAGGGCTACAACTACGCCGCGATCGAGTACATCGACGGCAAGAGCATGCAACACTGGATGAACCAGCTCGGCAAACTGCCAGTAGGTGACGCGATTCATGTCGTGCTGTGTTGTGCCGATGCTCTGGCACACGCTCATGAACTCACTCTGATCCACCGCGACATCAAGCCCGACAACATCCTCGTCACCAAAAAGGGAGCGGTGAAGGTCGCCGACTTCGGGCTCGCCAAGGCGCTCGATGACGAAGACATGTCGATGACTCAGAGCGGCACTGGGTTGGGTACGCCGCTCTATATGCCGCCTGAGCAGGCCCGCAACGCCAAGTCCGTCGATCATCGCACCGACATCTACGCTTTGGGCGTCACGCTGTACTACTTCCTGACTGGCAAGCTGCCGTTTGAAGGTGAAACGGTTCTGAAGCTCATCATGGCGAAAGAGAAGGGATCTTATCTTCCGGTTCGCAAGCACAACCCGCAGGTGCCAGAGAAACTGGAACTGATCGTCGACAAAATGATTCAGAAGGAGCCTAAGCATCGTTACGCGACGTGCGCCGACGTGATTGCCGATTTGGAACGTCTCAACCTTGAAAGCCAGGTGCTCAGCTTCATCGACCCTGCTGAAGCCGCGGGTCGCGCTGCCGGACGCACTCGTCAAAGGTCGAGTGTCGGAGCAACCGCAGTTCCAACTAGTCAGGCAACGTCAATGCCGGCACTGAAGACATCCGCTGAAGATGCAGCCGAGGCTCAAGCGAAGGCAACCGCTAAAGACAGCTCCCTGTGGTTTGTGAAATACACCAACGCCAAAGGCGAAACGACCGTCAAGGAGATGTCCACTCGACAGGTTCAACAGGGGATTCTGTCCGAAGCTCTGGACGTAAAAACTCAGGCTCAGAGAAAGGATCAGCAAACCGGCTTCCTGCCACTGGCCGCCTACCCCGAGTTTCAGGACCTCGTGAAGAAACGCCTGGTCGTGAAGACGACAGAGGTCAAAGCCGAATCCATGAAGGAGATGTATGCCAAAATCGACAAGGAACATAAGCGTGCCAAAATCTGGCGCTCGATCCGAGCCATGACAGAGAGTACGCTTGGTTTTGTCGGGCTGATCATCTACTTGATTCTGATCGCGGCGGCTCTGGTTGGTCTGTACTTCCTGGTCGTCAAAGTGGTTTACCCGTGGCTGAGCCAATGGGTCCCGCAATAACGCTCATCACCACCGCGCGGAAGGACTCATATGTCGCGAGTTGACACCGTTGGCCGGCCGATGGAGATCCTGCTGGTCGAAGACAGTCTGGTGGCCGCCAAGTTGACGATGGGCGCTCTGCGGAATGGGCAAGTCCAGCACCGCATGACCTGGCTCACGGACGGCGGTGAAGCGCTGAACTTCGTGCATCAGAAGGGTATCTACGCGAAGGCGCCGCGACCGGACCTGATCCTGTTGGACCTTGGATTACCCGGACGCGATGGACGCGACGTGCTCGCCGAAATCAAAGCCGACCCGGAACTCAATATGATTCCGGTTGTTGTGCTGACGGCTTCGACGTCTGAAGAAGATCTGACCTCAGCTCAGAATCTGCACGTCGATGGCTACATGAACAAGCCGGTCAACATGGATCAGTTCCTGCAGCTTGTAAAGCAGCTCAAAGACTTCTGGCACGCTGGCATCATTCTGCCCGAAGGCTAACCGTGTCGCGCGGCCCTATTGAACCGCACGACTGGAACGGTCGGTTACTCGTCCACGTCCAGCAAGTGAGTTGGCATGCGCTGAATGCGACCTTGCCGATCCACGCACCCCAGCACCGTGTGTCCCGTCGCCAGCACCTGGTTATCGCGCAGAATCTCGTAGTCGTGCTCCAGCTTGGCGGCGCTGGACCGGCTGAGAGTAGTCCGCAGAACAACCACATCGTCATAACGGATGGGCAACCGATACCGGACTTCCGCGCGGGCAATCACGAGGAAGAACCCCTGCTCTTCCATGGCTCGGTAATCGCCACCCTGAGCCCGGTACAGCTCCGTGCGGCCGAGTTCAAAGTATTGCAGATAACGCGAATGGTGCAGAAACCCCATGGCGTCGGTCTCGTAGTACCGCACCCGAATCTCGACGTCGAGCTGCTTCAACATGCTGAATGCCTCAAGGAAAACCGCGCCACCGCGCGTTTGCTGATTGATGAATTTGAGCTGCGTGCTCGATGAACCATATCAGCGCGCCAGCTCGTCAACATGGGAACGGCCCCAGGCAACTTCAAACGAGCGGGCAAGATCAAGACGGCTGAGACTCATCGAGATCGCCGTGGTGACATCAAACTCCTTCGCTGGCCGGTCGCACCAAGTTTCGCTGCTGCTCTCGATTCTGGGACGCTTCCGCCAACCGATTCCGAGAAGGCGGAATTCGTTCGACGGTTGCTAAGAAACGTTCGCAAGTGACGCCTCGACAACGACCGCGCACGTTCGCCGTCTCGGAAACTACCGATACACTTGGCACCCTCTTGAACTTAACCATTGAGGATGCCGCCGCTGTGAATGCTCCCGTCGATGTCTCTGCTGAAGTCGTGGCTTCGTTCGTGGCTCGCTGGTCAGCTTCGGAGGCTGCGGAGCGGGCAAATTATCAACTGTTCCTGACGGAGCTGTGTGAGCTGATCGGCGTTGCGAAGCCGGAGCCGACGAAGGCCAACGTGGCGGAGAATGCCTACGTCTTCGAGCGGGATGTCACGTTTCAGAATCTGGACGGCACCACCAGCATCGGTCGGATCGACCTCTACAAGCGCGGCTGCTTTGTGCTTGAAGCCAAGCAGGGCAGCGAACAGGCCGCGCCGAAGGATGAGTTCCAACTCTCTGACAAGCCGAAGAAGACCAAGAAGGGCACCGCCGTTCGCGGGACCAAGAGTTGGGACGATGCGATGGTCAAAGCTCGCGGGCAGGCTGAGCAGTACGCCCGCGCGTTGCCGACCGACGAAGGCTGGCCGCCGTTTCTGATTGTGGTGGATGTCGGGCATTCCATTGAGTTGTTCGCGGACTTCACACGGTCGGGCAAGACCTATCTGCCGTTCCCTGACCCTGGCAGCTTCCGCATTTCGATGGACAAGCTCGCGGACGCGGAACAGCGCCAGAAGCTGAAACACGTCTGGACCGAGCCGCTCTCACTCGACCCCAGCCGCCGCAGTGCGAAGGTCACTCGGGAACTGGCGGACAAGCTGGCGCGGCTGGCGAAGTCGCTGGAAGGTTCTCAGCTCGCGGCGGGGCGTGTGGCTCAGTTCCTGATGCGGTGTCTCTTCACCATGTTCGCCGAGGATGTCGAACTCATCCCGCTGGGCAGCTTCACCGAGTTGCTCCACAGCCTGAAGGGCGAGGTTCACAACTTTCCCGACATGGTACGGGCGTTGTGGGAAGCGATGGATCAGGGCACGTTCTCGCCGATCCTGCGGAAGAAGCTGCGACGCTTCAACGGCGGTTTGTTTGAGGACTGCGAAGCCTTGCCGCTGACTGAGGAACAACTCGCACTGCTCATCGAAGCCAGCAAAGCCAACTGGCGTGAAGTCGAACCCGCCATCTTCGGCACGCTGCTGGAACGCGCCCTGGACCCGATTGAACGCCACAAGCTCGGAGCCCACTACACGCCGCGAGCCTATGTCGAGCGGCTGGTGATGCCGACCGTCATCGAGCCATTGCGTGAGGAATGGGAGGCAGTTCACACCACCGTGGTTGCAGCAACGAAAAGCAAGTGGAATGTTTCACGAGGTCCGGCTAGGATCAACCCAACTTAGGCTACAAGAAGCTCGGCGAGTTAGATGGAGTTCACCCCGATGCCGCGACAACTCTTTCCTGAACTTGATCAGAAGGAATCGACAACTCACGTGGTAGAGCCCGGATCAAGGGGCGGCCGAATCATCACCGGGGACGCGCGGCAAGAACTTGCGAAGCTTGAGGCCGGGATCTTTCAAAGCTGTATCACCAGTCCACCTTATTGGGGATTAAGGGACTACGGCATCCGCGGCCAAATTGGAGCCGAACCCAAGCTCGACGATTATATTAGCGACCTCGTTGCGATCTTCCGTGAGGTTAGACGTGCGCTTGCCGACAATGGGACATTGTGGCTTAACATTGGAGATAGTTACACGAGCGGGGGCAGGACGTGGAGGGACGAAGATAAGAAGAATCCAGCGCGCGGCATGGACTATCGCGCACCAACGCCAGAGGGGCTCAAACCAAAGGATCTAATTGGTGTCCCGTGGCGACTAGCGTTCGCTCTTCAAGCCGACGGTTGGTATTTGCGATCCGACATTGTTTGGCACAAGAACAACGGGCTTCCAGAGTCAGTCAAAGACCGTCCGTCGCGAGTTCACGAGTACGTCTTCCTGCTCTCCAAATCCGAGCGATATGACTATCAGCACGAGGCTGTAAAGGAACAAGCAGTTAATGGAAGCAAGCGAAACTGTCGATCCGTTTGGACTATCAACACCGAACCATTTCGCGAAGCACACTTCGCAACATTTCCCCGCGAGTTGGTGACTCGCTGCTTGCTCGCCGGCACAACGGAAGGAGCAATGGTGTTAGATCCATTTTTTGGGTCGGGAACTGTAGGAGAAGTCTGCCAAATGTTCGGACGCGAGTTCGTTGGAATTGAGTTGAACCCGGAATATGTCGACATTGCTGAGCGACGGCTCAAGTGGACTTCTTGAATTCCCATGTCGCATGAACTTTACAAAGATCTTTGCGCAGGCCTTTGATTTGAAGTTTTCGCTCTGTGCCACCGTCGAAGTAAAGCCGAAAACGCACCATGCCATCAGCGTCAGTGATCGTGCAGTATCCCGGCTTAGGCGACTGCCTGCTATTCAGCATCATCTTGAACACGCCACCTTGAGCCTCATACAAAAGGCTCTTGGGGATCTCCACGAGTTCATAAAAATGCCGAGAAGCATCGTTGCGAGTAGTCAAGAAATACCGAAGTTGAAGTATACGGTCGTAGGCAATGAGGTGATTGAGGAAGCGATCTCGCAGCCCTTGCAAGTCGTCTTCATTCTCCCACTTGCCTCGCCCCAACTCCATGAACTTGGAGATGTGAAGCACGTCCCTCTTGATATTGGCGTCGCCCTGCGTCTTGAGTGACCACTTGGTTCCGTCAACTGTCAGGTCATGCCCAGGATGGCAACGACTTGGCCGAACAGCTTCATGTCCTAATGCTCCATAGACCCGCTGCATCGCAACCTCGAATCGATACTTATCTAGATAGTCATCCGACAGACTGTGGTGCAGCTTGAGAATGTCTCCAAATGTGGTCAGGAAGTCAGTGGTTACGATGTCCGAAGTGGGATCTCGATAGCACTCAATGGGATGCTCGAACATGTCAATCATGGTGACAAGCAGAGCACGCTGGCCTTGAGACAATGCTGCAATGCGTGACGCTAGAAGCTTAGAGTCCTTAGTCATCCGTGGCTTGCATCCTTCGAATGACTTTCACCGGATCAAGCTCTAAAGCCGTTGCGACATCCAGGAACTCGACTACATCCAGACGGCGCTCGCCGCGCTCGTATTTGCTGACATACGTCTGAATACAGCCCAGTCTCTTCGCGAGTGCTTCCTGTGTCAGGCCGTGGTCCAGCCGAGCGGCCGTGAGCAATTCCCTAAACCGACGATAGCGATTTGTGTGAACAGATTCGGTCATCGCTCAAGATTAAACCCAAATTGGGATTAGCCCAAATTGGGTTTAGCATAGATGATCGATGCCGCCGTGTTTGAAGCCTACGGCTGGCCGGTCACGTTGACCGACGAAGAGATTCTTGAACGGTTGGTCGCTCTGAATGCCGAACGCGCAGCCGAAGAAGAACGCGGGCTCATCCGCTGGTTGCGTCCGGAGTTCCAGAACCCCGCCTCCGGTCGAGCCACTCAAACGCAACTCGCCATCGCAGAACCCGCAGGCGACGAAGCCGAACCGGAAGCACCCACGAAGAAGGCCGCGACAAAAGAGAAGGCCAAGAAACTGCCGCTCCCCGACAAGCTGCCCGACCAGGTGCTCGCGATTCGTCATCAACTGGCGTCATCGAGCCACCCCGTCACCGCCGCCGACATGGCCAAACGCTTCACCAAAGCCAAAGCCGACCGCATCGAAGAGTTGCTGCAAACTATGGTCATCATGGGCAACGCCCGCCAGGTCGAAGGCGACAAGTTCGTCGCCGCCTGATGCCGGTGAGCCAGGCCACACAGTTTGCAAGGCGAACAATCTCGTCCGCCATCTGCCGGCACAATGTGGGGCACGTTTCCAACGTGCCTGAAAACAAGCACGGTGACATCGTGCTCCACGAAAACGTCACAGGTTCGGGGCAGGTCGTCGCAAAGGTAAGCCCCGTCAACAGAAAGGGCTCGCTGTCACTTGCTGACAAGGAGCCTTTGAAAGAGCGGGTGAAGGGAATCGGACCCTCGCCTAAAGCTTGGGAAGCTTTCGTTCTACCATTGAACTACACCCGCGGAGAGCAATGAGATTATCACTGGGTCTGAATGGCTTTCAAGGTTCGCGATGCCTTTTGGGATTCAACGCTGGAAAACACGTGCGGGGAATGACACATCTGCGGCTTGGCCGGTTCAATGGACGCCCGGTGGTTTCCGCGGGGTAGCGATTCCTCAACGAGCTTGAACAGAGCATTCGACGAAGCATCGCACCGACGGGCCGGGCATCAGAATCGAAAAGCCTTCGAAGAGCGGGCCATCGAGTTGCGGATAGATGTCGTCCGGCGATGGTGCGGCGGTGTCGAGCACGATACGCCAGCGGGATGAGCGGGCTTCGAGCGGCAGTTCGAAAGTCGTGCGAGTTTCCGCAGCGTGAAACATCATCAGCACGGCTCGACCGGCACATTCGCGAGCACTGGCGTGAGTACGTCCCAACACGCACATCAGGCTGCCTCGATCGCGCAGCCAGTCAACGGGCAGACCATGCGCGTTGAACCAGCAAATGTCGGGGTATCCGCCATCAAAATCTGGCCGTCCGGTCAGAAAGCGGTCGCGGCGCAGGGCAGGCTGTGAACGGCGGAAGGCGATCAATTCCCGTGTGAAGCGGAACAGATCGAGGTTGTCTTCCAGCTTGCTCCAGTCAAACCAGGAGAGTTCATTGTTCTGACAGTAAGCATTGTTGTTGCCCTGCTGAGTGTGACGGATCTCATCGCCCGCCAGCAGCATTGGCACGCCTTGGCTGAGCATCAGCGTGGCCAGAAGGTTCTTCAACTGGGTTTGCCGGCGAGCATTGATCGCCGGATTGTCGGTTTCACCTTCAGCGCCGAAGTTGATACTGAAATTCTGATTGTCACCGTCGCGGTTGTTCTCGCCATTGGCTTCATTGTGCTTCCGCGCATATGAAACCAGATCATTGAGTGTATAACCGTCGTGCGACGTGACGAAGTTGATTCCGTGATACGGTTCGCGACTACCCCTCTGATACAGGTCGCTGGAACCGGCCAAACGCGTCGCGAAATTGCCGAGCGACAAGTCGAAGCCGTTCCAGTAGCGGCGCACATCATCACGAAAGCGACCGTTCCATTCAGCCCAGCGCACTTCGGCGAACGAACCAACCTGATAGGCGCCACCAGCGTCCCAAGCCTCAGCGATGAGCTTCATGTTGGCGAGGAAAGGGTCTTCGGCGATGGCTTCGACGATGGGAGGATTCGGCACGATGTGCCCACGTCGATCGCGGCTGAGGATTGAAGCCAGATCGAAACGAAACCCGTCAATGTGGTACTCGATGGCCCAATGACGCAGACAGTGGAAAATCATCTCACGCACAATGGGATGATTGCCGTTGATCGAATTACCGCAGCCCGAATAATTCGCGTAGTCGCGGCCGCCGTTTTCGAGCAGGTAGTAGACCTGATTCTCCAGGCCGCGAAAGCCGAGCGTCGGTCCGCGAACGTCGCTCTCCGCGGTGTGATTGAAGACGACATCCAGAATGACCTCGATGCCTTCCGCGTGCAGAGCCTGCACCATCTGCTTGAACTCGTGCACTTGTGCCCCAGGTTCGGTAGACGAGGCATAACCGCGATGAGGTGCGAAGAAAGCCAGCGGGTCATAGCCCCAATAGTTCGTACGGCCGGTCGAGCGACCATCCCAATGCCGTTCCATGAAGTCCTGCACCGGCATCAGTTCCACAGCCGTCACGCCCAGCCGCTTCAGGTAGGGAATCTTCTCGATGAGCCCCAGATAGGTACCCGGATGCTTCACCTGGCTGGTCGGTGATTGAGTGAACCCGCGCACGTGCAGTTCGTAGATCACGGATTCAGACAGCGGGCGGCAGAGGTGCCGATCACCGTTCCAGTTGAAGTTGTCGTCAATAACGACGCACTTCGGAGGTCGGACAATCCCGTCATCAGACGGTTGGAATGTTCCCGCCAGCGCATGAGCGAACGGGTCGATCAATCGAGCCCGTGAACTGAACCTCTGACCGCGGTCAGGTTCGAACGGCCCGTCGGCCTGAAAGTGATACAGCGTACCGTGCTTCAAGCCCGGTACCGAGATCGTCCAGATATCGCCCAGGCGGTTGACGAACGGATTGAAGTCAATCACCCGAGCGGGTTCGCGATCATCGACCGCATCATACAGCAGCACCCGCATCCCTGTGGCAGACTTGCTATAGACCGTGAACTGCACGCCATCGTCGTGCGTGATCGCTCCGTACATCAGCGAGTAGTGACTCTGCATCATGCGCAAGCGTCTTCAGTCTGTGAGATCTGAAACGGGTGAGTTGGCTCCGCAGGTTGAGCGTCTTAACTCTTCGCAAACAGCACAACGTCAGCTTGAAGCGACATGCCGGTGGATAACTCCGGAACTCCTGAGATCATGTGAATTGGGCCGAACAAAGCACTTGTTCGGAGGCAACGCCTAACGTGAAGCACATTATCAAGCGGGTCACTGACGGAATTGATGCTAGGCGAAATACTCGACGGCGTTGCGGAATAACTTCAGGCCATCGCCGTCGCCTCGCAGGCCCAAGCGGGTCCAGTTGGGGTGCTGCGTAGCGAACAGGAAGCGTTCGGGGTGCGGCATCAGGCCGAGGACTCGACCTGATGGATCGCTGAGCCCTGCTATGTTTGCGAATGAACCATTCGGGTTGACGGGATAGTCCAGCAGTTCATCGGAGGCACCGGACGAGCCATTGCCCGTGTAGGTCAGAGCGATCTGGCCGCGTTCGCGCCAACGATCGAGCGTGGCTTTGTCTTCGACGGCAATTCGTCCTTCCGCGTGGGCGATGGGCATTTCGATCTCGTCGATACCCTTCAGGAAGACGCTCTTCGTCTTCTGTACCTTCAAGCGCACCCACAATGCCGTGTAGCGACCGTTGTTGTTCCAGGTGAGAGTTGTGTCGCGGCGGCCTTCGTTGGCGGCTTGCAGGCTCTCGGTCCCGTCGGGCAGGACGCCAGCTTTCAGCAGCACCTGAAAACCGTTGCAGATGCCGAGTGCCAGCTTGTCCTTGGTGAGGAACTCGCGAAGCACGTCGGACAGCTTGCCGTGCAGGTGGCTTGCGAAGATCACACCCGCGCCAATGTCATCGCCGTAGCTGAAGCCACCGGGAACGCACAGAATCTGGTAGTCGGCGAGCTGTTTCGGGTTTTCCAGCAGCCGCAGCAGATGCACGCGATCGGCCTTCGCACCGCACGACTCAAAGGCGTGCGCCGTTTCCGGATCGCAGTTGGTTCCTGGGGCTCGTAACACACAAACGCGGGGACTTGGCATGGATCTTCGGCAGTTTGACTAGCTGCCGCTTCAAAGCAGTGAATGTTGATCTGACGCACCATCGTCAGAACCACGTCGGCGAACTGTATTGAGTCGCCAGTCCAAGGTCCAAAGTGCGGGGCAGACTTCGGAAAAAATGATCGCCGGGATTGTGGAGCCGCGATCTCAGGAGGTCAGCGCGGCGTGCTGGTGATCGTCCATTTCGCGGGGTGCACCGATTTCCGCCGCAGCGCTGGTCGGCAACTTCACATGCGGTTGCCGGATCAGCCAGCGAATTAGAGCGAACGCGCTGACGGCACAAACTCCCAACGTGATCGGCATGTACCGAATGCCTTCCGGCGTCACGGACACAAACCAGCGAGCCGGTCCCAGTTCGGATTCTGGTTGCCCCAGAAGATGACCGCTTAACTGCGCGTGCAGGACTGCCATGGAATTGAAGCAGAGGTGGAAGAGCACTCCCGGCAACAGACTGTTGCTGCGGACGGCGATCAAACCCAGAACCAGCCCGATAAGCGTGGCGTTGAAGACCTGTTGCGGAATCATGTGGATGATGCCGAAGGTGATGGAGGACAGCAGGATCGCAATCCCGGTGCGCCCGCCGCGACTCAATCCCGACAAGATGAAGCCGCGGAAGGCGACTTCTTCACAGATTGCCGGCGTGAGCGCGAAGGCTCCGATGACGATGGCCAGCGGCAACGATTGATCTGCCATGGTGGCAAAGGCTGCCTTCGCGGCATCGGGCAGTTGCGGGAAGAACTGATGCAGCGCGTGCAGCAGTTCATTGGCCAGCGGATGCAGCGCCAACGGCAAGGCGATAGCCGCAGCGAGGAACGAGAACTTCGGCCAGTTCAGCTTCAACGTCTGCCGCGCGCTCTTGGTCAACAGCAGCGCCATGAATATGGCCGGGCTGGCGATGAGAGCGATCTGCTGGATGACGGCCAGTTGGATAACTTTCATGCCCATGTCTTCGGGCTTCACGCCGACCATCGACTGGCCGAACGCGTTGATCGACAGGAACTGCAGCAACATCATGATGATGAAGCAGGCCACTGCTTCGCTGGTTGTGGGCGTTGGTTCTTTGTCGCGGAACAGGTGATTGAGCCACAGGCCCAAATCAAACCGCTCCGATTCGCGGAACAGTACGTCTTCGCTCTTGAACTGCTCGACGGCCCACCACAGCGCCAGCAACGTGTAACCAACGCTCGACATCAACACCGGAAACGCAAAGACCAACACTCCGGTGCCGTTCGTGTTTACTAAGAGCGCCTTCAGCAGCAAGGCCGGACCGACAATCGGCATCATGCAGTAGAACAGCGACTGCCCAGCGGTGGTCGATAGCTCGATCGATGGCGACATCGCAAACATCGTCAAACCGAGCGCCACCATGAACAACGGCGTGAGATAGTACTGGCCCTCTTTGTTGCTGCGGGCGAAAGTGGCCAATGCAAAGCTCAACGCGCTGAACAGACCAGCCAGCGGAATGAGCAACACCACCATCCAGCAGATGGCCATCGCCGTCGGCAACGGCATGTTGCCGAAGCTGGTTTGAGCAGCGGATTGCGTGACCGACACAATGTAACGGCTCGTTGAGCCCATGCTGATAAGGTTCAGGACCGTTGTTGCAACGCTGAACAGCAGCACCGTCAGGAACTTGCCGAGCACGATTTCTGACCGGGTGGCCGGGCAGATCAGCAGCGTTTCCATCGTGCCGCGCTCCTTCTCACCGGCCGCCACGTCGATCGCCGGATAGAAGGCACCCGTCAGCGCCATAATGACAAGGATTGCCGGGAAGACTTTGCTCCACACATTCGCGGCAACTTCCTGCTCGCCGGCGATGTCCAACGGCACAATGTTCAGCGGATCGGCGACGGTCATCGGCAGATTCGCGGCTTCGAGCCGATGAAACAGCAACCCCTTTTCCCAGAAGTCGAACGACTCCCGGACTCGCCGATACGCGACTTCGGACTTGTCGCTCGCGCGGTTGCGAACGACCAGCGGACGCAGCGTCGGCAGCTCGCGCAGCTTGCTGTTGCTGAAATCTTTCGAGGCTAGCAGTTCGTCAATTTGGGCGATGGCCCGACCGTAGCCCGCAGGGATCGACGCCAGGACCTGCAACTTGCTGTTGGCGAACTCGTCCACCAATTGCTCGTGAACCTGATGGCGTTTCTCGACCAGGCCATTGAAGTCCAAGTCCGCCGGAATGTCTTTCTTTTTGACCTGCTGATTGGTCGCGCTTGCCAGCCAGAAGGCTTCGTCGGCAATCTTGGCGTCATACGGAGCCAGTTGTTCGGTGAGCTGCCGATAGGTCTGGGCGAGCTGCTCCACGCGCCGCGCGGCGTTGAGCAGTTCATCCTTTTTAAGGTGACTGGTGCCGGGAAGTCTCAGGTCGACTGAGTCCCGAATCGTTGAGGAGTCCGTCACGACCAGCAGCTTCTGCGCGGTCTCAGGGTTGTAGAACCAGCGTTCGGCGATGCGGCCTTCTTCGATCAGTGGCAGTTCGGGCAGGTTCTCGGTGCCCAGAATGACGGCGACCTGCGGATGCTCGTTGAGGTACATCGCCATCTGGAGCATGCCGATGGCCAGGCCGGGATACAAAATTAGCGGCAGCACCAGGACCAGGAACAACGTGCGCCGATCACGGAGCTGGTCCCGCACCTCGCGGAGCAGAATCAGCCGGATGTTTTTCCACGTCATCGACACAAATTGCCTCTTCGGAAGTGAACCACCTTGTTGCGCTGAAACTCCATTTGCTTACACCGCTACGCTGGCTTGTAATCCGTCGTACTGGTCCACCAGTTTGAAGAAGAGTTCTTCGATATCGTGTTCGTTGTGCTGATCACATAACTCAGTCCGCGAACCCATCGCCAGGATACTTCCCTTGTGAATGATGCCGACGCGATCACACAGCTTTTCCACTTCGGACATAATGTGCGTCGAATAGATGATCGTCTTGCCGGCGTCTCTGAGCTTGCGAATGGCGTCCACCACATTGCGGGCGACCAGGACATCCAGGCCAGAGGTTGGCTCATCAAAGATCATGACGGGCGGGTCATGAATGATCGTGCGGGCGATGGAAACCTTCTGCTTCATGCCCGTTGACATCTTGGCACATAGCAGGTCCTTGAAGTCGTTCATCTGCAACGTGGCGAAGACGGCATGCATGCGTTCTCGCAACTGCTCGCCTTCCAGGTCGTAGAGCTGACCGAAGTATTCGACCATTTCCCAGGCGGTCATGCGGTCGTAGACGCCGGTGTTGTTCGACATGAAGCCGATGCGCGAACGAACTTGCGCGGGGTTCTTGTTGACGTCGTAACCCGCGATGATGGCCGTGCCCCCGGTGGAGCGAAGCACGGTGCTCAGAATCCGCAGGCAGGTGGTCTTACCCGCGCCATTGGGGCCGAGTAACCCGAACACCTCGCCGGGACGAACTTCAAACGACACTGCATTCAGAGCGGGCACGTTACCGCGTTTCAGGTCGTTAAAAGTTTTCGTCAGCTTCGAAACCGAAATCACTCGCCGTCTCCAGTCAGCTCCAGTTCGAACGTCCGTTCCTGCGTTGAATTGCGATTGATTACGCCACTTTCGTCAACGACAGCCGACGCCGAAACCGCGAAATCCGAGTTTCGATGCGGTTTATGCTGGCTGGTTGGAACCGGAGACATGAGTTCGACCGTCACGAAACCGGCGGCTGCCGCCATCAGGATTGCGGGAAATGCTGCATTACGCATGGCCGTGAACCTCACAAACAAAACGAGTATTGCCCGCACACGAGTTCGGCCGTCCAGAACTTCGAGATGAATCCGCTGATGACGTATCTGCAACGGGGGGAACTCGGAAAAGCTGTTCGCGGCAGGTAGGGACCTGCGGGCTGATGACTCTACACCGCCAGTCAGCTTGCCTGTTCAATGTTTTGTGACGGTTGGATGAGGCGCGCGAAATCAGCCGCCGCCAGACGTTTCTGTAGGCAGTGCTCCGAACTTCTCCCTTAGCGAACACGTCTCCTTGATTGCTGCATTCGGCACAAGCCGTACGTTATCGCTGTCAGGCCAGACCGGCTTGGGACGCTATGCATCTGGACGAGTTGATGACAGACTATCTCTAGCCAGTAGTTCTGAGGCTGGCTGTCACCTTAGAATCTCCCCGTCTGTATTCCTGCCCTGCCTTTTTTGCTGCCCATCGAGAGTTCCCGCCCGTGATGCTGCAAGTGGTCTACTGCAACCACCAAACAGCGGCGCTCAGCGTTCGCGAAAAGCTAGCCTTTTCGTCTGAAAAGCTGCAGCAGGCGTACGCGCAGTTGCGACACAGGTTTCCGGGGGCTGAGGCGGTCGTGTTGTCGACTTGTAACCGGGTCGAAATCTACACCGCTCAAGAAGCCACTGAGGCTGCGCCGACGCATCGCGAACTGGTCGAATTCTTCGCAGACTTTCATCAGGTGCCGGTGGCAGAGTTCCTGGAAGAGTTTCTGGAACGCACCGGGCCAGACGCCGTGCGGCACCTGTTTCAGGTCACGTCGAGTCTCGACAGCATGGTGCTGGGCGAACCGCAGATCGTCAGTCAGGTGAAGACGGCGTATCAGACGGCTCAGGAAAACGATGCGTGCGGGCCGCTGACGCATGCACTGTTTCAGGGGGCCATTCGAGTTTCCAGCCGCGTTCGCACGGAGACGCATCTGGCCGAAGGCCGAGTCTCGATTGCGAGCGTCGCGGTTGGTGAGTTTGGTAAGAGCATCTTCGATCGCTTCGACGACAAACGCGTGCTGATCATCGGCGCGGGTGAGATGGCGGAGGAAACGCTGCGCTATCTGCAGAGCGAGGGCGTTGGCGAGATCGTTGTCGTGAACCGCAGCGCTGAGCGTGCTCAGGCTCTGGCCGCGCAGTTCGAGCGCGCTCGACCGGAACCGCTGACGGAACTTGATCGTTGGCTGGGCGCGGCGGATGTGATCGTCAGCACTACGGGGGCAACGCCGCCGCTCGTGGATCTGGATCGATTCCGGGCCGTGCGAAAGAAATCCGGCGGGCGCCCGGTCTTCATTCTGGATCTCGGTGCTCCGCGTGACTTCGCGCCGGAGATTGCCGACATCGACGACAACGTCTTTCTGTACGACATCGACGCGTTGAACTCGACGTGCGATCGCAACCGCAAGACGCGGCAGAAAGAGATCGATCAGGCGCTGAAGATCATCGACGATGAAACCGATCGGTTCATGCAGGAGATCTATCACCGCGCAACGGGCCCGATCGTCAAACGCTTACGCGAGCAGTGGCATGAGATCAGCCGCGACGAAATGACAAAGCTCCGTACGAAACTCGGGCACCTGAATGCCAGCGACCTGGAATCGGTGGAACGCAGTGTCGAACGCATCGTGAACAAGCTGTTGCATCCGCCGTTGGAAGCTCTACGGCAAGAAGCCAAAGCCGGTACGCCTCACGGTCTGGTTGATGCGTTGAAGCGACTCTTCCACATTCGGGACTCGTGACAGCGTGTAATAAGAGTCAGCGCCGGCTCTAACATCGAACACCACTTTCTTCGCTATTCATCAAGGAATCGGCCATGCGGATTGTGTTTGCGATGTACGTGCTGCTGACGGCATGGGTGGCTGCGGCTCAAGCCGACGATGCCGCGTTGAAAGGACATCAGTCGTCATTGTTCGACGGCAAGACACTCAACGGATGGACCATCGAGAACGGCTGCCAAGTGTCGGTGAAGGACGGCCAGTTGCTGCTGGAAGGCGGCGATGGCTGGTTGCGATCAGATCACACCTACGGCAACTTCGTGATGCACGTCGAATGGAAGGCTCTGCAGGAGAAGGTCTACGACGCCGGCATCTACATCCGCACTCAGGCGGGTGGTGCTCCGTTCCCGAAGCAGAGCTATCAAGTCAATCTGCTGGAAGGCAAAGAAGGCAACATCGGCAGCTTGCCCGGTGCAGCAAGCACGGGGCTGATCAAAGCGGGTGATTGGAACAGCTTCGACATCACCGTGATCGATGATCGCGTGAAACTCGAAATCAACGGCAAGCCTGCTTATGACGTCGCGGGACTGAAACACGCGGTGGGGTATGTCGGATTTCAGGTCGAAGTTCCGAAGGGCGGGCAGTTCCTGATCCGCAACGTCTCGTTGAAGGAACTGGGGTACGAATCACTCTTCAACGGCAAGGACCTCGTCGGTTGGGAGGGTGCTGAGCAGGAAGCCTCAGCCTGCTGGTCGGTCGCAGACGGCGCTATCGTCTGCGACGGCAAGAAAGGTCCGTGGTTGCGATCCGCGAATGAGTACGGCGACTTCAACCTGCGGTTTGACTATCAGGTCTCAGCCGGTGGCAACAGCGGCATCTATGTGCGAGTACCGAAGAACGGTAATCATCATCGCGCGAACGATCAGGAGCCGCCCGCCGGGTTTGAAGTGCAGGTTCTGGACGATGCGGCTCCGCAGTATGCGAAGCTGAAGGACTATCAGTATTGCGGCTCGGTATACGACATCAGCGGAGCCAGCAAGAAAGTCGGTCGTCCGGCTGGGGAATGGAACACGCTCGAAATCAATTGTCGCGGCCAGAACATCACCACGACTCACAACGGAGTGCAGATCATCGACGTGAAGCCTGAGACTCACGAACTCATCAAGCTGCGGCTGGAGAAGGGGTTTCTTGGTCTGCAGAATCACAGCACGGTCGTGCGATTCAAGAATCTGCGGATTGGCCCCGCACTTTGAAATTGAAGACCGGGCGGCTTCGGTGGCTAATCGCCGCTGACTGACTGGCCGTAGTTGCGGGCGGTCTTGGCCTTCGCGGGCACGCTCGCATCCGGACCAAGAATGTGGAGTCCCCGCAGATCTGATGCCTGGCGTGGGATTGCTCGCTGAGTGCCAGCATCACGGGGACGAGCATCAACTCGCGGGCCCATGGTTTCGTCAGCGAACGGGTCGTGAAACTCCGAGGCCCGTTTCTCAACGGCCAGCGGTCGCGGTTCCCATTGTGGCCAGCGCAGGTACGGATCGTGGATGCACCCGCTGCAACAGCAGGCCACCGACACTGCGATGACGAAGCGTCCTCGCATTGAGATCCGTCTCCTGGGGAGTGACAAGAATGCGTTCTTCCGAAGGAAATCCGCTTTTCGTGCCGCGTACCATAGTGAGGCTTCAATTTGGGGCCTATACCGAATCGGATGTCCTCAACGGAGCCTGTGATGAACGTCTCTGACCAACCGCTTCAGCTACCCGATCGCCCCGCTGACGGGCACAAGGGAACGTTTGGCCGCATCCTGATTATCGCCGGAAGCCGAGGCATGAGCGGTGCCGCCTGCCTGTGCGGCGTGTCTGCCCTGCGCGGCGGCGCCGGATTAGTGTATCTCTTGGTGCCGCATAGTGTTCAGGCAATCGTGGCCAGCTACGAACCCGCCTATCTCACGCTCGAGTTCCCGGATCTTGCCGACACCGGCATGCTCACCGAGCCGGTTCGGCAGTCGTTGTTGTCGGCTCTCAAGGATAAGGACGCCGTCGCGATCGGTCCGGGACTCGGGAATTCGGCGGCGGTCGGCGAGCTGGTGCGTTTCGCCGTGGCCGAAGCGCAGGTGCCCGCTGTCATTGATGCTGACGGGCTCAACGTGCTGGCCGAAGCGTTTCAAGCCGGTGCGTTCAAGGCAGATTCCGCGGCTCCGCGGATTCTGACTCCGCATCCCGGCGAGTTCGCGCGGCTCTCCGGACTTTCGATGAATGAGATTCAGTCAAATCGAGAGGCCTTCGCCCGCGAGTTCGCAGCCCGCCACAACGTCGTGCTGCTGCTCAAGGGGCCGCAAACGATCATCACCGACGGCGAGCGTATTGCCTTCAATTCGACGGGCAACAGCGGCATGGCGACCGGTGGCTCCGGTGACGTCTTGACGGGCCTGATCGCTGCACTGCTTGGCCAAAAGCTGTCGCCGTTTGAGGCTGCCCGAACAGGAGCGTACCTGCACGGTTTGGCGGGCGATCTAGCCGCCGAGGAACTCTCGGAACCGGGGCTGATCTCTTCTGATCTGCCACTCTATCTGGCCCGCGCCTGGAAGCGAGTGCTCCGCTAGCGCAACAAGATACCGACCGATTCTTCAACGCGTGCGATGAGCCAAGAGCAGCGAAGACGTGCACAAACCGAATCTCGACGCCATGCGCGTGCAGTCGTCGAAAGAGTACCCCCGACAGGAGTCGAACCTGTAACCTTTGGCTTCGGAGGCCAACGCTCTATCCAATTGAGCTACGAGGGCGCGTTTGTTCGCGGACCCGGAGTTTAGTCGAGAGGCATTGATTTGCGACTGTCAGTCAGAGCGATTTCTGGGTTGAATCTTCAGGGCGTTTGCTTCGCCGGTTCAAGCTCCTTGCCGTTGCCAGACAATGGTGTCAGAGAGACTCGGTGGAAGCGATAGCGACAGTCGTACGCACCCACGAACAATGCTGTTTTGTTGGGGGTTTGCCAGTAGTCGTCCATGCTGAGTCGCGAGGGCTCGCCTTGCCACGAGATGACCTCGCGGCCATCAACCAGCACCTGCACCGAATTCTTGCGAACCGTACAGATGACTTCTGACGGTCGGCCCTTCTGGAAGAGTGATCGCTCGAACGACGTGATGTTGCTCGCAACGTTCTTGCCGTCAACGTTCTCGATTGCGCCCAGTGTCTTCTTGCCCGCCTGATGGTTCAGCAGAATCTTGAAGCGTTGATCACTCAACACCTGCCCGAGGATCAAGCCGTTGGGCTCATCCAGTGGTTCAGCGATGACCGTCAGGCGGTACTCGGCCGGTGGTTGGTAGGGCAGTTGCAGTCGCGCTCCGTACTCTTTGGGGGACACCAGCCGCTCGTCGATCAGGCTCCATTGGCCGGAAACCTGATCCCGCTTGATGTCGATCGACTTCAAGAGATCCAGTTCTTCGCCGCCGTCCGGGAAGGCGACGGATTTTGGTTGTTCGGAGCTACTCGACTTCGGCGGTTGAGGGTTCACTCGGGGCTCGGAACGAACCTGAAAGTAGCCCCAGATTTCTGATGTCTGCCCGTCCGCCAGTTCCACTTCAGCGCGGTAGCTCACTGGAGCGGGGCGGTCGAACCTGCCCAAGCCGATCGCCGCTGATTCGGGCAACTTGTCGAGTCGCGCGACTTCCAGCCAAGGACCAAGAACGTCGAGCTGCACGCGCACTCGACAACTTTTGACGTTGGTGGCTGCGGGTAGCGTCAGCTTGAGGCTGACGTCTTCACCGGGCTTCGGAATTGCCGGAACCGGCAGCGCCTTGAAGACCGAGAACAAGTCCGACTTGCGATCAATCTCCTCGGTGGGCGCTTGCCAGCCCAATCGTTTCTTCTGGGCGTCGTCCAGCCACGATTCACTCAGCCAGCCACGGTACTGTCCCATGCTCATCACCGAGCCGTTACCCGGTTCCGGATGCGGCAGGCCGATCGGATGCCCGACGCCTTCGTGATAGACCACGCAGTCCGAACCGCAGTAGGGCACTCGCCAACCATCCGAACTGACCAGGCCCCAACCGACGCCGCGACGCGCCAGATACGTTGCCCGAGCACCGCCGGACGTGGCGCCGGGGTGATGAATGCCGTTGATGAGCTGTCCTTCGAATTCAAACTTGTCGCCTGCGGGCTTCACCCGAAAGAAGTCATCGAGCGGGCGCCAGTTGATGTCGCTGAGCACCAGCAGAATTGGAAACGCCTTGTGTTCGCCGCGGCCGAACTGCAGCCGCTCGTCGACCTCCTCCAGTGTACGGAAGAAGGTGAAGTCGCCATCGCCCGCTCGCAGTTGTTCCGTCGAACGGTCAGAGACAACCGGTTCCGGAACCACCTTGGCGACCAGTTGTGACTGGCCCTGAAATTCACGCTGATGGAACAACTCCAGACGTCGGCGGAAAAACTCCAGACGCTCACGCCAGTCGACCAGCGCGACTCGATCCTTCGGCAAGAAGTACACCATCGTGACTTCGATGCGATCGATCGAGTGCTTGCTGTCCCAGGTTTTGAGTTCCGCCTGAGCGGGCAAGGCGCCCAAACACCAAGCTGAGATGACGGTTAAAGCAAGGCACATCAGCGACGCGAACTGTCGAGCGATTCTCACGGCGCACTTTCCTACGACGTCGACAACAGGATCCGAAACTGGACGATCCCAGAAGATAACGATCGCAGGGAAATAAGCTCGCCACCGCCGAAACGCGCGTTCTGAAGCCTACGACGCCAGCGGTTACTGTCGCTCGCTCACCAGCACTTCGCCCACGAGGTGCGAGTCTGGGAATGTGGCCATCAGGTAGGTGTTGGAGCCGTCCGTAATCGTGACTTTTCGACCTACTGCCGGGCCGATGTTGGCACGGTCGGCGCCGGGTGTGAGGCTGACATCATGAGTGCCCACGGGGAGTTCCACTCGCAGCACCTGAATCTTGTCCGGCAACAGGCCCCAGCAGCGCGTGTCCGCGTTTTCAGTCGCTTCCCAGGCAACACCGACACCATCCAGCGCCAGTGAAACCAGCGGGTTGTCCACTTGAGCCGCCTCTTTGGTCGCGTAGATCGCCCCCTTCTTCACCACACGTCGCACGACAGCGCGGGCCATGATGGTCGGGAAGACCGCCTGGTACTGGTCAACGGCCATGCGACCGATATCCGTGATGGTTTCGGTCTCTCCGGATTTCTGGCCATCCACCGCTACCCGAACTGTTGAGATCCTGTTGCGCGAGCAGACAACCATTGGCACCTTTACCGGCGCGATTGTCGGCGGCAATGAATGCTTACCGGTCACAGATAAGATGCGATCTGCAATGAGCAGCGCGGCTGAGGATGCTTCCTCGGCACGTTCTTCCTTGTAGGGGCCGCGCCCAATCAACGTGAAGACATACAGAACACCGTGACCTTGTTCCGAGTGATGACCAGTCGTCACGCGACTCAGATCCTGCTTGCCGAACTTGAAATCGGGTTCCCAATTAACGACCAGTTGAATCGACCGTGCCGCATCGTCGTAGTCACGATGCGTGGCCTCTTGCAAAGCTCCGTTGAGATATGCTCCCAACGCCACCCGCTTGTACGCTAACTTCGGGTTCTTAGTCGCGTCGTCTCCGCCTGCCTGAATGATGCTCTGCTGCTTTTCCGTGACCTGCAGCGCGTATGCTTTTGCATCCGATCCGTCGTGCATCAAGTTGGACAGCGACAGAAAGCAGCGGATCAGAATCTTCTCATAGTCTTCGCCGGCGTAGGCCCGCTTCGTGTCATCTGTGACGAGCGAGAAGGCTGACTCGGCAATGTCCTGACCTTCGAGCGCATCAAAGCGGTCGCGAATTTCACGCAGCGATTTCTCAGCATCAGCAGGCTTGCCGGCTGCCAACTGAATCATCGCTCGATCCAGCTTGAGCACGTCGACATCCGACTTCTTTTTCTGGATGAGCTTGTCGGCGGCCTCGCCCGCCACGGTCATGCGATCGGCGTAGTACGAATCGCGCAACGTGACCAGTTGCTTCGCATGGGACGCACACCCAGCCAACACGCAACCCAGCGACGCAATCAAGCATTGAGCCGCTCGGTGATAACGCATCGCAGGTTGGCGCGGGTTCTTGGTCATTTCCTCTCGTCCCCACGCACAGCATGGGACGGAACGGCACTCGTGTCCTGGTTAGACCGAAACGGAGCCGCCTCAGGCACACTGCCCAAGGCGGAGTCGGCGACTAGTCGCCCGAGTAGTGCTTGATCTTGCCCAGCACAGACTTGTGGTAGCCCTTGCGAACCTTGGCGGTGACTGTCTCGTATTTGCCCGTCTGGATGTCAACGAGTTCCAGTTTCAGCGCGTAATCTCGCTGTGAGTCACCGTTGCTTTTCGTCGTTAGCGACGTGAATCGGGCGAACAGCAGATAGTCAAACGGAGTGCCACTACGTTCCATCACGGTCGCAAACAGGCTTCGATTCGAGGGCTTGAAGAGATCATCGGGCCGCAGCCGTGCATCCTTCAGGCCTGCCTCGACATATCGCTGGCTGATGGTCTCGAACATCTTCGAGTCAGCGATTTTCTGGTCGATCAGGTCATAGATCTGTGCCTTGGAATCGGCGAGTTCTTCAGCGCTGGCGTTTTCAATCCCCACGAAGCAAATGCGCTTCGGTTCCAGCACGGCGGTTTCGTGGCTGACTTGTCGAATGCCGCTCATCTGCTGGCCGAGCAGTTTGCCGACGGCCTCTTCGATCTGTTGATCAAACACTTCGGCACCGGCCGCATGGCTGCCAACCATGTTCTTGTCATCGTCATCCAGAACGTGCGCGTACTGCTTGCCGCGACAACCGCTCAGGCAAGCCGCTGCCAATGCCGCACCGTGGCAGGTCACCAGTTGGAGAAACCCGCGACGCTTCATGTCGAATCCCTTCGAATAACTGTGGATCACTCCGTGATCCCGGTCAGGCGAGTGGGTGCCTGAGGCCCGCTATCAGCTTCTTGAATAGAAATCGTCCAACGGCTGAATCTCGGGCGAGCAGTAATGCTACGGCGGACTCTGAAATGCGTCGATATCGGTTCCAGAATGAGAAGCTGGCGAGCTTGCGAGAATTGGAAAAGAAGCAGCCAAATCGGCTCGGCTTGAAGTTGCGCCAGCGTCGGATTGTCGCCCTGAAGACTGGAGACACATGCTGCAGTGCAAGCGTCTCGTTTGCGACGCGGGTGAAGACCTCCTTCGGGCTGGGCCGGTCTTCCATGCAAACGAGACGCTTGTGCCGCAGCACTCTCCCAGCCTCGCCTGCACTTCAACAGAAGCGCCTGGCCTGGTGTCTTAGCACGGGCCAATCACTTCTGCAGATCAAGCAACAGCATGAGCAATGCTTGCTCGAGTTCTCCGCTCTTGAATCCAAAGGGTCCGCGACCTCCTTTGTAGACGACTTTACCGGCCGGGTCGATCAGGTACATGCGTGCCGGCATGCCGCTGTACGCATTACCGACGGGATCGTCGATCTCATCAACCAGTAATGGCATTGTGTAGCGCAATTTGGCGTAACATTGCCGCGCCACGTTGACTCGCTCGGCCTGTGTCTGCGGCTGAGAAACTTTTACGCCCACTCTCGTGTTCGATTCCATCAACCAGCCATCATCCGGATGAGCTTCCCGAACATAGACGGCCAGAAAAATCGCATCGTCACGGTAACGCTGGTATAGGTCGTCCACAACTGGATACATCGACCGAAACGGCCCGCAAGTAAAGTTGCCGAACACCAGAATGATGGGTTTCGATCCCAGCTGCTCGCTCAAACGCACCGTTCGAGTGCCGTCCTGACTTGTCAGCTGAAAGTCTGGAGCTGTTTCTTCAACTCGCGGCCCTTCCTGCAACGACCCGATTTCGCTGCGGACCAGTCCCTTTAACAGCACTTCTGTAGTAGGAGCATCACCCGGCAAGAAACCCGGCAAGCCGCCAATCATGGCGTCGCGGAAGTCGTCGGAACTCATGGCGTCTTTACCTTGGGCAGCGCGCTCAAAGAATGCCAAGAGGTCCTCACGAGTAACCCGGCCATCACCCTCACGATCAAATTTTCGGAACAGCCGATTGATCATGTAGAATTGTTGCACGACCGGATGCCGATCCGACCAGTCCAGATCATCCGCCGTGACCTGACCGTCCTTGTTCCGATCCAGCCGCGCGAACAACTTGGCAGGCCCTTTGAACTTGTCCTCGGTAATGGAACCTGTGGGTTCGATCTCATGCTTCTTCGCCATCCAGGACCACGAGTACCGCGACTGCGAACCTCCGAACCAGCCTTCCCCCGGTCCCATCTGCGATCCGCGCGCGATCGCAATCAGCATCCGCACCGCTTCCGGCGGAGCGCCTTCGTAAGACTTTTCGAGCTTATCAGCCATCGCCTTCAGTTCATCCGGCGATGACTCCTTACCCTTGAACAAGGCTTCCAGCTCAGCGGGCTTCACTGTGACGCGAGGCTGAGGAGCCACCTTGGTTGGTTCATCGGCGGAAGCGCGCGAGGACATCAGCAACTCCATCAAGGCAAACATCACAACGGCAAATCGAAGCGGACGCATTCGAAAGCTCCTGCCATGCCGGAACAATGGACTCAACACAGAGCAGTCAGCGATTCAGGACGATTCCCGGAAACGGCTGCCATAACCTTTGGTCGCGATGCGCGCGCCGATTTCCTCGTAGACTTGAGGATCGCGCGGCGTCCACGTGGCGAGACCATCCACGTAGCGATTGAACATACAGAACATGGCCGCTATCAACACTGTGTCGTGAATCGCTCTGTCGTCGGCTCCATGTTCTCGCGCTTTGGCAACGTCTTCTGCTGTGACTAGCCGACCGTCTTTGCGAACCTTGCCAGCAATCACCAGTAGCGCGCGGAGCTTTTCATCAATGTGGGCGGTTGCGGCATCAGCCAGAATATCGGCGACCAGATGCTGCTTTTCACCGAGCAGATGTCGCGCTACTGCCGCGTGCGAGTTTGTGCAGAAATAGCATTCATTGCCGGAAGACACATAGGTGGCGATCAGCTCGCGCTCGGCCTTCGTTAGCGAAGATGGTCCGCACATCAGTGCGTTCGCCAACCCGTCCAGATGCTTCTCGGTGTCTCGATAAGCCGCGAGTGGTCCGATGATGCCCGGGAACTCCGGGGGCAATGCAATATGAGCCATCCTGACATCTCCCTTACTCAACGCACTGGCAGGAGCGAGCGTCAATCTGCCGGTTCTTCCCTGTCAGTTCAATGCCTCAGCGTTTTATGACTTCGCGTTCAATGCCGCATGAGGAACGAGCCTTGAAACCGTAGCAGCCCGCACTCGGGATGACGGGACTGCTACGGTTCAAGACCGTCGCCGCACACGGCAGGACGTTCGTAGGCCTACTTTTCGACTCGCAGTCCCGCCACTTCCGTGATGCGATCGAACGAAGCGCAGGTCGTGACGTACTGGATCAGTTGCGTCGTATCGCGCGGCCCGACTTCCTTCACAGCAACTGCCACATCGGCGTCAGTCAGCACGATCGGAGACACGGACAGTTTGCGGGCCAGGGTGAATTGAGCTCGTTCCGCAGGCGTGAATTCCGACCAGTCGCCATCCAGCGCGAAGACCTTGTCGTCTGACACACCGAGCTTGTTCAGGCGTTGCTTGGCGAGACCAGCCGCGTACCAGGCGCGATCTTGTCGAGCAATGATCCAGCTGACTTGAGCCTTCAACAGCGGCTTGAGGTCACCCGTCGTATCGGCGGACTGCTGGCTTAGAATGCGCGACTTGCCATCTCGCGGGAAGTTGGCCAATAGGCGAACCCATTGTGGCAAGGGATCCTTCGACCAATCCTCGGGCAAGAGTTCGCGAGCTGTGGCTTCCTCAACCAACGGCAATCGCGGGGTGCGTTGAGCCGCCTGAGCTAATGCCTTTTCAACGTCAGCACGCGGTTCCACCGAGGGACGAGACACATTTGAAGCGTGTGTCGGCTCGCCCTTCTTGGCATCGAACAGGTACGGGGCAACGCTAGTGATCGTCTTGCGATTCTTTTCCGCGGTCTCCGTCAGATAGCTCTGATGAGCCTCACTGCGAGGCTCATTGCCGGCAGCAGCACCATCACCTGGGCGGCGATTTCCAAATCCGCCGCCGTTCGATGACTGAGGAATCCCCGCGCCTTCCTTCCAGCGATTGATTGCATTGTTGCCGGCAGTGGACAGCGTCATCTCGAGAATCTGCAGGTCGGTGTAGTGCTTCTTCAAATCCGCAACGTCCGCGTCGCTGATCAGGTGAGGTTGATAGGTAACCTTCCGCGCGAATCGGAAAGCAGCTTGTTCAGCCGGCTTGAACTCCAGCCAGTTGCCATCAAGCGCTGCAATCTCGTCTTCGCTCAAGCCTGCACCCAACAGCTTGGACTCTTGATGTCCGAGACAGTATTGGCAGTTGTTGGTGCGCGCGACGATCCAGAACAACTCAGTCTTAAAGGCATAGGTCAGCGTCATCTTGGGATCGGCTTCACGCGAGAATCCAAACCCACCAAACGCGTTTCCACCACCGCCACCGGGTGCTCCTCCGCGACCACCACCACCGCCAGAGTTGCTTCCGCCATTGATATAATGGTAGCGCAGCCGGGACTCATAGTTCATTCCGCGTTCGCCGATACGTTCGCGATCGGCGTCCGTCAGTTCGGGCAACGGAATACGCGGCTCGCGTTTCTTCATATCTTCCAGAAACTGCTTCATTTCCGGACGAGTTAGAGGTACCGGGCGAGGCTCAGTGGCCGGCTCAGCACCAAACGCGACGCCAGATGCAATCGCTGCCAAAAGGAGTGCTGTGTGCTTCATTATCTTCATATTTTATTCCTGCGGCAAAAATTCCGTATCATGGTCGAGAAATAGTAATCACCGGACTTGTGCCCACGATGTAATCAACGGTGTTGATTTCTTCTCCGGCGTCTCCGGCCACCGCCAATTCAGCGGAGAGATGGAGATTCGTGCCGTCGGAAGATTCCGTGTCCGATATCTTGAACTTCGTGAGCTTCTTTCCATTAGCCCATTGAAAATCAGTACAGATAATGGGCGGTGTCCCGCTCTGCAGATCTTTGGGCGTTTTGCCGTCGCGCCAAGCCGTCAGGGCTTGCTCGAGCGACTTCTTTGCCAGGTCTTTGTCGAGCTTCAGCGACCGGGCTCCTTGCGAGCAACCGCAGAGCAACGCAACAGACAACAACGCGACAATCTCCAAACTGCGAATTCTTATCATTTGAAAATAATTCTGCGGCATAGCGGTCTTGTCCCGAAACAAAGCTATGAAAAAACAGTTTACAATTTAGTAATCGCCCACGATGTCCGAGCTCGCACGGGAACCAAGCGCACGCCAGGTCGCCAGTTCGATGCCATCACTGACAAAGCGAACCGAGCCATCGCAAAGCACAATGTGAACTCCGCCGGGATGTCGGCTGTTCGCCGTCGTCATGATGCGGCCGGACGGATACATGCAGGATCGATCATTCGGCGGAGCCGTGTGGTAGTACATCGTCGAAGAGTGGTATGGCTGCAGCCACGGCGCACCTACATTCGAGTAGCCTTGCTTGGTCAAGTCGCTAGTGTTGACCGCCCGGCAGTCCGCAACGGCGAGATCCGGTGTCGCGGGGTAAGTACCGGGCAGATAGGTATCAGACTCTGGCGTCGAAACTCCCGCGCTGCCGTCGCCCTTGTTCTTTTCTGAGAACGCAGCCGTATTGCTCATTCCGTCCAAGATGTCGCGGAAACGCAGCACAGGCGCACCGATGTTTGTGGTGCTGGGGGTTTGCACAATGACCCCGTTTGAAGTGGGCATTCCATAATTTGTCCCCCCGACTGTCATTGATGGCAATGAGTAGACGATCTCATAGCCAGTGTTGCCGTAGTAGTTGTTTCTCGCGCCCAGCGCCAGTGGCAACTGATCGATATCGGAAGGGCAAAGGAATGTTGGTACGGTCGTGGCGAACGGGATTGCATTGGCCGCGTTGTTATAAGCCACATTGAAATTGATTTGATCGTACAGCGTGGCCATGTCCATGTTCGGCAACAGGCGAGCCATCACGGACAGGTTGTTGGTGTTGGCACTGGGTAGTGCTGTGAATGTGCCTTCGTAGTTGGCCAGAGCCAGCCCGATCTGCTTGAGGTTGTTTTTGCATTGCGAACGACGGGCGGATTCGCGGGCCTGCTGGACGGCAGGCAGCAGCAGAGCGACCAGCACCGCAATGATGGCAATCACCACCAGCAGTTCGATCAGAGTAAACCCTCGACGTGCAATCAAACGTGATGGACGAGACATAGCAGGCCCCCTTGGAAGAAGACTGGAAATAATGAATCAATAAGACTTCTGAGCCCGAACAGGCCCAATCGACAGGTAGATCAAGAGGTCGCTCAACCGCGCCATACGCGGCTCATTTGGCAGTCAAACTGACGCTTACCAATGCAAAGCGCACAGTACGGCGGAAGCGACCGAGTCGAAGATTTGCACCGCCGGAAAGCAGAGATCTGCGCAGCTGCTCGTCGTTTTCAGACGCTGAGGGACCAACCTGGAAGCGACCCTGTCGAACTGCTTCGCAGCACGAACTGCGCCCGCGCAGCAGCTTTCTGACGGGTACTCTTCAGGCTGATTTTTTCCAGCCGGGCGGTGCGAAATCACAGGCGACACAATTCACGCGCAGCTAGCAGCGCGGTGGTCGCTCCAGACGAATGCCCGAGCCAGCGCTCACCAGCAGCTCAGCGGCTGCGATCCAGTCATTTCCTGCTTGCGGTGATAATCCGGCAACGAGCGCGAGTGCCGTGATTTCATCGGGCGCCTGCAACCGCACTACGGGCGATTGCGGAGCCGCAGGAAGCTGACCTTGAGAACACTTCGGACCGTTACACGGCCGATGCGCCGGAGGAACCTCTTTTCGAGTCTTGTCCCCGGAAGCGGTTTCCACCTGTCCCTGCTGAGTGTGACCAGCAGAGTGATTTGCGAGCCAGTCACCACAGCTTGCCGACGCCGTCTGCTCCAAACCAAGCCACAAGCTGAACAGCGCAATCACGCAGAAAGCGCGCTTCAGCAAGCTCAAGTTGAAGAGGGAAGCCGGGGACATGAAGAGGTCCATCAAATCCAAGCAAAACCACGATTGCGGCAAGATGCTAGCTTGGATGAAACTCAATGTGACACGTGATCGCGGGAGAATCCTAAAGTTCTGATGAGGATTTTTTCCACCCTCAAACAACGATCAACTGCCGGAAGTGGCGACCCAATCGTCGGTCCAGAGCAGTCTCGCTCTGCAACCGGACTCACCGAACACCAATGCTTTCTGCTGAAACTTTCGGGCCAGATCGCGTGCGTTGGCTTCAGCGATCCCAACGATCAGCAGCCCTGACTCCGGCGGCCAATCACCCGACCAGCCAGCTCCCGTCGCAACGAATGACTCGAACCCCACAGCTTCGACTGCACGAGCGAGCCTCGCGGCGAGGACCTGATTTTCCGGTGGGCTGAGCAACTGCGAGTCCGGATTGAACGCCGTAATGACTGCCCAACAGTGCGGACCGTGAGAACTCAGAAACTCGTCGAGTTCCGGGTGGTGCTCATCAATGCGGATTGCGTAGTAGCGGTGCGGAGTTTCAATCCAGTACGTCGTGCGACGGTAAGCCGCGTCCAGGTGAACTTGATCAGAAACACCACGCATCGACGACGCTCGCTGTCTCGCAAGTCATGCAGGCGAAAAGAGAAATGGCGTGACAAGGTCCCCTCAAAGCTCCCAGCTCTCCTTGTCACGCCATAAAGTAGCGTCGTGAATTCAGATTGTCGTGATGGACATCGTTGATCGCAGTCGGTTTCACGCTACCGCAGTCGCTGAGTCACGGTCACGCCAGAAACATAGGCCGGGTTTTTCCACAGTCAAACTGGTCTGTTTAAGATCCACACGGAACTTTTAACGCTATACTCCCACGCGTGATTGTCAGGTTATGCCGGTCATACCGGTGATGAGGGTGCTCCGCTCGTGGGCATCTGAGCGGCAATTTGAGATCGTGTTGCCGCGTTTGACTCTCCTCGTCCCATCTCATCGATCTCGCTAGGAACAAACTATGATGTTGCGTCGTGTCATTGGAGGAGTGCTGCTCAGCTTGATGCTGCTGGGAACGATGCCCGCTCTGGCGGCCGGTCCATTGGACCTGGTGCCCGAGAATGCGTCGGTTGTCCTGCGATTCAAGACTCCCGAGCAAACAATTGTCAAAGTTGGCAACTACGTGAACAACGGCGTTCCCGGAGTGGGCTTCCTGATCCAAGGCCAGGCGCCCGCGATGGGCGTGCTGATTTCTAATCCCACCCTCGGCGGTGTGGACCTGAAGCAGGACTGGTACGTCGCGACGTTCGTGCAGAAGAACGCTCAGCCGCAGGTCGTCTTCATCATTCCGACGACCGACGACAAGGCGCTGGAAGAAGCCGTTGGCGAAAACTTCAGCTTCGTGACTCACGATAAGTGGGTCGCTTACTCGCAAGATGAAGCGGCGATTGAACTGGTCAAGGCCTGCAAGGAAGGCAAGTCGAAGTCGATTGCCGCCGGTCTCGATAAGCGCGCGACGGATTTGTGCGAAAACTCTGAACTGTCCGCTTACCTGAACCTCGTCCAACTGCGTGAGATCTACGCCGAAGAGTTTGAGGAAGCCGACGAGAAGCTGAACGAAGGCATTGAAGCGATCAAGAACCTGACCGCCGGCGCCGCAGCTCAGAACCCCGGCATGAACCTCGATGCTGTCTGGGATTTCTACGGCAAGCTCGGCCATGCGTTGATTCAGGGTGCTCGCGATTCGCAGTCCTTCACCATCGGCGTGCAGGTGACCGATCAGAACCTCGCGCTTGAAGAATTGTTCCTCGTGAAGAAGGGCACCAAGAGCGATCTGCTGCTCCAGAAGAATGAACCGGATGAACTGCGAGTGCTCACCAAGCTGCCGCAGGATCAACTGGGCTACTTCGCGCTGCACGGCGATACAAAAGGCATGATCAAGTCAGCGATGGAACTCGCATCCAGCATGTTCGGCGAGAACGCTGACGCGAAGGCGAAAGTTGACAAGTTCAGTGCCGAGATGAAGGACCTCAAGTACGGCTCGATCGGCGGTTCGTTCGGTCTCGCTGCTCCAAGTCCCGAAGGTGTCATCACCGGTATCATTGTCACCGAAGTGACCCCCGCCGCGAAGATGCTCAAGCTGAGCCGTGAAATGAGTTCCGGCTACAAGCTCGAAATTCCAGGCATCAAGCAGGAAATCACGGTCAAGGAAGGCGCCGAGAAGATTGGCGACGCATCGATCGATCTCATCAAGGTGAAGCAGGAAATCAGCGAAGAAGCTGACCCGCTGCAGATCCAGAAGCACGTGATGGAGGTTGTGTACGGCAAGGACGGGGTCACTCAACGTCTGACGACGGTGAACGATCATGTCGTACAGACCGTCGGTGGGGGCAGCGACTTGATGAAGACAGCGATTGACTCCGTCAAGGCAGCGAGCAGCACACCAACGTCGCCAGTCGCCGGCAGCCGCTCACGTCAGCTAGCGAAAGCCAACCTGATCGGCATGGTCGATATCCCGAACTTCGCGGTGAAGGCCATGTTGATTGCAAATGACGTAGCGGGCAAAGACGACATTCCGCCGTTGCCCATCCCGCTGCCTGTCAACCAGTTGAAGGGTCTGAAGATCGCTCCGAACTTCGTCACCTTCGCCGTTGGCACCGAGCCGGAAGGCCTGCGTCTGCGAACCGAAGTCCCCGCTGCAACGGTGATGGGCTTCTACAAGATCTTCCAGACGATGCAGGCTGCTCAACGCCAGCCTCGTCAGTAGTCCTCTTCGGAGGTCGAGATTTCCACCGAGGTTTCAGGACAGACCTGCGGCTTCGATCGGAAATTTCTCAACCACCGCCGTCTCGGCAGTCACGTTTGCAAGAGGCGGCAATATCAGCCATGAAGCCTCGAAATCTGTTACAGGTTTCGAGGCTTCTCGCATTCACAGGCCCGATGAAATCATGCCAACTCGATCAGCGTTTCCAGTCGCGACCCGGTTAATAGCCATCGTCGTCATGGGATGGCTCGCGTTTGCGAGCCGCACCGCGCCTGCTTGTAGCCAGGACAAGGATCCCACCGTCGAGCAACTCGCCAAAGATCCGGCATTGTTTCTGCAGTCGGCTGGCAAACGCTTGAAGTGGGAAGAGCCCGCCGATCCGGCCAGGATCCTGGGGCCAATTTACTTCGTTGGAACGAAGGGACTCGGCGTCTTCCTGATCACGGGCACCGAAGGCCACGTCTTGATCTATACGGGAATGCCGAACTCAGGACCTCTGATTGAGAAATCCATTCGCCAGCTCGGCTTCAAACCGGGGGATGTGAAGCTGATCCTAACCGGACACGCTCACATTGATCACGTCGGTGGTCACGCACACCTCAAGCAGGTCTGTGGTGCCAGGATTGCGATGATGCGCGAAGAGCAGGAGTTGTTTGAATCCGGCGGAAAGCTCGACTTCCACTACAGCTCATATAAGGAGTTCCTGTTCGAGCCGGCTGAAGTTGACGTGGTCTTCAATGACGAAGACGAGATCAAGCTGGGAGACATTTCAATCAAGGCACTGCTGACGCCGGGCCACACTCGAGGCTCAACCAGCTATGTTACGAAGGTGACTGACTCCGGTAAGAGTTACACAGTGGTGTTCCCGGACGGAACCGGCATCAACCCCGGCTATCACCTCAGCGACAAGCCCTCCTACCCCGGCATTGAAGCCAATTATCGACGCACACTCAAAACGCTGGAATCTTTGCAGCCGGACGTCTGGTTGGCGCCACACAACGAGGCTTATGGACTCAACGCCAAGCTGGAGCGTGTGGCCAAGGAGGGCGCGAAAGCCTGGCTCGACCTTGCAGGCTACCAAAAGTGGGTTGCTACCCGACGAGCCGCATTTGAAGCGACTCTGGCGGCAGAGCGCGCGAGCCACTCGAAGACCGATTAACTCTCGCAAGCGTCAGCAATACGGCCCCGAGGTCCGGAAACACCGTCACGCGTATCACCTACAGAGGACAAGCCGCTGATGGACTTCGCCAGTGGAACAACATGGGGCTTTTTATACGTCGCCTCCGAATGGATCATCCGGCTGGTGATGCTCGTAGTGATTCCGTTTCGGAGATCCCCCGAAGCCGCCAAGGGCTGGTTGCTGCTCGTCTTCTTTATGCCCTGGGCTGGACTCGTACTATATCTGGTAATCGGACGTCCCAAGTATCCTCAATGGCGCGTCGATCGGTTCCTGCAATTGCCGACCTTCCTGGTACCCACGCGTCATCGACTGCAGCACAGCCTGCAACCGTTTCGGCCCGACGCGAATACGCTGCCCACTGCCATCCTGCTGGTGCAGAATCTGGGGCACTTCCTGCCACTCAATCAGAACTCCGTCGAGTTGCTACCCAATTACGACGAATCTGTCGACCGCCTCGTTGCCGACATCGATCAAGCTCGGCATAGCGTTCATCTGCTGTACTATATTTTTGCCGATGATGGAGTCGGAACCAAAGTCATTGCGGCGTTGCAACGAGCTTCGCTACGCGGCGTTACCTGTCGAGTGCTCATCGACGCGCTGGGCTCTCGAAAGTGGTCGCGTTCCGTCGAACAGAAGCTAACCGCGGCCGGAGCCCAAGTGCGGTGGGCGCTCCCAGTCAGCTTCCTGAGGCGCAAGTCCGCCCGCGCGGACCTGCGTAACCATCGCAAGATCGCGGTGATCGATGGTCGCACCGCTTACACCGGCTCCCAGAATCTGGTCGACAGCGACTTCAAGCCTGGCATCACTTACGAAGAACTTGTGGTGCGCGTCACAGGCCCGGTCGCTTTGCAGTTGCAGGCCGTCTTCGTCGCAGACTGGTTCCTCGAAACCGAAGAAGTCCTCGAAACAACGGATCTATTTCCCGACCCGGTCGGTGCCGGACACACGCCCGCCCAAGTGCTGCCGAGCGGCCCCGACTACCCCGCATCGAACGTCGCCTCGCTAATCGTTGCTCTGGTCCACAGTGCTCAGCAGCGAGTCGTCATCACGACACCCTATTTCATTCCGGACGATGCACTGCTGCAGGCACTTGATACTGCTGTGCGGCGGGGTGTTGAAGTGCGTTTGGTTGTGTCACACGTTGCCGACCAACTGCTAGTATGCCTCGCACAGAAGTCTTACTACCAGCAATTGCTCGACATGGGCGTTCATGTCCATCTTTACCGTGACAAACTGCTGCACGCCAAACATCTCAGCATCGATGACACAGTCTGCGTGATCGGTTCCAGCAACATTGACATCCGCTCGTTCGTCCTGAATGCGGAAGTGACGCTGGTTGTCTACGACAAGGGCGTCACCACTGAATTGCACTCTCAGCAAGAGCGTTACTTTGCGGCCAGCGACAAGCTCTCCTCGACTCAGTGGAAAGCAAGATCGCTGACAACGAAGGTCTGCGAGAACATGGCTCGCTTGCTGAGCCCCCTGCTTTAATCAGCCCACAAAGCACTACTTGGCGGACAAAGTGATATACTCACTCAACGTCTCGACGTTGCGACTGAACACGTCGCTCGAGATATAACGGAACGACTGAGCGAACTTCGGTTGCCCCACCAGACGCTCGCCCGCGAAACTGGAAACCCAGCGTCCTTCCGAATCCAGTGCGCTGACGATCTTGCGTGACTCAGCTTCAAGGTTCTGGAGGGACTGCGATGACGTACCCGGCTTTATGCCACTCTTCGCATCTTGATACGCCTTTTCAATTTGATCGAAGCGTGCCGACTGCTTCCACCCATAGTGAGCGGGAGCAGCCGAATCGTCGTACGTCAATTTATAGTCCCCGTCCATATACAACGGCTTGTTCGTCTTGAGCTCGTAGTACCGGGCGACTCTGCCATCGGGGAGCAGGCATTTTTTGTAGTATGCCAATGCTCGTGGAATCGGCTCCAGATACTTCTTTTCGCCCGTATAATTAGAAATCTTGATCAGCGTTTCCATGACATCTTGAGCTTCCCACGCAGTCACAGCCGGCGGTTCGAACTTGCGAGCCCAGATAGGAACCATGTCATAGTTATACTGCTGCGCCCAACCGGGTTGCGGATCAGGCAACTGTGCGAGAATCACAAAATCACCCAGCTTCTTCAGAGCAGCCAGATATTTCTCATCCTTGTAGACAGAATGAGCTTCCAGCAACACGTTGGATACTGTCCCTGCCAGGCCATCGTTCAGAGTGTAGTAGTCCCAGTAGTTCTTTAATCGGCCTTCGGTCTTCCAGTCATAGTCAGGGAACTTGGCCTTCATGACGGGATGCGGAGTCACTGGCGCTCGCCAAATCTGGGGAAACGCACCGTTCGGAAACTGCGCCTTCAACAGAGCATTCAAGCCCCGCTCAGCAGCGGCATGAATCTTCGCGTGCTTGAAATCAAGTGCGCGATCCGCACGAATCAGCATGATGAGAGCAGACTGAGTCTGCCCATCATCGAGCGACGAGGTGTCCTTGCCATCTCGATAAGGCCCGGTGCGTTCCCCCTTCTCAAAGCGAATGGTCTGTGTCCATCCGCCCGATTGGAGTTGCCCGTATGCCAACGCCTCAGCCGCCTCACGTCCGGCGTCGAGATAGAATGGGTCTCCCGTCGCCGCAAAGGCCTTGAGATAGGCCATACCAACCGTGGGCGTCCCTGGTGGCTGGACAAAAACCGTATCCGGCGCAGCCTTGCCTTCGCCCCACCGCTGCTGCAGGTCTTCGCTGTAGTAGTAGACGTACCCGCCACGCGTGGCGACTTTGCCCCGGTAGTAGGAAGCAGCCTTCTTCAGAGCCTGAGTCGCCTCGTCCTTCAGCTTCGGTTCGGCGGCGGAAACTGGCTGAGCGTTCCCACTCAACACGCACGCCCAGCAGAGGATTGCCAAAAGTGATGCCGCGAGCTTTGGGAAGTTCATCGCGATCTCCAGTAGATCCAGGTGCGAGTTCGTCTTTCGCAACGATTTTCAACACGCAGCGACTGCGCAGGAAAAGTAGAACGGGATGCGCGAAGGAATGCTACCATCAACCGAACGCCCAACCGACACTCAGCCTTGATCATCACGCCATCAGATCTTCAATCACGTGCCCGTGCACATCGGTAAGACGTCGGTCGATGCCGTTACTGCGAACAGTCAGCTTCGTGTGGTCGATACCCATCAGGTGCAGCATGGTCGCGTGGATGTCGTAAACCTGCGTGGGGTTCTCGCGGTCGAGCGGCTTGTAGCCCCATTGATCAGACGGACCGTGAGTCACTCCGCCCTTGATGCCACCACCGCACAGCCAATTGCTGAAGACGTACGGGTTGTGATCGCGTCCCTTGCTGCCCTGTGTTGATGGCATGCGCCCGAACTCAGTGGTCCACAAAACGATCGTGTCTTCGAGCAGTCCGCGTTGCTTGAGGTCCTTGATGAGTGCCGCCGCCCCCACGGCCATGCCCATCGCCAGCGGGCCATGATCGCGCTCGACATCTTCGTGACTGTCCCAGTTACGCCGCGGGAAGCTGTTATCGTTGCCCGACCAGATCTGCACGAACCGCACGCCGCGTTCCAGCAGTCTCCGAGCGATCAAACATTTGCGACCGAAATACTCAGCTTCTTCTGGTACATTGATCTCGGTGGGATATGTCTTGCCGGCCGTTTCCAAGCCATACATCTTCAAGATGTGATCTGGCTCTTTCGAAAGATCCAGTGCTTCCGGCGCGCTGAGCTGCATCTTGGCTGCGAGTTCATACGTCTTGATCCGCGCGTCGAGTCGCGAATCACCCGGCCGCTGCTGCTCGAAACCACGATTCAAACGATTCAGTAAGGCGAGCCCATCGCGATCGCTGTCGGACGTCACAAAGTCGGAACGTGGCAGCAAGTCTTCAATCGGGATCTCACGCTGTGGGAAAATCGTCGTCCCCTGAGTGCTCGCCGGCAGAAAGGCCGATGCCCAGTTCTTCGGTCCATTCGAGGGATAGCCACGATGATCCGGCAAGACGACGAAGGTCGGCAGGTTGTCATTCATCGAGCCCAGGCCATAGCTGATCCAGGCTCCCATGCCGGGGAAGCCGGGATTCTGGAAGCCTGTCGCCTGCAGAAACGTGGCTTGCGAATGCACGCCCGTCTTACCAACGACATTGTGCACGAAGGCCATGTCATCAGCGACCTCGCCCAGCGGCGCGACCACGTCGCTCAGCATCTTGCCGCACTTGCCGTAGGGCTTGAACGCAAACGGCGACTTCATCCACGGCCCGAGACCGTTCTGAAACGCCTCCACATACTCGCCGAAGTTGGAGGCCTCACCGTGGTGCTTCTCCAGTTCAGGCTTGTAATCCCACAGGTCCAGATGCGAAGCCGCACCAGACATAAAGAGCTGCACGATCCGCTTGGCCTTGGCCGGTCGATGCAAGGTCTTCAGCACCGCATTCGAACCGACATCGCCCGCCACCGCGGGATTCGTCAGCCCATCTGCCTGCAGCATGGAGGCCAGCGCGAGCGCCCCGAATCCATGAGCTGACTGCCAGAGAAAACCACGTCGATTGATCATGAGGGCTGCTCTCCGGGTGTCGGTCGGCTGCCGGCAATCTGATTGGCAACCGCTTCAAGTAGGGCTTGCTGTCGTGCATTCAGTCGCATGCTCGGACGCTGCTGGCGCACAAAACGAATCGCGCTTTCTGCAGTATTCTCAAGACCGCGCTCCAGCAAGCAGGCGGCGGCCACGAGTCCCGTTCGTCCGTGCCCTTCCGCGCAGTGAATGAGCACGGGAGGCTGCGCGGCGAGGATTTCCTGAGCCCAACCTCGCAACTGTTCGACCGCAGGGCACATGCCATCCAACAATGGGAAACTTCGATACTGCAATCGTCGAAGCGGTCGTATCTCCGGAAACTCGCAGGTCAGATCGATCACCGTTGCGAGACCGATTGGAACCTCGGACGGCAACAAGCGACGCCCAATCAGAATGCCATCCGTCAGACTTTGATAAGGCTGCCCTTTGCGAACCCATCTCAGCAAGTGCCAAACGCTCCACACAAGCAGCAGATAGGGAAGCAGTGCGATCACATTCACCCAGCGCAGGCTGCCATCGCGTTGCTTGCCGAAGATACAGCCACCCACCCCGAGATAGGCGACACCGACGAGGCCGAAACTCAGCGCAGGCCACAGTAAAACAAACTGCGAGCCGCGCGAGATCAACGCACTCGCGGTCATCAGGCCAGAAATCAGGATGAACAGCACACCGTACGTCATGATGTCTCAGGGACTTTGAAACCATATTTAACGCAGTACCAGAAAGATCTCTCCCACCCTGCCCTTTCAGTCGACGTAGACAAACTCGCTGAGGTTGAAGAGTACTCGGCACGCATTCGCCAGACCGTGCTTCTGAGCGTAAGCCGTCAGCTCGGTTCGCTCCGCGACGGTCGGCTGACGACCGGAGACACGATTGAAGGCCAGCAGAACTTGTTCATCGATCGCAGATTTCTCACCAGCCAGCTTCGCGGCGAAATGCTTCGACATCGACAGCGAGAAACCGTTGTTGAGCAATGACAGAGCCTGCAGCGAAGTGAGGGTCTCATTACGTTGCGGCGTACTTTGCGAGGAGTCCGCACAATCCAACGTCGTCATGTACGGATCGGGCTGCGAGCGAACGATGAAGCGATAAATCGAACGCCGGTGCGACGCCGGATCTTCAGGGTTGAACTTGTGGTACTCGTAGTGCGGCGAATGCGCGGTGTGCTCGAGCACAAACAGGAAGTAGCCGGGGCCACCCATCTTCTGGTCAAGCTTACCGCTCACAGACAGCATCGCATCACGAATCTCTTCAGCTTCCAGTCGGCGTCGATTCATGCGCCACAGATAGCGATTCTCTGAATCGACCGCGGCACTCACATCATGATGAGCCGACGACTGTCGATAGGTAGAACTCAAGACAATCAGGCGGTGCAGATTCTTCGTGGACTGGCCGTTGTCGCGGAAATCGGCGGCGAGCCAATCCAAAAGTTCCGGATGCGTCGGCAGTTTGCCCATGCGACCGAAGTCGTTCGGCGTTTCGACCAGACCGCGACCAAAGTGATACTGCCAGATTCGATTCACATACGAACGCCATGTCAGTGGGTTGTCAGGCCGCGTCAGCCATGTTGCGAGCGCCGCACGACGGTCACCTTCGGAATGATTCGCGGGCAGCGCGAAGCGACCAGCAGCATCAAAGTCATAGGTGGCCTGCGAGACCGCTGGCTTTTTAGCCGCAGCGACTACAGAAGCCGGCAGAATCGGCAGCGTGCCTGGCAGCGACGGAGTACGCGGCTGCAGCACGTTCCCGCGATGCAGCAAATTCACGGAGCGAGGCTTACCGCTCGTCGGAGTGAAAGCACCTTGCGGCGCGAAATGAGTGGCTGCTGCATAGACCATCTTGCCCGCAGGCAAGCCCTGCAACTGAGTCTCGAATGACTCGATTTCTTTCCCCAGCCGAGCCCGCTCCTTCACTCGTTCCGGCGTCGTGATGCGGTCCAGAATCGCGCGGTGTTGCTTCTGAACTTCGGCGAATTCTTGAATCGCGGCGGCATCTCCCGCCGTCGCCCAGATGCCATCCGTCAGATTGGTCTTAGCCCAACGCACTGGAGCTTCGATCGAATCCAGAGCCGTCACCGCAGCCTTCAAGGCCACGTTGTTGCCTTGAGCATCGAACACCTGCATCTCGGCCAACGCGAGGATGTAGTCGTTGGCTCGCAATGCGAGCTTCGTCGCGGTCACTCGCAGATAGCGTGTGCGAGTTTTCTCAACGGCGATTTCATACGGGACCAATCCCGGGTTCGGAGTATCTCGCAAAGTCGCATCATGCAGCGTGAGTGATGTCACACCGGCGGCGTTCGCCTGATCAAACGGGATCAGTGACGATGCAACCGCGAAACGAACCGGGAATCCGAAGCCCGCGCCGACATTATTATAATCGTCATGGCAGGCGCGCAGCACAATCCTGGAGATCTCGACTTCGCGGCCCAAGTCAATCTGCACCCACTTCTCCACGTCCTGCTTGGGCGAGATGCCGCTGTGGTAACCGAACTCAGGACGCTTCGCGGCCGGTTGAGTTTTCGGCGACAGCTCGGCGAGCCGCTTCTCAAGCGCCACCAGTTCCGGACCGCCATCCTTTTGAACGGCCGCATTCAAGCCGCCGAGCGTGGCTCGCGCGGCACGCAATTGAGCATCAAGCTGCTGGCGTCGCTTCTCGACTTGCGGGTCGAGGTCATACGGCCTCTCAGCTCGATCAACGGCCGCGAAAACCGATTGCAGGTTGTAGTAGTGCTCTTGAGTAAACGGGTCGAACTTATGGTTGTGACACTGAGCACATTGAATCGTCATCGACGAGAACGTGTTCAAGGTGTTGGTCACCATTTCGTCGCGATCGGTATGCCGTGCAATCTTGCCGTCGATCTTGCCTTCAGGCACCTCGACATGACCAATGAAGTCCCACGGTCCCGCAGCAATAAAACCCAGCCCCAGAATTCCGTCGGCCGTGCCGGGAAACAACACGTCGCCAGCCACCTGCTCCTGCACGAAACGGGTATATGGTTTGTCTTCGTTGAACGCACGAATCACGTAGTCACGATATGGCCAGGCGTTCGGCCGGAGCTTGTCCTTGTCGTAGCCACAGGTGTCTGCGTACTTCACGACGTCCAGCCAGTGCCGGGCCCAGCGTTCGCCGTAATGTTGCGAGGCCAGCAGGTGCTCAACGAGGTTTTCATAGGCCTTCGGATTTGCATCGGCGACGAATGCATCCACTTCGGTAGGTGTCGGCGGCAGACCGATCAGATCAAAGTAGAGCCGACGAATCAGCGTGCGTTTGTCAGCTTCCGCGGAGTGATCGAGCTTCTGATCACGCAGGGTTTTGAGCACGAAGGCATCAACAGGCGAGCGAATCCAAGCCGCATCCTGCCCCTCGAACTGCGGAACACTGGGCTTCTTGAGCGGCTTGAACGACCACCAATCGGAGTTCTCGACAACCGCCTCTTCAATCACGAAACCGTCAGGCCACTTGGCGCCCGCGGCAATCCATTCGCGAATCGCGGCAACTTCTTCCGCTTTGAGCGGCTCACCGTTCTTCGGCATCGCGGCCCGTTTGCCACCTTGAGAGATCAGAACCTTCAGGAACTCACTGTCGTCCGGCTTGCCAGCTTCGACATATCCACTGTCAGCCACGTCATCAGGCTTCTGCAGCGAGAACGCCCCTTTGCGGTCGAGCGAGTTATGGCAGCTCACACAGCGAGCCTGCAGGATCGGCGCGACCTTCTTCTGAAAGAAGTCGTTCGGCTCTGCGGCTCGCGCGGTCTGCGCTGGCACGAACCAGGCAATCAAGAGAGCGAGCCCGGACTTGAGCCAACGCCCAAAATGAACGGCAGTGAGCGACTGACGATTCATGAGCGACCCTTTCGTTCCATTAACGCTTCGAGGTCTCGACGCGATGCCTGTACGTGTTCCAGCATGGCCGCTCGCGCAGCTTTCCCGTTGCGTTTTTGCACGGCTTGCAGCACGGCACGATGTCCTTCCAGAGCGGGCTCAACGCCCCCCAAGCCAATCGTCTTGCGGCGTGATTCACGCAGCAGTTCAGCCAGTGCATCCATCAGAAACAGGTAGATGGGATTACCCGTCGCCTCGGCCAGAATGCGATGAAAGTCGATGTCCGCATCAATCTGTTCTTCGGAAGTCTTCGCTTCCGCCAGCTTGCGGACGGAGATGTGCAATCTCAGCAACGCCTCATCATCAATCCGTTCAGCCGCCAGCGCGGCGATTTCCGCTTCCAGCGGCTGCCGGACTTCGGCAAGGTGCAGCAACGACGCCTGACTGCGCTGCATGAAAAGCTGCAAGTTGTCGATGATCGCTTCCGAGCCCACCGGGACAACCCGCGCATTACGCCCTTGCGAGAGTTCAATCAGCCGTGACGACTGCAACTGCTGCATTGCCTCGCGAATGACACTTCGCGAAACCGCGAACTCAGTCGCCAGTTCCCCCTGCGGAGGCAGCACGCCCTCAGCAAACTCCCCGGCCAGAATGCGTTCACGCAACGACCGAACCACCGACTCCACGAGCCCCGGAGCCAGTTCGTTGTCCAATTCACGTTTTGATCGAATCGCCACAGCCATCTGATTACTCCAGACATCTTGTATGACAAGTTGATGAATCATATCAGACAACGAATTTCCGTCAAGCAGAACTGACCAACTTGAACGAAGTGCATTGCAATCGCAATCGCACATTCGACCAGCCGGTCCGCCGCGGGTGAAGTGCCGCCAGAAAATTCATTCGGCAACGACCGCTTAAAGGACGATTCCTATTTGGGCGGACAACAATACAGGCAAATAGGTGCGTCCCAATCATCCCGGCGTTGCCACGGACGAAAGAGCGAGGCGTCGATGAGACTTCAAAGTACGTTCGAGCTTCTGCAGCGACCATTCGACGTCCCAACGACGGACGGGCGAATCCTCAGGTGGGACGGCGAGCTGCATCTCTGCGTGAACTTCACGTACGAACTTACTGCCCTGCGCGCCCAAAACGAGGACTACCCTGTTGACGCAGTCGCGTGCCAGCTCTGGCAGCCGGACTCGGAAGGTCGCGTGTGGTCCGCGACTTCACGGTTTACGACCGACTACTTTGTCGACGAACTGGCGATGGCCCAGCTTGAGAACGATCGCAACTGCAACACCGAAGCGCGAACCACGCCGGAGATCCGCGCCCTGTTCGAAAACTCGCTCGTACTGCGTGGGCTGCGTTTCTCGTCAGACGATCGATCCGGCCGCTCGCTGTGGATTCACCCGCACCTAGTTCAAGTGATCTTCAAGTACTCCACTCTCTCATTCGACGTTGCCGCGAAAAATGACTCCGACTTTGGAACTATCCTCTACGCCAGACTGAACCAAGGAACGGAGTATGACGCCAGTCTGCCGCTGAACGAGATCCATTACACTTGGGAACTACCGGCCCTCATTTTCAAACTCGGCCACGACGCACCGCAGCGCATGCTCTATTCAAATGGGGCATTCATGGACGAGTACGGCAGTTGGGTGAAGAGCCCTATACCCAAGCCGTTAGCGTTTCAGCTCACCGACGAACGAAGCTACCGGGAGCCTGCGGTGAGTCTGGTCGATGGGTCGTAGATGTCGCCAACAGCCAGCGCGTTGCCGATTTATACCGAGACTCGAGCGACGTGATCGAATCTCGACAGCTTCCGTCGAGTTGATGAGACCAGCAACTTCACGCAGAAGTGGGCTATCAATCCTTCGGACTACTCCAGGATGGCTGAGTTCAGTTGGGCGGTTACTCAGGGTGTATCTCGGGCTCTCGCCACTCCGATCATTCCCATCCCGGAAACACTATGCGAGTTGATAGACGCCTCGATCCTCAGAGGCTACTGAGCCCGGCAGGGCATCCTCTTCGCTCGCATCTGCTTTGGAGTGCAGTACCTCGATCAGCGTCTTGATCAGATGTGCCGACTTCACCGGCTTGGAGAGGTAGTGCGAGCATCCAGCATTGAGGCACTTTTCGGCATCGCCAGACATGGCATGTGCGGTCAGCGCGATAATAGGACACGCCACACCTGAATCTCTCATCTCACCCGCGGCTCGGTAGCCGTCCATGATCGGCATCTGCATATCCAGGATGATTGCATCAAACGTACGCTGCCGGGCCTGCTGCAAACCTTGCTGGCCATCTTCCGTTATGGTGACTGTGGCGCCCGCTTCTTCCAGCAGGAGTCGAATGAACTGTCGGTTCACCTCACCGTCCTCGACGAGGAGAATCTCAACGCCATCCAGTCTGTCGCCACGTGCATCCGCGTTCTTACCGCGTGACTTGATCAAGTCGCCCTGAGTGAAGCTGGGCGAAGGCGACAACCTCGTCTGGCCAGCATCCACCGAAAAGGTGAAGACGCTTCCCAGCCCCAACTGACTCTGAACGCTGATCGAACCGCCGAGCAGTTCACACAGCGACTTGCAGATTGAAAGACCCAAGCCAGTACCACCATACCGGCGAGTCACGGAAGAATCAGCCTGCACGAATGGTGCGAAGATCGCACTGACCTTATCTGGAGCAATGCCAATGCCGGTATCTTTCACATGGATCGCCAGCTTTGTGCTGCCCGTAGTATCAACTTCCAGCTTTGCCGTGATCGTGACAGATCCATCTTCAGTAAACTTGATCGCGTTACCCACAACGTTCATGAGCACTTGCCGCAGGCGATCGGCGTCAGTTTCGATGGATTCAGGAACGTCGCCCTCCCAGCGATAATTCAGCGTCAAGCCTTTCTCCTTGGCCTTGACCCGCAGAATTGAAGCCACGTCAGCCAGAATATCGTGAGGAGAACACGCCGCGCGATGCACCTCAAACTGGCCCGCTTCGATCTTCGATAAATCCAGAACATCGTTGATGACGGTCAACAAGTGCCGTCCGCATTTGTCGATGGTATCAATAAACTCTTGCCGCACTGTATCATTACCCCCGTCAGCGCCTCGCCGCAGGAGTTCCGCGAAGCCGAGAATACCATTAAGCGGCGTGCGAATTTCATGGCTCATATTCGCGAGAAAGCTGCTCTTGGCGCGGCTGGCCGCTTCCGCCGCATCCTTGGCCTGCAGGAGTTCACGCTCATAAGTCTTGCGATCACTGATATCGCGAATGAAGCTGCAAAACGTCACCTGGTCTTGGGCGTGAATCGGTGTAATCGCGACTTCGATGGAGAACTCTGAGCCGTTTCGCCGCAAGGCTGTCATCTCCAGCCGGCGGTCAAGAACCGGACTGACACCGGTTTCTCGGAACTTGCTCAGCATCTCAAGATAAGTGGCATGAAAGCGAGTGGGAATTATCAGCTCGTGCATCTGCTTGCCCAGCGCTTCGTCCGTTCGCCAGCAGAAAACCTGCTCCGCTTCGCCGTTCCACTCGGTGATTCGCCCCGTGGCATCGATCGTGACAATAGCGTCCAGCGCTGCATTGAGGACCGATTTCTTCCAGTATTCCGTCTCTTCCAGTGCCACGGTACGAGTCGCAACGACGCGCATCTCCGACATGGCTTTCAGACATGCCAGAACCAGGAAGATATCCTCGAAGATAACCCAGCCCGCGTGCTCCAGCCAGCGCCAGTGGCTCGCAGTAGCAAGCCCGAAGACGGACTCAGGCCACCACATACCCCGGACAAAGTGGTCAACGGCTACGATCGCCGTTGCTGGGATTAAAACTTTCCAGTCTCGATAGCAGGCGAGAAACGCCAGTGATCCAAACACGTGGAAGTGGGTCTCAATTCTGCCGCCGGTCACATGGATCAGAAGCGCGGAAAAGAGCACCTGCGCCGCACTATTGACGTAGCGTGCGATGCGCTGTCCAGGCCAGGCGAAATCAAAGATCAATGGTAGACTGGCGATTGCGCCACCCAGACCGATCGCGAGCCACACGTGCGGATGAACGCGGCTGGACATGCCTTCCCACGCGAGCGGCGAGATCCAATAGGCGGCTGCGATAGCCGCCAGCCATTGAAAGATCATCAACACGCCGAACATGCGGTCCATGGCGACATAGTGTTGCTGCTGTTGTTCCTTCAGCAGTTGTTGCACTCGCTGTTCCATACCGACGGTTGACGGATTCATCGGCGTGCCCCTTCGCAACAGGATTTCTTGGTCTCTAAACCACAGCCGAAGACGTGTGTGGTTTGAAGATCAGGAGTTTCTTGCTTCAGCAACGCGGCCAGAATTGCTTCGCCAGGATTAGCGCCTTCATGGCCTCGACCCGGTGTGATTCCACCTTGAAACTGCAAACGTCCGTCAACTCCGTAGAGCAGGATCTCTCCAGATGTTGAGGCTTGAAAACAGCTCCGGATTTCGTCTTGATCATCAATGATGACGCAGGCATCCGGCAGGGCTTTCGCTGATGCCAACAGATCTGTGTGTTCCCAATCAATCGGAGCCGATGCCGGCTTCGAGATCACTACATAGATCTGTAACTTCTGCTGATGGCGCGTCAGGAAGCGTTCCAGTTGGCGGAATGTCGCGCGCGTACACGGGCATTTCGGATGCACAAAAACCAGCAGCGTTGGTTGTGTGTGTTTATCGGTGAGGGCACACTCGCTGGGCCAAACAGCCGGTGGTGTATATTGCGGGCTGGGTGTCATTTGATACATGAATGCCCAGGCGCAGCCGCAGCCTACCAGCAAACACCAGCAGGCGAGTGATATAATACAGGTCGTACGCGACATGATCCTCTGGCCTTTAGTCACAAAGCTGTTCGCGGACGCGCTGTATGTCGTCGAAACGGTTGAGAAAAGCCTCGATCAGCGTCGGATCAAAGTGCTTTCCGGATCCATCGGATATAGTCCTGCGACACTCGTCGGGTGGCATGGCAGCCTTGTAGGGTCTCGCGCTGCCCAGGGCGTCAAAGACGTCCGCAATCGCTGTGAGTCGTCCTTCCAGCGGGATCTCTTCACCTTTCAGACGACGCGGATAGCCGCTGCCGTCCCATTTTTCGTGGTGAGTAGACGCAATAGACGCCGCCAGTTGCAGCAGTGATGACTGAGTATCAATGCCGGGAATGTCCAACTGCAGGAAGGACAGCAGGTCATCTCGCCACGTGGGGCGGATGATTTCCTCGCCGAAGGAACAGTGAGCCTGCATCTGCTGGTATTCGTCTGTGGTCAGCTTGCCTGGCTTCAGCAGAACCGCATCGGGAATGCCAATCTTGCCGACGTCATGCAGCATGGCGGCCAGTAGAAGCTCATCACACCATTGGCGGCTCTGGCCGATCTCCTGTGCGAGGATCTGTGCATAACGACCGACGCGAACGGCGTGCTGACCAGTCTCATAGTCGCGACGCTCGCCGGCCCGGCCGAGGCACAGGATGATTTGAATCTGCGTCCAGGTCAGTTGCGCCGTGCGCTCACGAACCTTCATTTCGAGCAGAGCCGCCTGACTGACCAGGTTCAGATGGTGAGCCTGCATCACCAGTGCATTGCGGACTCGCGTCAGCAGATCACTGGAGTCTACGGGCTTCGTCAGAAAGTCGGTCGCTCCCAGTTCAAGAGCCTGCGACTTCGTTTTTCGATCCGTCATCGCGGTGAGCATAATCACCGGCACGTGACGGGTCGCGGTATTCCCGCGCAGAGCTGCCAGCAGATCAAGCCCGCTGATCTGCGGCATCATCACGTCGAGCAATACGGTATCTGGCTGATGTTGCTCAACCACTGCCAGTACCCGTTCGGGTTGGGGGCAGAGAATGATGTCCTGATAGCCATCCTCTTTCAGGAGCAATTCGATCAGCCGCAGGTTCACGGCTTCATCGTCGACCACCAGAATCGTGGCTCTCTCTTTATTGGAAGCCAGATTGAGGTCGGCAACGACCGACTGGGCGTCGATAGAGATAGGCTGTACAGATTCCGTTGATTGCATGTGAGCTCGAACAGCAAGAGCAGAATTTGGACGGACGACGGCAGCCCAAACCTAGGTCGCACATGACTATCATGTCGGAAGTAATTTCCGCCAATTTCCGCGTAAAACGCATGACAAAACGTTCACAAGAGTGTTCATTCAAGCGTTTTAAAAAGAATGCCCTCGGTGCGGTGAGCCGAATCCAATGAACCAATTGACACTAGATTGGTCGAGCAGTCCAGTAGTCAGTGAACAAAAAGTCAAAATGACTCTTGGGGGGAAGTCGGCTCTGCTCAAGTGTATTCGCTGAAGTCGACAACCTCGCGCTGGAACTGACTATATGTTCCAAGCGCGTCGGCAATCTTGAGTACCACGGGCTGGTTTTCGGACGCCATAATGAAGACCGAGTCCCAGACGTCCTTCGACACCAGGAACGAGCCCAGATCGCTGTCGAAGCTGAGCAGCACTTCAGCATTCACCCAGAGGTCGCAGACATCTGTCATCCTGGCATTCACCTGCTTGAGTACTTCGAGCAGTTCACCAAAGAAGGCTTCATCTGCGGACGCGGGGAGCAGTTCAATCAAGAGCTTTCCGGAACCGTACTCGGGGCGAACTCGGTAGCGGTACATGGTTCTTCCTGCAGTCGATGCCCTGTCCGGTTACTTCACGACGAAGTTGATCATGCGGCCGGGGACGTAGACGACTTTGACGACGTTCTTGCCGGTGAGGTGTTCGACCACTTTATCACTGGCTCGAGCGGCGTCTTCGATGACCTTGGCGTCGGAACCGGTGGGCACCTTGATGGTCGCTCGCAGCTTGCCGTTGACCTGCACGGGGACTTCGATTTCGGCTTCGACCAACTTGGCTTCGTCCCACGTTGGCCACGGTTCGTAGGCCAGCGACTTCGTGTGACCGAGCAACTCCCACAGTTCTTCGGCGATGTGCGGAGCGAACGGGGCGAGCAGCAGCACGAACGGCTCCATAATGGACTTCGGACGCACCGTCATGCTGCTGACTTCGTTGAGGAACTCCATCATGCGGGCAATCGCGCGGTTGAAGCCGAGTGCCTCAATGTCGCCGGTCACGTTCTTGATCGTCCTGTGAATCAGCCGTTCCTGATCAGCGTTCGGCGCGACGTCCTGCACCGATGGGTGCAACCGCACCTGATCCGCACAGTCCTCGTCCGTAATCATGCGCCACGCGCGGCAGAGGAAGCGGAACACGCCTTCGACGCCGGTGGTGCTCCACGGCTTCACCTGCTCCAGCGGGCCCATGAACATTTCATAGAGCCGCAACGAGTCCGCGCCGTATTGCTGCACGACGCTGTCCGGGTTCACAACGTTGCCACGTGACTTGGACATCTTGAAGGCTCGCGCGTCGACGACGATGTCCGCCTGACCGGGAACGATGAAATTTTCGCCCTTCTTCTCGACCTGCGTAGGCTCCAGCTTCACGGGAGTTACCACTTGCTTCGTCTTCGAATGACGTCGCACGGTGTTGTTGTCGATCTCGACTTCTTCAACGTCCTTGGCCGAGACCCATTCGCCAGCTTCGGTCTTGAAGCCGGTGAACTCGACTTCGCCGAGGATCAAACCTTGATTGACGAGGCGCTGGAACGGCTCCACGGAGCTGATCAGTCCGCGATCGAACAGCACCTTGTGCCAGAAGCGTGAGTAGAGCAGGTGCAACACGGCGTGCTCGGCGCCGCCGACGTAGAGGTCGATCGGCAGCCATTGTTTCTCGAGCAGCGGGTCGATGAACGCCTTATCGTTCTTGGGATCAACGAAGCGAATGTAGTACCAGCACGAGCCTGCCCATTGGGGCATCGTGTTGGTCTCACGCTTCAGCTTCGTGCCATCCGCGGCGGTCTTGTAGAGCCACTCTTGCGGAGCCTTCGACAACATCGGATCGGGCGTGCCCGTTGGCTTGAACTCCGCCATCTGCGGCAAGCGAATCGGCAGTTCGGCCTCCGAGTCCACGCGCATCAAGCCGGTCTGATTGCCATCGGCATCGATCTCATGCCAAATCGGAAACGGCTCGCCCCAATACCGCTGCCGACTGAAGAGCCAATCTCGCAGGCGGTAGTTGATTGCCTTGCGAGCAACGCCAGCCGTAGCAAGATCGTCAGTGATCTTGGCTTTGAAAGCCTGCGTCGGCATTCCGTTATAGGAATCGGAATTCACGGCGACACCGAGTTCGCTGAAGAGCGCCGTCGGAGCGACGCTATATTCGACGCCATCCGCTCCATTTGCCGGAGCAACGACGGTCTTGATCGGAATGTTGAAGGTCTCGGCGAACTCCCAGTCACGCTCATCATGCGCGGGCACGGCCATGATGGCTCCGGTGCCGTAGCTGATAAGAACATAGTCAGCGACCCAGACGGGGACCTTCTCGCCATTGACCGGATTGATGGCGTAGCCGCCGGTGAAGACACCGGTCTTCGACTTCGCGAGGTCCGTGCGGTCGAGGTCGCTCTTGAGCGCGGCTTGCTTGCGGTAAGCCTCAACAGCTTCCCGTTGCTCGGGCGTTGTGAGCCGTTCGACAAACGGATGCTCGGGTGCGAGTACCATGTAGGTCACGCCGTACAAAGTGTCGGGCCGGGTCGTGTAGATCCGCAGAACATCATCGCCCGGTGCCTTCGGAAAGCCCGTCTTGGCTCGGGTTGCTTTCCAAGCCTCAAACCCGCAAGCACTCTCTCCCCTCGCCCCTTCGGGGAGAGGGGTCGGGGG
>JAKFWA010000113.1 GCA_021732995.1 Planctomycetaceae bacterium | reverse complement strand
GTGGTGGGGTCGAGGCCGGGTGGGTTTTGGCCGTCTTGCTTGGCTCGGACCGGGTCGAAATCGACGAACCAACTCTGGAAGATCGCCCGCGCCAGACCCTCCAGCGTCTCATTCATTCGCCGGTTCAACTCAATCTTGTCGTCTAGCACACCCAGGACGTTCGCGATCGCTCGCTGCTCGGCGAGTGGAGGGAACGGGAACAACTGTGCTCCGAATGTGTCCCGCGAAAGCGTTGGGTTCGATGTTCCATCCTTGAGATGGTTCAGTCCGACATACTTCACCAGATGGTAGAGGTATTTCAGGTCGAGTTCGGGCGTGAGCGTGCTGGCGTAATAAGCGGTATCAATGACCCAGAAGTCGTTGTCACACCATTCGACGCCGAGCGGTCCTTGCCCTTTTCTGCCGAGAATCAAACCGGGAGCTTTGGCCAGCGGCTCGTCATGCCAACCACACTGACCGTTCGTGCCATACACGGGCACTTTGCCGGGACGCCTTGTATCGGCTTTTAGCGCTCGCCCGTAATTCAGCGTCACGAGTTTGCGAGCCGGAATCATTGGCCATTTCCAATCGGTGACCTTGGCGAAGCCGCGCGGGTAGGTTGCGCCATCGGTAGTTGACGCTTCACTCGCCATATCCCAAACCCTCCAGGTTCGCCTTGATGACGGCTTCAAGCTTGGCGGACTCTGCGAACTGCGAGTTCAACTCGGACACGAGCCGCTGCATCTTCTCTGGGAATGGCTCGGCGTCGTCCTCGACCTCTTCCGCACCGACATAGCGGCCCGGAGTCAGCACGTAGCCGTGTTCGGCGATCTCGGCGGTCTTGGCCGATTTGCAGAAACCAGCCATGTCGGCGTACTTGCCCGCTCCCTTGTCACCGCGCCAGGCGTGGTAGGTGTCGGTGATACGAGCGATGTCCGCGTCGGTCAGTTCGCGATGGACTCGGTCAATCAACGTGCCGAGCTTGCGAGCGTCGATAAAAAGCGACTCTGTATTTCGGTGCCGACGCTTGCCATCCGTCTTGTTCCGGGTCAGGAACCACAGGCAGACCGGAATCTGGGTGCTGTAGAAGAGCTGACCCGGCATGGCGACCATGCAGTCCACCAGATCGGCGTCTATGAGTGCCTTGCGGATCTCGCCTTCGCCCGACTGATTGCTGCTCATGCTGCCGTTGGCCAACACGAAGCCTGCGAAGCCGTTCGGCGATAAGTGATGAATGAAGTGCTGTACCCAGGCGAAGTTCGCATTCCCCTTGGGCGGCAACCCGTACTTCCAGCGCACATCCTCGTCGTTGCGATGCCAGTCCGAATCATTGAACGGCGGATTGGCCAACACGTAGTCGGCCTTGAGATCTTTGTGCAGATCCCGCCGAAACGTATCGGCGTGCTCCTCTCCGAGATCACCCTCGATGCCACGAATTGCCAGGTTCATCATCGCCAGTCGACGCGTTGTCGAGTTGGACTCCTGCCCGTAGACGGCGATATCACCAATCCGTCCGCCGTGTTCTTCGACGAACTTTTCCGACTGCACGAACATACCGGCCGAACCGCAGCACGGGTCGTAGACTCGCCCCTTGTACGGAGCCAGCATCTCGACCAACACTCGGACGATGCAGCGTGGCGTATAGAACTGACCGCCGTTCTTACCTTCCGCACTGGCGAACTGCGTGAGGAAGTATTCGTAAACCCGACCCAGGATATCCTTCGATCGGTTCTCAGCATCGCCAAGACCGATCGTACCGATCAGGTCGATCAACTCTCCCAACCGATGCTTGTCGAGCGCCGGTCGGGCATAGTCCTTCGGCAGGATACCCTTGAGTCGCAAGTTGTCGCGTTCGATGGCGACCATCGCATCATCCACCAGCTTCCCGATGGTGGGCTGCTTGGCATTGTCTTGCAGCGTCTTCCAGCGAGCTTCCAGCGGCACCCAGAAGACGTTCTGAGCCTTGTACTCGTCCTGATCTTCAGGATCAGAACCTTCGTATTCGCCCGCGCCAGCCATGAGCTTCTGATGCAGCTCTTCAAAGGCATCCGAGATGTACTTCAGGAAGATCAGCCCGAGCACCACATGCTTGTACTCGGCCGCATCCATGTTGTTGCGGAGTTTGTCCGCCGCCAGCCACAGCTTGGCCTCAAACCCAATGTTGGCCGCCGTGTCCGCAGCTTTCGCCTTCTTCGCCATCGTGATTGTGCTGCCTGAGTCGTAGGAGAAAGTTCAAGTCGTTGGACCCGAACACTAAGGCAACTAATGCATTGACGAAAGCACACGCACTTCGATGTTCTCACCTCGCTCCGCAAGAGCTGAGATTGCAACGTCTGCGACATCTGGAGTGATCGCCGTGCGAGATCCGTTCCGCAAAATACATCTGTCATTTCAAGCACTGATTGCAGCGTCAGGGGCTTCCGGGTGCGGACCGCCTCAGCAGCAGAGGGCGCCTCCTCAACCTTAGCCACGGAGTCGGGTTGAGACGCAAACGTGTTGCAACCGCCTGTACCCCTCTTCACAATGCCGCCCCGTCCATAACGCTGGCAAACGACCATTCAATCCGCCCGACACCCGCCTGAGACCGACTGACGCAACATGATTTTCCAAAACTGGCTGTCATCTCTCCGCCAAGGCTTGTTCCTGTCGGACGTCGGCTTCTCACTGGTTCACACTCGCCGCAGGCGGCTACACACCGGTGGCACCATTGAGCGCCTCGAATCGCGAACCGTCTTAACCACGATCGACCTAGGCAATCTCGGCTCCGCCGGATCGATCATCTTTGGGGCAGCATCGGGCGACACAAGCGGTCGTTCTGTTAGCAGTGCAGGGGATGTGAATGGGGATGGCTTTGACGATGTCCTCATAGGTGCGTTTGGGGCCGATGTGTATGGTAGCACCAGGTCGGAGGCAGGGGAGAGTTACCTGATCTTTGGCCGACCCGAGTTGACTTCAACAATCGCTCCTGACGTTACCTTCAGAGGGGCGGGAACGAGTGACTTAAGCGGACTTTCGGTGAGCAGCGCGGGCGATGTGAACGGTGACGGCTTCGGCGACGTGCTGATCGGAGCCCAAGGCGGCGACGGATTTGGGAACGGCAAATACAATGCAGGTGAAAGTTACTTGGTCTTCGGTAGTCCTATGCTGCCCTCGACGTTCGACTTGGGAAGTCTGGGTGCTTCTGGGGTCACGATCTTCGGCGTAGATGTCCAAGATAGTAGCGGCAGTGCTGTGAGCGGTGCGGGAGACGTGAATGGAGACGGGTTTGACGACCTGTTGATCGGAGCCATGCACGCCGATTCCATAGACAATGCCAGAATGGGGGCAGGCGAGAGCTACGTGATCTTCGGTAGTGCTTCGATGCCGACGTCGATTCATCTCGCCAATTTGGGGACAGCGGGAATAACCCTATTTGGATCTGGCGATGGAGATAGTTCCGGCCGCGCAGTGAGTCGTGCCGGGGATGTAAATGGCGATGGCTTCGATGACATCCTAATCGGTGCCTATTTTGCTGATGCGGATGGGACCGGTAGAAGAGATTCAGGTGAGGGCTACTTGGTATTCGGTGGCTCCTCACTGCCTGCATCGCTCGATCTTTCCACGCTGGGTGCCGCCGGAATTAAGATCTCGGGTGCAGACTTTAATGACCTCACTGGTACCTCAGTAAACGCTGCGGGGGACGTGAACGGCGACGGCTTTGACGATTTTCTGATCGGCGCCTTTCTCTCTGCTAGTCAAAATGGAGAGACGTCATATGCGGGTCGGAGCCACGTGATCTTCGGCGGCGCCGTGCTGCCGGAAATCATTGATCTCGCCAACCTCAGCGCAGTTGGGATCACCCTCTATGGTAGGGACAGACTTGATCGAAGTGGTCGGTCTGTGAGCAGTGCTGGCGATATCAACGGCGATGGGTTCGATGACCTGCTGGTTGGGGCTTACGGCGCCAGTGGTGCGGATAATCTCAAAACGGCGGCAGGCGAAAGTTACCTGATCTTCGGCGGAAATTCGTTGCCTGCATCGATCGAATTGTCCGACTTGGGACCGGCTGGAATTGTGCTTTTCGGCGTGGATGAAGACGACTGGAGTGGTTTGTCAGTCAGCGGTTCTGGAGATGTAAATGGCGACGGCTTTGACGATTTTTTGATTGGGGCGTCGTACGGTGACGCGGCAGCGAACGGCGTGTTGAATGCAGGCGAAAGCTATCTGATCTTCGGCAGCGACACCTTTACGAGTTCGGTGCAGCATTTGGGAACGTCGGCAGGTGAAATGCTGACTGGTGACAGTTCGACCAACGTCATCAATGGAGCGAGCGGCAACGACACGCTGATCGGCAATGGTGGCTCGGACGTTCTGTATGGTGGCGAGGGCAACGATCTCCTCTCGATTGCTGATACCACCTTTCAGCGGCTGGATGGTGGAAACGGCGCCGACACCTTGCGGATCGATGGTTCGGACATCGTTCTCGATTTGACAACGCTGGCTGATAACAGACTGACCAGCATCGAGACGATTGATCTACGCGATAGAGGAGCGAACTCGCTGACGCTCGACTTGCTTGAAGTGTTGAAAATCACCGCGGGTTCTAACCCGGCCCATACTGCGAATACGTTGACGATTCGCCGTGATAGCGAAGACACCATCGACATAGGCACTAACTGGTCTCAGGGAACGAATGAGTCAGTCGAAGGCACACAATTCCAGGTTTTCACTCAAGGTCCGGCGAAGCTGCTGTTGGAGATTCCCGCTTTGTTTACGGCAACGCTGACGAGCGACAGAATCGAGATCAGGGCACCGCAAGGCGCCGCAGTAGACATAGTGGTCACGCGAGACGCCGGTACGCAGGAGTTTGTGGTTAGCTCGCGAACGGGCAATGTGGCGACAACTGAGTTCCGCTTCCCGATCTCGGCTGTAACGGCTGGCCTGCACGCCACACTGAGCCCACAGGCAGATCGCTTCGATGCGTCGTTGGCGGGGTTACCGGTCACCGTGAATGGTGGCGAGGGTAACGATTCACTGGCGGGCGGTACTGCAAACGATCAGCTCAGCGGCGGCAACGGTGATGACACGCTGACCGGCGGCTTTGGGCAGGATTCCTTAGACGCTGGAGCCGGTGGGCTCGATCTTCTGTTCGAGATCTTCAACGCTGACCTGACCCTGACGCAGTCGAAATTAACGGTTGAAACTAACGGCAACACCGTCCTCGACTCACTCAGCGGTTTTGAGAAAGGCCTGCTTCTTGGCGGAGGAAGTCCTAACCGGATGGACGCATCGTTGGCCGGTTTACCAGTCACGCTGTTCGGCGGGGGCGGGAACGATGTGATGCTCGGGGGTAATCAGGCTGACTCCCTTGATGGCCAAGGTGGCAATGACACGGTGACAGGCGGGGCTGGAGCTGACTTCCTGCTAGGCGGTGCTGGCAACGATCTGTTGAAGGAAGCCTTCGACCAGAACATCACGCTCACCAATAGCACTGTCTTAGCTGCAGGAAACGGTCAGGCGACCGTTACAGACAAGCTCACCGCGTTCGAACTTGCTGACATCGGTGGTGGACTGAGCCGCAACAGGATTGATCTCAGTGGGTTCACAGCCAGTCTCGGTGCCACCATCAGCGGCAACGGTCAGAGCGATACAATCATCGGTTCACCCGGTCCCGACATGATTATCACGCTGACGGGGGCTGATGTAATCAACGGGTTAGGTGGAGCTGATGTTGTTTTCTCAGGAAGTGGGAACGACACAATCAGCGGGGGCGACGGCTTCGACAACGTCAGCGGCCAGAATGGTGACGATCTGGTATCGGGAGATGGTGGCAACGATGTGCTCGTGGGCGGAGCGGGCCGAGATACGTTGAATGGGGGCTCGGACAACGATTTTCTGAGCGGCCAGACAGATCCCGGATTACTCAACGGCGGAGATGGCAACGACATCCTGCAAGGCAGCACGGCTAACGACACTCTCAACGGTGATGCGGGGGATGACCGACTCCTTGGTCTGCAAAACGACGATGTGCTCAACGGCGGAATCGGAGTGGACACACTTTTCGGCGGCATCGGAAATGACATGCTGACCGGAGGAGCCGGTGCTGATGATTTACGCGGCGAGGCAGGCAGCGATTCCATCGATGGTGGAGCGGATGCCGACCGGATCAACGAAGTGCTCGACACCAACGTGACGATCGCCGGTACCGCAGCAGCCAGTTCGATCACGGCTCTCAATATGGGAACCGATGCGATCACGAACGTGGAACGCATCAATCTCACCGGAGGGGTTGCGGCCAACTTCTTCGATGCAAGGAACGCAAACCTGCCTGTTCTCCTTATCGGTGATCTCGGTAACGACACGCTGCTGGGTGGTTCGAAGCCCGACATCTTGAATGGCGGTGATGGCGACGACGTCTTGTCGAGTGGTGCCAGCTCCGACGTCATCGAAGGAGGTGCCGGAAACGACTACTTCTATGAGAAAGCCGACACAGACTTCGTCGCGTTTGGACTGAATGTTGAATCAACCATCACGGGCATCGACATACCGACGAACGTCGAACACTTTGTGATGATCGGCGGAGCGGGGGCCAACAAGCTCGATGCAGAGCTGGTTTTTGTGCCGGTTATCCTGATTGGCGGGGGTGGCAACGATACCTTGGTGGGCGGCCGGGAGGCTGACTTCCTGATCGGTGGGAGCCGTAACGACTCGACTGTGGCCGGGAGTGATGGAACCGACTCGCTGGACGGTGGCAACGCCACTGATGTGCTCGAAGAAGACCCTGTCGACATCAAAGTCGTCGGCCCGGAAGACACCACGGCCTCCAACGTGTTTGCGTTCTTACCGTCTTGGATTGATGCCTTGTAACGGCAACCGGGTAACTGACTCGTTGTAGTGGCATCGCGGAACGCCAGAATTGCCAAGGTCAAAATCAGGTTGCCACTCCACGGAGTACGTTAGGGTCCCCATTGGCCGGACCCGGTGGGGGGAGGAAAAAAGTTTGACGGCCGCAGCTCGGTTCTCCGGGCTCGCTGTCGATTCGGAGTCTGGGAACGGCGTCATCGTCACTCACATCGTAGAACAGTCCCAAGCAACGGCTGGATGGTGCCTCAAGTTTTTTGTCGACGTCTTCGCCGCTCCTGGCATCATGAAGGACCTGCTTGAGACGCAGCCCGTCAGCACAGCATAGGAGCCACCGTCGATCGAAGCGTGGGTCGTATCCCCGCCCGGTGTTGTTGTCGGACTCATGGAGCGGATTACGCGGGGACCGGGCCGATAAGAGAGATGTGTGTCTCGAAGCGAGGTTCGCACAAAGCGTTGGGTTGGCAGATTAAACCGGGTGGGTTAATCGGGAGTGCTGGTCGTGGCTACACTGGAGTGGGACACGACCGATCTGTCGAAGGCAGGTTTGCGAGCCGATCTTCACCAATTGAGTGCTGCGGAAGCGTTATCGTTCACCTTCAGGACCTGCTGAAGGCGTTCCGATCCACTGGCCTCTCAGCGGCTCGCTACGATGCGTTGTAGCGAGTCAGGCTTCGATTCGAGCATCAGGTCGTCCTCGGCCTCAACAGCGTTGTATGGCCCATTGAGAGCGTTTGGGGCGTGGTGCTGAAGGTGTCCCGATAGACGGGTTCCAGAACGCCGTCGCCGAGTCTCAGCCTGTGCCTTCCAAGAGTCGCCGAACAGCCTCAGCCTTCTCTGCGTCGCTCAGTGGCAGGGTTGCGATCATGGCCAACGCCGCACCAAAGCCCGTGGGATTTGCTGAACTGGAAACCTTCACATCAGGCACCGCATCGGCAGGTGCGGCACCAATCCCCGCTGCTCGAAGGCCCCTCACGACTTCGGCGCAGTTCTCATGTGTCGGTTGGATGCTCAACCCTCGCATGCCTGCCTAAGGTGCGCGATAAGATTTGCACATCCAAGTTGATCAGCGGTGCTCATGGTGAACCGCACTCACGAACTAGGGCACAGTCCATTTGGTGTCCCGTGCGATTCGTATCGCGAGTTCCAGGGTGGTGATGGTGGCTATGGTTGTGATGAATCCGCTCACCTCGCGTGAGACGAACTTGAATCCGGCCTTTGCTCAGACCCACGAACAAGATCGCAAGCCGTTTCGAGCACCTGCCTGCGAGCATCCGAGCTGAGGTCGGGCCACAGAGTTGCCATGTCGCAGAACATCGAGCATTCCAGGGCCGATAGAACCACGGGCAGAACAACACTTTCAGAAAACCCCGAAATATCAGGCGTTTTTGGTTCTAATTCGAGTCTTGTATCGTCCAATCCAAACGGCTGCATGTTTTCGCATGCAGCCGTTTTTTTGCGGGCGGGATTTGCCGCGGTTTCGAAGTTGCTTGATCGTGGCGCTTACTTTTCCGGTGGGAAGAAGAAGCGTTCGGCTTCGCTGACGGTCTTGGCGTCTTTCTGGCGCAGTTCTTCGAGGTTCCTCAAGCCGCGTGCGACGTGTTCGGGAACCTTGGCGTCGGCTCCGGCTTCCTTGGGCAGATCCTTGGTGCTTACCAGCATGTAGCGCACAATCGCCCGTCTGATGGACGGAATGTTGAATTCACCCTCGCCGTACATCTTCATCAACTGCTCCTGGATCGACCAGTCCTTCCAGCGAGCCAGATCGGCGATGACCAGGTCAGCGAGTTCCGGGCGTTCCAGCAGGATGCGCATCGACTGACGCAAACGCTCGGGTGCGATCTTCCCTTCGCCCGAGTGCCACATGAAACGCAGCGCCTGCATCGCAGCATACGTTTCGCTGAAGAGGACGTCTTTGTCTCGCAGCTTGGCATTCTCCAGAACAGTCAGGCCTTTCTCGCCGGTGAGCAGCAGGTATCCTGACATCAGGCCATCCGCTCCCATGCGGAAGTCGTCGGGCTTCTCAAGGACTTTTGCCTCGAGAAACTTCGCATCATCCTGATTCCCGCACAGGCCTAGTAGCAGCCCGTAGAGTGCCAGGTTGCTTGGTGGTGCATCGTCAGCCGTTAACCAGGCACGCACTTTTTCTCGTGGCAGCTTCCGGGCGAGCGGCGCGATGTCCTTGTACGCAGAACCTCCAACTTCAGCGATAGCGTCATTCGCAATCAGTTCATCAGCAGAGAACAGGAAATTGAAATAATACTCCAGTCGCTTCTGAGCGGGCACATCGGGCGCAGGGGTATTGAGGACGTACTTGAGACCGTCCTGATTGACCTTCAGCGGAGCCTGCCATTCAATCTCGCCATCGGGAGTGATCTGTTTCCCCATCACCAGAATCTGGTCGCCCGACTGATGATCGTGCAGGCTGAGAGCAGAGAATTCCTGCCCCGTCTTCAAGGCATCGTGATAACGTTTGATGATTTTCTTGACGCGGTACGTCACGCGACGTGGCTTTTTATCATCGACAGCCGGCGTCAACTGTTCGGCGATAACGGCGACGTCTGAGTCGTTCCATCGCTCCGCAACCGTCAGCTCATCCCGCCGCCCGCAAGGGCACGCCGCCTGAGCGGGCGTCGCAGAGTTCATCGCTCCAGTAGCAATCAGGCCAAGGGATGCGACGACCGAGAAGATACGAGACCGGCGAACTCGCAGTAGCATGACAAGACTCCCAAGCAGGATTGATCGGCGAAGTGGATGAGACTTACCGTCAAGGCGTAGTGTCAATGCAAATATAACGTTCAAATTCTCAAGCTGAGTGTCATGTCGCAAAATCCGCCGCGTCAGCCAGACACTTGCCGTGAGCTTCGCTTTTATGGATTGAAGAGCCGCTCTACTTCGCTGACCGTCTTGAGATCCTTCTGACGCAATTCTTCAACATACTTCCGACCGCGTTCGATGTGTTCGGGAACCTTGGCGTCGGCGGTGGCATCCGTGGGCAGTCTGGTGCTCAGCAGCATATAGCGCGCGATCGCCCGCTTGATGGGCGGGATGTTGAAGTCACCCTCGCCGTACATTTTCATCAACTTGTCCTGGATCGACCAATCCTTCCAGCGAACCAGGTCGGAGATGACCAGATCAGTAATCTCGTACCGTTCCAGCAGGATGCGCATCGACTGGCGGAGACGTTCAGGTTTGATCTTTTCCTCCCCGTGCTCCCACATGAACCGGAGGGTCTGCATCGCGGCATAGGTCTCGATGAATGGCGCGTCTTTGTTACGGATCTTTGCTTCGTCCAGGACGTCCAGGCCTTTATCCCCCGTCAGGAGCAAATAGCCGCACATCAAGCCGTCTATGCCGATGCGATAATCCTTGGTCGGCTCCAGGATCTTCTCTTTGAGATATTTCGCATCATCCTGGTTTCCGCACACACCAATCATCAGGCCGTACAGGCCGATGCGAGTCGCTGGGGTATCGTCGCTCGTCAGTCGTTGAAAAACCTTCTGGCGCGTCAGTTTCTTGCCGAGTTGCTTAATTGCGATAAGCGGAGCATTCGCAAATACAGCATGGATGTCGTAGCCAATAAATGGATCCGAGGAGTCTAGAAACGTGACGTAGTACTCCAATTGCTGACCAATCGGAATGTCAGGTGAGGGCGCCTGAAGTATGTATTTAATGCTCGTCTCAGTGGCCGGTCCTCCGAATTGCCATACGATCTTTTTGTCTTCAGCAGACTTCGTTCCGAAGAGCACAGAAAGATCACCAGCTTTGCCGTTGATAACCCAGGGCGCCCCCACCTTCTGCCCAACGGACAAGTCACCACTTGAGTCGCTCACGATCTCTTTGATCGTGTATTCGGTGCATCCTCGCCGCTTCGCGTCTTCGCTGTTGGTATTGATTGCGACCCATTGGGCCACCACGAATGCATCCGCGTCAGCCACGTGCTCAGCAAATGTCGGCGAGTACTCTTGCCAGCTCATTTTTGGCCAGCGCACTTGGGCGGAGGCGACGTCGCCAGCGACCAACCCGATGGCGGCAACTGCCAAAAGCGCAAAGAGCTTCTTGTGACGCCATGCCATGATTGTCGTCTCTCAACTGGCCCGACACGAACGCGCACGAAAAAGCCCGCTGGTGTCAGCGGGCTGCTCCGATGATCGTTCCGCTTATTTATCCGACGGCAAGAAGAAGCGTTCCGCTTCGCTGACGGTCTTGGGGTCTTTCTGACGCAGTTCTTCGATGTTCTTGCGACCGCGTTCGACGTGTTCGGGCACCTTGGCGTCGGCTCCGGCAGTGGCTTCCTTCGGCAGGTCTTTGGTGCTGACCAGCATGTAACGCACGATCGACCGCTTGATGGACGGGATGTTGAACTCACCATCGCCGTACATCTTCATCAACTGGTCCTGGATCGACCAGTCCTTCCAACGAGCCAGATCAGTAATGACCAGGTCGGCGAGTTCGGGACGTTCCAGCAGGATGCGCATCGACTGACGCAGACGCTCGGGTTCGATCTTGCCTTCGCCGTATTGCCACATGAAGCGGATGGCCTGCATCGCCGCGTACGTCTCGCTGAAGGGGATTTCCTTGTTGCGCAACTTGGAGTCTTCCAGCACCGCCAGGCCCTTGTCGCGAGTCAACAGCAGGTAGCCGGACATCAAGCCATCAATGCCGATGCGGAAGTCCTGAGTCTTCTCCATCAGCTTCTTCTCGACGATCTTGGCGTCTTCCTGATTGCCGCACAGGCCGATCAGCAAACCGTAGAGGCCCAATCGCGTGGGTGGCGTATCGGCACTGGTCACCCACTTGCGAACCTTTTCACGCGGCAGCTTTTCCGCGAGCGAAGTGATGTCCTTGTAGGGAGCATTCGCGAACTCGCCGTAAGCATCATTGGCCACGAGCTGGTCCGAGAACTCGAGAAACTTCGCGTAGTATTCAAGCCGCTTGGCGACCGGAAGTTCCGGGGACGGAGCCTGAGCGATGTAGTTGAAGCTGGTCTCGGTCACTTCGAGCGGACTGCCCCATTCGATCTCTTTGTTTCGATCTGCCCTGGTCCCCATGATCAGAAAGAGATCGCCCGCCTTGCTGTCGCGGAAACGTGGCAGAGTCACCTTCTCGCCCGCCTTCAAACCGTCCTTGAAGTTCCGGACGACCTGCTTGATTTCGTAGACGGTAGTCCCCGGTTGCTTGTCGTCGCCCTTCTTACCGGACGCCCATTGCACCAGCACGACAGCGTCCGACTGAGCGACCTGCTCCGCCATTGTCAGCGAAGGCGATGCACAGAACGGGCAAGCGTAGGCTGCCTGGCCAGCGAACAGACCAATCGCCGCGACCAGCGATAATACAAGTGATTTCCAGCGGCGCAATAGCATGATCAATGCTCCTCGACGATCTGAGCTAGGAGGACGGCAGAATTCAGATGAGATTACTCCGCCGGGCGGGCTCAGGCCAATGCTGCCTTCGGCCAACGGCTCATAAAGGCTACGTTTCCGGGAAACGCCGTCAACAATTTGCCAGCGTGGTTCGTACTTTTACAACATGAGATGACGATTGACGCCGGTAATGACGGCTTCGTGGCGATTCCGGGCGGATCACTCTCCCGTCTGGTGAGAACGCTGGTCCATACGACACAGTTCTGATGAATCAAGAAAACAGTCAGCCCGGAATCCGTTCCAACACGCCCCGCGCGAAAATCGTTTCATCTATTGCCCGCTATGGGTCTTAGCGGAGCAGCAACGTGCCTTATCATTCCAGCGGTGTCGGGAACCGCGATCAGGAGTCCAACGTATGAAATCGTTTCGGAGCCAGTGGCATTGGCTCGTCGCTTTGACGAGCGGGTTTTGTCTCGTGGTAGCGGCGGTCTCGGTGGCCGATAAGCCTCAGATTCAGCCGCCGGTCGTCGCTAAAGACGTGCGTGAGCTGTCCATGGTGTTTCGTGAAGTGGCGAAGAAGGCCACTCCCTCCGTCGTCACCATCGAGACTCGCGGCAAGGCGCGGCAGATCGTGGATACGGACGAGGGCAACGACGCTCTGGAAGACTTCTTCAAGAGCGATCCGCGGTTCAAGGAGTTCTTCAAGAAGGGAACCCCGCGTCAGGCACCGCGCTCGCGAGGCATGGGTTCGGGCTTCATCATTGATGAATCCGGCATCATTGTGACCAACAATCACGTGGTCGCTGATGCCGACGACATTCTGGTCCGCCTGCACGACGGTCGTGAATACAAGGGCCTGGATGTGAAGACCGATCCGCGCACGGACGTTGCAATCCTGCGGATTGATGCGGGCGAAAAGCTTCCCGCTCTGCGCTTCGCGGACAGCGATCAGGCGGAAGTCGGTGACTGGGTGATCGCCGTCGGCAATCCATTCGGTCAGGAGTTGACGGTTACGTCGGGCATCATCAGTGCGAAGGGCCGCGGTCCGCACATCACGGAGCGCGAAGACTTCCTGCAGACCGACGCCGCGATCAATCCGGGTAACAGCGGCGGCCCGCTGCTGGACCTCAACGGCGATGTAGTGGGCATCAACACGGCGATCTCGTCGCAGAGCGGCGGGTTCGACGGCATCGGCTTCGCCGTGCCCAGCAAGATGGCTTACTGGGTCGCGAATCAACTGGTGCAAGGCGGTAGCGTGAAGCGCGCTTACATCGGTATCGCGATTCAACAGCTCGATTCTGAACTGTCGCGGCAATTCTCGTTGCGACCAGGCGACGGGGCGCTCGTAACAGACGTGCGAGAAGGCTCACCCGGCGAGCAGGCCAAGTTGCAAACTGGCGACGTAGTCCTGTCGCTCAACGGTTCGAAGGTCAGCAGTCCGCGTGCTCTGCAAAACATCGTCGAGCGTCTAAACGTGGACGAGGCTTACCCGCTGGAAGTGCTGCGTGACGGCAAAAAGACGACGTTGAAGATCACGTTGAAGGAGATGCCGAACGATTACTCGCTGTCAAAGATGAAGAGCAGACCTCGTCTGCAGCAGCCTGAAGGTGCCACCACAGTGGAATCGCTGGGCTTCGACATTCGCGATATCACTGGCGACATCGCGAAGCAGTTGAACGTAGCCGATGACAGTGGCGTCCTGGTATCAACCGTGGACACCAACGGTCCCGCCGCTGGCAAGCTGACCACGGGTGACATCATCCAGAAGGTCGGCAATCGAGCGATTCATAATCGCAAGGAGTTTGAAACGGCGCTCACTGAAGCGAAGGGTGAAAGCGTATTGCTGTTCGTCAAGAACGAAGGTGGAACGCGTTTTGTGGTCTTGCAGAAGACACGGAAGTGAAAGCACCCGGAGCGGTGCATCGTGCTGGCACGGCCGGACGGTCTTTGGATCGCCCGGCCGTGTCTTTTTATGGCCACACGATCGAGTGATTCCTACTCGCCCGACAACGTGACGAACCGGATCTTTGCGGCGTAACGACCTGTTCGCGCAACGTGGGCTCAGGGCGATCGAAATGTGCCTGACGAGCCACAGCTTGGCAGTGCATTGAGTCCTCACGCTGCTCATGCTCGGACTCCGAAGCAGCGTCATCGCGGCTTCCTGTTCCATTGTGGAAGAGTTGAGTCACGAGACCGAGCTATGCACCCGCGCTACCTCTGGGGACCCACTATCGCCGTTATCGGGGCGATTCTGCTGGCAGCATTCAGCCTGCTGGAGTTGGGATCTCAGCAGTTGTCGCTGGATGACCAAATCGCCTTGGAACAGTCGCAACTGGCCGACGACGAGTACTCAGAACCGGCACTGCTCGACGTCCTGCCCGCCGAATGGCTGCTCGGCGCCATCGTCGTTGTTATCGGAGTATTGACGCTCATCGTGCTCCTGATTCAGCAACTGTATGTCGCGAACTCAAAATCAACCGACAACAAAACTCCCGCCTGCTATCGCTGGCTGGACCGAAAGCGTCACATCCCGACGGCCGAGAACGATCCCCTGACGCTGAACCGTCTGCGGTACTTCGAATGGGTCGTCGGTACCGCCGAACGCAAACGCGCTGCCGAGTCTCAGGCTGCCGCCACGAACGCCAGCACAGCGGCGGCCAATCCGTAGCACAGACGGCGCGTCCATGTTACGAGTTACTGCACCAGACATTCCAAACTGGTCTTGAGGGTCTGTCTGCGGACAACAGGGCACGATGGCGTCTGCGCACCAGCTTATATGTCGTGGCGCGTTGAAAGGCAGGCTCGGCGGGCGTCTAATCTCGCGCGGGTCCTGGTCTTTGTGGACGCGGGAAGCCGACCGTGCGGAACTCATGCCAGTTCGTCACCTGTGGTGCTGAACTGTCACGAGCGTGCGGAAGGTAGTCGCTCACTGACTTTTGCATCGAGGAAGCTGCGCATGGTTCGCCGAAAGTTCTTGCTGACAATGGGTGCGTGCAGTTTGGCGCTGTGTCTTACCAACAGCCTGCCAGCTCAGGAAAAGAAGCCCGGTAACTGGGCCGCTTTGACCGAGAAGGAAGCGGGAGAAGACTTCCAGATTCAAGGCGAGTACGCGGGAGAACTCCCCGGCAAGGACGGCAATCTCAAATGGGGCGTGCAGGTCATTGCACGCGGCGATGGCAAGTTCCACGCGGTCGCTTATCCCGGTGGCCTCCCCGGCGATGGCTGGGAAGGCAACGAGAAGATCGAGACCGACGGTCAGCTCAGCGGTAAGACCGTGAGGTTCTCTGATCCTGACAAGGGCTCAGGCGAAATCAGCGGCGGCAAGATGACCGTCTTCAACAAAGACAACGAGAAGATCGGTGAACTCACCAAGGTGCTGCGTAAGAGCCCGACCGAAGGCAAGAAAGCCCCGGAAGGCGCGGTGGTCCTGTTTGATGGCAAGTCACCTGACGCCTTCAAGAATGGACGCGTCACGGAAGATGGCCTGCTGATGCAGGGCATCATGTCCAAGCAGACATTCCAGAGCTTTTCACTACACCTGGAATTCCAGCTCTCGTTCATGCCGTATGCGAGCGGGCAAGGACGAGCCAACAGCGGTTGCTACATGCAGGGCCGCTATGAAACTCAGATTCTGGACTCGTTCGGTCTGAAGGGCGAGCACAACGAATGCGGTGGCATCTACACCGTCAAGAATCCGTCCGTGAATATGTGCTTCCCGCCGCTGTCCTGGCAGACGTACGACGTCGAATACACGGCGCCGAAGTACGACAAGGACGGCAAGAAGACAGAGAATGCCCGCATCACATTGCTGCACAACGGCGTGAAAGTGCAGGACAACGTCGAAGTTCCCAAGGGCACAACGGCGCATCCGACTCCGGAAGGTCCGGAACCGGGACCGATCTACATTCAGGATCACGGCAACCCGATTCGGTTCCGCAACATCTGGATCGTGCCGAAGTCTTAACGTCAGCGCAGACCCGCGCGAGTCTCGACCGGTCGAGACTCGCGCCCCCCTGCGGTCTGTTCATAGTGTCGCGCCAGCCGCCCTGCTCGGCCGGTGCCTGCACCGGACACTTATGTCTGCCGCCCCGATTTAAGAGGGGGAAAGAACCGATCCCAACGTCGCATCAACGGAGAAGCCGTCTCATCAACGGGTTCGCTGGGCTCTGGAGTTCCGTGGCGATCGTTTTCCAGAGCCTGCCATTCCGCTTCGAGCTGAGCCCGTTCACGAGCCAGCTTGGCTCGCTCAACAGACAGCTCGACTTCGGACAGCTTCAAGATCCGGCTGACAGTGTCCTGAGCGTCGTACAGCGCAGCTTGAGTACCCGTCGGGTTCCGCTCGTCGCCCAGCAACCGCAGCCAGGCTTCGACACGGACCGCGATGTCACGCAGTTGCTCGGACAGGTAGACGATGTACCCGTCGCGCTGCGCGATCGCAGCTTCCAGGGACTCAATACTGCCGGGCTCGAACTCTTCGGGCACAGTCAGCGATGATGCAACCAGTTCTGAAGCCGTGGCTTCATCCGGATTGACCAGCACGATTCGCAAGAGGCGACTCGTCGCTGAACGATCGGGATCGGTCTGGTCTTCGTTCGAGTGATCAACCGTCTGATGGGACGGTTCCTCGGCATACGAACGATAGCTGTTGTCGAGATACGACGACGATGAGGAGTTGTTAGCCGTCAACTCCGTCACCAGTCGTCGCAGATCCTGCAGTTCAGTTTCAATGCGTCGCAGTCGCTCGGGCTCGGCACGCGTTTCATGATTCGTTCGAAAGCTGCCGTTCAACCGGGACTTAAACCGCTGTTGCTCCAATCGAAAGCCAGTCTGGGCGTGCAGCTCATTTTCAATAGCCGCACCAGCAACAAAACCCTCTGACTCGTCATTGGCTCGTTTCATAACTCACCTCTGACATAAACGTAGGTCAGGAATTCCTCACGGGGGGAGGCGATCTACTTCAGAGGGTGATTCCGGGTGTCAGCTCCTGAGGGCTGCGCTCAGAACGGCACGATCGTTCCGAGTCGGTTCCGACAAGTCAGGTCGCGCGGCCCCAAGGTACTGCAGCGGTCCTGCATTCGAGCAACCACACTACTTCTTCTCTTGGTCCTTCTTGCTCTGCTTCCTCGTAAACCTGGCTCCGTAATGGCTGGCGGACTTCTTCAACAGTTCCTTCGCATCTTTGTGGAACTGCCGGATCATGCGGACGTTGAACAGGTTATCGAGGACCGACTTCAGCATGGCCGGTTCAGACGAGGGCGTGGCTGACTGCAAATCGTTCCCGAGGCCCGCGATCAGGAACTCAGCGCCTTGCTCAAACTTGCCCTCACCGAACTGCTCGATGATTGACGTGTAAGCCTGCCCCAAGTCTTCAAACCCCAGCACGGCGCCGCGATAGAAATCGCGCAGCTCCTGAGTGGACGACAACCCCGATTCGGCGAACTTCGCGGCCTCGGACGAAACATTGACGCCGGCCCTGATCGCGGGACCGTGCTCGGCTTCCAGTTCGCTCTTGGCTTGCTGTACTGCTTCCTGCAACACGAGGCTGCCGCCCGTCTGCTCCAGCCACTCGCCGAGGTATTCCAGCGCCGTGTGCTGCTGTGAGACATCCGGGAACTTCTCCTGCAGTTGTTGCTTCAGTTGCTGAGCACCGAGCTGTGCCTGCTTCTTGACGAAGTCAATCAGTTGCTTGAGCTTGTCCGGCGAGCCCAGGTCGGGAACCTTGTCGAGAAACTTGCGAGCCAGTTCCATCGCCTTCGATTCGACAGCCGTCTTGGACGAGGCTTTGCGTTCGGCCAGCCGTTTCGATTCCGACTCGCCGTGCTGAAACGTCAGCTCTTCGGCAGCATTCGCCAGGATCGACGCTTCCGATTGCCCGCGGCTGACCTTCTGCCCGTCGCGACTGCCCTCCTGCGACGCAACGCGAGCCTGATCAGCCAACTGCTGAGGCATCCACGCCTGCCCTAGTCCGTCAATTCCCGGCATAGCTTTACTCGTCGTTGAGCGCTTCGATTTCTTCGCGGATGCGGCTGAGGACTCGGCTTTTGGAGGTGTAGATTGCTCCGGCAGTCATGTCCAATTCCTCGGCGACGTCGCTGACCGGCTTGTTCTCCACCGCAGACAACCAGAACGCCCGCCACGTCTTTTCGTCAACAGCCGGTTGGACCCGATCGCACGCCCACTGAAACCGCTGACGCTGATACTCCAGTTCCCACTGTTCGGCGTCATCGGCTTCGTCCACGTGCTCGTTGAGCATTTCATGCACGTCGTCATCGCCAGACCCATGCACGGCTCTGCCTGACTTATGACGAAACTTCGACAGGTGCCGCTGAATGACTGTCAGCAGCCAGTTGCGAAACTTGCCCTTCGCGGGATCGTAGTCGAGCGATTCCGCCGAGCGTCCCAGGACCTCCATGACGATCTGCCGGAAATCCGCGGCGTCAGCTTCCTGCAGGCCATGCTTGCGGCCGTACCAGAAGATCAGCGGCCCATAGAGCACATCAAACTGCTGCCAGGCTTCCGAGTCGTTCCAGTCTCGAATGCGGATCAGCAAGCTGGCGCGAGTGGTGGGAATGTTCGACATCGGTCTGGTCTCTTCGTCATTACGTCGCTGCTGCCAGTTCAAGGGCATAGCGGAGTATCAGAGTCGCGCGTGGATACAGAGTTCGGGAGTTGTAGCGGCGGAGTCACCCATATTCTCAGCCACAATAGGGATTGCAGAAAGCAGATTTCCCGCAGAAGCGCGGAGCACGCAGAGGATTGAGTTCATCAATTCTTCTCTGCGACCTCGGCGCCTCTGCGGGAAAATCTTTTCCGATGTGATTACCGGAAGTTACCGACGATCTTGTTCATGACGTCCGACATCTTCTGGACAAGGTTGGTCCACATTTCGAGGGCTTGATTCTGCTTGTTGATCAGGCCCTGCAGCTTGATCGTGTCCGACTGCGAGTTCGTGGACAGGTTGTCGATCTCCGCCTGAATGTTGGCGATGTCGAGTTCCAGGCCTTCCCGCTTGCCTTTGTTGTCCTTGTTGTCCGGCGTGTTCTTCAGCTCGTTGCGTTTGGCGATCAGACGATCGCGAGCGTCCTTGATCTTCTGATTATTGGCATCCATCGACATGATGTTCTGCTGAATGACTTCATTCAGCAGGCTCACGCGTTGTTCCTGGATCGCCATGATTGCTGTGGCAAAGTCACCGGATGCCATGGCCGTTTGAACGATGCTCGACAACCCATCCGTCTTGGAAGAGCTGCTCGTCGATGAGGTTGACCCCGTGGAGCCTGACGATCCCGAACCGCTCGTCGAGTAGCTGGTGCTGATGGCCACAACAGTGGGGGCGGCAGCCGGAGTTTCCGTCTGCAGCTTGCTAACTGCAGCGTTGAAGTACGGCGAAATCTCGGTTTTGAGCGCTTCCGTCAGGGCGGCCAGAGACTCTTTGACCTGGACGTCGCGACGGTCCTGCAAACCGGTGTTGGCCCAGTCGATACCGTTCAGAACGTCCTCGGCGATGGCAGCCGCCAGGTTGTCGACCGTCAGCGGCTTGCCCTGACCTTTCAGCAAAAACACAGCGTTCTCGATCTGCTTGTCGCTGACAGTGAAATCGACGTTGAAGGTCTTGATCTTATCGGAGTCAGTTGAGTTCTTGACTGTCGCCTTGAACTTGGCGTCGATCTCCGGATCAAGCACATCTGCGAACTGGCCAATCGACGTACTCGTCACGTTGGTGAGGCTGGTCATAATGAAAACTCCTGAATCTGAGTGGTTTGTTGCCTGTCGAGATGTGTTTGGAGCGTCGGCAGCCAAGTCTTACACGGAATTGTTTTGTTTTTTCGACCGTTGTGGCCGGTCTTCTGGCCGAGCCACAACAGGATTGCAGAAGCGCAGATTTCCCGCAGAGGCGCCGAGTACGCAGAGGATTGAGCTCATCAATTCTTCTCTGCGGCCTCAGCGCCTCTGCGGGAAAATTCTTCTCTTTACCGGAAGTTGCCGACGATCTTGTTCATGACGTCGGACAGCTTCTGAACCAGGTTCGTCCACATTTCCAAGGCTTGGTTCTGCTTGTTGATCAAACCCTGCAGTTTGATCGTGTCCGACTGCGAGTTCGTGGACAGGTTGTCGATCTCCGCCTGAATGTTGGCGATGTCGAGTTCCAGGCCCTCCCGCTTGCCTTTGTTGTCCTTGTTGTCCGGCGTGTTCTTCAGCTCGTTGCGTTTGGCGATCAGACGATCGCGAGCGTCCTTGATCTTCTGATTATTGGCATCCATCGACATGATGTTCTGCTGAATGACTTCATTCAGCAGGCTCACGCGTTGTTCCTGGATCGCCATGATCGCCGTGGCAAAGTCGCCCGAGGCCATCGCCTGCTGAACGACGCTCGCCATTCGGTCCGCAGCGGTGGGCGTCAGAGTCTGGGCGGCTTCGTCGAACTTGCTGCCAAAGACTCTGTTCAGAGCGGTCGCCAGGTTTCCAGCAGATCGCGCGTTATCCGGAAACAGCTTGGCGGCCAGGGCCGCGGTCATGTTGTTCAACGTCAGGTCTTTGCCGCCGGCCCTGAGAGCTTTCAGGGCTTCCTGAATGGCCGCCGAATCGAATGATCCGAATGCGGAAGCTTTAGCGACCGGATCGAGCTGGGCGGCGAAAGATTCGATCTTCGCGTCACTCACGTTTTGAAGGCTGACAGTCATGATAGGCTCCGGTATTCGGCGAGCTGCCGCAGCTTATTTTTAAGGTCTTTTTGGGATTGTGAAGGACTAAACTCGGACGCGGGGTGTCTTGGGCTTGCCGGAGCCGCCGGAACGGTTGCCAACGGCCTGGCGAGCGGCAGCGTCGGCTTCCTCGGTAGCGTGTCCGATGGAACGTCCCAACATGCCTTCGAACTCGGCCCGGTACTCGGCACTCCAGTCCTGACGCTCCAGCAACTTCTTGCCGGCTCCGGGAGCGATGCCGGTCTGCTTGAGGATCTCCTGCCAGCGGTTTTCGATCTCGGCAGCCTGAGCTTTCAGCTCATCAATCAGCTCGGACATCTTCTCGGCTTTGACGGCCGAGTCTGCTTCCGACGAGACGCTGAGAATGCGGTCGAGCTGCGCCTGCGAGATGGTTTCGGTGTTCGAGACCATGCCTTCGGACACAATGTTTTCCACAAAGGCAAACGTGGCGATCGCTTCGTGTTCTTTGGACATTGCAGTTTCCTTGCTGGATGTTGGGGACAGATTTGGGTGATTCAGATTAAGCGTTGTTCGTCGGGTTGGACCGCTTGGAGCGGTCGGCTCGCAGTTGCTTCAACGTGCGGAACTGAGCCAGTTCCATTTCGATCCATTCGCCGGTCATTCCGCGGCCCAGGCTCTTGGCTCCCAGAACTCGCTTATAGAACTCAGCAATCCGGGGAGCGGGCAGTTGATCGGCGGTCAGATCGTAACCAGTGGCCACCAAGCCTTTCACTCGCTTGAGCCCCAGTTCTGATTGCGACAGCCATTCCAGAAACCAGAGCAGTTCGGTGAAGGAATTCCTCAGCCCGCGACGTTCCGACGTGCGGCGATACAGGGGAATCAGCACGGTCTCACCGTCGTCTTCCACGCGGTAGATGATTTCCGCCTGACCGACATGGACCGAATTGCCCTCGAAGTCGTCCTCAGCCAGATGGCGAGGAGTGACTTCAAGTCCTTGCTGGGTGAGTAATTCCGTAACGCGGTCCATGATGGCTCAGCCTTGTCGGTGAGATGGTCTGATCGTCTTCCTCAAGTGATTGCCAGGTGATCGCGAAGTCTTACAGCGTTCCGAAAGATTTTCGGAAACGGTCGGCGTTATCGGAGCAACTCATTCCGTACTGCGATTAAACGTCAGCGTCACAATATTCTGACCGTTCTCGCGGCGGTACTTCACGGCGTCGCTGAGCACCGCGACGAAGTACAAACCCAAGCCGCCGATTTGACGTTCTTCCAGAGGGCGTTGAGTTTCCGGCAGCGGATGGTTGATTGGATTGAACGGCTGGCCGTGGTCGATGAGTTCAGCCGTGATCGACAAGTCATCGGCAGAGAGCGTTAACTTGATCGGTCCCAGCGCGGCGGGAGCTGCCGGATCGGTGCCGTGCTTGACGATGTTCACGAACAGCTCTTCGAGCAGCAGGTCGAGGTGCGTCCAATCCCGGTTGGACAAGCCGTGAGTCGTGGCAAACGCCTCAACCGCAGCGGCAACCTGAGCAGCTTCGCCCAGTTCAGCGTTCACGGTTGTTTCAGTTCGGCCACAAATTTGAGGACTTCGGCGATCGGTTCGATGAGGTCAGACGGGATGTAATGATTGACCGTCCCTTGGTCGTACAGATCGTGAGCGAGCGGCACGTTCTGCATGATGGGGATCCCTTCCTCCTTGGCGATTTCGATCATGCGCTGAGCCAGAATACCTTCTCCTTTGGCCAACACCAGCGGCAGCGGGGTCTCGCCAGCCTCGTATTGCAGCGCGATTGCCAAGTGAGTGGGGTTCGTCACCAGCACCGACGCCTTGCGAACCTTTTGAGTCGTGTCATTCATAACCATCTCGCGATGCAGCTGTTTGCGTTTGCCCTTGATCTCGGGGCTGCCTTCCATCTCCTTATATTCCTGCTTCACCTCATCCTTGGACATCATCAAATCCTTCATGTACTGCCGCCGCTCGAAGGCATAGTCCGCGGCAGCCAGGATGATGTACACGACCGCCGTATTGATCCCGATGACTCGAAACATCTCGGAAGTCGCCACCATCACGCCGTCGGCTCCCTGATACGGCACGTGCATCAGACCGGGAATGGCGTCGCGAATCACAAGGTACAGCAGCAGCCCGAGGAAGAACGTCTTGATGAGCGACTTCAGCAGCTCAATCAGGTTCTTCATCGAGAAGATCTTCTTGATTCCCTGCACCGGATTGAGCTTATTGAGGTCCGGCTTCATCGGTTCAAAGACAAACAACGCACCGACCTGAAAGTATCCCGCGGCAATCGCCGTCGCCGTGACGATGCCCAGAATCGGCAGCGACAGCTCCAGAAAGACGAGCACGCAGCCCTCAATGACCTGAGGCAGCGCATCGCGGAACGGCACGTTGTAGAAGCGAGCGGGCAGGACGATCATCTCCTTCAACCGCTCCATCATGGCCGGCATCGACGAGGCCAGGTACGCAAAGGACACCAGCAGCAACGCGGTCGACGTGATCTCTTTGCTCTGAAAGACCTGCCCCTTGTTGCGCGCGTCCCGCAACTTCTTCGGTGTTGGCTGTTCGGTCTTTTCGCTCATGCAATTCTCGGACGGAAGTTTCTTTCAGGCGATTCTAAACACAGATGAGCAGAGGGCACGGAGATCATGACGCAGGCTAATCGCCACCGGTGCAATTGCCACTGCTTACATCGTTTCCTCGCAGGAATGGGCGAGGGCCGGTGAACCTGAGCGAGGGCACGCCGCAAGCCACGTCTGGAGAATGTGGGGGATTGTCGGTCAAGCGCGACCGGAACAGTCCTACGGGCGTCATAACCCGCCCGGTCAACGGAACACGACGCGGTCTGGTTGGACGTTAGAAGTTGCCCAACAGGTGCGGTTGGGGCCGGTCGATATCTGTGGGGCCTGAGTTTGCGATGCAAGATTCCGCAGTAGGAACCTGCTGCGGAAGCGAGTTCCGCCCACACATGATGTTGCTGCTATGAACACCGAAACTCCAACAACGCCCCTCAATGCTCAAGCGGGAGCCCGAATCCTGTTGCTGTTCCTCGCAACGGTTCTGTTTGGCTCCGCCTGGGAATCCGACGCGCGGCACCAGGAGAAGGTCATTGCTCAACGTCGCGGAAATCCATCGTCTCGAACGATTGTCCGGCAGACGGAGCCCGGGCAGCGATCGAGCCAACACCTTGACCAGACGCTCGCGCCCCCCAGCGGCGGTCAGGTGGAAGTTCGGGGAGTCGGCCAGACTCGCGAGTGGCCCCTCCCCGTCGGATTAGCGGCGGGATATTACCGAGTGGTGGATAGCTTCGGGGCTGTTGAAGTCGTGCAGGTGACGCGTGCTGACCTGCATCAGCGCGGAGTGGTCGAAGGCCGTCCGGCCCGCGACATGTACCTGGTCGATGAGCCTGAGCGACGCATCTATTACATCCGTCTGCAGTCGCCACAGAGAATTTCTCAGCGATAGTTGTCGCGAGAATCCGCTTCGAAGTGGCCGAGTTCTCAACTGCTCACTGGAACCGTTGCGAGCAGTCCGTTGGAATGCCGTCGTGTTGTTTCGGCTTCTTACTCGATGAACTCGACCGATGAATCAAGTTGTTCCTGCGGCACTCACGTTCCGCTTCGCGTTTCCTGTTCGCCAGGTGCCGGCGCTACCGAAATCCGGTAAGCGTTTGCTGGCGCTGGCTGAAGACTGCCGCGTGCCGTGGCCGGGAGAGTCACTGATCGGTCCCGCCGCTGGAACGCTCGATCTGCGGATGGCTTGGAACGCGCGCGGGTTGGCAATCTCGCTGGATGTCAGTGGTCGGTCGCCCACAGCGAAGTTCAACCGCGTCGACGATTCCGAAGGTCTGCAGGTCTGGATCGACACGCGCGACACGCAGACGATCCACCGGGCCAATCGCTTCTGTCACTGGTTTCAGATTGTGCCCGCGACGGGGAAACGCATCCCCGAGGTACGCGGCATGGTGATTCCCCGCGCGGTCGAGGATGCGCCGCTGAATCATGTCGATGAATGTGTCACCGTCAGCGAAGTACGTCCGGACGGCTATCTCATTGAAGCGTGGCTTCCGACTTCCGCTTTGCACGGCTTTGATGTTGAGACCTGCCCGCGACTGGGCTTCTATGCGTTGTTGAGAGATCCGGAGTTCGGTGACGTGCCGCTGACGGTATCGACGGAGTTTCCGTTTGCGACTGATCCAAGCTTGTGGCAAACGCTGGAGCTGACCCCGTAAGACATGGCTTGAAGACATCGATTTCGCCAACGCTTTCTTGATCCGCAGCCCGCAGAGCCACCGCGATGACGACCAATCCGCTGCTTCAGATGTCGGGAATCTCGAAACGCTTCGGGGCCACGCAGGCGCTGAAGTCGGTATCGCTTGAGGTTCATGCCGGTCGTGTGCTTGCTCTGATTGGAGAGAACGGTGCCGGCAAGAGCACGCTGATGAAGGTGCTCAGCGGAGCCCATGCTCCGGATTCCGGGACGATGACTCTCGCGGGCACGCCCTATCAACCGCAGGGGCCGCATGCCGCGCGGCTGGCTGGCGTGGGGATGATCTACCAGGAGCTGAACCTCGCGCCGCACCTGAGCGTCGAAGACAACATTATGCTCGGCCAGGAACATTCGCGATTCGGCCTGCTGGATCGCGCGAGTCAGCGGCAACTTGTGCGAAACGCGTTGGAGACGCTCGGTCATCCCAACTTGCGTCCTGAAACGCCGGTCAACGAATTGTCCGTCGGCATGCAGCAACTGGTCGAGATCGCGCGGGCGCTAGTTTCGAATGCCAAAGTCATCGTGTTCGATGAGCCGACCAGTTCGCTTACGCGTGAAGACGTGCGGCGACTCTTCGCCGTGATCTGGAAGCTGAAAGCTCAAGGCCTGGGTTGCATCTACATCAGCCACTTCCTGGAAGAGATTCGCGAGGTCTGTGATTGCTACTCGGTGCTGCGCGATGGTGAGTCCGTTGGAGCCGGTGATCTGACCGGCGCCACCGACGAGCAGATTGTTTCGTTGATGGTCGGGCGGACGATTGAGGAACTGTTCCCTCAAGTGCCGCATGAACCCGGCGAAGTGCTGCTGGCGATTGATGGCCTGAGCGGAGTGCGCATGCCGAGCAACGTGTCGTTGAAGGTTCGACGCGGCGAGATCCTCGGCATCTCGGGACTCGTGGGTGCCGGGCGCACGGAGTTGCTGCGCTGCCTCTTCGGTCTCGATGAGACAACGACGGGGCGGGTGCAGGTTGGCGGCAACGTCCCGCGACCTCGCCCGGCCGATCGAATTCGCGCGGGTTTGGGCTTCGTGTCCGAGGATCGTAAGACCGAAGGTTTGGCTCAAACTCGTTCGATCGCCGACAACATGACCTTCAGCCAATTGAAACCGTATTCCCGCTGGGGTTGGTTGAATCTGGGGCGGCGGCGGCAAGCCGTAACGGACTGGATGCGGAAGCTGGAAGTCAAAGCTGCGTCGCAGGACCAGCTCATTCACGAGCTGTCGGGCGGCAATCAGCAGAAGGTGGCGATTGCGCGAGTGCTGCACCAGCAGGCCGAAATTCTGCTGCTCGACGAGCCAACTCGAGGCATTGACGTCGGCACGAAGTCCGAGATCTACCGCCTCATGGGGCAACTGGCCTCAGAGGGGAAGGCGATCATCTTTGTCAGCTCGTACCTGACCGAACTACTGGCGGTCTGCGACCGCGTCGCCGTGATGTCGCGCGGGCGATTGAAGGGCGTGCGTGCAGCGCACGATTGGACGGAAGAGGCCGTCATGTCGGTCGCCATCAGCGGCGACGACTGAGTGCTCAACAAGAGTAAAGAAAACGCCGCGTTCCAAACTTCGGCACGCGGCATTTCCGGGAAATTCAAGCCTTCTCAGTGGTTCGCAAGCGGTTGCCAGTGAGGCACTTAGACCATTTCCTTCAGCTTCTTCAGAGCCAGAACCTTCACGACGCTGCGTGCTGGCTTCGGCTTGACTTCCATCGGCTGGCCGGTGAAGGGATTCGTGCGAGTTCCACCCTTGGTTGCGGGCTTGTGAACGCGCTTGATCTTCAACAAACCAGGCAGAGCGAACAAGCCCGAGCCCTTCTTGCCCATGGTCTCGGCAATGACGTCCGTGAGCGATTCGATAACGGTCTGGACTTGCTTCTTGGAGAGACCCGTCGAATCGGAGATCTTCGCATAGATCTCGGACTTGGTGGGCGACTTCGCGGGGGCTTCAGACTTCTTTGCCATTTGGCATCCTTTCAGTTGGCTGAGCCAGAATCGAGCAGTGACTGCCGAACGATCAGAGGCGTCACACAAGCGGATAAATAAGGCCCCACGCCGCAGTTCGTCAACTTTCCCACGAAAAAACTAGCAAAATTCGCTCATCTCTGACTTTTGTCATTTTCGCGCCTGGTCGTTTGACTCGGCGCCAAAGGTGACTACTCGCCCCGTTGCTGATGATTCCCGAATCGCGCTGGCGATCTTCGTCACGCTGATCCAATGCTCGTACCGAGCAGCGATGGTCTGCTCATCCGACTGCATCAAGAGCTCAAGGAAGCACTGCATCGGATCAACTGCCGCGCGACTCATGGGCACATCAAAGAGTTCACCATCGGACATCGTTTGACTGAGTCGGCCGCGTTCATATCCACCACGACCGCCCTGCACCCACCAGCTCGGACCACTCGTGCTGGTCGTCGCGAGATCGATATCAAGCTGAGCTTCACAACCATTCGCGAACTCAACGACGGCCATCACACCGCTCTCAATATTCGTGGGAAACGCGTTGCCGGGTTGATCACCAAATTGCAGTGCGTGTGATGTCATGCGTGCGAAGACACGCTGCACAGGTGCGTTGGCCAGTTCCAGTAATTGATCGAGCGCCGCCCATCCAAATGTGTTGAGCACACCGTGTCGTTGTTCATCTCCAGCACGTTGCTCCGTTGGCAGTGAGTCATCATCGGTGACTGGCAACATCCACGGTGAGAGCTGTCGCAGTTCATAGCGCAGACGACGAATATCACCAATCTCACCAGAGTGCGTGAGTTGCTGAATCAAGTGGAACTCAGCATCGCCACGTTGCGGCAGCCACAGTTCCAATCGTCGTGCTTGTGCTTGAGCGAGTTCGATCAACTGGCGCGTTTCGTGCGGAGAAACCGCGATCGGTGCAGGAGCAATCACGTCCCGACCAGCGAGGAGAGCTTGTCGAATGCTTTCCGCGCGGTCAGTGAAATCACTGCCGATGAAGAGCCAATCACACTCCGTGTCGCGCGCGGAGCTATCCGCAACGAGTTGCAACTGTGGTGTGAGCTGAATCCTGTCACCAAACGTACGAGCGATGGCAGTCTTGCCAAGAACACCGCAACGCAGGGGAGCTTGTAACGTGGCTGTCATCTTTCAGTAGTCCGCAATCGAGCCGTCGGGCAATGTCGCTCCGGGCCACTTCCATTTGTACTTCGGATCGGCGGCCACAGTCTGCAGCTTGACGAGATCGATCTGCACGCCCAACCCAGGGCCTTCCGGCAACGTGGCGTAGCCGGTCTTGTCATCGACCGTCCACGGTCGATTCATGAACTGTTCACCCCATTGCAGAGAGCCTGGCGCTGTCTCATGAATCAGCAGAAACGGTATGGAACAACCAACGCTCAGGCTGGCCGTAGCCCCCAGCGGAGACGTTGTGCAGTGCGGAGCCAACGGGACGTGGTAGGCCTCGGCCAGCACCGCGATCTTTCGCATCTGAGTGATGCCGCCGCAGTGAGCGACGTCCGGCTGCAACACGTCGATGCAGCGCTCCTGCAGGTACGGGATGAACTCCCAGATCGTCCGGTCGCGTTCGCCCGTCGCCATCGGGATGCCGATCTGATCTTTCAGACGCTTGAAGACCTCAATGTTTCCCGGCACTGCGACTTCTTCAAAGAACAGCACGTCATACGGCTTCACGGCTGCGGCGAGTTGAATCAGCGTCGCGGGCGGCACCGCGCAGTGAGCGTCGAACATCACCACTCCATCGGGGCCAACTCGTTCACGCGTCTGCTTGATGGCGTTGACCATGCGTTCGATGTCAGTCGGTTTGCCTGAATGCTCGTAAATGCCGTGCGGGGGCACCTTGTGCGATTTGGCGTTCGGATAGACGCGAATCTTGTCGCGACAGGGGCCTCCGAGCAGGCGATAGACAGGCACGTTCCACAACTTGCCGGTGAGATCCCACAACGCCATGTCGATGCCCGACAGCGCATGGCACATGAACGGCCCTCCCCGCATGTCACGATGCGCCCGAAAGATCTTCTGCCAGAGGAACTCAATCCGCGTCGGGTTCTCACCGTCCAACAGTTCGAACATCGCTTTTACAAGTGGCTCGGCCGCCGATGGCACCAGCGCGCTGACTTCGCCCCAACCGGTCACGTTGTGATTGGTCAGCAACTCCACATAGACCTTGTGCTGGACTCGATGAGTCTTCAGCCCCGTGATCTTGATGCTGGAGGCTGAATCAGCGACTTGCGCTGCCGGATTGTTCTCAGCGGCAACAGCGTGATTCAGCAGAGCCAGTCCGGAAGCGACGGTTGCGGCGCTAATGACATCGCGACGCGAGCACAGCAGGCGATCTGTCATGAGGTGACTCCGAGTTCGAGAACGGGATTCCTTCGGGAAGCCTCGCAAACTCGTCCCCCAAAAAGCAAACGACCGCAGGCGTCAGACAGCCACCTGCGGTCGTTTGTTTCAGACAGAGAGTAACCAACTGTTATGGGAAGATGCCTTGGAAGGCCGGATCGAATTCGAAGCTTCCCGGAGTCGCGGTACCCCAGCCGAACGGCTCTTCGCCGAACAGATTCGGGAAGGTGAACGGCACGCCATTGGCCAGACCGAACTGATACGGCTGACCATCGAGGAAGAATCCGTCGCCGCTCTGGAAGCCGCTGACATCGAAGTTGCTTTCGACGCGGAAGGTGCTTGCGCCCAAGCCAGGATACTCGTACGTGTCGGAGGGGCTTGTGCCAGGCGCGGGAGGCAGATTCTCTCGCAGCGGCAAGCGCTGAGCGTTTCTACGACGGGTAGCACCGTTCGCCTGCGGGAATGGTCCCGGTGGAGTGGCGTTGTTCAGTCGAGACTTAAAGACGCCTTCACCGTTGTTGTAGAACGCACCTGCGTCGGCCGACTGACCCGGCAGATTGGAACGGTCGAACTGACCGACCGTCACATTGACCGAGTTACCGACGTTACCGGTAAACACCAGGTTCAAGCGGGCGAGCGGATCGCTTTGATAGCCCGTCGGATTGAACGTCGTGGCATTCCAGGCGCCACCAGTGGTGTTGGGGTCGACCGTCGAAGTGAACGATTCGATATACACGTCATCACCAAGGTTGCCCTCGAACGTATTGTTGATGACGCGAGCGTTGATACGACCGTTACCAAACAGCGAATTGTTCGCACCAACGGCAACTCCGTGCAGAGCTGTTCCGGTATCATCCGCAGGCAGGAACGCGCTAAACCCGCCGTTGGTGGTTCCTGCTCGAATCACCAGACCGCCGCCGATGAAGTCGCCCTGGTTATTGTTCGAGCTGATCTCGTTGCGGTTGAGATCCAGGACCATGTCGGCCTGCGAGAAGATCACCGAACCGTTGCTCAGCAGTGCGGTCGACGAATCCACGTTGGCCGTCTGCGTACGGGATGCTGTGTTAACAACGTAGAAACCTTCCTCGAAGTTCGAGGTGATGTGGTTCATACCCGCCAGAGTTCCGTCACCGAACCGGATGTTGGTGGTAACGATGCCCTGACTGAGGACGTCCACACCGCGGAACCGGTTGCTGTCAATGTTGTTGCCGAAGGCCAGCAAGTATGAGACGTCGTCAATCTGGCCACCTTCGTGCCGGTATTGGATACCCGACCGACCGTTCGACAGGATCGAGTTCTCACGCAACAAGTCAGCACGGCTCAGGATCTGATCCAGATCGATCTGAATACCATGCGTGCCGTTGTTCGTGATGATGTTGTTATTGATCTGAGACGATCCACCGGCGGTAATCAGGATACCCACCTGACCGTTGTTCTCGATCAGGTTGCCAAGGCTCTCGCCGGTCACGGGATCGTTTCCGAGTTGTCCGATGACCAGCGGAATCACGGATCCACTCACGCCGGAAATCTGAATACCGTTGGCCAGGTTGCCGCGAATGGTGTTCTGAATCCAGACGCCGCCCTGTGTTTCCAGGTCGGTCGCGATGTTCTCGACACCCGTCAGCAGGATACCATTCAGCGTGTTGTTCTCGATGGTGTTCTTCGTCAAATTGACGGCCAGACTGGCGTCGGCTCGAGTCTGTAACTGGATACCGTTGCCTGAGTTATTGCTGAAAATGTTGTTTCGCACATCGAAGTCGATGTCGTCCTGAATCCCGTTTTTGGCATCGATCAGCAAACCGTTCACCGGGCTGGTCCCGTTGGCAACTCCGCCTACGTTGTTCCGAACTTCGTTGCCGCGAATGTTGACCGCTGCCGTGTCGCCAGGAAGCGGATTCACGGAATCGAAGATGGCATCGTCCTCACGATCGATACGAATACCGGCGTCACCGTCGCCGTCGACAAACGTAAAGCCGCCGACGTTGCTGGTAGTACGTGTGGTGTTGTCGTTACCCGCCCGGCCGATCTTGTTGTTCTCGATCAGCAGGTCCTGCACCACGGTCCGTTCAGTCGCCAGGACCGCTATGCCCGATCCTGCCGTTCCGAGGTTCGCGTTCGTGAAGTCGCCAATGACGTTCCCGCGAATCGTCGATCGCGTCAGCGTGGCTGTCGCGTCATCCAGATTTGTCGAGCCCACCAGCGAGACGTTGATACCATCTCCTGAGAATGGCGTGTTGATATTCGCATCATCGCTGATGCGCGTAATTTCGTTGTTCTCGATCAGGAACGCACCGGTGCCTGTATCGCTCAAGACCAGAGCGATACCAGCTCCGCGATTTCCCTGGAAGATATTGCCATCGGTAATATTGGGACCGCCGACATTGACGTCGTAGGAGCCACCTGTCGCACTCACGAGCAGGCCTGGCCCGCCAGCCGGATTGTTCGCGTTATCACCAGTGATGATGTTGCCGTAGAAGTTGGCGCGAATCACACCATTGCTGCCGACCAGCGCGAAGTTGCCAGTACCAGCGGTGTTGGTTGTGACGGCCATGTTACGGATGTCACCCAGATCCAACGTAGCATTGTTGGCAATACCACTGAACTGGATGCCCGCGTTGTTCTGAATGGTGTTGCTCTGCACGCCTCGATCGAGCAATCCGTTGGCGTTGCCGCGATTGAGCGCGCCATCACCGTTGACGTCCTCACCCGGATCGAGCACGCCGTTTGTGTTGGCGTCCTCGTTCGCATCTTCGCCCGGATCGAGCACGCCATTCGCGTTAATGTCTTCCGTCGCAGAAGTGGTGAGCGTGCCCCCATTCGCCGTCGCGAGACTGATACCTTCACCCGCGTTCGATGAGATCGAATTGAACGCAATCTCACTGAGAATAATCGTCGAGTTGTTCGATGTAATCGACAGACCGTCTCCGAGCGCATCGTTCGTGCTGACGGTGTCGTTGTCAGCCACGGCCTTCGTGCTGTTGGTAATCGTATTATTGGAAATACGACCGGTCAGAGTGGCCGACTGCAGTGCCGACAACTGAATGCCGCCACCGTTCGCGTTGAACGTATTATTCTCGATCCGCGAGAGGTTCATCGTGCCGCCGTTAGCAGTGGCACTGATGCCGCCGTTGATGTTGTTCGAGATCGTGTTGAACTGCAGAGCTGCCGTGAGGTTGGCCGTGCCGCCCGGGCCTGCGTTCGTGACGAAGTTCACACCATTGCCGAACGGTGCGGAGCCGTTGCCTGCTCCGTTGCCGACGATGCTGTTGTTGCGAATCAGCAGATTCTGAATGCTGCCGTCGTTGGCTGCGGTTGCGGTCAAGCCGTTGCCGCCGAAGTTCGAGATCGAGTTGTTGCGAATCTGCGAAGTCAACAGAGTAGCATTTGAGGCCACGTTCAGCGAGATGCCGTCCGCAACGCCGAGATTGTTCAGCGTCGGAATAAACTGTGCCGCGGTGGCATTGCCAGGCACGGCCTGCATGATGCCGCGCAACTGCTGTCCTGACGAGAACGTCACGTCCACAATTGAGCCGATCAACTGGTCGCCGGTGATGTTGCTACCCACCACGCCCGCCTGGTCGAGATCGATCTGGAAGATGAATTGCTCACCGAGGTCTTCGCCCGCGTCGAGGATACCGTTACCCGCTCCGGCTGGCAGATCTTCGCCAGTATCGAGAACACCGTTCTTGGAATCGAAGTCGTTAAAGACCATGTCCAGAGTCGTCGCGAGATTCTGCACGGTGAAGGGATTCGAGGTCCCGTTGACCGTCTGCAAACCGGTCAGGACTCCGGTATCAGTACCGGCGGTGTTGCTCGCCACGGTAAATTGCTGGCCCGAGTTCGCGGCGTCGGTGTTGAATTGCAGGCCGGCTCCGGCCAGATTCCACACGACACGGCTGATATTGATACCCAGCGCTGAATCGTTCGACATCGTGAAGGGCGCCGCACCTGCCGTTGAGGGCGTTGGGCCGCTCACGATAAAGCCCAGCGAGCCACCGCCGATGCCTTCGAATGTGTTGCCGATTGCGTTGAATTGGCCGACCGCATCACCCGTCAGATCGAAGCGGACTGCTCCACCAAAGTTGGCCACGACCTGATTGCCCAAAGCAGGATCCGGCAGGTCGAGCTTGCCGTTGTTGTTGAGGTCTTCGCCGATATCCAGCAGACCGTTGAAGTTCACGTCTTCATCGTAGAGGTAGCCCATCGTCAGCCGGACATCGCCGCTGTCACCACTGACGGTGATGCCGGTGCCCTGATTACCGGTGGAGCGATCCGCCGTCTGACCGACCTGGTTATTCAGCATTCGCACGGCAATGCTGCCGGAGTTCGTGACATCGAAGTGGAGGCCGTCGCCACCATTTCGCAGAATCTGATTGCCAGCCAGCAGATTGCCGCCGTTGAGCCGACCATCACGGTTGCCCTGATTCAGGTAACCGTCGCCGTTGCGGTCTTCGCCCACATCGAGCTTGCCGTTGGCGTTGGTGTCTTCGTTGACGTCTTCGCCGAAGTCCAGCACACCGTTGTTGTTGGCGTCTTCATCAACGACATCCAGAGCACCGTTATTGTTGCGGTCTTCTCCCGCATCCAGGGTGCCGTTGCCATTGAGATCTTCAGTGACCTGCAGCACGCCATCGCCGTTGAGATCTTCAAAGCCCGTGAGGATGCCATCGCCATTGACGTCTTCGCCGATAGTCGCGGCATTGATCGTGGACGAATTTGCCGCCAGCACGACGCCTTCGCGAGTATTATTCTGAATGAGGTTGTCCAGCATGCGCAGATTGATCTGCGCCTGCGAGGCTCCGGCTGTGATGACAAAGCCGCGACTGTTGCCGGTATCAAGCCGACCGTTGCGGTTCAGGTCTTCACCGAAATCCAGACGATTGTTGCCGTTGGCATCTTCGCCGATGTCCAGAATGCCGTTCGCGTTGAGATCTTCACTGGCCAGCTTGCCGTCTCGGTTCGCATCTTCCTGAGCGGTGATGTTGCCCCGAATGTTGGCATTGATGACCGCTCGATTGCGGGCCGTAATCTCGAAGGCCACACCGAGATCAAGCACGCCGTTCGCATTGCGGTCTTCATTCGCATCCAGCAGTCCGTTGCCGTTGGCATCTTCGCCGGTATTGCCCATCGCTACGTTGCCCGCGGCGGAGCCGTTCGACGACAGCAGCGCGAGTTCGGTGCTACCAACTTCCAGATCCAGAGTCCCTGGCCCAGTGTTCGTCAGGCTGAAGCCGCGGAACGATGTACCGCTCTGACCCAGGAACGTGTTCGTATGGAGCAAGCCAGGGTTTCCGGCCGCGAACGTGCCCGTGACGTTATTGAAGACGATACCGTCGGTGTAGTTGCGGAAGGTGTTGTCGTGGATGTGGAAGCCCGAGAAGTTCGAGCCCGCGATGGCCGTCGAGTTGGGAATGCCCGCATTTGCTGTGGTGCCATCAAACACGATACCGGCGATTTCGGTATTGCTGCCCGCGATGGTGACGATGTTGCCGCCATTGGGACTCGTCCAAACCGGCGGCGTGGCGTTCGGATTGATCGATGCCAGCGGCACCTGACCCGCCGGAGTGTTGATAATCAAAGGATTCAAATTCAGGTAAGCCTGCGAGAAGGCCGCCGAATTGTCACTCAACGTCGCCGGACCCGTGACGTTACCGGAATTCAGAATATAGAGAGTGCCCGCGCCCGGATTGACGAAGCCAAGCAGTGTGTTCAATGGATCGCTCGCCGAACCAGTACCGTTGGTGGGGCTGAAGGGGCTGACGTAGACAATGCGCGACAGCGGCGAGCCACCGGGGCCGGTGACCATGCCGGTGCCATCGATCGTTGTGGTCTTGCTCTGACGATGCACGAAAGCTCGATTACGGCGTTCGGTACGAGCCAGCAGTCGCTCTTCGGGTGACTTTGGTCGGAAGAACTTCTGGGCGCGGCCGTCCGGCAATGTCAGCGACACCGTGCCGAAGACTTGAGTATCAAACAGATGGTCATTGGTGACATTGATCCCGAGCGTGAGATCATCCGTGACCTGGGCGTTAATGCGCAGCGACACGCCACCGACATCGTCATCACCGTCGTTCTGGAAGTAATAACCGCCCACATACCCCTGGAAGCCGTAACGACCGAGCAGCGGCAGCGGAGCACCGACTTCGACGTTGAAGCCCGCGTAGAGGGATTCGACGCGATCGATCTGGTCGATCAGGATACCCAGACCACCTGGACGCGCGTTGGCGAACGTGGTGCCGTTGTTGTAGCTATCCTGAGAAAGTGGGATGTAGCCGTTAGCGATGAAGTCGAACCATTTGCCGAATGATTCAATACTGACACCGGCCTGATGGAACGGATTGCGATTGGTGTCGTCATAGTCGTACCAGCCGCTGAGCCCGTAGACGCGATTCGCACCAGTGTCGAAATAGCGAACGCCGAAGCCGGCCGTTGCCGCGCCCTGGCCGTTGTAGCTCGCGGTGCCGCGACCATCGACGAAGAAGATCAGGTTGGAATCCGCCGCCCGGAACGGCAGCATGACGTTCAGGCCTGCGTCGCCGTCGTCATAGGTGCCGAGCAGGTCACCGATACGCGTTTCCAGACGGAACCGAGGGCCGATTTCGTCCTGCCAGAGGCCGCGACGTCCACCCGGCGGCGTGTACCAGTTCGGAGCATCGTTGCTCAACTGGGGGATCGCTCGCGGGTCGTATTGCGGCAGGTCGTAGGCCGGAACCGGGGCCACGCCCTCTTGAGCCGACTGTCCGAGACTGGCTACGCCATCCGAGCCGCCGTTTCCGCCAGCCTGTCCCGGAAAGGCTGAGCCTTCCTGTGCCAGACCGACTCTGGCCATGCTGGCCAGCGCCGAGGAAACGAACAGAGCTCGAAACAGTCTCGCAGGCTTCTGTTTCTTCATCGAAGGTCCCGATCAAAGTTGGATGTGACGGGTGGACCGCCGCAGAACGCGCAGTCGCGGTGAGGCAAGAGACGTGACGCGAGTGATACAAGTGGGGATTCGAGTCCGAGAGGATGTCGAACGACGGTTCGGATCGAAGGTAGTGGTGAGGAAATCAGGCAACTCAGCAGGACGCTGAGTTCAAGTGAGGAGATCAAACACAAACTCAATCGAGGTGCTTTTGCAGGCCGGGGTATGGCTGCATACACACCGCGCTCCAAGGGCGGAGCCTAAGAAGGGAGTGGGAACTTACGAGTGTCCTCTAATCTGGTCAACACGAAGTTTTTCTGCCCGTGTTGTTCAATTGAGCTTCGCACCGTAATACGGTCTGCAGCACGCGGACGCAGCCTGTGGATTGTCCCGTATGAGCCGCGATTAGCTCGAAAAAACAAGTGATTCTGCGCCGTCGATCACGCACGTGTGGCGGCACGAATTATCAATTGCAAAAGTGACAAAATCACTTTTTGGGCGGCTCGGGCTGCTCGCCGGATTTCGCCAGTTCTTCGAAATAGTGCTTGATGATTTTTGAGTAATCACCATTCGGCTTGCGCTGACCAGACTGCAGAATCTCTGTCTTCAACGTTCCATTGAGCTTGCCCCAATTGCGCATAGCCCGCTTCTGCAATCCGATGTCCGGAGTATTGGGGTCATTGATTGGTCCGGCACCCGCACCGTTGGCTCCGCCGCTCGGCAGACTGTTAGCCTGAGCTTGCTGCTGCCCCTGCTGGCTTTGGCCGCGGCCTTCAGAATTGGACTGGCCGGGAGCTCCCTGGAGTTGGCTGGCAACCTGATTCAGATTGTTGGCGGCCTGACGCAACGCTTCGGCGGTCGACGCCAGTGAATTCTGTTGATTGCCGTTCTGCCCCTGTCCTTGTCCTTGTTGCTGTCCCTGCTGGCCGTTGGGATTTGGGGTGCCCTGTGGAGTCGAGTTGCCTGCGGGCTGGCCAGCTTGGCCCTGCTGCGGCTCGCCCTGATTGGCTGGCCCCGGCTGCTGGGCCTGTCCGGGTGCACCCGCTCCGGGTTCGCTGCCCGGAGCACTCGCCTGCTCATTTCCGGGCTGAGCGTTCTGCTGGCCGGGTTGACCATTGGGCTGACCGTTTTGCTGTGCATTCGCCTGCATCGCGCGGTCGAGCTGCTGCTGAGCCTGCTGCAACCGCTGAGCAGCGTTGGCCAGATCGTTCGCAAACTCGCCCGGTACCGGGTTGTTGGCGTTGTTCGGTGGAGCCTGCTGGGCCGCTCCGGCTTGATCCGCAGCACGGCGCAACGCGTCCGCAGCCTGACGACCCGCCTGCGCTGCCTGCCCTGAATTTCCCTGTCCGAGCTGCTGCTGGGCCTGCTGCATCGACTGCTGACCACGCTGTGCTGCTTGCCCCGCCTGGTTCGCTTGTTGCGAGGGCTGATCCAGATTGATCGGGGCGGCTCCCAACTGCTCGGCCAACTGATTCAATTCATTCTGCAGGGCATTTGCCTGCTCGTTGAGCTGGCGTTGTTGAGCCTGCTGGGCCGCCTGAGCGGCACCCTGATTATTGCGTTGCTGATCAAAACCTTGAGCCAACTGCTGCTGTTGCTGAGCGATTTGCTCGGCTCGATCTGCCAGATTCGGAGCGTTTCCTCGCAATGCCTCTGCTGCCTGCTGAGCCGCTTGTCCCGCCTGTTGAGCGGCATTGGAAGCCTGTGGGAACTGCCCGTTGCGAGCGTTGTTGCCCGCCTGCTCACCCTGCTCCACCGCTTCGCGGGCGGCTTGGGCGGCCGGAGAGTTGGCGCCAGCTCGCCGAGCGGCTTCGACCGCCAGTTCAGCGGTTTCGGCAGTTAGATCTTCCTGACGCTGTGCCAGTTGACCCGCATCCTGAGGAGCCTGATTGCCGCGTGGCTGGTTGCCATGCGGTTGGCTTCCTTGGGCCGGGTTGCCTTGAGGTTGATTCCCCTGAGGCTGATTTCCTGGCTGTTGATTGCCTTGGGGTTGGTTCGCTCCCGGCTGGGCGTTTTCACCAGCGGGATTGCCTTGCTGGGCGGCCGCGTTGGCTTGCTCTTGATTTGGTTGATTCGGGTTCTGGTTTCCTGCCGGTGGCATGCCCCCGCGCTGTTCATTCTCAAGCTGTTCCAGCGCGGCTTGAAGTTCCCGCTGCGCCTGGGCGAGTTGCTGAGCCTGCTCGGCGAGCTGTTCCGCGTTGTTGTTGCCGGGCTGCCCGGCCTCATTACCGTTCGCGGGATTCATGGGTTGGTTGGCGCGGGCTCCGGCCTGACGAGCGAACGCTTCGAGGGCTTGCTCAGCTTCACGTTGAGCGGCAGCAGCCTCATTGAGCCGCCCTTGTTCCAAAGCTTCTTCAGCCTGCTCGAGGCGATCCAGAGCCTCCGCTCGCGGCAGCGGAGCGACGTTGTTCGGAAGCTGCTCCGCCTGCTCGCGCAAACCTTGCTGCCGATCAGCTAACTGCTGAGCCGCTTCGTTCGCTTGAGGATTCGCCTGTGGCTGGGCTCCGTTCTGCTGAGCATTCTGATTCTGATTCTGGTTGTTCGGATTGGCCTCATTCGGCTGGTTGGGTTGCTGCCCCGCGTTCGCCGGTTGATTTTGAGCCGGATTCGCTGCCTGCTGAGGATTCGCGTTGGCCTGCGCATTCGCATTGGGGCGAGCGGGGTTGTTCTCGTTGTTGAGCCGTTCGGTCTGCTCACGCAACTCCCGTTGTTGCTCCGCGATTCGCTCGGCAGCTTGCTGAGCGTTGCGGGCAGCTTCCTGTGGAGCCGGGTTCCCCTCATTGTTGGCGTTGGGTTGAGCGACTTCAGCCAGCCGGTCGAGTGCTTCCGCGGCTTCGCGCGCGTCCTCGGCAGCTCGTTCCAGTCGCTGGAGTTGCTCATCAGCGTTGCGAGCCGCGTTCTCGTTGGCCGGCGGGTTCTGGGCATTGTTCGCCGGGTTGTTCATCGGCTGGGCGTTGTTCTCGCCCGGCTGAGCGTTCGGCATCGGCCCGTTCGGGTTCTGCTGGCCGTTGTTCTGCGGCTGTTGTCCCGCAAGCTGATTGGGTTGCTGGGCGGCCTGTTGATTGGCCTGATTCGCCTGCTGGGCGGCCCGTTCGGCGGCGACGAGGTCCTGAACGGCGTCCGCCGCACGATTTACCGCAGCCTGCTGTTCGTCCCGGCTCTCACGGTCCAGATTCAGTTGCGCCGCAGCCAGTTCCAGAGCCGCCTGCCGAGCCGCAAGTTCCCGCACGGATGGCGGTTGTGCCTCGTTGCGAGCGTCGTTCGGGGCGTTTGGATCAGCCTGTGGCTGAGGTTGAGCTTGCGGCTGCTGCGGATCCTGAGCGGCTCCGTTGGGCTGCTCGTTCATCGGCTGATTGTTGCCCGGATTCTGGGCGTTCGCCTGCTGGTTGTTCTGTGGTTGGTTGTTCTGTTGAGCGGCTTGAGGTTGGGCCTTCCCAGCTTCGGCAGCCGCGCGAGCCCGGTCGATCTGATCAGCGATTTCGCGCTGGCGGCGAGCTAATTCCTTCGCTGCCTCTTTGGGATCGGCGGGCAGCGGATTGTTTTCGAGCAGCTCCTTAGCGAGCCGCTCAAGGTCCTCAGCCGACTCTTTGGCGAGCTGTTCGGCGGCTTCGAGGTTGCCCTGCTTCAACTGCTCCACGATCTGGCGGGCCAGTTCCGGATCAATCGGGGCCACCGGCTGGCGAGCTTGCTGATCGGCCGCTTGAGCCGCCAGCTTTTCGGCCTGCTGAGCCAGTTCCTGCTGCTTCTCTAGAACTGGCTTCGCGGCGTCGGCCAGTTGCTCGGCCTTCTCCTGCACGGCATCGGCGAGAGCTTCCTGAGGTTGAGCCAGTTCGCGGGCGCGTTCAGCAAGATCGGCCAGCTTGTTGAGCTGATGGTCGCGAGCCGCCTCCAGCAATTCAGGGCGTTTCTCCAGCAAGTCATTGAGACCGGCGAGCAGGTCTTCCTGCTCCTGCTTGAGTTTCGCCTGATCCTCAGCGAGTTGATCCTGCTTGGCTTGCTGAGCCTCCGGCGAATCGCCATCAAGCTTTTGCTCGGCTGCAAGTTCTTGCCGTCGTTCTTCCAGTTTGGCGGCATCGTCCGCGAGTTGATTCGCGCGTTGAGCCAGCCGGTTGACTTCCAGCAGGTCCCGTTCGAGTTGTGCCAGGTCATCAAAACGCTTCTGCATCTCGCCCAGTTTATCACGAGCTTCGTTGATCTTGTTCGCGTTCGCCTGCAGTTCCTGAGCAACCTGCTTCGGTTCCTCGCCGGCAGCCAATTCCAGATTGTTCGCAGGGGCTTCGATGTTCTTCTCGGCGAGCTGTTCTGCCTGCGGAGCCAGATTCGCGAACAGCGGGTGCTCTTTGAACTGTTCAGCGAGATCCTTAAGCCGTTCCGCAGCAGCGAGTTCGGCGTCAGCCAGTTGTTCCAGCTTCGGACGCTCGTTCAGCGGCTTGTTCGCATCCGCAGCTTTCTGAGCCGCCTCTTTCAGTTCGTTCGCCTGCTTGGCTTCATTTGCCAGTTCCTGACGGATGGCTGCCAGTTCCTTGCGGATTTCGGCCTGCCGCGCAAGCACGTCTTTCGCCCCAAGGGCGCTCGCGTCTTCCTTCAGAACGATGACCCGCTCTGGAGACCAGACTTCATTCGGCTCCGGCACAGGCCGCTCGTCGCGGGCTCGCAACTGAATCGTCAGCACGTCGCCCGCCTTCACGCCGAGGTCGGCCAGATCGAGCCGGAATTCTTCGTTGAGCGACTTTTGCCCCAGCTTCCCGACGTCGACTTCGATGACTTTCTGCAGCCCCTTGTCAGACGCGACGTGCAGTTGCACATCGCCAATCGCGAAGTCGTCCGTGATTTGCGCGGTCACGGCTACAACGTCGGTCGGCCGAGCTTCGTCACGGGCCGCACCGGGCATCTCGATCGTCGGCGGCTGATCGAGCGTAATGAGCAGGTGCCGGAACGGTTCCTCGTTGCCGAGTCCGTATTCATCCTTCAGACGGAACGCGAACGCTGACTGAACCTCGGCGGGAATCTCCAGGCTGGCGTGCAGGCCATCGGCTGAGAGTTTGAGTTCGGTCGGCAGGATCTCTTTGATCGTCAGCAGTTCGTTGGAGAGTGGCCCCACTCGGCGAGCGGGCACGGCGGCGACTTCGTCCTTCTGAGTCTTGTCGTAGCTGCTGCCGCGCACAACGGCCGGCGCCATCCATTCGATTTCCGCAGACTTCACGGGCTTGTTGAAGGTGAGGTCAAACCGCAGTTGGCTGCGTTCAAACGCGGTGATCTCCCCGACGATTCCATCCACCACTCGACGCGGTTCGCCCACGTAACCCGGCGCGACAACCTCCAGTTTCGCTTCCGTAACAACAGGCGCTTCAACCACTTGCACCTGATGCCGTTTCGAGCGGCTGCCATCGGCGGAAACGATGAACTCAAAGGACTCGAACGCTTTCGGGACCGTCGTCGTGAAAGCTGAGGTGTCGGAATCGAAGCGCAGTTCGCGGGTGTCGGCATCTCCATTGGCCATGCGGAGTTGCAACGTCACCGGCTCGGGAATTGGTTCTTCGGAGCCACTCTTCCATTTGATCCTGGCGTTGAGTTCCACATCGGAACCGCGAGCCACGACGCGGTCGCCATCAACGACTTCAAAGGTCAAACGACTGACTGACTCGTAGTTGCCCCACGGATTAACGACTCGGGCGAACAAGGTTCCCGACACTGACGGGAACAGAATCAAGCTCATGACGAGCAAACCCATCAGGCCCAACCCGACCGAGAAGTAACGCATGGCCCCGGAACTGGGGACCGATTGTTCGAAGTCGTACTGCTCAACCCGCCGCACGGTTTGAGCTTCCAGCATCTCACGCATCAGGGCGGAACCGCGCTGGCTTTCGGGAACGCTCTGGTCACCAAGCTCAATCAGCGTCACCAGCCGTTCGCCGAGGTCAGGAAACTGCTGTTCTGCATACGCGGCAAGTTCCACGTCATTCATGCGGCGAGTGGCCGGACGGGCGATCAACGCCAGTGAAGCCACCAGCAGCCCCGCGGCCCAACTGCCGAGCAACGTCAGCCGCGTTGAGGGTTCGAAATCGACCCACCAGTCGGCACCCATCACGGCGACGAAGCTAACCACAGCCAGAATCAGCGTGACACCGACTCCACGAAGCACGGCCACCTGACGGAGCCGTGATCGCAAGCGGTCAAGCTGACTCGCAACACCTCGCGGCAAGACATATTGGAAGGCCATGAGCGTGCATCCGATGCGGGGGAATTGGGCGATGCGCACAAGGGGAGCAGCCACACGCGGCGTGTGTGTTACTGAGGATCTCAAACAAACACCCGATACGCAAAGGCGGACCGGCAAAAACTGGCGGATTTGCTGATTCAGAACTTTATGAATGCCCGCCCGCGGCTGAAGTTTTCAGAGACTGATCTGTCGGGCCGGGGGCCTTCCAACAGGTCGAGGAGGCCGGCCCTTCGTTCTGGTGTGAAATCGAGACTAGAATCAGGTCACGAGACAACAGAATCGGCCCGTGGAGTTGTGGCGACTGTGAACAAGACCTTACGAGTTTCCCGCGGCTTGTACGATCCCCGGAAGGGAGCAGAGCCGTTCCGACTCACGCGAATCTCAGATCAGGCGGATGCTTTCGAACCGCCGCGAACGAATTACTTCGCCATCTACTGCATCGAGGCTGGGGCTGGTTCCTTCTGGGCAGACACTGCGGAGCACTGTTTTCAGCACGATCAGTTGCTGTTCTTCGTGCCCTATCAACACATTCGGTTCGTCCCCGCGCAGCCGATGTGGGGCACGCTGCTGCACTTTCACGCCAACTTCCTGTGCGTGGAAACCTTCCATGCCGAGACCGGCTGCAGCAGTGCTCTGTTCAACGACCCCTACGGCGTTCCGCTCGTCAATCTGGACGATCGGACCCGCACCGACGTGATGGAACTGCTCGCCCGCATGCAACGTGAGCAGGACGAGCAGCGACTTGGCCACGATGACGCTCTGCTGGCCTGCATGAAACTGCTGCTGATCACAGCCGCCCGTCTCAAATCATCGCGGTCGGAATCTGACACTGTCGGAGCGCCGGACTTTCGACATCCCGTGCTGGCGCCGCTGCAGGATCTGATCGAGAGAAACTACCGCGTGCTGCACGCGCCGGCCGAGTACGCCGCGCTGCTCAAGATGACTCCGAAAACACTCGGCCGCTGCATTCGCGAGCAACTGGGTAAGACGCTGACCGATCTCATTCGAGAACGAATTCTGACTCACGCCAAATGGCAGTTGTTGCACACGCTCAGGCCCGTGAAAGAAATCGCCGCCGAAGTCGGTTTTCAAGACGAGTTGTATTTCAGCCGTCTGTTCAAGAAGGCGACGGGGGTTTCGCCCTCGTTCTTTCGTGAGTTCGAGACCGAAATCCGCAATGGACGCAATCTGTCCATGACTTCGTCCTAAGCGCCCATTCTGAGTTTCCCTGCGGATGTCGATGCTTCTCGTGTCTCGCAACGAGACCCCGGCCAAACCGGGATCAGAAACACCGAACGCATGGGAGACTCTGCAATGACGCTGCAAAAACTCTTTGAATTGGCCGCCCGCATGGATCGCGTGGGTATTGCCGTCACACGCATCGGACTGATTGTGGTTCTGCTGTGGATCGGTGGCTTGAAAGCCTTCCGCTACGAGGCTGACGGCATCATCCCGTTCGTCGCGAACAGCCCGTTCATGAGCTTCCTGCTGTCCGATCCCGGCAACTACAAGGCCCACCGCAATCCCGAGGGGGCGTTCGTAACCGAGAATCGAACCTGGCATGAGCAGAACGGGACCTATCGCTTCGCGTACGGTCTGGGCACCGTGATCGTGCTCTATGGATTGATGCTGGGCGTCCATCCGTGGCTGCCCCAAGTCGCGACGGTCGGCAGCTTTCTGGTCTTCGTCATGTCGTTCGTCACGCTGTCGTTCCTCATCACGACCCCCGAGTGCTGGGTGCCTGCTCTGGGCGACGCGCAGCATGGTTTTCCCTATCTCAGTGGAGCAGGGCGGCTGGTCGTCAAAGACGCCATCATGATGGGAGCTGCATTAGTCACGATGGCAGATTCGGCGAAGGCGTCTCTTCAGAAACGCCGTGAGACCTCTGCACCTGTTGTCGCGAGCGCCTGATGCCCTGAATCCTGATTTCGTCATCGAAAGGCACTGGCAGAGCCGTCAATACTGCGGTTCAATGGTGCAAATGACCACGCAGTGCGAGGGCCGACGCCAATGGACACGCTGTCGAAGAGCCGTATCAGGGATCGCTGGTTGTTGGTTGCCGGTGCGCTGGCGGGAGTGGCTGTGGCGGCAACCTTCTTTGCGGTCACCTCGATCCCATTTCTCGACCGGACGGGCAATCCGATTTGCCACAAGCAGCTCTATGGTGTGATTCAGAATTGGCAGGAGAAACACTCGACGCGCGACTTTCCAAATGTTGACGGAGATCGCGTCGCGTCAGTCGCAGCGGTGAAGGAACTCGCCAATTATCCAGAACTCAAATCGCACTACAGCTACGTACCCGGTCTAAGTCGCGAGGATCCTGGGGACTTGGTTCTGTTCTACATCGATAGGCCGACCCGCTGGACGCTTCACGGATCGCCTCCTTTGATCATCACATCTAAGAAATGGATTCTGGTGCCAGTCGACATGAAGATTCACGGAAGCCGTAGTGATACAGGTCCTGGCGAACTCAGCGAACGAGTGAGCTTCGATGAATTCCGTAAGCGGCTACGGAAGACACTCGACTACATAAAAACCAAGCAACGTCCGAACTGGGAAACCGTCGTCAAGCAGCACACCGAGTTCCTCGATCGCACCGAGAAGATGCTGGCTGGCACCAAATGAGTCGTGGCGGACGCGTCTCACGTCCGTCCGGTTCTGTAGCTTCGGCCTTCCAACTTCCCAAGCTTGCATGACGGACGGGGTAGGGTGGGACCAGCATTCGATGCCGTGGCTGGTGGGCCGGCGCGATCGAGCCCTGTTGCCTGCGGAGATGAGCGTCGAGTCCAACTTGTGTCGAATGCGCAGGCCCACCAATGAATAACGATCGCTTGTCCCACCCTACGTGTGCTATGCAGCCGAGGCGAGACGCCTCGGCCACGGTTGGATGCCTAACTCACGATCGATTTACGGCGATTCACATAGTCCCACACGACGAAGCGGTCGAGGTCCTTGCCGGCGACGAAGAAGACTCGGCCCTGCGTTGATTCAGCGAGGCGGTGAGCGAACTGAATATCCTCGTGTGACTGCGAGTGGCTTTGCAGCAGGAACAGGTTGATCACGATGCCTTCGCGTTTGCAGAGTAGCGCTTCGCGCATCGTGGCGGCTTCGGTGGCCGGGTCCGAGGGATATAAGAGATAGAGATGCTGTCCCTCGAAATGTGCAGTCGGCAATCCGTCAGTAATCAAAATAATCTGACGATTTGGTGTGTCCTGCGTCGTCAGAAACTGGCGGGCCAACTGCAGCGCGTGCTGGATGTTCGTAAAGTGCGGCGGGATGTGTTCTTCGCTGATGTCCTGACGACTCATGTCGGCTCGCAGCCGCACCACCGGGTCGTAAATCGTGACCGGCTTCGGCAACAGGCTGGTGAGTTCGCTGAAGTGCCTCGGCTTCGCGATGGAATACATCTCGATGAACTGCAGGAAGTCACCGGGGTACTCCTTGCGGATCAGCCCGTCGAGCGCCAGTCCCATCCGCTTCACGTTGATGTACTGGCCGCCGTAGCGCATGGAACCGCTCATATCCATCAGCACGGCGGTCGCACACTTCGGATTGTTGCGCGTGCGATGAATGACGATGTCTTCCGACTTCAGTGACAATCGTGGGTGAGTTGCATCACCCGCCGTGCGCAGCATCGCGTTGATCAGCGACTGCGGAATATCCATCTGTGTGACCGAGTCGCCGAACTCATACGGCTTTGTGCTGGGCAGTTCGACTGCGCCTTCGCCGACAACTGGTCCCTGATGCCGCCCGCTGCGCGATGCCTGCAACTGGCTGAAGATCTGTTCGAGCAGCTTGCCTTGAAACAACCGATAAGCCTGCGGCGTGAGCTGATAGCCTCGACGCCCTTTTTCGAGCCCCTGCTGTTCGGCCATCTGTCGCACCAGTTCTTCAACTTGCCGCTGCAGTTGAGCGAACTCTTCCAACTGTTCGGGGTCCGCGAACTGAGACAGTTCTTCGAGGTCGACGATCGCGATCTGCGCGTTCTTCGCGGCGTCTTCCAACTGCTTCAGCAGGCGGTCGATCATCTCCAGTTCTTCTTTGACCGCGAGACCCTCTTCGATCGTCAGCGGCTTGCGGCCAGTGAACTCATACTTCGAAGCCAGCTCGTCGATCTGATACTTGTCGCCGAGCCGACTGACGAGTTGCAGCAGTTGCCGCGCGAACCGCGAACGTTCGCTGCCCGCTCGATACCACAGCCGCTCCAGATCGCGAATCTGTTCCTCGGCCACGGCCTTCTTGTAAGCCGCATCCAGTTCTTCGGGCGGATGAGTGTTATTCGCCAGCTTCTGAAACTCGCGACGGGCATCCTTGCCGACTGTCTTCGTTTCCCACGTCTGCAGAATCTTCCGCTTCCGTTCTTCCAGAGTGCGTCGCAACGAATCCAGACTGGGGCCGAGGCCCGCGATCTGCTTGATGTCCAGCTTCACCGCCCGCGCCAGTTCTTCCGGCGACAGTTCGCTGAGATCCCCGAACTCCAGCATGTGTTCAAACGCCGGAGACACCAGATCCGGCATCGGCTGCGAAGGATTCGGAAAGTTCTGAGGATCGTATTTCTGGTAGGTGTGTATCACCCCACCCAGCGTGCTTAAGTTATTGATCATGGTTGAGTCCAAGCTGAGTTCGTACCTGATTGCAGGCCTCAATCACTGGCAAACTGAGAACGGTGTTGTCCTGCATCATGTCCCAGATCCATCGGGCACTGCAGTCTGAAAGGTTGGTATCAGCGCTTTCCAGAGACGTTCTTTCCACTTCTCGCAATCGCCTTCAACCCACGGGTATTCGCGTTTGAAGTCATCCCATTCGACGTTCCAACTCATGGCCATGGCGGCCGTCAGCTCCTGTCGTGCATCTCCATCGCGCAGGACGCGTTCCAGAAGCTCGAAGGGCACGACGACATCCTCGGCCAGCAACACAGCGTCATAGAGGTCTTTGCCCTGTGGATAGGAATCAGTTTCCAGCCACAGGATTTTCCAGGCCAGGGACAGTTCCTTGGAAGCGGCCGCCAAATCGAACGATTGTCCGCTGGGTGACTTGATCGAGGTGGTGATGGGGTCAACCCACAAGTCCTCTTCAAAGGCAAAGTCCATTTGAATGGAGCCCTGCAGCGAGTTGTCAGTCGTCCAAGGCACCACGATGCGTCGACCGGGCAGACGGTCGTAGTTCCAGATATGGTCCAGCGCGATCCGATTCCCCAGCAGTTGAACGTTGCCGGCCGATTCCTGATCGCGAAGCATCCGCTGCAACGCGTCAACGAAGTTCGTCCACCAAGGGTCTGACGGCTTCATGCTGTTGGAACGAACGACCCAATCGAGATCTCCTGGCTCTCGGGCACTCGCGCCAAACCACTCTTTCAAAACTCGACTTCCGCGCAGGACGAGATCTGGACCATAGCCCGATCGCGCAATCAGTCCGAGCAGGTGATCCATCGCGATCCGACGGGCTCTAAGCCAGGTCTCAGCCACGTCTGCGTGGTGAAACACAGGTTCCCCGTTACGGAAAGCACTGCTGTAATGTTGTAGGGCCGGATCGAAGACCTTAGAGCGATCCAATCGCTTATCCGCCGCAAACTGCTGAAACGTCTTGGGGTAATCCGCCGCTCTGCCCCACAACCAATTCCAGAATTGCATCATCGGATCACCTCATGGATTTCGGCCCAGCCGGAGTCGATCGCCAAGTTACTGTCGTACACAACGAACTCGTTCTCGACTTCGAGCACTTCCACGTTGAGCGAAGCTAGCTCCGCAACCAGCGCTTGGATTTGTTGCGTCGCCGTTTCCAGGCCAACGCCAAAACAGCGCTGAGTGAGAAATCGCTCTGACCAATCAGGGCTGCAGGAACGCAGAGCGTTCCGGGAGAGATGTGCCTGATGAACTGTCCCCAACAGGCGAAGAGTCTCCAGTTCAGCATCCCGACAACGCAACTTCACATGATGTTCAAAATACTGGTTCGAGGAGCATTGCTGGGCCTGTCGATCCGTTTGCGGGACATCATCGTTCGCTGGCGACGCTTCGATCTTCAGTCGCGCCACAACAAATCCATCGCTGGCAAGGTCATCGCACAGAGTTGTGGCTGCTTGCAACTGCTCAGGAAGAGTTCCGCAACTTCGGCGAGTCAGCATCGGCTGCGACGCCTGGTTACCGTGACTCAACAAGATGTGCAGACACTTCAAGCCATGTTCCGCCCCCCAGCGACGCAATTCATCAATCCGCGCATTGTCACTGAACGTGACCGTGATGTGAGTTTCGAATTCGCCGGTGAATTCCATATCCAGTTCCCAGAACGTGACCGTCAGAGTTCATAGCGAATCTGTCCATGCGACTGCGCTCGGGAAATGCGGTCGGTGGCGTGGAGGCCGGCGAGGACGAATTCGACGCACGAAGCTCTGACAGCGGCATCGCTGGATGTGTTCACTTCAAAAGCTTTGTCCCAGGCGGGCGGCACGCGTTTCAGCCGGTCGGAATACTGCGCCGATGGCAGCATGTCGCCGACTTCGATGCGCACGCCTTGACCGAAGATCTGCGAAATCTCTTCGAGTCCGTGCTGATCCACGTACTCTTCAAAAACAGTGCGAATCGCGTCGGCGAGCAGTGCGTCGAGGATCTGGCGTTCGCTCATCTGATGGCTGCCCATCAGATCCAGCTCCAGCTTGCCCAGTCCGGACGAGTACAAGTGCCCGAGGTCGCTGATACGCGGCACGGCCGGACGTTCGCCCAGACGTGCTCCACGCTGCCGCGCACTGGCCACCATCGTGCGATAGTTCGCAATGCTGAATCGCGCACTCACTCCCGACTGATGATCGATGTACTTTGATTTGCGAGCCGCGATGCTGACCTGCTCGATGATCTCTTTCATGAAGCGCGGCACCGTCACCGGGAACGGGCCACCCAACTCGATGTTGGCTTCCTGTTCGAGGATCTCGATGCCGAGATCGCGTTCCTGCGGATAGTGCGTATGAATCACGGAGCCGATGCGGTCCTTCAACTGCGGAATGACCTTGCCACTGCGGTTGTAGGTCGCAGGATTGGCCGAGAAGAGAATCATCACGTCGATATCGAATCGCACGGGATAGCCGCGAATCTGGACGTCGCGTTCTTCGAGGATGTTGAACATGCCGACCTGCACGAGTTCATCGAGTTCGGGCAGTTCGTTCATCGCAAAGATACCGCGATGCAGTCGCGGGATCAGGCCGAAGTGTAATGCTTCTTCCGCTGACATACTGGTGCCGCCGGCCAGTTTCGCGGGATCGATCTCACCAATGATGTCTGCGAACTTCGTGCCCGGCGCCAGACGTTCGACGTACCGATCCTCACGCTTCCACCAGCCGATCGGCACTTCGGCCGGCGCATGCTGTGCAACAAACTCGCGGCAGACTCGGCTGATGGGGTGATACGGATCCTCGTGAAACGGCGCCGCCGGGATATCGACGTAAGGGATCTCGGCGTCGAGGAATCTTGATAGCGTGCGCATCAGGCGGCTCTTGCCCTGACCTTTTTCGCCGAGGAACAGCATGTCGTGTCCTGCGATCAGGGCGATGTTGATCTCAGGAATGACCGTGTTGTCGTAGCCCACAATGCCGGGGAAGAGTTCTTCACCAGAGGCCAGAGCCTTCAGAAAGTTGTCGCTCAGTTCGCTCTTCACGGTTTTGGAAACCCAACCACTGTCGCGCAGTTCCTGCAGGTTGGATGGCTTGCTGCTGGGCATGAAGTCCTCTTGGTCTGATGTGGCGGGCTCGTCGTCGTACTCATTCTTTCGGTCTGGTCCAGCAAATGACACCGCACAGCTGGGCGAAGTCAATCCTCTGCGGTGAATCGTCGTCACCAAGTTGTCGGCTGGAGACGCGCCCTCGACACCGTTACAGAAAATTCGCTCAGTGTCTTCTGAGTTCATCAGCCTGTAGCCTTCGCCGCACGAAGCCAGCGTGGTGGCTGGCAGATTCAAATTCAGGAGCGGTTCGGGAACATGACGGAAAAAATCAAAGGCGACCTTTACGACTATCCTTCCTACTACGACTTGATCTTCGGTTCTGATTGGAAGGCTGAGTACGACTTCCTGCTGGGCTGCTTTAAGCAGTACGCCAAGCGGTCCGTGAAGAGTGTCTTTGAACCTGCCTGCGGCACCGGCCGCCTGCTCATCAAGCTGGCCGAAGCGGGCTACGCCGTTTCAGGCAACGACCTGAACTCGCGCGCCGTGAAGTTCTGCAACGACCGGCTCAAGCGGAAGGGCTTTCCAGAAACTACGGAAGTCGGCGACATGTCCGATTTCAAGTTGAAGAAGAAGGTCGACGCCGCGTTCAACATGATCAACACGTTCCGGCATCTGCTGACGGAAGTGCAGGCCGTAGGCCACCTGAAATGCGTGGCAGAATCACTGAACAAGGGCGGCATCTACTTACTGGGTCTGCACCTGATTCCCACGGAAGGCGAACGTCTGGAAGACGAATCGTGGAGCGCCCGACGCGGAAACCTGGGCGTCAACACCTACATGTGGTCGAAGGGCATCGATAAACCCAAGCGAGCTGAGTACCTCGGTCTGAAGATCAACGTCTACACGCCAACCAAACACATCGAGATTGAAGACGAGATGATCTACCGCACCTACAACGTCAAGCAGCTCAAGAGTCTGTTGGCCAAGGTGCCGGAACTGGAAACCGCCGCCGTGCATGACTTCGCCTACAACCTGGAAGACGAAATCGAGATCGGCAGCGAAACCGAAGATATCGTGCTGGTGCTGCGGAAGAAGTAACGGCGGTGGCAGGGCCGCGGCCGTTGGGAATGGGACTGACGGGACCGATGCGACCTATGGAGTTCAGGTCGCAAGATTCGTGTGGTGGTCGACGCGGGTGCTGATGACATGCCGTATCGACCGCCACTCTCTTTGATGGACGAGTTTAAGCCATGACCTCAGCCAATGAGACCAGGCGGCTCTTCTCTTCCAGTGATTTCGCACCCGCGTAGATCATCGCGGTCACTTCCAGGATCTCCTGATGCGGCACCGGTTCGACCCGCGTGCGGATCATCTCGCGGAACGCGCGAGCCATGTTGAACATCTCGTAGTGATGTCCAAACAGGAAATTGCCTTCGATGGCCGGTGAGTACCGATACACGCCCTTCTGGAAATGCACGCTGGTTTCGTTGTAGTTGCCCACCAGATCAGGGCGGCCATACCAGATCTCGGCTGGCGGTCGATCAGGATAGACCACGAAGCCGTGTGCTGAAGACCCGCGAGCGTAGAGGCTCACCGCTTCGACGCCCGCTCCCAGCAACGTGACGACGGACCAGCATGGATGTTGCCCGTAAACGAACCAGCCTTGCGGCGAGTAGCCACCAGCCATGCTCGCGATGACATACTGGATCTCGCCCATGTCGCCGCGAGCTTGAATGCGTCGAACTTCCTCGACTCCCCATTCATAGCGGAAGATGCTGGCCGACATCAGCGGAGCTTTGTGCTGCCGCGCGAACTCCAGAATCTTCCGCGTGCCAGCCACCGTTTCGCCGATGGGCTTATCGCAAAACGTCGGTAAGCCTTTCGTCAGTCCGGGAGCGATCAAATCAAAATGGTCTTCGCCAAAACCGGACGCATCACCCAGCCAGATGGCGTCCACTTCTTCAGCCATCTTCTCCAGAGATGTCGAGACCTGCACGCCGGGAAAGGCTTCCGCAAAGAGCTTGGCGATCTCCGGGTCAGCTTCGTAGTAGTGCGTGATGCGAGTATCCGGAAACGGCAGGACGCCGAAGTTGCACGCCGGGTTGCGGACGATGGCTTCAAAGTACTTTTGATTGCCGGGATCGAGATATTTCTGAGCCGTCTTCATCTCGATGGTCGGATGCAAGTACTGCGCGAAGTGCCACGTGTGCCCGTTGATTCGCTGCGGCTTGCCTCTGATCCGTGAAGAGATCACACCCACGCGCCATGACTTTCCATCAGGAGGCGTTCCCGGTTGGGGTGCCTGCGGTGTGGCGGGTTGAGCTTGAGCAACATTCGCCGCCGCCGCTCCCGCGCCCAGAGCGGCCAATTGGGTCGCGGATCGCAACATCCATTCGCGCCGATTCTCATCCATCGTCGTCTCCATCGAGTTCCGTGGGGTCAATCTCAAACGCGACGAGACTATAGCGACGACGAACTCGCTGTAGTGTGACAGCACGGTGGTGATGTGCCGCGCCTGCACTCGGAAATGACACCCGATCGCAACAGGGGCATCGTCAAGAGTGTGCCAAAGTGCTCGCACTGACGATCAGCGTGAGGCAAATCGCTCCGTCAGGTTTGCGCTGAAACACAGTTGGAGTGGCTGCGGGTCACACCAGAGTTGGCGGGTCGATGCCATTGGCTGTGATCACCCGTCGATTCCGGGAGTCATCAGGGAGAATATGCCGTCAGACCACACGAATGGCGGTAGTACGCACAGCGAGAAACGCCGATTCAGAAGTACATATTCTTCGTCACGCCAAATCGGCTTGCCAGGCCGGTGAACAACTCAAGGTGCGCATCAGAGTCCCGCCGCAAGCGGGATTCGGAGTGAGACTGGAGTACTCGGGCACTCCAGTCTCCTCTTTTCGCCTTTGTAACGTGAATCGATTGAATCTCATCCAGCTCTACATCGCCGACGTGACGGCATGCTCGTTGGTTGACCCCTGTAGGCAGTTCAAGTATCGAAACCGGCGGGGGTTCGAGTGGAGTCGCAGCAGGGCATTCACTCAGAGCCACCACGGAGGCTGCTCGTACCGGTTCACGAGATGTTGCGCGACTCAATGTGGTCTGTGCGAATCAACGGGGCATCGGCTTCCGCAGAGTTGGCGGCGACTTCCCGGTTGGGGATCGTCATTCGTCGTTGTGATACAGCGGGCATCCCGCAGGGAGATCTCAAGTGCCAGACACTCAGCCTCAAGACGTTTCGGCCGCAATCAGCCGTCGCTCATTCCTCGCCGCAGGCACCATCGCGGCTGCAGCGACTTCGCTGTCACCCGCTCAGGCTCAAGACAAGCCCGCGTCGTCGATCGTCGTTCCGCCGACCGGTAAACGCATTCTGCTGTCGTGCAAACTGACCATGATTGCCAAGAAGGCCGAAGGCAAAGACCTGACGCTCGTCGAACGCCTCAAACTCGCCGCTCAGGCCGGCTTCGATGGTGTCGATTTTGATGAAGCCGGAGCCTTCACCATCGAACAGGCCCGCGATGCCGTGAAGGAATCCGGCGTCTTCGTGCACAACGCCATCAATCACGCTCACTGGGGACAGCGACTGACGAGCGCGAAGGAAGAAGAACGGAACACAGGCCGCAAGAACATTGAGCATTGCCTGCGACTGTCTCACGCGGCCGGCGGGAGCGCGGTACTGATCGTCGTCGGCCGCGGCAGCGACGGACCGGCTGAGGAAATCGACGAACGAGCCCGGCAGGAAATCAAAAAACTGATCCCGCTCGCGGCATCGCTGGGCCAGCAGATTCTCTTTGAGAATGTCTGGAATCAGATGCACTACGACCACGACGCCCCGCCTGAGCAGTCTGCCGATCGCTTCGTGAAGTTCGTCGACAGTTTCAACAGCAACTGGGTCGGCATGTACTACGACATCGGCAATCACTGGAAGTATGGCCAACCGCGCGCCTGGTTGAATGCCTTCGGTCGCCGCGCCGTGAAGCTGGACGTCAAAGGCTTCAGTCGAGCCAAGAACAAGTTCGTTGACATCACCTCGGAAGAAGACGACCTGCCCTGGGGCGAAGTCCAGAAGGGCATGGATGAAATCGGCTTCACCGGATGGACCACTGCCGAAGTCGGCGGCGGCGGCCTCGACCGCCTGACCACCGTCCGCAAGCAAATGCAGAAAGCGTTCGGGCTGTCTTAGTTTGTTCTCACCAACGTTGTGGCCGGTTCCCTTTTCCTGACCGAGCCACAACCTGGCGACCGAAGGTCTCCAGTTTCACGCGAAGGCGCGGAGCCGCGAAGAAATGCACTTGGAGGCGGTCCATCGGACTTTCTCATTTCAGTTCTTCGCGGCTCCGCGCCTTCGCGTGAGTTCTTCAGACACGGAATCTTTACTGCTTCCGATGCCGCGAAGCGTTCTCGCCAGGCTCAGCGCTGCTTACATCAGCTTGCGTTTCAGCGCGCGGCCGAGCGACGCAACCAACAACTTCAGCACGTCGCTCTTGCGCACAACAGGGCGTTGCTCGAGCACTCGATAGCCGATCCCTTCGATGCGATCGAGGATGCACAGGCCGCCGCGGGCGAAGAGGTCGATGTCGACTTGAATGCGTCCGGGCAAGCGTTCGATGAGCGGCAGGCCGGACTGCAGGAACTCTCTCGCTCGGGTGACTTCAAAACGCATCAGCTCCAGGAATGCTGAGCTTGATACTCCGGCTCGCAGTTCGGCGTGCGAGTATCCGAACTGCTGACAATCGTCACTCGGCAGATAGATGCGGGGGATCTTCAGATCCCGGGCGACATCTTGCCAGAAGTTGGCCAGTTGCAGGCCGGTGCAGATGGAATCTGACCAGGCCGCGTGCTGCTCGTTGAATTGGCCGCAGAGGTACAGCACGATCCGGCCAACCGGGTCGGCACTGCGGCGGCAGTAATCACGCAGGTCAGCAAAGTTGGCGTACTCCGTAACCGTCTGATCCTGCTCGAAAGCCGAGATCAGATCGTCAAACGGTTGGATGGGGATCCCAAACTGCTGAATGGTGGTGCGGAGCGCCACGAACACCGGATGCCGCGCTGTTCCGGCAAAGCACGCCTGCAGTTCCTCACGCCACCAGCGTAACGCTCGTAGGGATCGTTGCCGGTCGCCCAGTTCGTCGCCGAGATCGTCTGCCCAGCGGCAGAACGCGTAGACGTTGTAGAAGTGCTGATGCAGTCGCTTCGGTAACAGGAACGAGGCGATCGGGAAGTTCTCGTAGTGCGTCGTCGCTAGTGTGCGGCAATAGGCCAAAGCCTCGTCCAGAGACGGCGTCTGGGCGAGGCTTTGGTCTGGCGGAAACCAGCGATCCAGTTGTTCGGCGACGGAAAGCACGGGCGGGTAAAGTCGTTTCAGAATGTTATTCGGGAGGTGCCTCAAGCTGCTGGTGCGTGCCGGCTTGTCAGATGCGGTTACGGCGGTTCTTGAGGCGTTTGGCCGCGTGAATGGTAGTCACGCTGAGCGGAATGGTGGAGAGCGTGCACTGCACCGACGCGTGAATTACGAACTGCGGCCTGCGGTTTCGAGCACGGCGACGATCAACAGAACGCAGAGGATCAAGCCGATGACCACAGCGGCCGCGTTCCAGGTGTGAACCTGGTACAGCAGGATCGCTCCCAGGCCAGTGGTGAGGGTCGCCAGATGCACCGTCAGCACGGCATTGCGAGGCTTCAAACCCAGTTCGACCAGACGGTGTGAGAAGTGGCTCTTGTCAGGCTTGAAGGGGCTGCGCTTCTGGATGAGCCGGATCAGGATCACGCTGGCGAAGTCGTAGAGCGGCACGGCCAGCACGCACAGCGGCGCGAGGATCGTGTGACGTCCGGCAGCCGGGTTTTCCTCATAGAACGTGCCGACGATCGTCATGGACGACATGAACAGCCCAATGAAATAACTGCCGGTGTCTCCCATGAAGATGCTGGCGGGCGACCAGTTCCACCACAGGAAGCCGGTGACGGAGCCTGCCAGAATCAACAGCGCCGCCGCGACGAACCAGCGCGGCTCGGACAGACACGTCAGCATGATGATGGCAAAGACCATCGACGACACCAGCGCGATGCCGCCGCTGAGCCCGTCCATGTTGTCGAGAAAGTTGAACGAGTTAATCAGCACCAGCATCCAGCCGACTGAGATCACGTAGCCCAGCCACGGCCACGGAGCGAAGACGGTGGCATGCACGCCTCCGCAGCTCAGACCGATCGCAACCAGGAACTGCACGGCGAGTCGCGGTTGCCACGGAAGATCCTTCAGGTCGTCCACCAGCCCCATGATCGACAGCAGCGTGCCGCCACCAATGATCGCCCACAGCAGCCCGATGCGTTCGGTGGCACCGGACAGGTGAGGCACCATCTCGCGCGGGAACCAGTCCGGCACGGTCGTCTGTTGAGATAGCCACCAGATCAACCCGTGAGCGATCGCGACGGGAATAACGACGCCCAACCAGATTCCGATGCCACCGCCCAGCGGAGTCGGCTCTTTGTGAACTTTGCGGGCGGCTGGTTGATCGATGAGCCCGACTTTCGGCGAGAGCGTACGCATCAGCCGCGTGGCCACAATCGACACAATGAAGGCAGACCCAAAACACGCGGCGATCAGAAAAATCATGAACTGCGATCCAATCGGAATAACTCATCCAGACACTCGTGCTTGAAGAACGCGTGAGGTGGTTCAGATGGTACCTGAGCGCGTTCGCGGTTCCTGCGGATGAGTCAGGATAAGCATTGCTTGCCGCGTAATTGGTGGCACACGGCGACAAGTTATGGAAATCGCTCGCGACCGGAAAGTGCCTGCATTTCGTGACTCTGAATCATGCTAGTTTCGGACGGAGTTCGTTGAGCTGTTCTCACGACTTTCGCGCATAACCCCACCCGCTGGGAACTCACAGTTTGTGAGCGACAACTGCTCGCGCCGAGACGCGAACACGCGGGTCAGAACTTGAGAGTGGATCATTATGGTCATTCGCTGTCGCAAACTCGCAGTCCTTGCTGCCCTGACCAGCGCGGTCCTCGTCAGCGTGCCTGAACCTGTTCACGCGTTCGATCTGTTTGGTCTCTTCAAGAAGAATCACGGATCGTCGGGCGGTTCTTCCGGGGGATCTTCGGGAGGTTCCAGCGGCGGCTCTTCTGGCGGATCGAGTGGTGGTTCCTCAGGTGGCTCTTCCGGCGGATCGTCGGGAGGCTCCTCAGGCGGTTCATCCGGTGGCTATGCCCGCAGCCCCTTCTATGGTTCTTCCGGCGGGAGCAGTGGAGGTTCCAGTGGTGGATCTTCCGGCGGCAGTAGCGGAGGCTCCTCCGGCGGTTCGAGCGGCGGATCTTCGGGTGGCTCCTCGGGCGGGTCTTATGGTGCTCGCTGGATGGGTGGACCCGATGTCTACGGACCGGGCTACGGCTTCGGCGCCCCGATGATGCCAGCTCAAGGATTCGTGCCCATGCAGGCGATGGCAGCTCCTCAGCCGGTTGCGGCTGAGCCTCCAGAACCGACGCCGAAGTGGCGCCGCCCGATCGGCACTGTGCCGGTCGTTCCGTTGCCAGCGCCGAACTCTCAACCCAACTTCGCGGCCGGACCGTACACTCAAGGACCGCTGCCAGCTCAAGCTCCTGCTGCAGCCGCCGCGGGCATTCCGCTGGCTCAAGACCCGAATCAGGCACTGCTGTATCAACAAGCGCTGCTCGCTCAGCAAGCGGCGCTGGTGCAGCAGATGATGCTGGCTCAACAGGCTCAGGCAGCCCAGGCCGCTCAAGGTCAACCCGGCGTCGCGCCGCAGATACCAGTCGCGCAACCGGCCGTGGCAGCTCAGCCCTTCGCGGCGGGCCAGCAATACGCGGTCGCTCCGCCATATCCGCTCGCACAAGGTTACTTCGTGCCACAACAGGCGGCTCCAGTGATGCAGCCATCTGTGCCGCAAGGATTCGTCGCCCCGCAATTTGCTTTTCAGGCCCCTGTGGTTGTGCCGCAACCGGTTGCGGTTCCTCAGCCCGTTGTGCCTCAGGTTCCAGTTGCTCAGCCGAGGGCGGCCACTCCCAACACGGTCGCGGCCCCAGTGGCGACGCAACCGGGAGTTCCTGGCGCCAATGCTCCACGCATGACGGTCATTCAATACCCGGGCGGAGCTGCTTACACGGTGCCCGCGACTCAAACCATCATTCAACAGCAGGCCACAACACCCGCGCCGCAGCCAGGCAAGAAGGCAGCTTCGGGAGTTGTTCCAGCTCCAACCGTCGCTGACGCCAAGGCCGCAGTGCCCGCTCCGCCACCACCAGCGGCCGAAACCGCTCTTCCGGCGGCGGCAGCTCCTCAAGCAGGTGGGGCGTTCGTCAACCCGCAAGCTCCGGCTGGGACCGTGTTCGGTCAGCCGTTGCCACAGGGGATGGTGTTCGGCCAGCCGCAAGTCCTCGCTCAACCGCAACTCATGGCTCCGTACGGACTCGTTCCGGGAGCTGTTCCCTATGCCGGTGTGCCGGGTGTTGGTCCTCAGGCGGTGACAGCCCAGGCCGCGTCTGTCCCGTCTCACATGCTGGTCAGTCCGCAGCCAAGCAATCCAAACGTCCCGCCACCAGGCACGCTGGGCAAGACCTACCTGCGACAGTCACGCATGGTACCGCACGACAAGCACCCGCGTTGCGGCATGATGGATGTCGAGATTGTGGATTCGATCCGTCACGGCATCGACCCACGCATCAAGATCAAGATCATCACCCGCGACATCTACAACAACTTTGAGCCACTCGAAGGCTTCTCCGGCGATGATGGCATCTGGCACTTCGAGTCCGAACCACTTCTGCCAACCGTGCCGCACATCTACGACGTGCGCCTGGAGCTGGTCGAAGAGATTCAGACCGTCGAGTACGTCATGGGCCGTCCGCCAATCACGAAGATCTTCGAGAAGAATCACGGCACGCTGGCTGTGAAGCGCGTGCGTCTGATTCCCGGACGCATCGTCGACCTGATGGTCTACTAAGGCGTCACGCGACGAAGACAATCTGTGCTTCACTCAGCCCGACTCACTTGAGTCGGGCTGTTTTTGTTATCAGGCAGCCACCCGCGATCCCGTCGCAAACGAACCAAAACCGCCCATCGACTCATCTCATCGCGACCATCTCCCCTCGCCCCGGTATTGCCGGGGAGAGGGGTCGGGGGTGAGGGGCTTTGAACGAACCTCTGCTCAAGTTCGCGGTCACTGATTTCTCGACTGGGATGGTGTGAGTCTTCAGCCCCAACTGACGATCGTTGCCCCTCACCCCCAGCC
>JAKFWA010000125.1 GCA_021732995.1 Planctomycetaceae bacterium | reverse complement strand
GTCCGGTGATGATGTCGTTGCGGAAAACGAGGCCCGCGGCACGGAGACGCTGAACTTCGGCGGCCAGATCGTCCACTTGAATATGGATGCGGTTCCATCCGCCGGGAACGGGCTCGCGACCATCCTGCATCGGACGGCGACCGGAACTCGCCTTCCCGCTGAGTAGAAGACGCACGCCGTCGCGCGTGACGGCAGCAAATGCGGGGCTGGCATCTTCGCTGAGAGCAAAGCCAAGGTGCGTGGTATAAAACGCGATGGCGGCGGGTACGTCGTCAATCATGTAACGAATGCTGACGGTAGACATGAGCTTGTCGTCCTTTTGTCTTAGTCGTTCCGCGCACCCGTTCGTCGTATCAAGGCGATGGGGCGGTCAGCGGCTTGAACCCGGTAACTGAATCACGATCAACTGACGCGGTCGTTAGCCTGTCAGCCTTCGATCTCGCAGGCTCGCCGGGGTGAAGATAACTCGAGCATCAGCCCCGTATTGGAGGAAATTGACCTACTCCCCTATCGGAACATGATTGTGCATCACCCGGTCGCTCTGGCGCCGGAGATAGTGGGCGGGACTCATTCCTGAGAATTGCCCAAAGTCCCGGATCAGATGCGATTGATCAAAGTACCCGCAGGACAACGCCAGATCCGCCCAATCAGGTCTGGAGTTCTGTCCCGCGAGCCGACGCGCCTGCTGAAAGCGGAGAATGCGCGAGAACAACTTGGGAGTAAGACCCACTTGCTCGGTAAACACTTGAATGAACCGGCGCTGGCTGAGACCAATCTGCCGGGCGACGTTCTGAACCGATGCTTGAGTTCCGCTTCGCACAAGCAAGTCGAGGGCCATCGAAACTGCAGCATGATGTCGCGGAGAAGTCAGCAGCCGAGAGCTGAGGATGTTCTCCATCAAGAGGAAACGTTCCGCGTTCGTATGAGCCGCACAAAGTCGCTCGCGAATCACGCCAGCAGATCGCCCCCAAAGGTTGTCTAAAGCAATGTGCGTATTTGCCAGTTCACCGACAACCGCACCAAATAACGGAAACGCCCCGCCGGGTTTAAAGTGAACTCCCATCATCAGCTCGTGCTGCGATGGATCAATCACGAACGGGCCGGCATAAGTACCAGAGACAACCGCCCCGGAGAAACGGTTGAATCCTCCCGGCCGCCCGAGATCGACAACTCGCACTTCATCAGCATCGAGATTGATGACCAGTTCGAAGGTTCCGCTCGGAAGGATCCGTTCCCTGGTATGCAGCGGCTTATCAGCGCACAGCCAGAAGCAGTCGACGAAGTCGCTCACTGGCGGCGATGGAATGTATGAGGAATAGAGCATACTGACCGGATTCTATTCCAAGCCGCTTCAACTCGGCAGATCGATCCAAGAAAGTTCGCCGCGACGAGTCGCGCCTCTTGCAGCCACCCGCGTGAATCGAACAGGCGCCGAGCACGACGACTGGGCCAGCGAGCAGCTAACCGAGACCAGAAAACATGAACGTCGAGAAGAAGCCGATTGCAGCACCTGACAACACCGCGGTGCGAGTCGCTCTCTGGCGGGCACTGCACCTGGAAGTCGATCAGCCGCCGCACGTACTGGATGATGATATTGGTTTGAAGCTGGCTGCCCCTGATGCTGGCTGGCGCAACCGCCCGGATATGAGTCCCTTCACAATGCCTTTCCGAGCCTCGATCCTGGCTCGCGCGCGATTCATTGAAGACCTGGTCGAGGAGCAAGTTGCTCGCGGCGTCGGCCAGTACGTAATTCTCGGCGCAGGGCTCGACACCTTCGCCCAGCGCAGGCCAGAAACCGCGTCTCGCCTGACTGTCTTCGAGGTCGATCAGCCCGGCCCTCAAGCCTGGAAGCGACAGCGGCTGATCGAACTCGGCTTTGGCATTCCGCAGTGGCTGCGACTCGTGCCGGTCGACTTCGAGGCGGGTGACTCGTGGTGGCATCGACTGATGGAAACCGGCTTCGACAGCAAGCAGCCGGCAGTCGTAGCATCCACCGGCGTCAGCATGTACCTCACCAGAGACGCGATCACGGCCATGCTGCGCCAGGTTGCATCGCTTGCGCCGGGCTCGACGCTCGTTATCTCGTTCCTCTTGCCGGTCGAACTGGCAGACCCCGAAGTGCGTCCTGGAATTGAGCGTGCAATCGAAGGGGCACGAGCCAGCGGAACACCCTTCATCAGCTTCTTCACACCAGCCGAAATGCTGGCTCTGGTTCACGAAACCGGATTCAAGGCAGCTCAGCACGTGTCAGCCTCTACGCTTGCCCAACTCTATTTCGCCGACAGAACAGATGGACTTCGTCCGCCCAATAACGCGGAGGAGTTGGTACTGGCGACGACGTAACTGCCACGACAAAGTGGCTGGAACTTCCAAATCTCGTCGCCGGTCGTTTTCGCAACCCACAGCACCAATTCACTCCGCGATCGAGTCGGGCTGACACAACGCCGTTGGAAATCTTGTGTCTCCGACTCCAAGCTGGCATGGGTGTGCGGGAGAAAAAAGAGCGTAGCCCAAACGTAGCTAGTCGCATGCTTTACGACCGGAGACAGAACTTTGACACTAATTCTGGTAGATCCGCGCAGCGTAAGTGACGATGATCGAGTACACTTAAGCGAGTTGAAGCGCAATTAGCGCTGTGCAATGTGCTGTTCAGTCTGAGTCTTTGAGACTATCGCGACTCGAAAAAGCGAGTCCTTTGCTCTCTCATCGACAGTCGGCGGGCTGGCCTTAGAACTGGTTTAAGGCTTCAGTTTTCCCCATCGGCTTAAGCCTGACATGCTGCGTCTTTTGTTGACGTCTTCCTTCCCGCACCGATTTGTTGCTGATTTGCAAGCAATTCGGTCGGTTCCAGCCTTCCGCCGGCATGAATTCATTCACCGCTTCGGGATGCTGGTGATCGGTCAGACGCCTGCTCTTTTTCTTCTTCAACTGCTGCGTCGAGTTGTCTGACGGCACGTCCCGGCAATGTCTGCCGAACCGTCCACTTCGTGGCGGTCGGAGTCGAGACGAATCGCGTTCGCGCTCCGTTGGACTGCGTCGTATTTCGCTGAAAACGTGCCCTGAATGGACCTTCAAGAGACTTCGGATTTCTGGAAATGCCAGCCCGGTTTCGAGAAGCACGCTCACGCTGCTGTTAACAACCTGCAAGGGTTATGTTCGGCAATTCGCCGCCCGACGCACCAAACGCCGCGATTTCACCGCACGAATCAGCCCCCTCAATGCTTATGGAGAACCGAAATGCTGAAGATCACCGATGCCGCCTGGGCGCGCCTTTCAGAACTGCAGTCCACGCGACCGGATATCAAGGTCGTTCGGCTCGTTCACGACGGTGGACGAGTGAAGTGCCATCGAGGCATTCAGAGAGCGCAAGACCACGTGATTGATGGCAGCCCAGTGCTGCTGATGGCACCTGCAGTTGTCAGACAGCTTTCCGGACGAACGCTTGATGCGCCGGAGACCAAACGCGGTGCGCGGCTTCGCCTGCAGCAAATCAGCCGCTAATCGATCCAAAACTAGACAAGAAAATTAAGAGAAACTGATGACAAGAATCTTTGTGGGAAATCTGCCGCACACAGCGACGGAATCGGAAGTCCGATTTCTGTTCGAGCGCCACGGCAGAGTTTCCTCCGTGCAAATCAAAACAGAACAGGGGTCAAATAAACCTCGCGGTTTCGCCTTCGTGACAATGCCGTCGATGGAAGACGCCGAGGATGCGATTGCTCATCTGTCGCACACCGTGATGGGCGGCAGATCGCTGACGATTAACGAAGCCCAGGCACGCCCCGAAGGAGCCCAGCATGATGGCTCCACCAATGCAAACCGACAGAGTGCACTGGCCATGTTCGGAGCACTTCAGAGTGATGAATAAGCCGCGCATCGTGCTGCTGGGTGACTCAATTACTGTCGGGTGCCGAGAAACCGGAGTGACGCCCCAAACGACTTACCCCAGCTATTTGAAAAGGCTGCTGGATCGTGAGGGCATTGATGTCGAACTGATCGTCAGCGCCCTGCATGGCGTCTACATGAGTTACGCGGTGCGTCGCTTCGAGCGAATGGTGGGCCGCCATAACGCGGACTACGTGCTGATTCTTCTGGGCGCAAACGACGCCGTTCCCGCTGGCGCGAACTCGACCACCTCTACTGAGGATTTTCGCGAAGCACTTGAGACCCTTGTCAGTCAATGCGTGCTCAATGGAGCGATTCCCATCATCGCGAGTCCGCCGCCACGCGCAGACGCCAGGTGCTCCGCACTCCTGCGAAGCTACGCCGATGCGGCACGGTCATTTGCCGCCAGCTCAGAGCTGCCTTTCATTGACCTCTTCTCAAGGCTCGCAGATGAACGATTCCTGAGTGAACTTCTTCCCGACTGCCAGCACCCAAATCCCACCGCCAACGAGTTCATCGCCGAACTCGTCGCTGAGCACTTTCTGAAGGAACCGGGGATCTGCGGCGGTTTGAACTCGGCCCGAGCCGCCGATCTGGCCGCCACCGAGGACCTCAGCAGCAAAGCACTTTTTTCGCAGTAGAAATTGAACGCTTCAAACTGCCCATCGCCACACATTCAAAACGAGAGAATGGACATGAACGACTCCGCTCCACTCATTACAGCGATGGCCGAACAATGCAGAGCCAGAATTCACGACTCAGCCGATCTCAAACCTGACTTGCCGCAGGTTCTTCATCCTCGGCATCTCTTATGGATGTCGGAGCGCATCATCCAGAACGCTGAGGGCTGGCCGGACGTCCGACTCCATCGCTGGATTGGATTCATCCAGTGTGGAATGCTGGCGAATGGGATCATCGACTTCGAAGGCGCGAAAGCTCTCTTTGATACCGTGAAGAACGCGTATCCGGGGAGCCGGCCCGACGATGACCTCGTCGACCACATTGATCCCGACAATTCGTTTGGGCTCGACATTGGCGGTGAAGGATAAACACTGCAAGCGCCAGCGCGGCCATCAGCCTGGGCACGAGATCTACTCACCAACGAATGTATGCCCACAAGCACATGCCTTCTCACGCACGTGAAGTAACGCCTTGCACTCAGGACAGCTTTTCTGAAGTGCGACGGGGATGACCGTCTGGGCTACGGAAGGTGCGTCACAGGGTGTTGTGATCCCCTTAAGACGTTTTCTATCCGCCTGCTTGATCGCACACTGCGGATGCATCCCTCCCAGCGAATAGCTGGTCTGTCCACAAACAGGACAAGCCGCGCGCTTCGAGCGTGTGAACAGTGGAACTGGTTTCTTATGCTCCATCAGGAGTTCTTCCCATAAGTCAGGCGACGAGCAACTGGCGATCGTTGCCATGCTGGGTAATAGAAACACCGGGGGCCTGTCCGACACCCGGTGCTGCGTAACACTCTCTGGTTGCAGAGCACAGAAGGATCAGATGATCCTTACCTTCTCTGCGCGCGGACCCTTCGGCCCCTGGCCAACTTCGTACGAGACGCGCTGGCCTTCTCGCAGTTGGTCGTAGCCCACGCCTTCGAGACAGGAACTGTGGAAGAACATGTCCTTCCCGGTGCCGTCTTCGATGAACCCAAAACCTTTGTCCGTAATTCTTTTGATCGTGCCTTCAGCCATTCTTCTATCCGGTTCTCTCAAAACAGTTGTGCGGCCATCTGCGTGTGAAACACTCACTCAACTCCGACCACGCACAGGGTATCTGTCGTCAAGTTGACGACGTGAATTTCATTTATCAGCGTCATGCTCAATTGGACTCGCCTCGATCGGCGCGCCACCTTGAGATTGCGAAGCACCCGATTCAGGAGCGGCTTCTTTCCTCTGATTGCGCCGCACCTGTTTGGCTTCGGCCTTTTCTTTTTTTTCCATCTCGCGCTGACGTTTGGCGAATGTATTTTGGTTACGTGCGATAGGTTCGATCCTCCTTATGCAAAGAGTATCTGACGGTGCAAAAGTCGGGTGCGAGACACCTGTGACTGGCAGTTCCCGAGACTCCGGCACCAGCAGAAAACATCATCCCAGAGACTGCGAGACGCTTGAGCATGCTGTCGGGACCGCGGAGGGGGTCCACAGGCATCATTCTGGCAGTCGCATTTGCCGCTCTGACCGTAATTCTGGACAAACAAGAAAGTCTCAGAATCCCTTGCGTCCGTTATGACGCCGGCGGCTTTTCCAGAGCGGTTAACACAACCGATGGTCGGCAGCAGAAATGTGCGGAAGCCAGTGCCATCAAAGCACAGGAGCAGATGTGTCCGTGTCTGCCAGATTCCCGCTTGGCCGGAAAACGAATCCCGTGAAGGATTGCGTTACTCGCTTGCTTCCGACCAGATCGATCACTTCACAAATCTGAAGCAATCAAACTTAGTGTATCCGCATCTGATGGCTTCCACCATGCCTGAATCGCGCCAAAGTCCGCATCTGCGGATTACGTCAGAATCGCTCATAGCATTAGTGAGCGTACGACCCAATTGTGGTCGCAACCGAGGCAGAGGGCGTTGCGTGTTGCATGACGCACCATGTGCCTGCAGTAGCTAGAAGGCCAGACGACCAATAGGGATGCTCTTTGAGGAATCGAACCGCGGCTGATCTCGTGGCCCCCCATTTGCGTAGCTCTGAATCCGAATCCGCGTTCAGGCAATAGAAAACCGGGCGACACGCAGGCAATCAAGGCCATGACTCATCATCTGCGCGAACTGTGTCGAGGGATTGAGCCGCCAAGCCAACGGGATTCGGGGGCGAAGCGTGCAGAGGTAGCCTTGCCCGGCAGCGCGGTAGCTTTATTGCCTGATGGGCACAGTCGTATTCAATCAGCCTTGAATCCGGCCGGTGTTGAGGCCGCTGGTATCGAGAATCTCTTTTGGTGGATGGTTGCTGGCACGACTGTGGTTTGGCTCGGCGTGATGGCACTGACCTGGCACAGCGTCCGAACTCACCCCGAATCGTTCAACCGACGGCGAGAAGCTTTCATCATCGTCGGCTGCGGGGCGATTTTGCCAACGGTCGTCTTATCGATCCTGCTGGTGTTTGGATTGAGCGCACTCCCCGGACTCGTTGCCCCCGCCCCCTCCGGTAGCCTGAAAGTCGTTGTCTCGGGGGAAATGTGGTGGTGGCGCGTTCGCTACGAGCCCGCCGAGGGACAGCCAATTATCTTGGCGAACGAAATTCATCTGCCGGTCGGAGAACCGGTGCAGTTTCTTCTGGAAAGCGACAACGTCATCCACTCGTTCTGGATTCCGTCGCTGGCCGGAAAGATGGACCTGATACCTGGCAGAACGACACGTTTGGCCGTGACCCCGACTAAGACCGGCCTGTTTCGTGGAGTCTGTGCTGAATACTGTGGAACCTCGCACGCACTGATGAAGTTCGACGTCGTGGTCGAAGAAAAGGAAGAGTTCAACCGCTGGTTGGCACATCAGGCGACGCCAGCCGCCCCTCCCGATAACCCGCTCGCCCAACGTGGTGAGAAGCAGTTTCTCGCGAACGGCTGCGGCGCCTGTCACACCGTGCGCGGGACGAACGCAGCCGGTGTCGTTGGCCCTGATCTCACTCACTTGGGCAGTCGCCTGAGCATTGCAGCCGCATCATGGCCCAACGATTCAGCTCATCTGCGCCGGTGGATTGCCGACTCGGACAAGATCAAGCCCGGTGCCTACATGCCGAAATTCGACATGCTGCGTTCCGACGACGTGAATGCGATGGCCGTCTATCTGAAGGGCCTGAAATGAGCGAACACCGAGAAGCTCACGAGGCCGGAAAACGAGACGCGCAACCGCTCGCAGAGGCGCCACCAAAGGAGGTTCAACGTGCTCAGGAGGAACGTCTGCTGAAAATCTGGGAGACTCCCGGCGGCTGGCGATATTGGTCGTCGGTCAACAATTCAGATATCGGAGTCTGGTACACGGCCACCGCATTTGTGTTTTTTCTCTTCGCCGGTGTGCTGGCATTATTAATGCGAATCCAACTCGCTGTACCGGATAACGATTTCCTGTCTGCCGAGGTCTATAATCAGGCATTTACGGTGCATGGCTCCGTAATGATGTTTCTGTTCGCGATCCCGATCTTCGAGGCAATCGCGGTGCTGTTACTGCCTCAAATGCTGGGTGCGCGAGATCTGCCATTTCCGCGACTCTCTGCATTTGGTTTCTGGTGCTACCTGCTCGGCGGAATATTTCTGTGCGGAGCGATCTTTTTCGATGCGGCTCCTCGCGGCGGGTGGTTCATGTACCCGCCACTAACTTCCAAGTACCAAACAGACATCGGCGCAGATATCTGGCTACTGGGCTTCTCGTTCATTGAAGTCGCGGCAATCGCGGCGGCGGTGGAGATGATCGTCGGAACCCTGAAGTGCCGCCCGCCGGGAATGCGAATCAATCTGATACCGCTTTATGCGTGGTACGTGCTGGTGGCAGCGTCGATGATGCTCTTTGCATTTCCGCCGCTGATCACAGGTAGCATGCTTCTGGAAATCGAGCGGGCCTTTGGATGGCCGTTCTTCGATCCCGCCGGCGGCGGTGATCCTCTGCTGTGGCAGCATTTGTTCTGGCTCTTCGGACACCCCGAGGTCTATGTCGTTTTCCTGCCGTCAGTAGCCCTGATTGCGATGATCGTGCCCACGTTCTCGCGGACACCGATTGTGGGCTATGGCTGGGTGGTGCTCTCGGCGGTTGGCACCGGGTTCCTGAGCTTCGGTCTGTGGGTCCATCACATGTTTACCACAGGTCTGCCGGGCATTTCTTTGGGATTGTTCTCAGCGGCTTCGCAGGCGGTCGCAATCCCGACGGGAGTGCAGATCTTCTGTTTCATCGCCACGCTGGCGGCAGGCCGAGTTGTACGCTCGGTGCCAATGCTCTTCGCGCTCGGCAGCTTGATGATCTTCGTGCTCGGCGGCCTGACCGGCGTCATGGTCGCACTGGTACCCTTCGATTTTCAGGCGCACGACTCGTTCTTTATCGTCGGCCATCTGCACTATGTCATGATCGGCGGCGTGATCTTTCCGATGCTGGCTGGACTGTATTACTTCTACCCCTTGTTCGACGGCAAGAAGCTGTCGGACCGTCTGGGAAAGATCGCGTTCTGGCTGACCTTCATCGGCTTTAACATCACCTTCATGCCGATGCACCTTGCGGGCTTGCGCGGCATGCCGCGACGAGTCTTCACTTATCCAGCCGATGCGGGTCTCAACACACTCAATCTGATCTCCACAGTGGGCGCATTCATTCTCGCGGCGGGAATCGCCGTTGTCGTCTGGGACGTGATTCGCCTGAAACAAAAACAACCCTATTCGGAAATGAATCCGTGGGGAGCGGGAACTTTGGAATGGCTGCAGGAGATGCCTGGCAAACCTTGGGGCATGCGGTCGATTCCGGAGATCGACAGTTGCTATCCGTTGTGGGATCAACCGAACCTGCAGCGTGACGTCGATGAAGGTCGATTCTATTTACCCGACGCCGAAGAAGGTTTACGTGAGACGTTGGTCACGTCAGTCATCGACGCGGTACCTCAGCAATGTGCGCGGCTGCCTGGCTCGTCGTTCATCCCGATGATCGCGGCCTTCTCACTTGGCGGGTTTTTCATACTGGGAACATATCACTGGTGGTGGCCGGCAGTCTCAAGCCTGCTGCTGGCAGTCGCCGTGTTCTGCTACTGGCTGTGGACAGGTACCGCGCGCACGCCAGAAAAAGACGAGAAGTATGTCGGGCTCGGACTGACGTTGCCAATCTACGTTTCTGGTCCGGCGTCGATCAGTTGGTGGTCCGTCTTTATTACGATGCTCGCCGATTTGACCGCATTTATATCACTCGTCTTCGGGTACTTTTTCTTCTGGACCATTCACGACGACTTCCCCCCGCAGCCATCGCCCGGTCCCGGTGTCTTCTGGCCGACACTCGGGGGCGGAATGCTACTCGCAGCTTGGGCGCTGACCGTCTTCGCTCGCCGCTGGAATCGAAGCGGCAATTCTGCGGCATTCTATACCGGGTTGTTGACATCAATAGTACTCGCGGCAGCCGGTTCCGCGGCCCTTGTTGCGGGACCGTGGCTCACCGGACTGGATCCCAAGTCTCATGTATACCCGGCAACGGTCTGGGTGCTGGTGCTGTGGACGGTGTGTCATGTTGCGGTGGGTATCATTATGCAACTCTACTGTCTGGCCAGGAAATTGGCCGGGCAAATGACGGCTCGACGCGACGTCGAAATCGTCAACGTGACCCTTTACTGGCACTTCACAGCGCTGACGGCCGGCATCACCGTCGCCGTCATCGCTGGATTTCCGTTGGTGGACTGACATGTCACAGACTGCCGAACAACATCAGAGTCTTTGGCTGTTAACGGCTTCGCCCTCGATCTGGGCTGCGCACTTCGTGCTGTGTTATGCCAGCGCCGCTATCTGGTGCGAGAAGTTCGCCGGACTCGGCGGTTCACTCACAGCGGTTCGCCTGGCGATCGTGGTCTATTCCGTAGTGGCACTCACCGGAATCGGGATAGTCGGTTGGATTGGCTGTGGGCGACATCGCTTCGGTGATGCAGAGCTCCCGCACAACGCTGATACCCCCGAAGACCGTCACCGCTTTCTCGGCTTTGCCACATTGCTGCTATCGGCTTTGAGCGGAGTGGCGGTGCTGTTTGTTTCGCTGGTCGCCCTTTTCTTTGGAGAGTGTTACTGATGCGGTCGTGCCTGTTGATCTCTGGACTGCTTTCACTTGTCGCGGTGTGGATTGCGCCATTGCCGCAACTGGGACAGCACACGTTCTGGGCCCATATGACGATGCATATGGGCGTGGTCGCGGTTGCAGCTCCGCTGTTGGCGTTCGGAATCGCGGGATCAAGGTTCGACCCGGTGCGTCATACACCGACGTTGTTTGCTCCGATTCCGGCATCGATCATCGAACTGATCGCAGTCTGGGCCTGGCATGCCCCCGCGCTGCATCATGCAGCGCGTCATACCACGCCGGGATTGATCACAGAACAAGCCACATTCCTGCTGACTGGCTTGATGATGTGGTTATCAGCCTTCGGCGGAGATTCCGCGTACGCCGGATCACGTCGTGCCGCGGGAGTGATCGGCTTACTGCTGACATCCATGCATATGACGCTGCTGGGGGCGTTGTTGGCACTCGCGCCGCGCCCGCTCTTCTATCATGCCCATCACCATTCAGCCTTTACGCCGCTTGATGACCAGCATCTCGGAGGCGCCATCATGCTGCTCGTCGGAGGTATCTCGTACCTCGCCGGCGGACTGTGGCTGACACAGAGCTTAGTACAGCGCACCTCGCTGAACGCAGGAGAAGAACCATGATCCGTAACTGGTTCAAAGTAGCCAGCGCTGAGGGAAGCGGCGATGCGCGATCGCTTCTGAGACACTGGATACTACCAATTACAGTATTCTGCGTGGCGCTCGGTATCGTAGGTGTACTCGTCGCGGCTTCCGGCGTGATTCCCATCAAGGCCAGTTCGGGACACTGGGCGATCACGCGCTGGTTCCTGCAATTCTCGAAGGAGCGATCAGTCGCAACCCACACTCTCGGTTTAAAAGCTCCGCCGCTGGACGATCGATCGCTCATTCTAAAGGGCGCCGGACACTATGAAATCGGTTGTCGACCGTGTCATGGCAGCCCTGAACTGCACCATCCGAGAATCGCGCACAGCATGGAACCTGTGCCTCCCTACCTTCCGGACACGGTCACTCGGTGGAAGCCGGAAGAGCTGTTTTACATGGTCAAGCACGGTATCAAGTTCACAGGCATGCCCGCCTGGCCAGCGCAGCAACGTGACGACGAGGTATGGGCGGTCGTCGCGTTTCTGCTGGCATTTCCGGAGTTGGATGCCGAGGAGTATCAGCAGTTGGTGAAGGGCGCGTCGCGAACCACCCAACAGCACGAGTCGCTGACAGCCTTGGAACCAGGTACGTCGACCATCGTGGTTGAGAGCTGCGCACCTTGTCATGGGCTCGGCGGCAACGGACGAGAACTTGCCGCCTTTCCCCGAATCGCGGGCCAGCGCGCCGAGTACACGGCGGAGTCCCTGAAAGCCTATGCTCGCGGGGACCGCCACAGCGGGATCATGGAACCGATCGCCGCGGGAATAAGTTCCGAACGAATCCAGCAACTGGCACAGTATTACGAGCAGCAAAAACCAGCATCGCCCGCCGCAGCGCGAGATCGAACCACATCGGCCATCGAGCGCGGTCAAACCATCGCGCACGAAGGCATCCCCGACAAAGATGTCCCCGCCTGCGTCGACTGCCACGGCCCCGGCGAGACGCCTCGCAACCGCAACTACCCACTGCTCGCCGGCCAGTACGCCGAGTATCTCACTCTGCAGCTCACTCTATTCCAGCAACACCAGCGTGGAGGAACTGCCTATTCCCATCTCATGCTGCGAGTTTCAGCCGGATTGAACCAGCAGCAGATTGATGACGTGGCACAGTACTATTCTTCGCTTAGTTCCCCGGTTGCGCGGTGAGAACTCCGTCAACTCGCGCGGAGATCTCTGAAACAAGTTCCTGCGGCAACGGCCCGCGATTGGCTGCCGCCAGGTTCTCGGCCAGATGGGCGAGATTGCAGGTGCCGATGATTGCGGTGTGGCAGTACGAATTCGCGAGTGTGTATCGCAGGATGAATTCTGCACGCGACATGCCGTCCGGGCGCAGCTCGTCGAGGCGGGCTTTGTCCCAGATCTCATTGAGTGCTGGTCGCTGAATTTCGGCATCCGGGCCACCTTGTGCGATGCCGCCTCTGAGAATAATTCCAGCTCCCGATTCAGCGGCGCGGCAGATCAGATCATGATGCTGCGGCGCCAGGCACGAGTACGGAATCTGGAACGTGTCGAACACACCCAGGTCGATCAGAGCAGGCAAATGCGGCAATGAGCTTGAAACGCCGATGAATCGGACCAAACCCTGATCCCGGAGCTTTGTGACGACATCGATCAGCCCTTCGCGTTGCAACGTTTCGGCGTCGCCGCCATGAAACTGCAATACGTCCACATAGTCGGTACGCAGCCGCTGCAGGCTTGTTTCCAGATTTCTCTGAATCACGTCGGGCTTCCAGACGTGATCGAGTTCGAGGTGATCTTCCCGTTGCGTGTAGACGCATCCGCATTTGGTAGCGAGATAGAACTCACCACGGCGTGAGCCTATGTAGCGGCCGATCCGTTCCTCACTGACCCCATAGTCCGGCGACGTGTCGATGAAGTTGATACCCGCATCCAACACCGCGTTGAGAAACCGGTCCGCGTCCTGATCGCTCACCACTCGCACGCCCCAAGTCAGCGGCCCGCGCAACCCCATGCTGCCATAACCGAGCTGCGTGACGGCCAGCCCGGTGCGTCCCAGTATTCGGCGTTCCATCGTCAGAGGTTCCTTCGAATCAGGGTATCAACAACGCCATCGCGCGTCGGTATTTCTCCCAGTAATGGCGCCATGTCTCGATCAAAGTCACGTTTCGCGACAGCGAGGACCACCACCAGCGGAATCGCAACCAGCCCCAAGCGGAGCGAGCCCACCATCCACGGTTTTCGACGTCGCAGGAACGACAACTCGGTCGCCCAACACAGCACAGGAGCCAGCATCAGCACTACTGCGCTACCGGTTGAGAGTCGACCAAAGAACCGACCGATCATCAACACGCCGAACAAGCCGATCACTCCGACTCCGATGATCGCGGCTAAGCCGAGTTTCTCGGAGGTTCCAGAGCGCATCGTGACCAGCTTAGTCGCGATCGCCGTCGAGATGATGGTCGCAGCCAGCGGAAACGCCGTTGCGCCTCCCTTGAGATAACCAGCCAGCATGACGGTCAGGCCAGCGCACTGAGTCGTCAGGCTCAGAGCGAAGGGAATCGAGATTCCCCCCGAACGCCGAGACAACCAGCCAAGTAGTCCCCAGGTAAATGCCAATAACGCACCACAGATCAGTACAGCGACACCACCATCCCAAAGCGTCCAATCGCTGCCAGACCCAGTCAAGAACACAGAGCCATGCAAGAGAATCCTCGGAGCAACTGCGGCAAGGCTCAATCGCAAGAACCACGCTACCCACTGCGGCAGTTTTTCCAGCCCTGCAATCAATTCGATGCCGAGAGCCATCGGAATGACGATCATCAAAAGACGATCAAGCCCCTTCACGGGTGGCCAGGTCCATCGCATCTCCAAGACGTTGCACCCCAGCGCGAGCCCCAGTCCCATCGCCAGAACGCAAGCGGAAGTAAGCCGCGTGCTACTCACCGTTCGCCGCAGCATCGCCATCGCCAGTACCACGATCGCACTGACGATGGCCGCAACGCCCATGGACTTGAGATACAGCACCGGGTCGGGCATCGGCTATTTCCGCATGCCTTCGCAATCAATGATGATCAGCGCCTCATCCCCGATCGGTCCGATGGCGTTCTTGTCAAAGCCGAAGTCGCTGCGTTTGAGGGACAGTTCCGTCGAAAACGCGACGCGTTTGACGCCATTCTTGAACTCGTGCTCTTTCCCGCCCATCAGTTTCAGTGTGACCTTCTTGGTCGTGCCGTGCATCGTGAAGTCGCCGGTGACTTCAAAGCCGTCTTTGATGACTTTCACGCTCTTGCTTTTGAATTCGATGGTCGGAAACTGCTTGGTGTCGAAGTAGTCCGGCTGCCGCAGATGTTCGTCGCGAGCCTTGTTGGCCGTATCAACGCTGTCGGCTTTGATCGTCAGGGCAAACGTTGATTTCGTCGGATCTTCCCGGTCCAGCGAGAACTTCCCTTCGACCTCGTTGAATCGACCATGAATCCAACTGATATCGAGATGCCGCGCCTTGAAGCTGACGGAAGAGTGCACTCCGTCATACGCATACTCATCGGCGGAATAGGCGGCGTTACCGCATACCGCAGTTCCGAGTCCCAGTACCAACGCCCACGCTGAAACGAGTCGCCGCATCTGATGGTTCCTTTTCATAGGGATTGCGAATGATTGCCGCTGCGTTGCCAGCAGGTTCACAACCATCGTAAGCCTCGGCCGATCAGTCGCAAAGCAGGTCAGCTCAAGCCATCTGCGCATCATCGCGATGAGCTTCTACTTCGCTTGTTGCTTGTCACGTGCGGCCCGGAACTCATCGCCAATGTTCCACGTCGGCAACCGGTCGGCGTTCGCAACCTCGCGAGCGACGTCCAGCATGAACTCGGCCAGCTTCACGAAGCCGGAGAAATCCCAGTTCGGCTGGAATTCATCCTGCGGCGAGTGGTAGGCCCTATCGTTGAAATCCTTGTGAGCGTTGCGGGCGAAGTCACTAGCCTTGCCTGTGATCTTCATTCCGGAGGCAACGGAGAATGCCGGAATTCCAGCCCGTGCCATCGAGAAATGGTCGGAGCGATAGAAGATTCCCAGATGCGCCCTCTGGTCGATTTCAATCTCAAGATGATTCTTCGCCGCTGCCGCCTGAACCGTCGGCCAGACCGTCGTTCGATTGGCGCCTGTAACAACAACAGATTCCGGCACACCCAGCGGCAGGATCATGTCGACGTTCAGATTGAGTGCGGTCTTGCTCAGTGGAACGAGCGGATTTCGCGCGTAGTACCTGGAACCGAGCAGCCCTTTCTCCTCCGCTGTCACGGAAAGAAAAATCGCCGAGCGCTTAGGCTTCGGTGACTGAGTCGACCATGCTCGTGCCAATTCCAGCAGAAGTCCACAGCCGGTGGCATTATCCGCCGCTCCGTTATAAATCGCATCACCGAGCACCGGACGACCGATACCCAGATGATCCCAGTGCGCCGTGAAGACGATGGCCTCAGACTTCAACTGCGGATCACTGCCCTCCACCAAACCGGCCACGTTGTTGCTGACGAAGTTCTCAACGCGCGTCGGCATGCTGCCTTTCAGGTTTACGCCGAGGGAATACGGTTTGAACCCTTTGGCGTCCGCTTCTTTCAAAGCGCCTTCGACGGTGCGGCCGGACAGCGCTAGCAGCTCGTCACCTGCTGCCCTTGAAAGCCAGCCCGCAAAAGCGAGCACAGGTTGATCGGGTTCTCGTTTGAGCTGCGCACTTTCGAGCCGCCGCACGACCGAATACGGATAACCCGCGGTCTCATTCGTATGGATGATGAAGCAAGCCTTCGCACCTCGCCGCGCCGCCTCCTCATACTTGTAAGACCAGCGCCCGTAGTAAGTCAGAGCGGTACCGCCGAAGAACTGGGGATCGCTCGACGGCGGCTCATTCGTGAAGAGGACGACAACTTTGCCCTTTATGTCCGCCTTTTGATAATCCTCCCAACCGTATTCCGGAGCGGTGATGCCGTGCCCGACGAAGATGGCCTCGGCATCAAATTCTTCGGCTCCAGTTTGCGTCTGACTCACGCCTGCGAAGCCATCCTCACAGGCAATGTCGAGCACAGTGCCAAGCTTCACAGCCTGAAGCGTCGACCTCGGACTCGTGATGACACGCACCAGCGGCACCGGCTGAAGGTACGAACCACGATCTCCAATCGCCTTCAAACCAGCCTTTTCGAACTCGTCGGCGATGTACTCCGTCGTGAGGATCTCGCCATTGGTCCCCGGCTCGCGACCTTCCAGCCTGTCGCTGGCCAGTTGGGCAACCGCGGACTTGATACGGTCTGCTGAGATCTCGCCAGCGAGTGACACGGAAGCCAACGACACAATCACGAGCAGCGGAAGAAATCGATACGCCACAGAAGTTTCCTCATCGAGATTTCAAAACAGCTTGAGGGCAGCGCACGCTACTTCTTCAAATAATTGTCACGTATTTCTCGCAGCTGCTTCCAAATCCCCGCGTCCCGTGCTTGAGGGGAGACGCATGCGAAAATGTAATTCTGGTCGTTCCTGGTCCAAGTCCAGATTTCGAGGTTCAGCTTCTGCGGCTTCTTCGTAGCGAATGGCTCAACCCAATTCAGGGTTCCGACATACTGTGTCGGGGTTTTTGCATTGTTTTCTTCCGAGGCACGCTGACCTTCAGCCTTCACTGGCTGCAGCTCAATCTTGAATTCAGACGGATCAACGTCGGGGCCCTTTCCGTTCAGAACCGCCTTGCACAGCCCCTTATAGTACGTCAGGAACTCCTCTTTGATGACGGCTTCCGTCAAGGCTGGCTTAGGCTGCAGTTCGAACACAAAGGCGTAACTGAAGAACGACTCTGAAGAGGCCTTCATCATCCCGGGCGCGAACCGGATGTGCTCGGAGCCTTTCAGCTTCATGTCCGGAGCGAATTGCGGCGGAAGCGAAATGGTTTCTCCACTCCAGCCCTCCGGGGCAGCGAGCTTATAAGTATTCGGCTCATCCGCGAGCAAAACGGTTCCGGACATCAGCAGACCAAGAACAAGAATACGAAGCATCGGGACCTCTCCTGTTTGCCGAATGTTTTCGGAGTCCACCGCGACAACGAGCTACGAAAATAACAGCGCGGCTCAAATCTTCTAGGCACTGCTAGGCACTGACGCCGCAGGCAAACGTCCATGGGTTCAGCGGACAGACTGCAAGCGACTGACAACTTGAGTTAGGATTCACGAAGAGTCGGTGATTGAAATCGCTCTTTGTCAGCGCCCGCTGAACGCGGCCTTTCGAGTCGTCTGACAAGCTCACCTCAGGCAGCCGTAAACCATAAACTGCCTGCCAGCGGTCCACGCGTTTTCTTTGGAAAGACCTTCAAATGACAACAGCTCAACGAACATCGCGTCGTCAGTTCCTGCAAGGCGTCGCCGCTGCGGGAACGGCAAGTATTTTCCTGCCGTCAGCCAACTGGGCCTTCGGCTATCAAACACCCAGCGAGCGTCCGGTCTTCGCGACGATTGGTCTGCGCAATCAAGGCTGGGCGATCACCAGCAAGTCGTTCGGCAACGCTAATTTCGCGGCTCTGGCTGACGTTGACGCCAATGTGCTGACGGAAAACGTCGCCAAGGTAGAGAAGGCTCAGGGCAAGAAGCCGGATGCTTACAAGGACTACCGCAAGATTCTGGATCGCAAAGACATCGACGCGGTGATGATCGCCACCCCCGACCACTGGCACACGAAGATCGCAGTCGAAGCGATGCTCGCGGGCAAAGACGTTTACTGCGAGAAACCGCTCACGCTGACGATCGACGAAGGCAAGCTGATCGAGAAGATCGTGAAGCAGACCGGCCGAGTCTTCCAGGTCGGCACGATGCAGCGCACCGAGATCGATCAGCGCTTCTTGAAGGCGATCGCTCTCATCCGAGACGGTCGCATCGGCACAGTGAAGAAGGTGACCTGCGGTATCGACCGCATGGAAGCCTCGCCCGTCATCCCAGCGGTGGCAGCTCCTGGACACATTGATTGGGACTTCTGGCTCGGCCCCGCAGCTAAGGTTCCTTATCGGGAACTGCCGGAAATGCGTAAGGGCTACGGCGGTGGCGTGCCGCTCTACAGCAACTGCCACTACTCGTTCCGCAACTGGCACGAGTACTCCGGCGGCAAGCTCACCGACTGGGGAGCTCACCACGTCGACATCACATGCTGGGCACTCGGTGCCACAGAAACGGGGCCGAGCAAGGTCACGCCGGTCGATTACAAACTGCCGGTGGAATACAAGGACGGCCATCCCACGGTCAGCGATCAATACAACGCGGCGACGCAGTTCACGATTCGCGCCGACATGCCTAACAACGTCGAGTTGATCATCACCAGCGAAGGCGACAACGGCATTCTGTTCGAAGGCACAGAGGGTCGGTTCTTCGTCAACCGCGGAAAGCTCGCTGGCAAGCCAGTGGAAGACCTGAAGGACAAGCCTCTGCCGGAAGGCGCGGTCGAAAAGGTCTACGGTGGCAAAGTCAGCTCGAACCACACGGCCAACTTCATCGAAGGCATGAAGGCTCGGAAGCAACCGATCTCGGACGTCTGGTCACACAACCGCATGCTGGAGATCTGCCACCTTTCCAACATCGCGATGCGTCTGGGCCGCGAAGTGAAGTGGGACCCAGTTAAGCGAGAAATCGTTGGCGACGCTCAAGCGAACTCGTTCCTCGGCCGCGAAAGCCGCAAGGGGTTCGAGATCAACATGTAGTGTCGTCTGCGGCATGAAATCGGGAACGGGGTGGTCGTCAATCAGGCAATCCCGTTCCCGCTCTTCTCGCTCGTTCACGGCAGAGGTTTCACCGACAAGCACAGCATCGAGGAGTCCGTATGCGTTGTCTTTCGCTCCGCGTGGTTCTCTTGTTCTCTTTGCTGCTGAACGCAGTGATCGTTCGGGCCGAAGTTGTCGTTGCGCCGATCGCTGATGGAAAAGGTTTCGAGGTCAAGACGGCCGCCTATCAGGCGAAGCTGGATGCCACCGGCGCGATAACTTCACTGGTCGTTTCGGGCGAGGAATTTCTCGCGCAGGAACGCAAGCTGAACATCAACGGAGCTGTCGTGGATGTCCCGGCGGTCTTTGCCAGTCATCATCGCAGTTGGACTCCGACGTTCCTGCTGACGGGACCGGTGACGATCGAAGGCAACGCTTTGAAGACCCAAGGTGACGGTTGGGTTCTGACTTACACGTTTGAAGAGTCTGCCTTCTCTGTCGCCTTTGGAGGTTTTCCCAAGGGAGCCAGCTACGCTCTGAACGAGGGCTACCCCAACGGCAATCTCGATTTCTGGATGTCTCCCAAATTGCATCGAGTGGTCGATGCGTTGCAGCAGGGAGATCTCGGCTGGCCCGGGAAGGGAAATCCGGAACCGGGCAACTACACCTTCATCGCGCAGAATGGAGCCGGCGTCGAGTTCCAGAACAGCTTCTGGATTGCGAGCTTTAACGACGTCCGCCCCAACGTCCAGACAACGCGGCGCGGCGATTTTCTGTTATTCGCCGAGATGTCGAAACTGTCTAAGCCGATCCTGCGACAGATCAAGATCCATCCGAAGGTTGACGTTGGAGGGTCCGTCGAGTTGTCGATCACCTCGCCCAATCCGGACCACTTGTTCCCGGAGAATCGACCGATTGTGTTTCCTGTGCAGATCGCCGCTTACTACGGTCAGTCGCTCAAAGGGAAGCTGCGATTCGAGGGCCACAACTACGTCTTCAAAGACAAGAAGGTAACGGCTGAAGTTCCGCTCAACATTGAGGCGGGAGCAACGGCACTCAAACTAGACCTTGCGATTCAACCCGCTGAGCCCGGTCATTACATCGGCAACATCATCGTCAGCGATGGCGAGAAAGATTTGTACGCCAAGCGAATCGGATTCCTGTATCAGCCCCAGAAAGTCGCACCAGTCAAGCCGCCCGAAGGCTTTGATGAGTTCTGGGATCAGACGCTCGCGGAGCTGGAAAAGGTTCCGCTCGACCTCACGCTGACCGAGTTACCGGAGAAGGAAACAACCGCCGGTAAGGTCTATCTCGCCAAGTTCCGCGCATGGGAAGGCCGCTGGGCATGGGCGTGGCTCTATGAACCCAAGGCGGACAAACAAGTCGATGCCACAGTCCAATGCCCAGCCGTGAGTGTCTATCAACCGGGTCAGGCGCAACCCGCCAACGGCGAATTGTGGATCGCTGCCGCAGTGCATGGCGGCGACATCACGAACTACCCCGCGAAAAGCGACTTTGACTACATGACCAGTGGCATCACCAAGCGTGAGACCACTATGTTGCGATATAGCTATACCTGCCTTGTCCGTTGCTACGACATTATTCGCAAGCATCGGCTGTGTAATGGCAACGTCCATCTGCGCGGAGGCAGCCAGGGCGGTGGCTTGTCGCTGGTCCTGGCCGGGTTGAGACCCGTTACCAGTGTGACCGGTAACACCATCGCCATGATGCGAATCGACTGGACGGTGCTGGGACTCACCACCTGGGGCCCACGTGCGCCTGCAGGATCAGATCCCAAACAAGTGGCCGAAGTAATTCGTTACTTCGATCCCCCGTGCTTCGCTCACCGCGTCCACGCACCGGTCAAGTTCTATCTTGCTCTGTTCGACTTCACCGGCCCTGTTGAAGGGGTGCTGACAGCCATCAACGCCCTACCAGAAAAAACCGAGTGCCGCATGGTGATCGATCCCTTTGGCGGCCACTTCACAGCCAACTACGGTGGCCGAGACGCTGGCAAGATGCCACCAGTCCCCCGCTGGCTCGGTTCCGATGCCGAGAACAAGCTGAACACGAAGTAGCTTCGCGGTAGCTCGGCCTTCCGAACTGCGGCTCAGTGGTCGATCAAAGCCGAAATAACATGTAGCCGAACTCTTGCGACTTCAGACACCGGTCGCCCCAGCATTGATGGCCCATTACTTTTTGCGTAACTCATGCAGAGCCGATAAACCTTGCGGAAGTGGGGCCAGATTCTCGATTGCTATAATTGCCTCATTATTTGAGTGCGTCGCTAGAAAAGCGTGAAGTCGTTTGCGTTCATCTTCGCCCAAGAATTGGAGTATTGAGAGATTCGTGTGAGCGTGAAGTCTGGCCGCAAAATCTACTTCTCGATACTCGTGGTCGTTGGGCAAGGTGGCGGCGAAGTTCACGCGAAACCTAGGCAGAACGATATCATTACGCATTTTTGCCACGAACTTGCAGATCGCTGCGTGCGAATCGTCGTTGATCTGAAGTTCGCGTTTGAGACTGCGTCGAGTCAGAGCAGAAAGGCCATCGAAGCGGATGGCGAGCGCATCGAGTCGCTTCATCTGCAACTCCGTCAGGAATGCAAAGTATTCACGATCGACCACCTGCTCATCCACAGAGTCGTTGGGATCGACTCCGCGAGCACCTTGGGTATTCGCCGGAGCGAGGTTTTCAATTCTCTTGATTTGTTCTTCGCTCAGGTCTAACCATTTCGCCACAACCTCAGAACGAAGGCTCGATTTGAGTAGTAGATAGCGCGTTGTATTCTGGCCGTGGAACGCAGTGTGAAAGAGCATGGCGTTCGGATAGCCGAGAAAGCAGGCACTCGCTTCGAGTGTGCGATCTGGGTGGCGTGGAATTTCAACCGGCTGTGCGGTGGCAAACCGAGTGATTGCGGTAAAGACGATCGTCAGGCACCAGTGCTTCAAGGTCATCATAGTAAGCTGACCGAACAGTTATGTTTGGCAATGTGCGAGCCAACTCCAGTCGGCCACGACGTCTGCTCATAGTGACTTCGAACACGTTGGCGACGAACTGCTGCTCCGTCAACGGCCTAATGTTCGCAATTGCAGTTCGACGTCAACCGTTTGAGTCGAGGCTGCTTCCAGCCTCTCTTTGCTTTCACTCGCGGGTTACACTGAGGTTCTTCCTGGTGTCAGCGGAGGAGCGGAATGGCAGACTTGAACGCGGCTGGGGCCGAGCAGAATTCGATTGGATGGCGGTTCGACAACACTTACTCGCGGTTGCCTGATGCCTTTTTCGCTGCTGCGAAACCGGCCACTGTCAAAGCGCCTCGGTTGGTAATCCTGAATCATCAACTGGCCCAAAAATTAGGCCTCGACTTCAATGGATTGTCACCAGACGCCATTGCATCGCTATTTGCGGGACAGGATCTGCCGAGTGGTGCCAAGCCGATCGCACAGGCTTATGCCGGGCATCAATACGGCCACTTCACGATGCTTGGTGACGGCCGCGCGATTCTGCTGGGCGAGCATCGTTTACCGTCCGGGCAACTCGTCGACATTCAGTTGAAGGGCGCCGGGCAGACGCAGTTTTCGCGTCGTGGCGATGGCCGGGCCGCTCTTGGCCCAATGCTCCGTGAGTACATCATCAGCGAGGCCATGTTCGCTCTGGGTATACCAACCACGCGCAGCCTGGCCGTTGTTGCGACTGGCGAACCGGTCTATCGGCAGACCGCGCAGAAGGGAGCAATCCTCACTCGAGTGGCGGCCAGTCACATTCGGTTTGGGACGTTTGAGTACCTGATAGCCAGACGGGACGAAGCGAACCTGCGAGTGCTCGCAGATTATGCAATCGGCCGCCACTATCCGGAACTTGTGAACTTACCGAATCGGTACCTGGAGTTCTTTCGGGCGGTCATGGAGCGGCAGGCAAAGCTCGTTGCCCAGTGGCAACTCGTTGGGTTCATCCACGGAGTGATGAACACCGACAACATGGCGATCTCCGGTGAAACCATTGACTATGGCCCGTGTGCATTCATGAATGCCTACCATCCGGACACGGTCTACAGTTCGATCGATAGCGGCGGTCGTTACGGCTATGGCAACCAACCCGCCATTACACAGTGGAACCTGGCGCGATTCGCCGAATCACTGTTACCCCTCTTGGCTCCTCAGCAGGACCAGGCAGTTGCTTTGGCGGCAGAGGCACTCAACGAATTCCCGGCTCTACACAAGCAACACTGGCTGGCAGGAATGAGGGCGAAGCTCGGTCTTGAGAGGATTGAGGCTGGAGACCAGGAATTAGCCGAGTCGCTTCTGGCTTGGATGCAGGAAAACGAGGCTGATTTCACGAACACTTTCCGCGATCTATCGGAGGCTGAGTACCCAACCGGAGACCAGTACCAGGACGCCAGCTTCCGGGCATGGCACACGCAGTGGCAGCTCCGGCTCAGCAGAGAGGAGCGGCCGAACTCCTCAGCCCGCACGGCGATGAGGGCCCTCAACCCGGCCGTCATCCCCCGGAACCACCGTGTTGAGGAAGCACTCGCGGCAGCGGAGGACCACGACGACCTCTCGGTGTTCCAGCGACTGCTGGATGCAGTGACTAAGCCCTACGAGCTTGGTTCCGAAGCAGCCGCGGCTGCGTATCGACAACCTCCGTCTGACGAGAGTACCTACCGAACATTCTGTGGAACCTAGGTGATTCCGCGAGTGTAACCCCCGCCGTAGCGAGGTCGGGAGACCGGCAACGACGCACACAAAATCATTCGCCGATCAGCTTCCACTGGCCCCAAAGTCGAGGGGTGAGTTCGGCTTCGCTGGGAACGTCGGCGGTGATGGCGGTGGCTTTGTTGCTCCAATACACGCGCTGGGTCGTCTGGCCGTTGGAGCCTCGCAGCACGCCGATGTCCGCGCGGTAGGTTTTCCCGAGCTGCGGCTGCCAGTAAAGGGTTTGCAGCGCAACCCCGATTTCATAGTTGCCAGCCCCATCCGTTGAGCACGCGACGTGCTGACTGATGTCTTCAACAACATCAATCGAGTAGCTCCGCCACGGGCTGCTGAATGCTACGGGCGTCTTCGTACCTGAAACCTTGGCACGATAGAGCAAGGCGCGCGTTTGACCTTTCACCTGGGTCACAAGCAGCCGCTGATCGCCGGCCACAGGAGCCGCCCGGTCGGGTGCCGCTGCTGGATCGGTAGCCAGCATGATGTCCAGGCAGCCGCCGTGTTTGAACAACGCAAGCGGCGTTTCACCACTGTTGGTCAACAGATTCTTTTCCGTCGTGCGCCAGGCAGCAAAGAGATGCGTATCGGTGAACGCGACTGCGGCGCTCACTTCGTACGGTCGCGAGTCACTATTGAAATTTGCCTTCGTGCCGCGACGGTCGATAAAGGCCCATTCGGTGGTTGTTGGCCAGTCGTCGAGCTTGCCATCCACTTGAGGTGCGGTCTTGCGACGAGACACCGCGAGCACTCCGGAACCGCGCTGCTGCTGACGTCGCGACTCGGCGCGCGCGAACCATTCACGAGCCCTCTGCAGATCATCGGGCGTAACCGTCAACGAGCTTTCCGGCAAACGGCGCAGCGTATCCAGCCCGTCCACGCGCACGAGACTCGTGCGCGCACCGTCGACCAGGAAGACGCGGCCGTCTGCAGTTTGCGTGATACTCGGCCAGAAGTTTTCGTCGTGCAGTGACACATCCGTCACGTCCATGTTTCGCGTAGCAACGGGTGCCGCCCAGTTCGGCTTCAGGCGGATATCGTGAAACAACGTGCTCACAAACATGCCATCAGCAGTGATGAGGTACATGTTCCCCATGTTGCCGTTGACGCAGAACATCGGACCCGCCTGCCCGTTGACCCAGCCGCCAAGCAATCGTGTGTGACCAACAACCATGCCGGGCTGATCGGGAACCGCAGCCTCGTGGCTGGCGTGCAGACCGGGCCACGGGCTGGGATAGCTCCAGCGCGGTTCACCCCGAAACTTACCGCCCAGACCATAGGGCGAGAACGGCTCCGGCGCATTGGTTGTAATCGTCCAACCACCAGACTCGGTGAGTGATTGATTGCCACCACTGGAGGGAGTTCGACCTCCTGCAGGCCCAAGATCATCCGGACGAGTAAGGTCGTACCGAGGCAGTCCGTCAGAGTCGATCGTTGAAGCGAAACGAACGTTCTTGTCGCCCAACAGAGCCACCACGACCGATAGATCATTCATCACAGTGACACCGGCCGAACGCTCCTTAAGGAATTTCACTTCGTCCGGCTGAGGTCGACCATCGCGATTGCTGTCGGTCCACGAGAATGTTGCAAGCTGATCCGGCTTTGGGTTCTCATCTTCAGGCTTCGTGCCTGCAGGCCAGCCCTTGCGAAACTCTGGCTGTCGCAAGATCGGCCAGGCGTGTGCATTGCCGAGAGCTGCGACCAGTTGCGTTCGCTTCGCGCCGTCGAGCCAAATAAAGGCGACGTTGTCGCCGTTGGTAGGCGTATGGGTGTAGCAACTGGTGAAGTAGCGCTGTTTGGATGCCAGGTTTGGATACAGCGGCGTGTCGGGTGAATAGTGACCGTAGTGCGCCTCGAGCAGCGGATCGGGACGCCAGAAGACTCGCGTCAACTGATCGGTTCCCGCTTTCCAATCGAGCTTGAACTCCATCCCCTTGTAGAAGAACCGAGAGCTGTCCTGCGGATCGAGGACTCCACCGCCACCGTATTCAGTGGGGCCATAGAACGCATTCAACAGGTCCCCTTTCGGCGACCAGAGCGACACTCGACGAGGATAGTTATCGGCTTCCGCCACCCACACGCGCCCCTGCGAATCTACTGCGATGCCGTTCGGATTATTGAGGTGCTGCGGATCATAGTTCCCGATCGTTGGCTCGCCCGGCTTACCGATGTGGCTCAACAGCTTGCCGGAGTCGCTGAAGACCCTCACCTGATGCGCGGAGCCCCGATCCGTGATGAGAAGGTTGCCCTTCCCATCCACCGCCAGATGCCGCGGATCATCAAGACCGGTGGCGACAATCGCCTCGGGCTTACTTGTCACGGTTGCGAACCGCACAAGCTGCTTGCCGCTGAGTACCAGCAATCGACCTTGAGCATCAAACGCCAGGCCACGTGGATTCGGCAGCGAGATACGGGAAGCAATCTTCCCTGCCTTAATGTCCACAACCAGCAGCTCGTTCTGACGCACGAGCGAACAAATCAACTTACCATCGCGGGCGGCAATTCCTCCCAGCACGAAGATCTTCTCGCCGCCATCAAAACCATCCAAGGCAGGTGGCTCAGTAACGCCCTTCTTACGTTTGTCGAACTCGTCGCCAAGTTTCAGCTTTAGCACTGGCTGATCGGTAAGGCCACGCGTCTTGGCCGTGAGTCGCAGTTCGCCTTCCCAACTTGAACCGACATAGCAGAGATGATCGGTGATGGCCTGCGGACCAAAATCCACGGTCAGCGTTGGAGCACCGGTCCAAGTTCCGCCAACCCAGCCCTGCCCGCCGAGCTTCGTACCATCCTCGCGGAGCCATTGCAGTCCATGCCCACCTTCGGCCACGAAGGCTCCCATGAACACCAGCGGCTTTCCATCGGAGGTGCGCGAACCCGGCACCACGGCAATACTGGTGGGCGGCGTGTGAGTCGTCAGCCAGCAGCCCGTGTTATCGGCGGTCACCCAAGCCGGTTTTCCCGCGTTGTAGATGCTGAATTCGTACCTCAGCTTCAGAGGCTGATGCCACAGGCCACGAACTGTGTACTTGCCCGGCGAGACGGGTCGAGTCGGAATGTGATAGACGCCATGCCGCGCCGCTTCGGGATCGCGGAGCAGATCGTCGCTACCGTCCCACCAGGCAATGTTGTCACCTGCGGGGAACGGCGTTTCGCTGACGAGGTTGCGGACGCGACGCCCTTGCTGGTCCTCGATGACCAACGTGACAACACCCGCTTCCGGAAGCGAAAACTTGACCGGAATCGGCGGGGGTTCCTCCGCGACTTTCGGTAGTACGAGACTCGCCAGCGAGGCATCCTTGGCCAACGAGTTAACGGCCATCACTTCGCCCAGCCAGACTCGTCGGCCTTCCTTCACCTTGTCCGTCAGATGGGGATGCCCCGACTTGGCTCCCTTGATAATTCGTAATCGCAAAGACTGCGTGGTCGTCTTTTCAAACCCGATCCAGTGCGGTCCCAGCGCGAGCGGGTAGAGCGAATCCATGCCATCGCGGCTGGCGACTCGTTTCCAATTGCCGCCCGCGAGAGTTTCAACTTCGACCTCGGCAAAACCCGTCCACAACAGGCAGATGCCATCCAGAGCGACGGGCTTGGGCCAGTTCAGAGTGACAAACTCAGGGTGCTCACCCGAGATTGGTTGCACGGCTCCCTTTTCGCCGTTGTCCCACGTCTGCCACTGACGGTTATTCGATTCGTCCACGAGCTTCGCACTGACGTCATCACGTGCGACTGACTGAGCGATCGCCTGTGGTGCGACATTTCCCAACCGAGATTCGAGAATCCACGCTCCACCGAGCCAGCCCGCCATCTCGCGATCGCCAGCCTGCGGAACGTGACTGAACCGCAGCGCTCGCGTCTTCATTCTCTCGGGAAGTACCCACAGCGCATACCCTTCGTTGTCGACCTCCAGCCGCGAGGCGCTGCCACTCACCAATCGCTCCGCCGGTACCCACTGCGAATCGTCCGCCAAGTCGCCGGGGTAGACCTTATCGGCCTTCAAAAGGCTTAAGGTTCCGCCACCACGCACCAGCACGCTGCCAACGGTGATGCTTTCTGAGAATCCGATTCGCAGATGCCGGACACCGGCCGCTCGTCCTTCACCGAATCTCACGCCCCGAAACTCCGGTCGAGTCCGAGCAGTCCACACAACAGCCATCGGACCACCTTTGGCCTCGGCTTCAGAGATCGGCGTTTCCCGACCGTCCAGCCATTGACTGAACGTGCTCTTGTCGAGTGCCGTTCCCCCAATTGCCGCAAGGCCATCATCCGCTCTCAACACCGCTCCGACAGGAACAACAAGCAAAGCGATCAGAATAATGAAGTGAAGTCTCACGCAGGTATTCCTTGGAGATGTGTCGATGATTCGGTTGAGTCAGTTGGCGGGTGGTGTTGCTGAAAGCTTGAGCGGCCAGAGTTGCTTCTCATCACCTTGCAGCACGAGGCCAACTCGGAAGGGAGGATAGCCGTAGCAGTAGCCACGGAACCGGACTTCGTTCCATCCTTCACGAAGTGAGAGGCGCTGGCTGGCTACACGAGTCAGCCCCTTTCCACTCTCCTTGTAATCCGACGACTTCAGCGGGACCGGCTGGCCGTTGAGCGTCCAGCGCAGCTCCGTCATGGGATGACTGTGAAACTCCGCATCAAGCGTCACCTGCGATGGCGCGTAGACCCAAGTCGCTCCATACCAGACCTGACCACCGCTGCCGCAGATGACTCGCGTGTCGAGAGATTCAATCGTCGCCGCCTTCCATGCGACGCGGCGAGGATCCGACCAGTAGCCCTGCAACTGATCGCCGGTGAAGACCGCTTTGAGATCCACCTTCGCATCGTCGGGTGGATACTTCGCGGCCTCACAGAACTCACGCACCGCCTTCTTCATCTCGATGTTCGTACCCGCGATGACACCGTTGGGATCGGACTTGAACTTTTCTGCACCGGGACCGCCGAAAGGTCCAGCCAGTTGCCAATGACGAACGACAATGCCCTGATCGAGCCCCGTGAATTCGGCCGGCGTCCACGAACCGGGATAGAGCCGTGCTTCGGTGGGTTCGTCGAACGTTTCGCGACTGGCGGAACCATCCGAGTTAGCCCACCAGAACTTGTTGTGACCTCCGAAGGTTGCTTCGAAGTTCACCAGCGTACGAAAGCCACCGGCGAGCGAATCGCTCAGTCGCGGCAGAGCAGCACGCGGGATCGCAGCGACGAGCACAAAGCCTTTGCCGTCATCGTCAATTCGATGAGAGAGCTGCGTTCCCTCAACCGCGCCAACATGAGCGAACTTCGCTTCACCAACGGGCGTTCGGTAGACCTGCGGATTGGGTTTACCTCGTCCCTGCCATTCGGTGTGCATGCCGACGGCGATCGGTTTGGTCTCGCCGCCAGGAACTTGAAAGAGACCGAAAACAAACCGCACATCGCCGGGTCGACCGGCAGGTCCAGCAGCAGGTGTCGCGGCCTTGTCGCTTTGAAGATAGAACGAAAGCGTGTCCGCTAACTGATCGTGAGTGAAGACTCGTTCCAAAGCTGGCAGCGGCTTCGGCGCGAACTTGGTGCCAAGCCGCGCGTGCCAGCGCAACAGCAGGCGATCGGGCTGATAGAGACAACGCACTTCCACTTTCTGATCTTTCTCAGCTTGGAAGGTGATGGGCTCGCATGACTCCCACCCAGCGAGCGAGCCATCGAACGCGGGCTCACCGAGGCCCGGAGCAAACCGGGCCAGCTTCGCACCACCTGCTCCACCACGCAGCGACAGCGCGTTCTCTGGCGGTGAGGCCATCTGCGACGCAGCAATGCTGACGACGGACTGCACTTTCTCGATGCGACGCACCGGGTTCTCGCGCAGTGACCAGCCTTCGACTTCGTAGAGCAACGGCGTGTACTTGCCCATCGCCAAATAGATGCGGCCATTGTCGCGATTCGGCACAACCTGACCGGCAAAGAACTCACCTGGCTGCGGATACAGACCAGCTTCCTTCTGATTGAGTCGGCGGCCATCGGGGAACAGTGTGTCAACGTAAAGGCCGTCATCCGTGTAAAGCAGAATCCCGCAGCGTGACTGATCAACAACGCTCAGCAAGCCATTGATTGGACGCTGAATCCGCATCGCGCCATACATCTCGCCTGGACGAGCAATCCATTCCAACGCGCTGCGGCCGGTGCGCCATTTCATCACATAGCCGCCACGACCATCAGGCACATAACGCGTAATCTTGTGCTGCGGCCCTTCGTTGGCGCTGAAGTTTTTGCCGCCGCGGGCTTGCACATAGAAGCCTGATTCCAGAGATCCATCAGCGCCCATCCAGTCGCTGACGAACCGCTCAGCGAGTTCGTTACCACCGTGCAACGAGTCCGCCTTGCCTGCGGATCGCGCGGCGAAAACCGGGTCGGTCAACACCTTGGTCCAACTCTTGAAGATGGGATTCCCGTGCGAATCAAAACCTTCAGGGGCGAGCCGCCAGACATCCTGTCCGCCCTGAGCTGGCGCCAGCAGCGACAAGTCTTCCAGCCAGTTCTGGCCGTGATAGGTGAGAATCGAACCCGGTAACTGTGTCGGTGCCAGTTCCTCATCATCAACTCGACCGTTGCCATTCGCATCGTGCCAGAGTGCGTGAGTTGGTTGCTGCTTGGGGTCCTTACGAACGCGGATGATCCCAGCGGAGAGCAGCAGCTTGTCGCCATCAAAGCGATAGATGGTGAAGGATCTTCGTCCAGCAAGATAAACGCGTCCCTGAGTGCGAATGAACTGCACTCGATCGAGGTGACCGGCGAGCGGATCCTTATCCTCGTAAGGCCAGACCGCATCGACCGTCCATTCGCGCGTGGCGTAATTCACCTTGAATCGCGTCATCCAACCGCGTTTGCCCGGCAGATAAACGTGATCAGGATGCTCGGGATCAAAGGCGTAGCCGTCGTTGGCATGTGTCTGCAAGGACATGAACTCGCGCAGCAGCATTCCGTCTGCACTCCACTCGCTGACTCGATTCGGCCCCGCCTGTTCGACCACGATCAGCCGGTCCTCGCCACTCGCATCCTTCCATGTCGCCAGTTTCTCCGGAGCCATGAAGCTCTGCGGGTCATAAGAACCGGGCTTCTGTGCGGCCGAACGTCCGAAGGTGCGCGTCACTTTGCCCTGCGCGTCGAACTGAAAGACTTTGTTGGCGGCGGGATCGCTCACATAGAACCGACTGCGACTGTCGACTTCCAGATCCGCCGGGGTGATGTTTGCCGGGACGTTGAAGACGCGTTCCCATGTTCCCGGGATTCCGTTGGTAATGGTCGCACTGCTCACAAAGATGCGATCACCATCAGTCTGCAGCGCGTAGAGCTGATCCCCCCGCACCGCGAGTCCAACCACCCCGGCCAGTGGAACTTCGGCTGCAACTTTGCCATTGGCGCCCTCGTGGACGGTCAGCTTATTGATGAGTTCGGTCGTGCTTTCTCGATAGTTGTGATGCCCATGCTCGCCCTTGGACTCATCAATCTTTCCCCGTTGAGCCACATAGACGAACGATGCACCCGCCTTCGAATTTCGCCAAGCCGCCATCGCGGTCACCCAACCAGTAGGCAGATAAGCGTTCGAGCGGTTCGCTCCGTGACTGACGCCGAACGACTTCCCGTCGGCGCGGTAGACGTACTTCGGGCCCCCATCCGTTGAAAACGCCCAGACGCTCTCACCATCCGTCGCGACGCTGGTGCCTCCCCCTGCTCCACCTGAATTGAACGCACGCAGGAACTGATCGTTCCCTACCGGCTTATTGAGATCAAACATCGGCAAGTTCGTGCCGTTCTCCAGATACTCGTAGTAGAAGGCAGCGATGCCATTGGGCCCCACAGCTACATCGCGCATCGGCGCGCCGACGGGGTCTCCACCAAACGGTTCCGGCTTCCGCCAGTCTTCGGGTGATGGCAACCACGGCGATGCCCCGCCCGCGAACTTCGGAGTGACGGCGTGCCATTCCCCATCCACCTGCCATTTCTTCGCCGGCGAGTAGATGCCCCGCACCGCGTAATCGCCCGGCGGTACGGGCATGAAGTTGTCGTCGAGCCCATCCCAGACTTCAGAGAACTTGCCCTTGTTGTCTGCCGTTACTGTGCGGGCAACTCCGCACGCAAACTGGCTGACGATCCAAGCCGGATTCTTCGCATCCACGATCCCCAGCGTGACAAGATAGGTCTTCGGCAGAGGCCCATCGGTCGGCAACTCATAGGTGACTGGCACACCAATCGGCGGTTTGTCGGCCGCACACAGCGCGTTCATCGGAGTTAACAGAACAATACTCAGAACGAGCAGCAGGTACTTCATGGTGATGATCTACAGGAGCGGAGAATGTTCACGGCTACCACAAGAAACTGGAGCGTGGGCAGCATTTAACTCACTGAGAGTCCGCGACGAAACTCAGCCTGCAGCCATCCATGAATGCGAATGCATTGCTCCCCTCGAAGCTAGCGGGCTTGGTAGTAACGCGAGCGTCTGCCACCGAATTCATCTCTTAAGCGGATCGCTGGAACGGTCACTTCAGTGAAGGACTGGAAGGCACGCTGCTCTTTCGCTGACGAAGTATCGCTCCGAGTTCCAGCGGGTAGTCGGTGAGTATGCCGTCCATGCCAACGTCAGCAGCCTGCTTCCAGTTGCCTGGGCCGTGACCACTCACGGTTGTCCCGGCAATGAAAGCGCGTTTCTTTGCGGCGTGCACCGACTTGATCTGCTCCGCCGTCGGAAGAAAGCGAAAGTAAACCCAATCCGCATTGCTCGCGGCGAGCGCTTTGGGAAATTCTTCGGAGTTGTTCGCCACAGCCGCAGCTTCAGCCCGAGGGGAAGTTCTTTTGATCTGATCCCGCACTTCCGGTTCGGAGATCGTCCTTCCAATGAACACCAGCCGCGACAACACCTGATATTTCTCGGCGAGACGCACAACATTCTGTTCGACTTGCTCAGCCTTGAGGTCGACCGCGATCAATACCTCGTGCTGTTTGTAACCGGAAACCAGCTTCAGGACTTCATCAACGGTCGGCACTCTTTCACCGGCAAACTTCTGGTCATACCAACTCCCCGCATCGAGCCGACGAATCTCATCCAGCGTCAGATCTGCGACCTTACCTTTGCCGTTGGTCGTTCGGTCCACCGTATTGTCATGAATGCAAACCAGATGGCCGTCCTTGGTTCGTTCAACGTCGAACTCAAAACCGAGTCGCAGTTCCAGACACGCCCTAAAGTTCGCCAGTGTGTTTTCTGGAGCATGCAGCAACAGACCACGGTGAGCGACCACCAGCGTTCCGGATAGATCGGCGGCCAATGCCTGAGGCGCGAGCAAGCACAAAGCAACGAGAAGTACTCCACCGAGTTTGTTCATGCTCAACCTGCTGAATCGAGAGATCGATAGTCGCCACCAATCGGTCATCTCATGTCGAAAGGCTCGATCACTGTTGTCGATGCCGATCGCATGAAGTACACGCCGAGCGACGAAGAGGAACCTCGGACCCGTGATCCTGAGATACCATCACGGAGCCGAGAGCAGCTAATCGCGTTCAAGCTAACCTGCGGAAGAAGCATTCACCATGATCATGAGTCGCAGAGCATTCCTCGCCTCAAGTAGCTCACTGGCGATCCTGGCCATCAACTCACACGCAAAACCAGACTGGGAGCCAAGCCCACGCTATCCCGATCCGCGGATCAGGGTCATTGATCCGAGTTTTTCCAAGTACCGGCTGAACCTGGCAAAAGTTGAGCGAATCGCGACGGGCCTGCGGTGGAGCGAAGGCCCGGTCTGGTTTGGTGATGGGCGATATCTGTTGTGGAGCGACATCCCCAACAATCGCATCATGAAGTGGGAGGAAGAAACCGGCGCGGTCAGCGTCTTTCGCAAGCCGTCGAATAACTCGAACGGCAACACGCGTGACCGGCAAGGGCGACTGCTCACCTGTGAGCACGAAACCCGGCGCGTCACCCGGACAGACTATGACGGTTCGATTACGGTCATCGCGGATCAGTTCGAGGGCAAGCCGCTCAATTCTCCGAATGACGTCGTCTGTAAGACCGACGATTCGATCTGGTTCACGGATCCGCCGTTCGGCATCCTCGGATTCTACGAAGGACAAATTGCCAAGCCTCATCTACCGACCAACGTCTATCGCTGGGACCCCTCGACAAAGAAGATCAACGTCGTCGCCGCCGATGTTGACCGTCCGAATGGCCTCGCATTCTCTCCGGACGAGTCGAAACTCTACGTCGTTGAAGCTGGAGTCTCACCGCGAGCGATTCGCGTCTATGATGTCAGCAAGGACGGAACTCAGTTGTCGAACAGCCGCACCCTGATCACCGCCGAGCAGGATGGAACTCCAGATGGCCTGCGCGTCGATGTTGACGGCAACTTGTGGGTCGGATGGGGGATGGGCAAAGAGGGGCTTGATGGGGTCTCGATCTTTAATCCAGAAGGCAAGCTGATTGGACGCATCGACCTTCCCGAACGTTGTGCCAACCTGTGCTTTGGCGGCCGTCATCGCAACCGTCTCTTCATGTGCGGCAGTACGTCGATGTTCTCTCTCTTCGTGAACACTCAAGGAGTGGCGGGCGGCTGATCGAACGGCAGAGACCGCTCCTACCCAAGATCACTATCGGCTCGGCAGTTCATGGAGTTCATGCGGTCTAAACACGCGATGCAACGCTTGCGATATTGATCCGTCTGACTATTTAACGATCATAAGCAGGTAAATCGGATGCGTTTGATAGGTTGAGGGTTGTCATGTCTCGAGTCGCTCAAAGAGTGGTGCTGTCCGTCATGGTGGTTCTGATGATCACCAGTAACTCGCGCGCAGTGGGGGCAGAGTCTCCGGATGCGACTGCGTTCTTCGAGTCCAAGATTCGTCCCGTACTGGTACAGCACTGTTATCAGTGCCACTCCGCGAGTGGCGGAAAAGCGGAAGGCGGCTTAAGGGTCGATTCGCGGAACGGCCTTCGCGCGGGCGGCGATCGCGGTGCGGCAGTGGTTCCCAACGATGCGAGCAAGAGCCTGCTGCTGGCGGCGATTTCTCACAGCGATCCTGATCTGAAGATGCCGCCCAAAAAGGCTAAGCTTCCAGACGCTGTCATCAATGACCTCAAGGCATGGATCAATTCCGGAGCTGTTGACCCGCGCGAAGACGATCCGGCGAGTAAAGCGGCGCCACCCGTGACGCTCGAAGCGGGACGAAAGTTCTGGGCCTACCGCGCACCGGTAGCTCAAGCCATCCCGATGACAAGAACCTCGGGCTGGGCGAAACGCGAACTGGACCAGTACGTACTGGCCAGTCTGGAAGCCAAGGAGCTCGCACCTTCCCCCGACGCCGAGCGAGCGACGTTGCTGCGGCGTCTCCATTTCGACCTCGTCGGCCTGCCTCCTTCGCCGAGTGCGATGGAGACATTTCGGAAGCACATCGAAACGGCAGGGCTGGATGCCGCTCTCGCAAAAGAGGTGGACGAATTGCTCGCGTCTCCCCTGTTTGGCGAACGCTGGGGGCGACACTGGCTGGATGTTGCGCGGTTTGCGGAGTCCAGCGGCAAAGAGGCCAACATCTCATTCCCCTATGCGTGGCGATATCGCGATTATGTCCTCGACGCCGTCAGTGCTGATTTGCCGTTTGACCGATTTATCATCGAGCAGGTCGCGGGCGACTTGCTCCCCTACGACGGCGACGCCGAGCGGGCCCGGTTGCTCATCGCGACGGGCTTTCTGGCAATTGGACCGAAGAACCTTGATGAGATGAATCTGCTCCAGTTTGGAGCGGATGTTGTCGACGAACAGATCGACACCGTGACGCGAGCCGTGATGGCGAGTTCGGTCGCATGTGCCCGCTGCCACGATCACAAGTTCGAGCCGTTCTCGATGCAGGACTACTACGCACTGGCCGGGATCTTCGCGAGTACCAAAACGTATTTCGGAACAGCAGTCTCCCCTTCAAACCGCATTGGTGGAGACCCGCTGCAACTGCCGCGCGGCGCCAACCTGCCGATCCTGCATGCCGGCATCGGGAAGCAACGCGCAGATCAACTTAAAGCACAACTTGAGGCGCTCAAGAAGGAGCAAAAGGATGGTATGGCGGCAGCCATGAAGGCAAGTCTGACCGGCGGGGACGCAGAGAAGGTATTCTCGTTGCGCGACGCCCTCCGGATCTTCTGGACAAGCGGTGGAATCGAAGGGCAGCTCGAGAAGGTTGACGAATCTGGCGACGCCTTGCCGCTGGCAATGGGAGTCCTCGACCGACAGCGCGTCACCAATTCGCCGCTTTTTGAACGCGGCGAAATTGCTCGCCCCGGCAAGCCCGTTCCACGCGGATTTCCCCGCGTCATCGAAGTCGCAGACGCGCCCCCTGTTCCCGCCAAGCACAGCGGGCGGTTGGAGTTCGCCCGTTGGTTGACGCATCCCGATCATCCCCTGACCGCCCGCGTGATGGCGAATCGAGTATGGCGCCACCTCTTGGGAACAGGTTTGGTCAGCACGACGGATAACTTTGGCTTCGGCGGCGAGCGACCGAGCCATCCAGAGTTACTCGACATGCTCGCGCTGAAGTTCAAATCGGATGGTTGGTCGATCAAAAAACTGGTGCGCGAGATCGTCCTGTCCCGCACATATCGGCAATCGTCTGAGTATCGAGCCGATGCGTTCCGAGTCGATCCAGAGAACCGACTACTCTGGAGAGCTTCGAAGCGACGACTGGACGCCGAGGCGATCCGCGACGCGATGCTAAGTGTGGCTCAAGAACTGAATACGACTCGACCAATCGGCTCCCTCGTCGGAACGAAAATTGGTGATCGACCGATTTCTCTGATTGGACTAGATCCAAGCATCCCGGCTGATCTTGATGGCTCGCACCATCGGTCTGTCTACCTGCCAGTTCTTCGAGATCGCTTGCCGGATGTGCTTGATCTGTTCGACTTCGCGGAGCCGAGCCTCGTAACTGGCGATCGCGAGACCACCAACGTCCCCGTGCAAGCGCTCTATCTGATGAACAGTTCGTTTGTGCAAGCCCGTGCCACCACGCTCGCGGGGCGCGTCATTCGAGAAGCCGATACTCACGATAAACGCCTGCGTCACGCGTTTCTGCTGTGTTTCAGCCGCACCCCTGACGATGAAGAAACCCGGTTCGCTACGAACTTTTTCGCGAAGGAAGAGGTCTCACTGGATCCTGACAGTTCGTATCGAAAACGCCTTGTCAACTACTGTCAGGCCCTGCTTGCTACCGCCGAGTTCAGGAATCTGGATTAGCACTCGGCCAGAGCAGTCAACATCAAGATCATTTGCCATCCACGTCGCCTACCCGCCGACAATACCCGAGGAAACTCGCCATGCGATCTCAGCCCAACTCTTCATATCTGTCTCGCCGCCAGATGCTCAAAGCAAGCGGCGCCGGATTTGGGTACCTCGCCTTTGCGAGTTTGGCTCAAGAAGCGGCAGCTCGTGACGCTGGACTCGCTCCTCAATCCACCCATTTCCCACCGCGAGCCAAGCGAGTGATCTTCCTGACAATGAACGGAGGCCCGTCACACGTCGACCTGCTGGACTACAAGCCCACGCTGAATCAGGGCTCGGGAGCATCGTCGCCGATTGGCCGGGATCGGGGCGGCGCACGGTTGCTTGGTTCACCGTTCCGGTTTGCGCAACACGGCGAATCGGGACAGTGGATGTCCGAACTGTTGCCCGAACTCGCAACGCAGTCGGATGAGTTGTGCGTCATTCGCAGCATGCACACCGATTTGCCGAACCATTCCCAGGCATTCTTGCAGATGCACTGCGGCAGCTTTCAATTCGTGCGACCCTCAGTTGGAGCCTGGACTCTGTACGGGCTGGGAAGTGAGAACACCAACCTGCCGGGTTTCGTAACCTTGAATCCACCCTCAGACAATGGCGGCGCGCGGAACTATGGCAGCGGATTCCTGCCTGCCATCAATCAGGGCACGCGAGTCGGCACCAACCAAATCCCTGGATTCTATGCGGCACTGCTGCGCCGTGATCAGGAACCTGGACCGCCGCTCAAGAATATCTCCAATCAGAACCTTTCACGTGAGCAGCAAAGAGACCAGTTGGATTTGATCCGCAGCCTCAATCAACGCAAGCTGCAGCGCGACGTCTATCATCCCGAGATCGAAGGCGCGATCGAGTCGTTTGAACTCGCATTCCGCATGCAGGACGAAGTCCCCGACGTGCTCGACCTGCGGGCGGAGTCCGAGTCCATGTTCAAGCTCTACGGAATCGGCTCGGGGCTTCCCACCGATCGCTTCGGACGACAATGCCTCTTGGCGCGGCGGCTCGTCGAGGCCGGGGTGCGCTTCGTCGAGATCACGGCCCCGGTGGGCTGGGATCATCACTTTCTGCTGAAGGACGAACTCGCCAAGAGTTGCCTCGCGACCGACCGGCCGGTTGCAGCTCTGCTGAGCGACCTCAAACAACGCGGACTGCTGGATGACACGCTCGTCATCTGGGCGGGCGAATTTGGCCGCACGCCTTATGCTCAAAGTGGTACCGGGCGGGACCACAATAACAAGGGCTACTCAATCTGGATGGCTGGCGGTGGAGTCCGGCGCGGACTTTCGTACGGAGCGACCGACGAATTCGGTTACGAAGCGGTTGAGAAGCCGGTCCACATCCACGATTGGCACGCAACGATCCTGCACCTGCTGGGTCTGGACCACGAGCGTCTGACCTTCAACTACGGTGGCCGTGATTTTCGACTCACCGACGTCTACGGCAACGTTGCCACGGAGATTCTGGCTTAGCGGGTCTCGCCTTGAGTACTCATAGACGGTCGCAGCATCCTGCAGCGTAAAGCCGACGGCACTCAGAGCGGCACGATGTAACTGGTTAAGGTGTGTCAGCGTGGCCAAACGCGATGGCTTCAATGTGGTGTTCAGCCTGAAACGTGTCTTTCCAAGTAATCGCGTCGGTGGATTGCAGAATGCGTCCGCGCCAATTGCTGCCGATGTATTGGTTCTGGCCGTAGACCGCGATGAGTGGAGCGTTCGTGTTCGGAATGCGTTCCCACTTCAAACCATCAGCCGAGATGTAGGTTGCTCCCTGACCAACGGCGACGAAACGCTCACCCGTCCAAATCACTGAGTTGATGTGCTCGCCCTCTTCGCCGACCAATCGTTCGGACCACTTCACGCCGTCTTCGCTACTCATCCGCAAACCGTGCAGACCGACTCCTACGAAGACGCCCTTACCGAAAGTCACATCAATCAGCGTGTCGATGGCTTTGACGTTCGGCGCGTCCGTCCAGTCCTTTCCGTCAGGCGATGCCGCGCGACGACCGCGATCACCGACCGCCACAAAGCGATCGTTTCCAAAGCAGACTCGACGCAGCATGTTCTTGCCGGAGATGGGAGTCGGATCGCTCCACTTCTGCCCGTCTTCCGATGTCATGATGAAGGGGCTTGAAGCCCCCACCGCGCCTGGATCCCCGCCCAGTCCCAGGAACATCCCTTTGCCAAAACCCAGCCCGCGCAGATAGCTGACATAGCGAGCGTCGCGCGAACTGGTGTGCCACGTCATACCATCGGTCGTAGAGGCGATGATGTTCGCGCCACCAAACGATCCTACTCCGACGAAGCGGCCGTTCCCGAAGCTCACCGCGCGATAGGTCTCACCTTCCTTGCCCGTCTGTAGATGGGTCCATTCCTTCCCATCGACGGATACCGTCCGCAAGCCGCGATGGCCAACGGCAACGAAGAGTGATGATGGCACGTTGTTGTTCATGACAGGATCAACCCTGGCAATCGGCTGTTCAAGCTGTCGGCGAATCTTGACGTCTCACTGTCGCCAAAAGACGTTGTGGGGATGCCAAAGAGATTAAGCATCTCGACGTACAGGTTGGACATCGGGGCCTTCTTGTCGAATGCCAGATGCCGTCCGGTCTTCAGAGCACCGCCTGCTTTCCCGGCTAGGACCACCGGATAATCGTCGCGGCCGTGACCACCATCGGCCATGTATGAGGTAAACATCAGCAGCGTGTTGTCGAGCAGCGAGCTGCCGCCTTCGTCGATGTCACGCAGCTTGCGGACGGTCTCGGCGAAGAGCTGCGTGTACCAGGCGTGAATCTGGCGACAGGCTTCGCGTGCGATGGGATCAGCGTCCTCGGGTCGCGAGGCGTTGCCTTGATGCTCCAACGTGTGGCAGTGCCGTTCGTAGCCGACTGTCACCACGCCAGGGAACATGCTTTCGTCGCTGCCGGCCGCAACGGTGACGACGCGCGTGGTGTCCGTCTGGAATGCCAGCACCTGCATGTCCGCCAGCAGCCGAATGTAATCCGCATGTCGCGACGGGTCCTGATCGATCGGCCGGGTGATCTCCCAGATCGGAGTGCCCAGCTTCGGCAAGGACTCGGGTAGCTTCAGAGTCGACAAACCGGGACCGACGGAATCGAGAGCGTCCTGTCGCTGCCGAGCCTCAATGAAGGCGATTCGCTTTTCGACGGAGCGCACGGAATCCAGATACTGGTCGAGTTTGTGCTGGTCGCTGCGCCCCAGGCCGCGCCGTAGATCGTTAGCCTGGCCGAGCACCAGATCCAGCACGCTGCGGTCGAGCGACTCGTTGTTCAACGGCGTTGAACTATTGGCAGCCCCTACTTCAGCGCGACGTTTCCAGTTCGGTACCACAGGCTGGCGACCGCGGAACATGCGATCGAAGATCAATCGCGGATTGCCTTCATACGGTACGACGGAGTCTCGCGACCGGAACGAGTAATTCTTCTCGCCGCCATTCAGCCCGATCTCCAGCGACGGCAGCAATGTTTCTCTACCCAGCACTTGCGCGGCAGCCTGATCAACTGAAATGTTAGCGAATAGTTTGCCGCCTTCCTTCTTGACGGAACTCGCCCCGGTCAGATGCAGCAGCGAACAATGCTCGTGTGCATTCAGGTTGTCCGACCGCCCGGAATGACACAGCCCCGAGACAACGGTGATGTCGTCCTTCGCGAACTCCAGCGACCGCAAGATTGAAGGCAGTTTCGTGAGCGGCCCGGCCTCCTTGGGCTTCCACGATTCCAGGACCGTTCCACCCGTGACGCTGAAGATGCCCAACCGCACCGGTGGCTTCACCGCCGCGCCTGCAGCCGAAGCAACCCGCGCCGGGAACAACGATTCGAAGAACGGCAGAGACAACAAAGCTCCGGTACCACGCAACATGCTACGGCGAGAAATACGAGAAGGCTGCACGCTATCTCCAATTCGTCTTGGTTCTGCTCATGTTTAACAGTCCAATAGTTGCGTTAAGGGCCTGCAAGCTCCTCTGGGTAGGGCTTCAGGATGAAGCTGGAGCGTTTGTCTCTCTGCGCAACATGCTTCAGCCCCTCTCGGTCGCAAGCTCCGATAGCTTCAAAGTTTGCCCGAGCTTCACGCAGGGTCAGCTTATTGCAGAGCGAACGCTCGTCCAAACGGTTACCGACGAACGCATCATCCTCCCAGAAGCAGACCGGGCAGATCAGGCTCATCCCACGCTCGGGAAGCGTGACGTAGCCACAGCAGGGGCACTGCTCGCGCGGAGTCGGGTCTTTCGGTGAGTACCAAGGCATGAACTGCCTAAAATTAAGTTTCACTTCGTCGGCTTTGCCTCACCGAAGCGTCGGTACTGAAACGGGTAACTCTTCACAATCTCCATCACCAGCGTTGAAAATCGGTAGTCATCGACCTTGAGCTGAGTAGCGATCTGGCGAACGGGGCAATCGTCGAAGTCTTCCGACTCTCGGCCGAGGGCGTATGTCAGCAATTGCTCGGTGAGATTTTTAACGAACTCATCCTTTCTGCTCAGGACGATTCGCTTCAGGTCGGCGGCGCCGGTCAGCTTTTCACCGGTTGGCAGTTCGCCGCTGACATCCAGATCGCGGTCGCCGAGCTTGTCGCGCCAGCGGCCGACGGCGTTGTAGTTGTCGAGTGCGAAGCCGAGCGGGTCCATCTTGCGATGACAGCCGGCACAAGAGGCATCTTGAGCGTGCTGTGCCAGCTTCTCTCGAAATGTCTGGGCGTCTTGTTTCTTCTTGCCGGGCTCTTCCTTGATCTGAATGACGTTGGCCGGTGGTGGTGGAGGGGGTGTGCCGAACATGACCTCCAGGATCCACTTGCCACGCATGGTCGGACTGGTGCGCGACGTGTGCGATGTAACCGCCAATACGCTGCCCATGCCGAGCAACCCGCCGCGCCGATCTTCGGGCCTGAGGCTGACTCGCCGCAGTTCTTTCCCCTTCACGTCGGGTAGACCGTAATACTTCGCCAGCTCTTCATTGACGTAAGTGTAGTCGGCGTCGAGTAACTCCAGCACGCTGCGGTCTTCGCGGCGCAGCGTGTCGAAGAATAGGGTCGTCTCGTCGAACATCGCCTGTCGGATGTTCGCATTGAACTCAGGAAAGAATTCAGTGCTGGGTCGCGCAACCGGCAGCTTGTGAATCTGCAGCCAGTGAACTGCGAAGTTGTCGGTAAGCGATCGCGCGCGAGGATCAGCCAGCATCCGTCGGACCTGTTGTTCAAGTATCGTTCCCGAACCAGAGCCTCGCACTTCGATCTCGGCGATGTTGCCGAACGAATTCTTCGGTGGCACGTAGCGGACATATCGCCGCTCAACGGCTTGATCGAAGTCGTGAGTCACCCACCCCCGTGCCGGTGCTTGTTTAACTTCCAGCAAGTCGACGACATCGCTGCTAAAGTCGGGCGAGTTCGATGCCTGAAACTTGCCGCCGACCAGGCGCTGTTCGTAAGCCACTCGACCCGCGAAACGGATACGACTGATCGGTTTGGCTTCACCCAAGTCGAGCCCGATCCAATGACTATTGCCGTCCGGGCCGTCGAGTTGCGTCAGCAGATCACCGTCAAACACCTTGTCGCGGTTATTGCCCTGAAACGATTCTGATCCAGGGGCAGAGATGGTCTTGCCGCTGAACTTCACCGATTCAGTTGAGGCACCAGTTGCTGTCAGTCGCCCACGATCTGCCAAGTCCAGCAGCTCGTCGTCCGGCATGCTCGACCAGAGGAAGTACGACAACCGCACCGCCAGTTCGTGATCGCCGACACGCTGGGAGGGCGAAGCTCCCGCTGAGCCGTTCTTGATGCCATCTGCACTTTTCTGGACCTCGGTTCGGCCGGAGCCTTGCCCTCCCAGCAGTGCGTTCTGCTCGATGCGATACAAAAACTTGGGAGAGACTAGCACCGCCTTCAACATCACGCGGATTGAATCGGCGTAACTCTTCTTCAACGCGGTGGCGCGATCAAAGATCGCCATCAGGCGCTCCACGTCAGCGGGCGAACTCTGTCCGCGATACGCGCGCCGCGCGAACGACGTAATCAATGCTTGAGCGGCATCCCGTGCGGCCATGCCTTGCGGCGGCGCGACTTCGTAGTCCGCCTTTCGCCACTCGCCGGGCTTGAGCAGAAACATCTGCTCGCGACTGTTTCGAGCTTGTTCCTGAATGCGACCATCGACTGTGGAACTCAGTTCGGTTCCAAAGAACCGGTCGAGAATTTGATCCGCAGCCGCGAAGTATTTTTCGAGCAAGGCCGGGGGCATCTCCAGCGCGGCTGCCAGATTCCCGAAGCTGTTGCCTTCGCCCGTGTCGCTGGTCATACCGACTGTCGCGGCGGCATCGAATTCAAACCCCAGCAGATCGCGAATCGTGCGATTGTACTCCGACAAGCTCAGCCGCCGGATCACCGTTGGGCCAGGATCGCGATTGGCCGGATCGTCACAATCGACGACCTCAAACGTGCGCTTCATCCATTTGAGCAGCAGTCGCTTCTCCTCACCTGTCAGTTGCTGAGCATCCTTCGGCGGCATCGCTTCCGCTTCAAGCTGCGCAACCACTTTCCGCCAGAGCTTGCGTTGTCGTGCCGCCGTGAGATCGTCGTTGATTGCGGAGAAGTCGATGTTACCCGACTTCTCCTCGGCACCATGACACTTCACGCACCGCGCCTGCACGATGGGTCGAATTTCCGCCTGAAATGTGGGCTCGGCAGCTGGCAACAATTCAATGAGCAATAAAGAAACTACGCACGAGATCACCGCCCGCGCGGTATCAATCGAACAATCGGGGGCACGGAATCGCACGCGAGGTCTCTCTGGCGGCTGCAATGGAGGGAAAGACGGGGATGAGATGGTAGCCAATGAAAGAACCCGAGACGAATGGATACTTCCCAGCGGCGTTGAGTTCCGGTTGGCGCGGCTGACGGCGTATCTTCTCGCCGACCGTGGCCCGTCTCCTTTGAGAGGACGAATCGATGTCGCGACTCCTGGCGATTGCTGCTGCTCAATTGGGACCAATTCCTCGTACGAGTTCGCGAGGGGAAGTCCTATCACGCCTGATCGAACTCCTGCGTCAGGCAGCCAATCGCAACTGTCAGCTGGTCGTCTTTCCGGAGTGTGCTCTCACGCCGTTCTTTCCCCATTGGTGGATTGATGATCAAGCGGAGATCGACTCGTACTTTGAAACAGAGTTGCCGAATCCTGAGACGCAACCGTTGTTTGACGAGGCTGCGCGACTGAAGGTGGGTTTCTGTTTGGGCTACGCCGAGCTCGTCTGCGATGGCGAACAGACTCGACGATTCAATTCGACGGTTCTTGTTGAGCGTGACGGGCGAATCGTCGGCCACTATCGCAAGGTTCATCTGCCGGGTCATTGCGAACATCGCCCCGGCAATCCGTTTCAAAATCTGGAGCGGCGTTATTTCGAACCGGGCGACCTTGGCTTCCGAGTCTTTTCAGCTTTCGGCGCGAAAGTTGGAATGCTCATCTGCAATGACCGGCGTTGGCCTGAGTCCTATCGGATGCTCGGTCTGCAAGGCTGTGAACTAGTGCTAATGGGTTACAACACACCTCGTCATTATCCCGAGTATCCAGAAACCGATCGTTTGGCAGACTTCCATCATCGACTCAGTCTGCAGGCGGGTGCCTATCAAAACGGCATGTGGGTCGTTGCCGCCGCCAAGGCCGGTAATGAAGAGGGTGTTGATCAAATCGGCGGAAGTATGATTGTCGCACCGTCCGGCGAAGTAGTCGCCGAATCAACCACCCTGCGGGACGAGTTGGTCGTGCATCAATGCGATCTGGATGCCTGCCAGACCTACAAGCAAGGCGTCTTCAATCCTCGCAGCCGACATCCCGAACACTACGGGATGATCACGCAAAACATCGAACAATGAAGATCATGGAGTCGCGGCTAACGACGCACAGATAATCTCCTGGTCATTCCGTGCGAACACGCACTGATTGGCGTAGGCAGGATGACTCCACACGACATTCCGCCCGAGTCCTACGCCAACGGGATCGAGCAGCTTGGTGCGGCTGACTTCTTCATAGCCCTCTGGCGACAGTCGCGCGATGGCGAGGTCGCCATTTTCACCGAAGATGAAGAAGCGGTTGCCGTTCTTGGTGACGAAAGTGGCTCCTTCAACCGCCCCTCGCCGCTCATTGTCCTGGCCATTGACGGGTTTGGAGGTGGCCCAGAGGCGCTCTCCCGTGGCCATGCGAATGGCTCGAAACAAGCCGCTGCCATCAATCCCGTAGGCAACTCCATTTTCAACGAACGGTGTGCCACTCACGGGCGCCAAACCCGAATTGCGCGATCCTTGCCACGCTTTGGTGACAGCCGGTTTGTCAGGATCGAGTTTCCAGCCCATGGAGACGCCACTGTGCCCGCCAGCGAAGAGGAATTCACCGTCGGTGCAGGGAGACATGATGGCCATCGAGAACGCGGTGCGGAGGGGTTCAGACCAGTAGAGCGTGCCGTTCTCAGGATTCAGGCTGCTCACTCCGTCTCCGTTGAAGACTAGTAGCTGCGTGATGCCAGCCGCCTTAATCAGAGTGGGCGGGCTATAGCCAATCTCGTTGGCGCTGAGTGCCTTCCACTGCTCCTGGCCCGTCAGCTTGTCAAACGCAACGACAGCACTGCCCTTGTTTCCGGCGGCGCAGATCAGGGACCCACCATAGACCAGAGGGTGTCCCGCATAACCCCACAGCGGCACTGGTGCCCGGTACGCTTGAGGCAGATTCTTCGACCAGACAACGCGCCCCGACTGAGCATCAAGACAGAACAAATCCCCCATCGCTCCCAGCGTGTAGACCAATGCACCGTCGACCGTCGGAGTGCAGCGCGGACCGGCCGGATAGCTGACGGTGTAAGGGCATTCGTATTCGTGCTTCCAGAGTTGCTCGCCCGTGATTGCGTCGAGGCACAGCACACGTTCTTTACCCTGCAATTCGTTGCGCTTGGTCGGGGCAGGTTTGTTGTCGCCCGCTGTCCTCTCGTAGTCTGTGACATAAACCTTGCCGTCGGCGACAGCCGGACCCGCAAATCCGCCTTGAATTGGCTTGCGCCACAGGAACTTGGGACCGCCTGATGGAAATTCAGCAACGATGCCCGCTTCGGACCACACGTCATCTCTGTTGGGCCCCATCCACTGTGGCCAATCGGCTGCCGAGACCATCAAAGGTACGAGTAATGCCGCAGCAAACAAGGCGAAGCAACGCATGAACAGAGCCTCACACCGGAAGGACAGATACATTCGCATCCACGATGGATGAGTTATTGCGGCGTTGCTTTACAGAGTAAACCAGCGGGAGCGGATACGATCTACCGGAGCCACTGCGGTAACGGCCGTTCCAATCTGAAATCCTTCGTTATGACTTGGAGAGCATCTATGTCCGTCAAGGCGATTCCTGATCGATGCAATTCTGTCTCGGTGTACCTCGTCGTGGCCAATTCTGTGGAGGCGCTGGCGTTCTACGAGAAGGCGTTTGGCACGCGGACTCAGTCGCGGATGGCGTCCCCCGACAACAAGACAGTGCACGCCGAGATGAAACTCGGGAACTCGACGATCATGATGGCGGACGAGAATCCTCGGTTTGGATTGAAGTCGCCGCAGTCAATTGGGTGTTGCACGGCGTCGCTGCACGTTTATGTTGAGGATGTGGATGCGGTTTTCGCTCAGGCCACGGCGGCGGGGTGTCAGGTGATGATGCCCCCCACCGACATGTTCTGGGGAGATCGCCTCTGCCGGGTTAGCGATCCTTATGGTCACCAGTGGGGCATCGCGACTCATAAGGAAGATGTTTCCGAAGAGGACCAGAAGCAACGTCTGGCGGCCATGATGGCGCAGATGGCGGCTGGTCAGAAACCACATGGCGAGACGTGCTGAGACACGCGGCTCGCGGGAAAGGGTTGCTCGTGTTCCGGTCTTGTTTGAGGAGCCTTGCTCCGACGATCGCGCTGCTGTTCATGGCTGCAGAGACGTTTGCTGACGATGGAATCGCAGCACTGCGCAGGGCTTACGAGCACTTGCAGCGCGGTCGGTACGAAGAAGCGGCAGAGGCGTATGAGACCCTCGCCAAAGCCGACCCGAAATCCGCCGCTGCCGTGCTGGGGCTGAGTCGCGCTCGACTGGAACAAGGGGAGCACGCGGCTGGCTTAGCGGCAGTCGAGGCGTTCCTCAAAATCAAAGGCGACGACATTGATGTCCTGGCTCGCGAGGCGGAACTGCTCTTCGCCGTGGGTCGCTATGCGGACGCTGAGCAAGCCATTGCGGCCGCACTGAAGATCGATGCCGAGCATGTCGCGGCCCGCTTGCAGCAAGCGAGGCTCTTCGTCGAACGCGGGCAAATCAAGGAAGCTGATGAAGCCTTTCGCTGGTTCGTCCGCTACTACAACCGCAAGCAGCCCGCGGATGCCAAGACGCTGTTGCTGGTTGGTGAAGGCTCGGCAGAATACGCCCGCTGGCACGGCGTGTCTGACATCTTCACATTCCTGGTCAACACGCTGAGCCCTGACGCCGCCAAAGCAGACCCTCTGTGCTGGCAGGCTCATTTCCTGTCTGGATCACTGCTGCTGGAGAAGTACAACCGCGCTCAAGCGGTGCCTGATCTGAAGCAGGCTCTTACGATTAACCCGCATGCCGTGGACGTGCTGGTCGCATTAGGTGATGCGGCGTTGCAGAAGCATGACCTCGACGACGCGGAAACATTTCTGAAGCAAGCAATCGCCGCGCAACCAAAATCCGTACGTGCCCTGCAACTGCAGTGCGATCTGCATCTGACCAACGGCGAACTGTCCGAGGGACTAAAGGCCGTCGAGGCGGCCCTCATCGTTAATCCCGCCGAGCAAGGCACGCTGGCCCGATTGGCGGCGTGCTATTACCTGATCGACTGCCGTACGACCGCCGTGGATCGCATCGAAGACATTGAACGGCGCCTCAGTCAACTTGTCGACAAGATTGACAACATCGCGGAAGTGGAACTGAAGGATCCCTCGCGACTGGAACAACTGGTGATGGAGCTTGGTGCTCGCAATCCGCGTCCCGGACGGTTCCTGTCGATTCTGGGTGACCGGCTCTCCAGTCGCCGCAAGTTTGCGATGGCTGAGCGCATCCTGCAGAAAGCCATTGGCGTGATGCCGCAACTTGCGGAACCCAAGACGTCGCTCGGCATGCTCTACATGCAGACCGGCCGCACCGACAAAGCAAAATTGATACTCGACGCCGCCTTTAAATCGGATCCGTATCATGTGCGTGTCAGTAATATGCGAAAAGTGCTCGGCGTGCTGGAGAATTATTCTCTAGTCACGACCGACCACTTCGTGATCCGGGCGGATTCCAAAGCCGATCACATTCTGGCGGAATACCTCGCCGAGCACTTGGAAGAGATCTACGGAGATTTGGTCAAGCTCTACGGATTTGAACCACCAACTCGCACCACGTTTGAGATCTATAACGACGCCAAAGGATTGTCGGCGCACGAGTGGTTCAGTGCCCGCATGGTCGGCCTTCCGTGGATTCAGACGATCGGTGCCTCGACCGGCATGATGGTCGCCATGGCATCACCCACGGCAGTCGACAAGCCCTACAACTGGGCTCGCGTCGTCAAGCACGAGTTCGTGCATATCGTCACTCTGCAACAGACGGGCTTCAACATTCCTCACTGGTTCACCGAAGCCCTGGCGGTCACGAGCGAGAACATCGAACGACCGGCTATCTGGAACAAGCTGCTGTTGGAACGAGTGCCTGCGGGCAAACTGTGGAAGCTGGACGAACTCAATCACGTCTTCGTGCGCCCCGAGAGCCCGCTCGACTGGCAATTCGCGTACTGCCAGAGCCGGCTCTATGCACAGTACATGATTGAGAAATTCGGCGAGGGGACGATTGCGAAACTACTGGATGCTTACCGTCGCAACGTTTCGACGAACGATGCGATTCCGCAGGTGTTCGGTGTATCCGTTGACGAATTCGACAAGGGCTATCGCGAGTTCCTGTCTCGCCTGGTCGCGGAAATGGACGCTCTGAGCGGTGAGTCCACCAAGTCGCTGGCGGAACTGGAGAAGGAGCATCTGGCCGCTCCAGAGAACACCAAAGCGGGCGCGGCGTACGCACAGGGATTGCTCAAAGCCAAGCGAACCAAGCAGGCGCGCGAGTTGGCCGAGAACGTCCTGAAGCAGTCGGCCAAAGAACCTCAGGCATCAGTCGTTATCGCGGAACTGGAAGTTCAAAATGGGCATACGCAACTCGCTCGCGAAATCTTGACCAACGCGCTGAATCAGGAACAACCTGACTCTCGTGTGCTTGGACTGCTCGCCAAGGTCGAGTTGATGGAGGGTGAATTCGCCACCGCAGCGAAGCTTTATGAACTGGGTATCGAGAAGTTCCGCGCCGACCGAGTCGCACTGACAGAGTCTGAGGAATGGTTGAAAGGGCTCGCCGCCGCCTACATCAAGCTCGGCGAGAAGGAAAAGCTCGGCCAGACGCTGGAGAAACTTGCGCGGCTCGATGGCGAAGATGCCACTATCCGGCTGAAGCTAGCGGAATTGGCCGCGGCCAAAGACGATTATAAAGCCGCAAAGCGCTGGGCTCTGGAAGCCATCCAGATCGATGTTCTCGACCGTGACGCTCACGAGCGACTAGCCGAGGCCTACGGCAAGCTCGGCGACAACAAGCGCGCAGAACGCGAGCGTCGTGTCCTGAAAGAACTCGACAAGAAGTGAACCGTCGCGCCGCGATCAGGCCACCTTCGTTGCGGCAGAGTCCGGAGCTTCTGGCCGACGATTTGCAGGCAGGACCGACACATACAGGTCGATCAGAGCGTTCCAGACCGTTTCGTTGCGGAATTCGCGAGCTACTCGCTGCCGGCCTGCATCGCCGTGACGGAACTTCAGCAGATCGTCGGTGAGGTAGCGGCGAATCGCCGCCGCCAGCGCGCTGGTGTCGCCGCAAGGAACAATGGTCCCGGTCGTGCCATCCACCACCGCATCAACAGTGCCGGTAGCGTTGAAGCCCACCACCGGCAGCCCCGACGCGGCGGCTTCGAGCGGCACATTGGGGAACCCCTCGCGATAAGAAGGGAATGCCAATAGCGTCATGCATTCGTAGTACAGCTCTGTGTTCGACACAAAACCCGTGACCGTGACATTCGGATCGCATTGCAGTCCCGATACCGTCTTAGGCGGAACAGGATCGCCGGTTTCGAAGTCACCCACCAGCACCAGATGCAGCTCAGGAAAGTCAGCCTTCAGTTGCTTGAATGCGTCGTAGAGTTCAACGATGCCCTTGTCGCGAGTCAGCCGTCCGACAAAACCAACCACCGGGGCATCAGCGGGAATTCCGTGCCGGTCTCGAAGTGCGCGAGCTTCGACACGTTGGGCGTCGGTCAGTTGAAACCGCCGGACATTCACTCCGTTGGACGAACCAGAAGCCAGAACTACGCACTTCTTGGCTCCCGCCAGACGGCGTTTCAGGTAGGCCTCACGCAAGCTATGACTGACGCAGATCACGCGCTGAGCACAGAACGCTGCGGCTCGTTCAGCCCAACTGAGAATGAACGCTTTGATGCCGCGAGTAGTCTCAAGCCGCAGCCCGCGCAAGGTATAGAGACGCGCTGGAACTCGCGCCACTAACGCGGCGAGCATGCCCAAAACTCCGGCTTTCGGGGTACCAGCATTGACGATGTCCGGCTTCAGGTCACGCAATGCTCGAATCAAGTGAAACAAACTGCGGATGTCAGCGAGCGGGCTGATTTCCCGTTCCATCGGAATACCAACGGTCTGCACGTCTTCACGAACAGCCACCGCGTCGAGCTCCGCGGAGGGACTGGCGATGACGATGACCTCGAAGCCTCGTTCGCGCATCAGAGCCAATTGGCCACGCATTAAGCCCAGAGCGCTTACGCCGTGAGTCGTCACATACACCAGCCGTGGTCGCGGCGATTCAGTCTGCATCAGCGATTCCTTCCCTGGAACGGCAACCGGCCGCCCAGAACGACCAGTTCGAAAGGAACCTATAGCAGAAGACAAAAACAGGTGCCTAGACCGCTCTGAACGGGCCGGGCGGACGCGATTCACCACAGGCTGCATCTGACGAGCAGTCGGGCCAGCCGAGCCGCCGGGCATGTCGCCGCCAGCCCGGTGGATTACAGTTTCACGGCCTCGCTGCCACCGTGATGCCTGCCACCCGGAATGAGGAGTTCGCGTGCAACCAAGCCATTTGCAACAAACTGAAAGTCGCGCTCGGGAACTCGGCAAATGGTGGGTGTGCGGCCTGCTGCTGTTGGCACTGATGCTGAACTACATGGATCGGCAAACGCTGTCCCTGACCATCAAAACGATCAAGGACGAGCTAGGCATCAACGAAGAACAGTACGGCAATCTGGAAGCCGGCTTTGGTTACGCCTTCGCGATCGGCGGGCTGTTGGCGGGCTTTCTAGCAGACCGGATCAGCGTGCGATGGCTCTATCCGCTTGTGCTGCTGGGCTGGTCATTGGCGGGCGTCGCAACGGGGTTTGCAGATCGGATCGGAACGTTCCTGGCTCCGCTGGCAGCCAGCATTCGCCCCGGCTCAGTGAATCCCGACGATCCCGCCGACTGCGCGTATTTCGGATTTCTGGTCTGCCGCATCGTTCTGGGACTCTTCGAAGCGGGACAATGGCCTTGCGCTCTCGTCACCACTCAAAGATTGCTCACAGCCGAGAATCGCCCCTTCGGCAACAGCGTGCTGCAGAGTGGCGCGTCGTTAGGCGCCATCTTCACGCCGCTTATCGTGCAGGCTCTGGTCACTTCTGAGCCAGGCACGTGGCGACAGCCTTATGTTGTGGTCGGCATCGCGGGTTTGATGTGGATTGTGCCGTGGTTGTGGATGGTTCGAGGGATCAACCTCGCCCCCCTACCCCCCTCTGCGAACGATGACTTGCCCTCAGATCGATCTCACACGGCGCAGTTCCCCCTGCGTTACGCCGCCCTCGTAGCGGTCGTCATCTCCATCAATCTGCCTTGGCATTTCTTCCGGGCGTGGCTGCCGCTGCTGCTGCAGGATTTTCACAAGTATCAGGCCAGCGACGTGCGGTACTTCACGATGGCCTATTACATCGCCACAGATGTGGGCTGTCTGGCCATCGGCACGCTGACGAAATGGCTCGCGGCACGCGGTCACGACGTGCATCGAGCCCGCGTGTTTGCGTTCGCTCTGTGCGCCGGGCTTACGGGACTCAGCACCATCGCCGCCACTCAGGGGAAAAGTCCGCTGCTGCTGGGCATTCTGCTGTTGATCGGGGCCGGATCGCTGGGCCTGTTCCCGATCTATTATTCTTTGTCACAAGAGCTGTCGACGCGCCATCAGGGCAAGGTGACCGGCACGCTCTCTCTGATCACGTGGATCATGACGTCTCAAATGCAGTCGCTGGTCGGCAAGCACGTCAAAGAAACGCAGTCTTACAGCGACGGCATTTTCTGGGTCGGATTAGCTCCGGCAGTAGGGCTTGCGGCGCTGCTCCTGTTGTGGAATTTGGGGCAACGCAAATCACCGCCTCAGGAGTAAACGCGGCGCAACGAATTGTCGTCACTCGTGCGCCTGCGGCGGGAACTGATTTCGAAGCAGTTGCTCGGCTTCTCGCTGTGCTTCCGCCAGACGCGAGCTATCAACGACGTTCTGCAACTCCGCCGGTTCGTCGCTCGCCGCATAGAGCTCGCGAGCGACCACACTGCCCGTCTTCCAGTCGCGCCATTCGGTGTACCGGACTTCTGAAGTCCGCACGCTCACACCCATCGCCTGAGGCTGACCGCTCGGTTCGCGATCGTAGTACGCAGGCCGCGGATGCTGGGTAAACGCAGCGTTCTTCACCGATCGACCGAGATCTCTCAGCACGGCAGTTTGACTTATGCCCTGCAGCCCCGGCGGCTGAGGCAGCCCGCAAAGTTCAGTCAGAGTTGGGAACAGATCAATCAATTCTGCGAAGGATTCCGTGCGCCGCCCGGCTGTGGCCATCCCGGGAACGGCGACCAGCATCGGCACCCTGGCATCTAACTCAAAGTTCGACGTCTTGCCCCATTGATCGTGCTCACCGATGTGATAACCGTGATCGCTGATGAACAGCACGATCGTCCGATCGGCCACGCCGCTGTCATCCAGAGCCTTCAAGACTTTGCCGAGCTGCGCATCCATGTAACTGATGTTGGCAAAGTAGCCGTGGCGAATCTCGGCGGCTTGTTCGGGTGAGAAACTTACTCGGTTGGGCGCGATCCCCTGAATCTCGCGACTGTCGTGAAACGCGATGTCTGCAGTGCCAGCGGGCCGAGTCGAATTCAGCTTCGGAAGCTTCGCTCGATCGTACAGATCCCAGTATTTCTTCGGTGCGTTGAAGTGGGCGTGAGGCTTCCAGAACCCCACCGCCAGGAAGAACGGCTTGTCCTTGACGTCTTTCAGTACGCGCACCGCTTCGGCAGCGACGCGTCCATCAAAATAGGATTCGTCAGGCACGTCGAGGCATTCGCACAGGGGGCTCGCGCCGTACTTCTTCGTGTTCAGTGTCGCCAGATTCTCCGGCAGTTTTCCTTCCACCTGCGGTCGGTCATCGCCGTGATTGGCATAGTGCAGGAATTCGGGAGCACTCCACGAAGTCGGATCGCCCTTTATCTTCGTGTGCCAGTTGTGAAAAATCTTGCCAACGCACCGAGCCTGATAGCCGTGTTCCTTAAACCAGCCTGGCAGCGTGATGGCATCCGGATTCGGATCCCGAAAATGAGTCCCGTTGCTCCAGATTCTGAGCGAGTCAGGCCGGCGCCCCGTCAGAAGCGACGATCTCGAGGGATTGCAGACGGCCTGCTGGCAGTACGCACGGTCAAACTGCACGCTGCGTTTCGCCAGCCGGTCGAGGTTCGGCGTCCAGGCTGGAGAGCCGTAGCTCGCCACCTCGGGCCGAAAGTCGTCGGCCATGATGAACAGCACGTTCAACCGTTCGGCGGCTGACGCCTGTCCGAACCCCAAAACGACCAACAGCGCGAACAGCGTGGAGCGCATGGCGTTCTCGCAAATAACGATTGTCGAGGGTAATGCGGTCGTAGCAGCAGCTCTTGCAGCTCCGCGGGCGACAACCTTAGCGACTGTATCATCCTAGCGCCACGCACCAGCCATCGATGGCTCAATTCCGCAGGGGCCGACGACTTGGGCACCGACGCCAGTTCCGCCCTCCTGAAGAAAACGCAACTTCACCACTTCCGGACGAACAAACCGGAGCTTGAGAGGAATTTTGAGGATCTTGTGACTTTTCGCGACGAGCTGCCAAGACTGACGTGTTAAAGATCCCTGAGGTGCGGGCGGACGACCGCAACGGCGTCCCATTTTACCCAGTCAATCTGGTGTCTCGCCGGACGGTTGCGGTGAAGCCTGAACTTCAGCAAGTTTCGAATTCTCCGGGTAACCGGTTTGTAGGCCTCAAGATTCTAAAACCGATAATGCTGATTAAATCGAGCATGCTGAAACTGCGCCCAATAACGGTAGCAGCAAACTTGCAAGATAAATTGGGCCAATTGCGTAGTCGGGTCAATTCGTCATTCGGGCCAACCGCTGCTGTGGGAGCAAGTTGCTGGCGCGAAATTCTGGGAAGGCTTCGTTCTGAAGCGCCCATCGAGGAGTCTGAAGATGTTGTTTATCCGAAGGTTGGCGGAACTGTTCCTGAAGAGCCAAGCTCAGGCCAAAGGGCAACCCAAGCTGCGTCGCAAGAAGCGATCAGTGATTCAATCGCAGTTCATCGCCTGCGCTTCGATCCCTTCGAGTGAGTCTCTCGAAGAACGCTCACTGTTGTCCGCGACCTTTACGGGTATCACGCCCGACAACGGCGACTCCAGCACAGACAACATCACAAATACAGCCAACGTCACATTGCAAGGTACCAACACCCCCAGTGTGTCGTTGACGATCAATCAGACAGCTAACCCTGCTGGCACATTCGGATCGCCACAGCAGGTCGCGTTCCTCAACGGAGCGGCCGTAAGCGGTTCCACATTCAGCCTGGGTGTCGAGCTCACCGACGGTGACGGAACGTACTCATTCGAAGCGTTCCAGAGTGGTCAGATGACTCCCACCACCATCACGTTGACCATCGACACCGTTGCTCCCACCGTCTCTTTGACCGCTCCCACACTGACGAACGACAACACTCCGCAGGTGTCCGTAGACGCTTCCGATGCATTCACGGGCGTGACCGATGGAACGTCTGCTTTCCTCGATATCGATCTGAACGATGACAACGACTTCCTGGATGCGGGCGAAGCCGGGTACGCAGTCGGCACGGTGAACAGCGGCAAGGCGACTTTCAGCCCCACCACACCGTTGAACGACGGTACCTACAAAGCCCGCGCACGCGTCTTGGACAAGGCTGGCAACACCGGGACCAGCGCTAATTCGACAATTGAAGTCGACGCGACCCCCCCGACAATCACCGCAGGCAACATTTCCACCACAGGCGCAACAGGAACAGGCGGAGCCTTCCGCGTGGGTGACACAGTCACAGTGTCGTGGGATTCATCCGGCGCTGGTGACGACAACTCCGACATCGACACCGTTACGATCGACTTCACGTCCTTCGGCGGCGGAGTGCAAACGCCATCCGAAGCCAGCGGCGTCTATACCGCGAAATACGTCATCGTCGAAGGTAGTATCGATACCACAACGGCACACGGTTCTGTGACCGCCACGGACAAGGCCACAAACGTCACAACGACCAATGATAACGACGTCACGGTTGATAGCGACTCGCCGACTGTGTCAGATGCTAACATCAGCGTATCGGGAGCGACGGGAACCAGCGGTACTTTCAAGATCGGTGATACGGTCACGGTCTCCTGGAACAACACCGCGGGTGGTGATAACAACGCCGACATCGCCGGTGTGACGGTCAACTTCACCGCGTTCGGTGGTGGAGCAGCCGTTGCGGCGAGCAACTCCAGCAATACCTGGACCGCCACTTATGTCATCACCGGCGGCGCCATCGACACCACGAATCTGAATGTGTCGGTCACGGCCACTGACGACGCTGGTAACCTCACAACCGCAGGCGACACAACGAACTCGTCAGCCGACAATCAGGCTCCGGTTGTCACTGATGGCAAGATTTCGATCACATCAACTCCGACTGGCACAGGCAGCACCTACAAGGTGGGTGACACGATCACCGTGGAATGGGACAATTCCGCCAGCGGTGATAACAACGCGGATATCTCTTCGGTAACCGTCAACTTCAGCGCGTTCGGTGGTGGTGCGGCCGTCGCGGCGACTCAGGCGAGTGGCAAGTGGACTGCGAGCTTCACCGTTGTCGAAGGCTCAGTGGATGCCACGGGGCTCAACGCTTCAATCACAGTTACTGATGACGCTGGCAACGCCACTACGCAGGGTGACACAACTGGCCTCTCTGTCGATAGCGATTCACCGACCGTGACGGATGCCAAGATCACAATCACCTCATCGCCGAGCGGCGACAACAGCACCTATGTCCCAGGTGACACCATCACCGTGCAATGGGACAGCTCGGCCACTGGCGATAACAACACCGACACACTGGCGAGCGTCACAGTAAACTTCAGCGCCTTCGGAGCCGTCGCCCTGGTCACGGCGTCTGAAGCCGCTGGCATCTACACCGCCAGCTATGAAGTCCTCTCAGGAACCATCGACGCCACGGGACTGAATGTCTCGGTGGCCGCGACAGATAACGCAGGCAATAAGACCACAACCGCTGATACCACCGGCCTGTCCCTGGATAATCAAGCTCCAACGGTGACTGATGGTAATATCAGTATCAGCGGAGCCACTGGCACCGGCGGTGCGTTCAAGATTGGCGACACAGTTACAGCAACATGGGACAGCTCCGCAGCGGGCGATAACAACAGTGACCTGACAGGCGTCACGGTCAACTTCACAGGCTTCGGCGGTGGCGCTGCGGTCGCCGCGACAAATTCATCAGGCACGTGGACTGCGAAATACGTCGTTGCTTCTGGCGCGATCGACACAACAAACGTCAACGTCTCGGTCACAGCGACGGATGATGCCGGTCTCCAGACAACAAAGGCCGACAGCACAAACGCCACCGTTGATAGCGAGGCTCCGACAGTCACGGATGGCAACATCAGCGTGACGAGCACAGGTACCGGCACGGGCGGCGTATCCAAGATCGGCGACACAATTACGGTATCCTGGGACAACAGTGGTTCGGGCGAAGCCAATACCGACACGATCGGCTCTGTAACGGTGAATTTCAGTGCCTTCGGCGGCGGTGCAGCCGTTGCCGCGACGGAAGCCGGAAATGTTTGGACCGCCATCTACACTGTCACGTCAGGCTCCATTGATACCACGGGCCTGAACGCGTCGGTCACGGTCTTCGACAACGCAGGCAACTCCGCAACCGCGGCCGATACAACCGGTCTCACTGTCGACAATCAGCGTCTCACAGTGTCTGACGCTAAGATCAGCGTCACGTCCACCGGATCGGGACCCGGTGGAGTCTACAACGTCGGTGATACCATCACCGTCGAATGGGACAACACCGCCGGCACAGGTGACAACAACTCCGACACTGTCAGCAGCGTGACCTTCAACCTCTCCGCCTTCGGTGGCGGAGCCGCCGTCGCCGGAACCAACAACAGCGACAAGTGGACCGCCAGCTACGTCGTCACCGAAGGCATGATCGACGCGGCCAACCTCAACGCCTCCGTGACCGCTACCGACAACGCCGGCAACGTCACCACCACCGCCGACACCACCAATCTCTCCGTCGATGGCCAGTCGCCTACCGTCACCGCCGCCAACATCTCCATCAGCGGAGCCACCGGCACCAGCGGCACCTACAAGGTTGGCGATACCGTCACAGTCGCCTGGAACAACACCTCAGCCACCGGTGACGACAACGCCGACATCGCGACCGTCACCGTCGACTTCACAGCCTTCGGCGGTGGAGCGGCCGTTGCGGCCACCAACAGCAGCAACACTTGGACAGCCACCTACGTCATCACCTCGGGCAGCGTCGACGGCACCAGCCTCAACGTGTCTGTCACGGCCACCGATGACGGTGGCAACGCCACCACCACCGCTGACAACGCCAACGCCACCGTCGACAACGAGCCGCTGACCGTCACCGCCGCCAACATCTCCGTCACCTCGACCGGTTCAGGCACCAGCGGTGAGTACATCGTCGGGAATACGATCACCGTCGAATGGGATAACTCGGCTTCCGGCGACAACAACACCGACACAGTCAGCGGCGTGACCATCGACTTCTCGGCCTTCGGTGGCGGCTCCGCCGTCACCGCCACGAACACCGCCGGCGTCTGGTCCGCCAGCTACACCGTCCTCGCGGGCTCCATCGATGCCTCTGGCCTCTTCGCCAAGGTCTCGGCCACAGACAACGCCGGTAACCTCACCACCACCACCGACGACGACAGCGTCTCCGTCGATAGCGAGGAACCAACCGTCTCCGACGCCAACATCTCCGTCACGTCCACAGGATCCGGCACCGGCGGTACCTACATCGTCGGCGACACCATCACCGTCCAATGGGATAACACCGCGTCCGGGGACGACAACGGCGACATTGATACCGTCACCGTCAACTTCACTTCGGTGGGCGGTGGAGCGGCCGTCGCCGCCACCAACTCCAGTGGCAAGTGGTCTGCCAGCTACGTCGTCACGTCGGGATCGATCGACGCTACGGGCCTGAATGTCTCCGTAACCGCCACCGACGACGCCGGACAGGACACCACCACCGCTGACACCACCGGACTCTCAGTGGACAGCGAGGTGCCCACCGTCACCGATGCCAACATCACCATCAGTGGAGCTTCCGGCACTGGCGGGGCCTACAAGATCGGCGACACCGTCACCGCCACCTGGAACAACACCGCCGGTGGCGACAACAACACCGACACCATCAGCGGCGTGACCGTCAACTTCACGCAGTTCGGCGGCGGAGCGGCCATCGCGGCTTCCAACAGCTCAGGCACCTGGACCGCAACCTACGTCATCACCGCCGGAGCCATTGACGGCACCAACCGCAACGTGAGCGTCACGGCCACCGATGACGCCGGACAGCCCACCACAACCGCCGACACCACCAACGCCACCGTCGACAACGTCGCGCCCACGGTCACGGATGGCAACATCAGTGTTACCTCATCGGGAACCGGTACTAATGGGGTATTCATTTCCGGTGATACCATCACCGTTGAGTGGGATAACACCGCTGGCGGTGACAACAACACCGATACCGTCGCAGGCGTGACGGTGAACTTCACGGCCTTCGGTGGCGGCGCCGCCGTCGCCGCGTCGAATACCGGTGACAAATGGACCGCGAGCTACGTGCTCCAGGTTGGCACTATTGATGCCAACAATCTGAATGCATCTGTCAGCGCCACAGACAATGCCGGCAACGTCACAACGACGGCTGACACGAGCGACCTCTCGATTGATACTGTCATTCCGGTAATTACGGATGGCAATATCTCCGTCACTGGCGCGACGGGTCTCGCCGGTACGTTCAAGATCGGCGACACCGTCGCCGTGACTTGGGATAGCAGCGCGACTGGCGACAACAACAGTGACCTGACCTCGGTCAAAGTCGACTTCACCGCCTTCGGTGGCCCGGCAGCCTCAGCCGCTGCTCATACGGGCTTCATCTACACCGCCAAGTATGTCATCACCACCGGTGTCATCGACACCAACAATCTGAACGTCAGCATCACGGCCACTGATGAATCCGGCCAGAATGCGACGACTGGTGATACAACAAACTCGTCACTCGATAACGAGCCGCTGACCGTGAGCGCCGGCGAGATCACTGTCACCTCCACGGGTTCCGGCACCGGCGGCGTATATGTCGTTGGCGATACCGTCACTGTAGAATGGGACAACTCCGGCACTGGTGACAACAACACCGACACCGTCAATGGCGTGAAGATCGACTTCACGGCGTTCGGCGGTGGTGAAGTGACTGCCACCAACAACAGCGGTATCTGGACCGCAAGCTATGAACTTGTGGCCGGCAACGTGGACGGCACGACCTACAACGCCATCCTTCGCGCCACTGACAATGCGGGCAACATCACGAGCACCGGTGACGATTCGAACCTCTCGGTCGACAATCAGCTTCCAGTCGTCACCGATGCCAACATCTCCGTGACATCGACGGGATCGGGCACCGGCGGGACTTACATCGTCGGTGATACGATCACCGTCCAATGGGATAACACCGCTTCCGGTGACAACAACGGCGACATCACTGGCGTCACTGTCAACTTCACAGCCGTCGGTGGTGGAGCCG
>JAKFWA010000080.1 GCA_021732995.1 Planctomycetaceae bacterium | reverse complement strand
AACCCCTATCGCGTCAGCTCACGCATTTAAGTGAGTCCTCAACCACCTGCAGGACCTTAGCGATGTCTTCCGGCGAGTGAGCAGACGAATAGCCATGATGACAGGCTCCGCCACCGTAGTCGTGGAAGTAGACGCCGCGGTTGGTGGTTTCCAGGCAGAACTTCAGCATGCGTTCCTTCGTGTGACACAAGGTGTCGCGGTAGTTCGTCACCTTTTCGCGAGTGCCGAACGTGATGCCGAAGCGGCTGCCGTGATGCTGAATTCGGACGGGGACAGAGGACCGTTTCGCGATCGCATCCAGGCCGGAGTACAGAATCTCTCCCAAACCGTTGATCTTCGCCCAGAATTCGGGCCTCTGGATTTCTCGCACGAAGCCCAGGCCGGCCAGCATGCTGACCAGCGGTGCGTTGAAGGTTCCGGAGTGCGCGACGTCGCCGACGGGTTTGAAGCGGTCCATGATCTCCGCTTTGCCGCAGATGGCCGATAGCGGCAGACTGGCTCCCAGTGACTTGCCGATCGTGCAAATGTCGGGAGTCACGCCGAAGTCCTGCTGAGCCCCGCCGGGGCTTTGCTTGGCGAACGATTGAATCTCATCGAAGAACAGCAGCAGGCCGTGTTCATCGGCTAGACGCCGGGCGGCGTGCAGGTAACCCGGTTCGGGCAGGATGCAGCCGCAGTTGTAGTCAATGGGTTCGATCAGCAGCGTGCCGGCCTCGTGAGCGTGCCGCTTCACGGTCGCTTCGAGTTGTTCGAAGTCGTTGTAGTCGGCCGCAATGATCAGTTCGGCCAGTGACTTCGGGATGCCCACGCTCTCGCGGTACGGAGGCACGGCATCGATCTGATCAGCCGGAGGGTGCCCCCCGATGAAGGTGAATTCGTGATAGCCGTGAAAGTGGCCGCGGAAGCGGATGATCTTGTCTCGACCCGTCACCGCGCGGCACAGCCGCAAGGCGTGCAGGGTTGCTTCCGATCCGGAGTTCGTGAACCGGACTCGTTCCGCGCTCGGCACGATGCGACAGAGTTCTTCGGCCAGTTCAATATGAAATGGCGTATCGAGGCTGCCGAGCACTCCCAGTTCCCAGGTCTGATCGAACGCCTGCTTCAGACAGTCGGGAGCGTGTCCCAGCAGCGCGGCGCCGTGACTCATCGACATATCGATGAACTCGCGGCCTTCGATGTCCCAGAACCTCGACCCCTTGGAACGCTGAGCGTAGACCGGCTTCTTCCAGGCGTTGTTCCAGCGAGTGCTGGAGCACACCCCGCCGGGCAGCACGTTGCGACCGCGTTCATACAACCGAGCCAGTTCTTCACCCGACAGCGTTCGAAGTTGAGCCATGAAGCGTTCCTCGTCCTAGCCACGCGAGATCGTCGTTGCGCCTGACTTCATGATTGAGCATCACAGACCGCTCAAGCTCAATCACCCCAGGCAAATCTGCCGGATCTATCGTAGAGATGCGACGGTGTTCATCCCACTCGGGACCAAGGCCCCCGCCTGGCGACTGGGCATCGACTGTCACAAGCGACATTGATGCCAGACGTAGCGGTGCTGACCAACATTGGGCTTGAGCCTGTCGCGACGCGCGGGGCATTCGGTGCACTTGCGTCTTCTGAACGGCATCAACGGCGAGTTATCTAATTGTTAAGGTCGCAGTCTGGCAATGTGTTGAACGGCTTGGCATTGTTCCGTCAACTGCTGAACTCGCACGGATCGTTCCTGCGGCGGAGCCCGTATGGTCCCTGCGATCCATGCTTGAGTTCGCGGTGGCCGTTCTTCTGACGTAGTTGCTCCGGCTAAAAATGCCGTGATCCGAGAGCAGCCCTCGAACGCTGATCTCCGTTTCGTTGAGTCGCCGCGGAGAATCCAGACGCAGTTCGTCCGTCTCTTCGACCCGATCAACGTCACTTGGCTCAACAATGTCGCTAAAGTCAGCGGACCGTAAGGCGAAGGTTGTGACACTCATGGCCTTCGCACGGCTCCGTTGAGGTAAATCATGAATAAACTCAATTTGATAGCAGTTGGCCTGTCGGTGGTCGCTGCGGTGATATGCTTCGGCTGCGCGGCGCTGGTGGATGTTACGGCAGCCCGTGTCGGCCTGGGCGTCGCCGGAATGCTCTCGCTGGTTGCAGCGTTTCTGGCGAAAGCACCGCCGATACCGATCGACGAGGCACTGGCCCAGCAACGACAGCAGGCGGAAGCCGAACGTCAGAAACTCAGCGACGAGCGTCACGAGTTCGAGGAGTTCCTGACCGAAACAACACGGCAACTGACGGACCGAGCTCGCAAGCTCGACGGCCGCGAGGTCCAGTTGGCCCACCGTCTGGCGAACTTCAATGAGTGGTTGGAGTTCCCTCAGCCGAACGGAGAGGCCAGCGGTTCGGCGTTCAACGCAGACCATGCCGAGCGGCCGTTAGCGGACCTGGACCATCGCGTGCTGGACCTCATCAACGAGGAAGCTCAGTTGCTTTACACGCGCCTGCGGCAGAGTCACTACAAGGCGGAAGGCAAGCTGGACACGAAACGGATTCGTGACGACCTCAACAACTTCGTGATTCGAGTTGCCCGCATCTACAAGCCCGACTCCGAGAACCCGCTGCTGGAAACCAGTGTGGATCAACTGCTGCGAGCGGGCAGCCGCGCGTGTCTGCACATGCTCGTCGTGCTGGAACGTCTCCCGCTGAACCTGAAAGATCAGACAATTCTGACTCTTTACAATTACGTGCAGCACGCAATCAAAGCCTATGAAGTTTACGCGGCGAGTCAGCCATATATGGGTTATGTCCAGACAGCGTCATATGTGGGACGTCTCGTCGCAGGAGCATCGCCTCTGACCGTGGGCCTGACATGGATGCTCGGCGAACTCGGCAAGCGAGGAACGAAAGCGGCCGCGAACTGGTTGATCGATCAACAGGCTGTCGGGCTGCTCAATGAAATGGTGCGAGTGATCGGCTTTGAAGTAGCCAGTATCTACGGTGGTGACTTCCGACACCGTGACCCGAATTGGGTCTATGGCTCCGAGCTCGCCGACCTGATGAGCCGCTTCCCGCTGTCGCGCGAGAACCTGGCTCAGTCGCTCGGTGAAATTGGCGGGCTGTCGTTCCGCAATGAGTATGACCGGGTCTTCCTCTACCGCTGCGTGTCCGCTCATCGTGAAGTGCGAGCCCTGGCGGCAAGTCACAGCGTGATGACGCTGGCCGAACGCGAGCAGGTTGCTCGACGGCTTGAGCGATTCTTCGCGTCATTCATTCATGGCAAGACGCCAGAGAAAGTCACCGCATGGAAAACCGGCGTTGAAGAGCGGCTTGGTATCAAGCTGATCCTGCCTGGAGCACTCACGACGACAGAGCAACATGCGGAGATCGCAACTCGCCCAGCGGATCATGTGCAGGTCGTGCGTTCGCTGGCGAGTTTTCTGATTTCGGTCAAAGCGTGCCCCATCCCTGAACTTCACACGTGCTGGGAATTCGCAGATACCATTCAGCACATGGATCCTTCCGAGCGTGAGGCGTTGCTGGCGGACATCGTCGCCGATCCACCGCTCAGCTTTGTGCGTCCTGAAATTGATGTGTCGCATCCCATCGTTGCGACCTATGTCAACGATCTGTGCCGGCTGACGGCTCGAGTCCGCTCCTGGTTCGACCTGCAGGATGAACTGGTGCTGGAAACCGCGGTCTATCTTGGTCAAGACCTCGCCAAGACGCGCAAGCAACTCGACCAGTATTATTCCGACACGTTCGCGTCGATGCTGCCGAAGGATGCACCAGGCGCAAAAGCGGATGTCGCTACCGTCAAGGCCGCGCTCCGGGAACTCCAGCTCGACGAAACGATCCTGTTCGCCTACCCGGGCGGTCAAATCAACTGGCCGAGCGAAACCATTCGACCAACTGGCGATCACCAGACCGGTCTGTTCGCGACTTCGCAACGACTGCTGCTGGTCGAAGTCGGCGAACGAGCCGCTCTGGTCGCCGCCTCACCATTGACCGGCCTATCAATTGAAAAGGTCGACCGCCGCCTGATCGACGAATGCCGGTTGATCGGCTCGCAATGGACCATACCCGGCTTCGTAACTCCTCAAACCGTCTCCGTCACGATGGGTGGAGCTGTCATGACTCGCTACGACACCTACTTCCGCCCACTGCTCGATCTCGTACGAGCGACACATCAATAATATCGGCATCGCCTGATGCGGTCTGGCAACGCTCGGCCCATCAACTCGATTCAGGAAAACCTGACATGAGAAGTTTCGACGATGTGTACGCCTTCTTCAGCTCGGACTATGTCCAAAAACACGATCACGGGAGAATGCTGAACGTTCTGGGTCACGTCGAAGATTTGCTGCGGTCGAAGCGACTCTGTTTGGGCCAGTCACACAACCATCTGACAATTTCCAAATACGAGTCCTATGAGGATCGGCAATCAAACCCAGGGGTTGTCATTTGGTGTGACGGTACGATGTGCGACGTCATATATTCCGAGTATTGGGATGACGGACCATACTTTCGTCGACGCGAAGAGGCGATTCGTTGCGAGGTCACTCACGTGCGAGCGGCGCTTGCAGAGATGCTGGCGAGACTGAAGGCGGAGCCCGTGACACCAAGCGCGCCCGAACCTTGAGTCTTGATCTGGCAACACACCCAACGCCAACTACTCGTTTTCTTCCACAACAATGACCCTCGGCGTAACGAGCAGCAGAACACGGCTGCCGTCCTTGGGTCTGATACTCTTGAGGATGTCGCGAGCCTCATCGCTGTCGGTTGCTATGGGCAGCTTCTTGAGCAGTTCGGCGGGCGCGCTAATATCGTCCGTGATATCCAGGATAAGCGACTGGCCCTCTTGCAGCGTCTCTTGTTGCCGTCTGATGGCCGTGTCGAAGGACTCCCCATTGATTCCCAATGACAAACGCACAGACTTGCGATCACCGGACGCAGTTCCGTTCATGACCAGATTCACCACGTGGTCTTTGGAACCCAACTCGTTTGAGCTGAGCGATGCCGTTTGACCGTTGAACAGCGTGATCTTCGGGGCCGCGATGATGTTGGTCAGCCGATCGGCTTGCCACTTTTCTACGAACGATTGCCTGGCGGTTTGAGTGAGAACGAGTGAACTAACCTCGGTCGACCCATTGATCTCACGAGGCACAAGGTCGTCTCGAATCGAGATGATCGACATCTCCAAAGTAACCTGCGTGTCATGCAGCTTGCGAAGTTGACTGAGTAGTTCGGTAATCTCTTGATGCACGTTGGCCGTTGTGCGGATGACAAGGCTCAAGGTGGCGTCGTTGAACCGCAGCGAACCGGCACCTCCCATTTCGTCCCAGGTGTTGGGTTGAATCGTCGTCTTGACGAGGTCCATCAGAGCTTGCGAGTTATGCTTGGGCTTAGCGTCAGGATTGAGTTCGTTGGAAAGGGGGTTTGCCGGCAGAGGAACGACAAGATCCGCGACGGCATAGGCCTTTACCAGAAGTTCTCCCTTCGCCCGTTGCTTGCTGGTTACGACAAGCACACCTTCCTCATCCTTCGCCGCCTCGACCCTTCGAGTCAGAGCTTCCGCCTTTGCTGCTTCTGCCGACTTCGTTGCTGCGGACGTCTTACGATCGCGTTCCATCAACTCGCTGAGTCGCTGCACATCTTGCCTGAGCCCCTTGATGTCGTCGCGGAGTTCCTTCAGTTCTTCAACGGTAGGCAGCTTGCCGGGAACAATCTGCGGAGACTGCCGCTTTTCGCTCCGCAGAGGAGCCTCTTTCTTCGCAGCCAGAGGCGGCTCGGCAAAGTCTTCTCCAGCGACCTGCTGAATCACCACCGTCTTCGTGGGACTCGCGTTGAGACGTTCGGGATGCGGCACGGCGCGCCCGATCTCAGTCGACGGAGCTTGAGCTTTGAGCTGATCCAACACCTTTGGATACAACTGCTCGGCAATCTCAATGAGTGACTTCTTCTGCGCTTCGTCGGTCACAGTTCCACGGAGTACGACTGCCTCTCGGACCTCGATCACCGTAACCACCGCAGTCGGCTCCAGGGCTTCAATGAGCGACTCCAGTTGAGACACGGATTCGCTGACGAAGAGCACCGTCAGGCCGGCAATTCGCTTGGCTCCGCCGTGCTCGCTTTTGGCCGCCGCCACATAGCGGAAGCCTGGGACATTGCCCGTTGGAGTTGGCAGCAGCAGGTAGGCCTCGTGCTTAACTGGAACGCGGATCATCCTCTGCCCCTGCGCGATTTCCGCGACCTGCCAAGGCTGCTTCTCGCTGTGATCCGCTTCGTTTCTGGCGAGCACGCGGAAGAAGGCATGTTCGAAGATTCGTTGCGCCTGCGTTCGGTCCATTGCCTTCTGTCCCTCTGGAATGGGCACCAGGAAGATCTGCCGATCGCCTTCGGGTTTCAGATTCTGAATGGATTCAAACGTGGCGTTTGATGTCAGCTTGAGAGTTGCGGTGGCACTCAAGAATCCGTCTTCGGACTTGCTCGGTCCCTTGGTGTCTTCCAGCACGACCAAGGGAGCAATGAGTCGAGCGGGATTGTGAGGATTGCCGCACTCCATCAATGCCCCGGCTTGTCCAATCTCGACGCCCAGATTCACAACTTTCGGGACATCGAGCGTTAACGACGTCGCTTCGAGCCGAGTCTGTCGATCCTTGTTCTGCAACACGATGTTGCCGACGACACCCGCGTCACTGTTGACCCCCTTACCTTTCAGAATGCCAACCGGCTTCGAATTGTCGGGCGTCTTTGGCGCACTCTGAGGCTTTCCAGCAGTTGCTTGAGGCGCCGGTGGAACTGCCTTCGGAGGGTTCGCAAGGATGACTGGCTGCGGATCGTTGGCCACTCTCGGGGTGACTTCGACCAACTGTATGAATGCTGATTCGGTCGGACCGTTGAGAATGAGGAGCGTCTCGCCCGGTTGCAGGTTACATGTTGCAGAGACACGTCGACTAAAGATCGATGGGACTTGGGCATCACCGACGGAAACGACGGGCTCGGTGAGTCGTGAATCCTCTGCCGTGAGGTCGATGAAGATCTTCCCCTCGTTGAGCCAGACGGGCTTCACGACGAACTTTTGACCGAACTCGCGCATCACCACTTCGCGACTGCCCAGGGCGTCGGTCGGAAGGGGCACCGGAAGCGCGCCGCCAGAGAGCACGGTTGCCTCTTGCCCCGAGAGCGTCATAACAGTCGGAGCCGTCAGCTTCTTGAATGCCGACGAGACGTCTTTTCCTCGCACGTCAAACTTCAGTGGCTTGCGCAGTACATGCACCAGAGGTTCCGGCCCACGCTTGGTCGGAAGTTCAATGCCGTTGCGTTGGATGAACTCGATCACTGGCTCTTTACTGTCACCGAGTATCTTCGCGAGTTCTTTGCCATCGATATCCCACATCACGAAGTCGATTTGAATCTGAGCCTTCGCCTCAAGGTTTGCCGGTAGCGGCAGATCCTTCACCGCCTTGGCGGTCGGCTTCGAGACGTCGTCGATTAATGGAGTGTCCGATTCCTGAGCCCGCGCTCCGCGCAGCCCGACAACAAGTGTCAGCAGACACAACCAAACGCTCCATCGTTTCGTATTCATAAGACATCCTTCCTAGAGAAGTGTGGCTCAATTTCTGAGAGTGCTGAGAGCTCGTCCCAGGCATCCTTGTTGGCCGTACTGTGTGGTTTGATCTGCTCAGACCAATTTCATGACCGTGAGCGGCTTTCAGGTGATTTCCAGTTGAGGTGACATTCACGACGTCGCCTGGTTTGCATTCGTGAGGTCAATGCCGCGAACAACGGAGGGCTCCGTCGAGCCGGAGCACTCCAGGATTCACGGCTGCCTCACTCGTTCCTTGAGCTTCAAGAGTTGATCACTCGTCGCGGCGTCAGGATGCAGTTCGCGGAGGCGACTCAGCTCGCTCTCCACAGCCCGTATGTCCGAGGCGATCTCATTCCAAAGTTGCAGGCGTTTTTCGAGGCCTTCTTCCGTCGGGCTATGTGCCCAGAGCGATTCGTCCAAACGCGGTGCGATGGATGCGAAGAGTAAGCCGAAGCTGAAAGCGGCCAGCAGGCTCAGTCGCGAACGCCAGCGCGTGCTCCACACGTCAGGAGTTCGATCGGCAAGCAAGCGTTCAATGCGGATGGTCAGAGACCCCCTTGAACCCGTGGCCGCGAGTGCAGACGCGGCTCGGCGGTCGAGCGTCCATTCGGCGACTTGAGTGAGGCAACTGGCTAGTGATACGGCAGAGACATCATGAGCAACTGCCCAATCGTCGCACAGAACTTCAGCAGCCGCTTGCCAGGCTCGGCGAGCGACGAAGTTCAGCGGTTGAAACGCAAAGCTCGAGCACAGTAAGCGGCCGATCCACAACCAAAAGACATCACCGCGTTGCAGGTGAGCGAACTCGTGTGCCAATAGCGCTCTCAACTCGTCGATACTCAGACGCTGCTCACAGCCGGCTGGCAGAATGATCGTCGGCGACCACACCCCGCAGGCCATCGGCTCGGAAACATCCGGCGAGACCACTAACCGCGGTGTTCGTCGTCGGAACTCTTTGTGACTCATGAGGTCAGTCAAGAGTTGCAGTGCGCTGTGCGCGGCAGGCTGATCACCAATGCGCGGCGCGTCTGCACCTAACGAGACGCATCGTTGCAGTACGCGGTGCAAAGCCCATTCGCGTTGCAGGACTCGCAGCAAGCCAAGGGCGATCCATGCGATTGTGACCCACCCGATGACCGACAGTAGCGGGGAGAACATCGACCGTAGGACGGGCAATCCTGCCCGTCTTTCAAAAGACGCTTCACCAACAGTGACCTTTTTCGGATCGTCAGTCTGCTCAGCTTTGACCAACGAAGACGCTGACATCGAGCCAACAGATTCCGCTGCATCAATGAGCGATGCGGGCTCGAACTCTGAAACTGATTCAGCGTCGATCAACACGTCGGCTTGCCCAACGAGTCCAATGCGACGGGCAAGATTGCCCGTCCTACGACTCAAGATCGGTGATTCGAGTAACGCGATGTCAGACGAATCAGGCTGTGCGAACTCATCAAGCAAGGCAGCGACTTGCTCGGCTTCGCGTAACAGGGCTGCGTCCTCAGATGCGATCGCGTCGCTCGAAACGGTCGGTTCGAGCGTTGTTGTTTCGATTACGGATGATTGCGATTCGGATGAATCTGCGATGGCGGTTTCAGGCGCAATCCCGATCACAACTGTTAAACCCCAGCCGCCAACGACGGCTAGAGTTGCGGTGACTAGCCCTCCAACTGCAGCCAGCTTCCACAGCCGCTCACGCAAGGCATGACTGCGTCGCACGAGCCCCCGGCACATCAGCCACACACACGCCAGCAAGAGTGTTGAATGCGCCAAGTACGTCAGCGTCCAAACGCCAACTCCATCGAGCAGTGAGCTATTTGCCATTGTTCAGCTCCTGCTCTTTTTGCTTGATGAGCTTCTTCAACTGCGTGAGTTCCTCACGCGTGACGTCGCACTCATCCAGCAAGTGACAGACGAGTTCCGTCACGTCGCCGCGAGACAACCGGCTGGCGAGATCCGAGATCATCGACCGGCTCACCGTCTCGCGTTCGTGGCAGGGCTTGTAGACGTTGACTCGCCCTTCGACGCGATGAGTCACATGCCCTTTGGCTTCCATTTTCGTGAGCATGGTGCCGACCGTCGTGTATGCCAGAGGTCGGTCTACGGCGAGCGCCTCGCGAACCTCACTTACGGTGGCCTCGCCCCTGTCCCACAGCACGTGCATGATGGCCAACTGCAAGTCCGCCAAACGATGTCCCGGTTCTCCCATCGCGATCGTCCTCCCGTGACTCAGAAGCATTCTCCTACCAGAGTGGGAGACTTCTACGACCACGGTAGGAGTTCGTCAATCAGAGTTTTCTCAGAGCGCGCGGATTTGATGGCAAAGGCACTTCAGAGCGACTGAACGCGATCATTCATTGGCACGCCAGACTCGCAGCACATTCTCACCAAGGATCTTGCGAATCACGTCGTCCGAATGTCCGCGTTGCACCAGACCGACCGTGAACAACGGCCAGTTCGTCCAGGCGAGACTCTGTTCCGCATGCGGCGCGGGACGAAAATCATCCTGCGGCCACAGATGCTCCCATCGGGGACCTGATACGGATAACGCGGACTTGCCATCTGCCCGTTTCGGAATCTTCGCGCGCTCTGCCGCATCGTTTCGTGAGACGTAAGAGATATCCGGCCCGATCGCGACGTGCTCGGCGCCAAACTTCTTGACCGCGTAATCGATGTGATCAAGGAACGCTGCGACGTCTCCGGCGCCCCCGAGGAAACGCGGGATGCAACAAATGCCGATCAACCCGCCGGTATCACAGATCGCCTTGATCGCATCATCTGGCTTGCCACGAAAATGTTTGTAGAGCCCCGCGCACGTGGTGTGACTGGCGACCATCGGACGCCTTGATGCCTGAGCTGCCTCCAAGCTCGTCCGCCATCCTGAATGCGCCACATCGACGATCACGCCGAGCTGATTCATTTCGGCGATCGCCTGCCGTCCGAAGTCGCTCACTCCGCCGTCATTCGGTTCGCCGGCACCATCGCCCAGCGGATTGCGCCGATTGTAGGTCAGGTGCATCATCCTCACGCCCAGTTGCCGGAACAGGCGAATGTGACGCAGCTCGTCGCGCGTGCTGATCCATTGCTGCCGTAGGGGGACACCGTTCGTTGTGAAGGCGATGCAGTGCTTGCCCGCCTTCTTCGCTGCCACGACATCATCAGGATGAACGGCTTTCGAAAATTCCTCGCGCAGCTCGTCCGTCGTGAACTGAAACCGCGCAAGTCGCTTCAGCAGACGCAACGGATCACTGCCTTCCTCGCCGACGTTCTGGAACATGCCGGTCACGCCTGCGGCCTGCATGGCTTCGATGAGTTCGCGACGCTCGGCGTCACTCGTCGCCGCGCGCGTCATCGACATCTCTTCGCGCAGATCAACGAGTTCTTCATCCGATGCGCCTGACTCGAACGCTTTGCGATATGCATCTCCATCAAGCGCGGCCCGCGGCGCGAAGCCATAGGACTCAAACACCACCGAGTTGGCGTGCAGTTCCAGCCCGCGTGTCAAATCCTTCTCGTTGGGCTTAAGGATCGACAGCGCGACCTCGCGTCCTTTTTGAATGATCGGGTTATCGCTGACGAGAGGCGCGGCGATTCCGCGCTGCTGCCCCGCCCAATTGATGATTCCCGCCGTCGCAACGGTCGCGGAAGTCTTGAGGAACGAACGCCGATTCAAAGCTGGCTGCGGCATGGCTACATCCTTCGATAGTCCAGAAGCACACGCTCCGAAAGTTCATGGTAACCGGCACAATCGCGACAAGCAGTCCAACGGTGATGCAGCAACATCGAAGGCTTCGCTTACAACCTGCGGCCACGAGCGGCATCCTCGAAATAGCCAGTTAAGCGCCGAGGTCCAACTACGGTTGGAAAATCATCAGAGGTCTGATCGTGGACCAACCTTTTCGCCACAAGAATCGAATCGCGTACTGAGACATCCATGTTCTTTCTGCGTCATCCATCAGCACAACACCTTGAGCAAGCTCATGCGAACCTGCAAATCGCTCCGCTTTCCTACGAGCGTACCGCATGGATCGCCCCTGAAGGCTTCTGGTTTGATGAGTTCGAATGCGTGCTGGGGCGTGGCCAAGCGGTTTTCGAAGCCGCCAAAGTCGCGGTTCGCGACTGGAAGATGTTTCCGAAGCAGATGGTCGAGGTCTGGCCGCTACGAGCCCCGATTGAAACGGGCACCATCGGTGCCATTCTTTTTCGAGCCGGGCCGCTCTGGACCGCCAACTTCTGCCGCATCGTGGATGTGATTGACGATGAACACGAACAACGCCGCCGGTTCGGTTTCGTCTATTGCACCCTGCCCCATCACGTCGAGCAGGGTCAGGAACAGTTCCTGGTCGAGTGGGATCGCACTACCGATGAAGTTCGCTATTCGATTCGCGCTGTGTCACGCCCCGCGCACTGGCTGATCTGGCTGGGCTATCCCTACGCCCGCTGGCAGCAAAGTCGCTTCCGCGAACTCTCCGGCCGAGCGATGCAAGCCGCAGTGCAGCCGTAACTGCGGCGTGCATTGGCTACTGCGCCAATTCCAGGAACAGCTTCACCCGTTGCTCGACGATATCCAGGCTCTTGTGCCAGAAATCGGGCTGCCGCAGGTCGTAGCCGAATGAGTTCTGAACCGCGTCTTCGGCGTCCTGATTACCCGTCGCGACCAGGAACTTGCGGAACTGAGCGGGGAAATCCGGAGAATCCTTCGCCAGCGCGTACGTCCCCAGCGAAAGCAGATAACCGAACGTGTAGGGAAAATTATAGAACGGCCAGCCGGTAATATAAAAATGCAGTTTTGATACCCAGAACAGCGGATACCAGCCGTCGTCGGAAAGCGAATTCAAATACGCTTCCTGCTGGGCCGCCAGCATCAGTTCACACAGTCGTGACGCTGGAACTTCTCCGCTTGCTCGCGCTTGATGAAAGCGGTTCTCGAAAATGAACCGGCAGTGAATATTCATCAGGAACGCGACCGAGTCGCCCAGCATCTTGTCGAGCAACGCCAGCTTGTCTTCACGAGTCTGGCAACTCGCCAGACGGTTCTCAGCCAGAACGGCTTCGGCGAAAGTTGACGCTGTCTCAGCAAGGTTCATCGGGTAGTCGCGCAACAGGCCCGGCTCGTCGCGCAGCACCCACGTGTGGTAGGCGTGCCCGATCTCATGCGCCAACGTGGACATGCTGTCGACGGTGTTGGTGAACGTCATGAAGATGCGCGACTGCTTGCGAGTCGGCAGATCGGTGCAAAAACCGCCTTGTCGTTTGCCGCCGCGGTTCTCGACTTCGATCCAGCGTTTCTCCAACGACATCTTCGCGAAGTCGCCGAGTTCCGGACTGAACGCACCAAAGGACTTGAGGACCAGGTCGCAGGCTTCGTCGTAGCTCAGGGACGACGACTGAGTCCCCGCACTGGGTAGCGGAGCGTCAACGTCGTAGTAAGCCAGCTTGTCGAGCCCCAGTAACTCGGCCTTCTTCTTGAGATACTGAGCGAGGCAACTCTTACGCGCGGTGACAGCGGCCCACATGGCGTCGAGCGTCTCTCGCTGCATGTGATTGAGCGCCAGCGGCGCCGCGAGATGATCAACTCCCAGGCGCTTGTACTTCGTGAGACGACTGCCCGCGATATGATTGATGGCATCGCTACAGGTATCACTGAGCGTCTTCCACGCCTTCGTCGCCGCGAGGAAATTGTTCTCGCGCACTTCCCGCAGCGGCGAATCCCAATCCACCTGACCAGGCGACTTCGAAACGATCTCGCCCTTCTCCATCACGTGCACACGCAGCTCGCCCGACAGGCGATCGTAGAGTCGTCCCCAGGCGTGCAAGCCATCGACATCAAGGTCGGCAGCGAGCAGTTCCTGATCTTTCGGCAGACGCAGCGCGGCGTTGCGACGGCAGGTATCCAGAAAGTAAGCGTTGAGTTTCAGTCCGGGATCAGCCGCGATGAAAGCCTTGTAAGCACCGTCGTCCGCGGCCTGCAGAGCAAACTCGATGTTGGTCGCAATCCGCGACCACTGCGGCATCTGCGCGGCTAACTCACCCTCAATCTGCATGCAGAGTTTGTTCGCGGCATCCGCGGCACTATGGCATTCGATGAAAGCTCGAATCGCCGTGTACTCGGAACGCACGGCCTCGTACCGCTTCAGAAAATCGCTCCAGCCTCTGGCATTCTCCGTGTCACCGCTGACGGACGGCAACGCATCTGAGTCATCGGCCAGTTTGCTGGTCGCTGATTTGAGTTCATCCAGCGCTGCGCGAAAGTCCGGCGTCTGCGGGTTCGGGTAGAGAGAATCCAGTTCCCAGGTCAGCGAAAAACGAGCCGTCATGAGGTGCATCCTGCGAGAGTGAATTGCCGGGCGTTGGAGGCCGCATGAGATCGATATTCGCGCGTTCGCGAAAGCGTCCGCAGGCTTGTCGACAATTCAGCTTGCGGAAGAGTCGCGGCGAACGATGAGCGCAGTGTCTCCGTCGCTCGCGTGATTACACAACGCTCGGCAAAAACATTCAGCAGCGCGATGCGCAGGACCGCTATTCGAGGCTCTCGAAGTAGCGTTGCAGACGCTCTTCGTAGGCTCGAGGTGCGCGGCGCTGGCTGCTGGTCTTGATCGCGTTACGCAGTTCGGGCGGCAGCTTGGCGAACCATGCGGCGTCCTTCAGCTCGCGCTTGTCGATCGTCCGATCCTTCTCTTTGGAATCCGCAGTCCGGCTGTCGTTGTCTCCGTTGGGAGTATCAACAGCCGCCAGCGCGGTGTCCTTCGTCTTTTCGTTCTCCTGATACTGACCGGACTTCGCCAGCTTGGCGCCTTCAGCCTTGGACTTGTCTTTCTGAGACTTCTGCGACTTGCTGTCCTTCGACTTCGAGTCTTTGCTCTGCTGCGACTGAGCGTCGGCCTGAGCCTGAGCATCGTTGAGCTGCGAGTTATCCGGAGTCTCCGCGGAAGGATCGCTCGGAGCGTTCTCGGTCGAGAGCGGCAAATCAGCTTGAGCGAGTTGCTCGAGTGCTTCTTTGCCGGCCATCAACTGAGCTGTTCGCTCGGGAGCGTTCGGTACGAAGTTGGTTCCCAGTTCCGGGCTCGGAGTATTCGCGTTGGCCTGCTCGCCTTGAGCCGGTTTTGCGGGCTGTCCCTCAGCCGGCATGGGTTGCTGACCCTGCGGTTGTCCTTCCTGTGCAGGTTGAGCTTCGTTGCTGGCCAGTTCGGCGGGCATAGCTTCTTCAGCCAGCAGATCAGACGCGAGTTCCAGCGCCTCACGAATGGGCTCGTTCGCAACTTCCTTCTGATTGGAAAGTTCGACGGCACCTTCACCCGTCAGACGCTGAGCTTGAGCGAACTTCTGCATGGCTTTCGCCAAAGCCTGAGCTGCCTTCTGTTGAGCTTCGTTGCCCTTGGCTGGCTGTTCAGCTTTCGGTTTCTCACCGGCGGCCGGGTCTGCCTTGGCTGCCGCGTCCGGCATCGGCTCAGCGGCGGCGGCATCCTCCAACTGGTCACGGGCGTCTGCGATTTCGGTCGCGGCTTCCTGCTGCTTCTCGGCCAGCTTGCCGAGCGCCTCAGCCAGAGCCTTCTGGCCCTTTAACTGTTGCTCTTTCGCGGCGAGATCAGCGGCGGCGCGATCGAGGTTCTGCTTGGCATCCTCGGCAGCAGCGACGGCTTTCTCCGCCGCTTGTTCGGCGGACGGATCACCCATGCCCATATCGCCCGATCCCTCGGCGGCTTCAGCAGCCTGCTCGGCTCCTTGTTCCGCAGCTTTCTCGGCGGCTTTGATGGCGGCAGCGGCGCTGGCGTCGACTTGAGCTGCCTGCTTCGCGGCGACGTCAGCCTTCTTCGCTTGTTCAGCCAGTTGCTTGCCCTGCTCTTTGGAGAGGTTCTGCATGGCTTCACCGATCTGCTCTTCAGCCTTGGCCAGTGCCTGAGCGGCTTCACCCTGCTCTTTCGCAGCTTCGGCAGTGTTATTTTCGCTAAGAGCTTGTGCCGCTTCGGCGCTGGATTCAGCAGCATCCGCCAGAGTTTCCGCAGCGGCTTTGGCATCTGCCTTCGCTAATTGCTGAGCTTCTTTCGCGGCTTCTGCAGCGGCCTTTTGAGCCTTCGCATCGGGCTTGCCGGTGGGCTCGGCCTTGGCGAGTTGAGTAGCCTCGGCAGCCGCGAGTTCCTGAGCTTTCTCCAGCGCGGCTTCAGCTTGCTCGCGAGCGGCGTCGGCCTGCTCAGCCTTGCCTTCGAGCGTCTGCTTGGCGGCTTCAGCGGCGGCCTGTTGAGCCTGTTGCAGTGCCTGAGCAAGCGGGTCCTGCTTGCCTTGCTTCTTCGCTTCCTGAGCGGCAGGTCGCTGTGCAGCTTGCTCGGCCAGCTTCTGAGCAGCGTCGGCGACAGCTTGTTGTTCGGATGTTGCTTCGAGCGGCGTTTGCGCTTCGCCATTGGCGAGATCTTCGGCCGCTTCGTTCGCTTCGCCCTGCTGACTTTGAGCCTTGGCAATGTCGCGAGCTAACTGCATCGCTTCAGCAGCCTCAGGACGTCCGGCGGCTTTCTGCTGCTGCGCGGTAGCCTCGGCGACCTTCTCCTGAGCTTGAGCCAGTTGTTCGAGCCGTTCATTCAGCGCAGCGTCGGCAGCATTCGCAGCGGCATCGACGGCGTCCTGAGCCTTCGCGACCTGCTGCAGTTGCTGCTCGGTCATCTTGGCCAGTTGATCGGCGGTCTTGGCGATTTCTTTCCGCAAATCCTGAGCAGCCTTGGCAAGTTGATCGGCGGCGGCGTTGGCCTGCTTCGAAGTCTGCTCAGCAGCAGCTTCGGCCTTATCCTGGGCAGCTTGTTCGGCAGCGTCTGCAGCCTTCGCGGCGTCTTTGTTGCCCGCATCGGCTGCCTGCTTCTCCTGATCGCGAGCAGCATCAGCCTGCTTCGCCGCATCATTGAGTTGAGCCAACGGCTGAGCGGTCTTCTCAGCGGCAGCTTGAGCCTGCTTCAGAGCTTCGGCCACCTGCGGCGCGGTTTGCTCGACGCCCTTGGCGATGTTCTCGGCGACCTTCGCGATGTCCTTCTGCTCCTGCATCAGCTCTTTGGTGTCAGCGGCCTTGGCGTCTTCACCGCCCGCGATGTCTTTGGCCTCTTCGGCGATCGCACGTTCAGCAGCAGCGGCTCGTTCCAGAGCTTCAGCCGCGCGAGCCAGTTCACCGATCTTGACGGCGGCTTCCATCTTCTTGGCTTCGTTCAACGCTTCCTGAGTCGCTGCAAGGGCCTGCTCCAGAGCGTCGGCGGCCTTCTCGACAGGCTCGGCATTCTTGGCATCGTTGGGCTTGGCCTGTTCGAGCGGCGCAGCGGCAGCTTTCTCGACGGCTTCGTCAGCGCTGGCGATCTGCGACTTCAGAGCATCCGGAACATTGCTCTTCTCCAGATCTTTCTGAATCTCATCGACCTTCGCCTTCACTTCATCAGCCAGCTTGGCGGCTTCGGCAGGCTTCTCTTGAGCGACATCAGCCGCCTGTTGTTCCTGCTTGGCGGCTTGTTCCAGTTGTGCCTTGGTTTGTTCCAGATCACGAACCATCTCGGCGAGTTCGTTCGCGGACATGGCTTCCAGCGGATTGGCGTCCTGAGCCAGCAGGTCCTTCTGCAGTTGCGCGAGGTTGCCTTCCACCTGTCGCTGATCGGCGACGGCTTCTTCCTTCTGATTGGAGAAGATGTCCTTCGCAGCTTCCTTTGCGGCTTCGACAGCTTGCTCCAGTTGCTTCTCAGCCGGGCTGCTTTCCGGCAAGGCCTCAGCGAGCTTCTGCAGTTCGTTCTGAATCTTGTTCTGCTCTTCGATCAGTTGATTGGTCTGCTGCAGATTGTTGAGGTCTGCCTTCTGCACTTGCTCACGCAGTTGAGCCTGCTGATCAAGGACCGCCTTGACGCGATCCATCACGGCCTGGTTGTCGTTGCCGATGGCGCCTTGTGTCTTGTTGAGGATCTCCAGCAGCTTCTTGAGACCATCAATCGCCGCGGCCTGCTCGCTGGTCGCGGGGAGGTAGCGGGCACCGTCCAGTTCCTTGCCGGCGGAATCGAGATGCTTACCAACGTCGGTGGTCTTCAACACGCGCAGACCGTTGATGGCACCTTCACCAACCGGCCCGCCCCACTGGCTGACGTCGGCCAGAGTCTCGACCAGATGCAGGAAGAGCTGCTTCACATCGCGCTGATCTTCGATGGTCTTGACCGCCAGTTGCTCACGCTGCGTCTGCGATTCTTCAGGCAGCTTCTTGGTGGTCTTCATCGTGTCGGTTTCAAGCGCGATGAGTCGCTTGGCCTGTTCAATGATCTCAGCGGTCTTCAAGCGGCGCAGCAGATTCTGACGCTCAACCGCGAGCTTGATGACAATCGTGCGGATCTCGGTACGAGCTTCGACGAATTTCGCTTCACGCTGCTCGGCGGTCTTCAGACTCTGGGCATCCACCAGGATCTTGACGACGTTAGCCATCTCCTTTTCGACCAGTTCGGAGATGCTGCCCTGCATGCTTTTGATCTCTTTGTAGACCGGCATCTCCGTCAGGCCGTTGTCTTCCAGTTGGCGCAGTTGATTGTCGACGGCGGTTGCGACCAGCTTCTGAGCCATCGCTCGCGCCGACTGCTGATCCATCTGCTTGCGCCGCAAGGCGAGGTTGTCGACTTTGCCGGTTTCGGCACCGCTGCTGTAGGACGGCACCGCAACAGAACCGGCGGCGATCAACATGCCCGCAACAACTTGTGCCAGACGAATGGGGCGCATCGTTTCGACTCCTGACAGTGGCTTAGAGAGGATCGTACTTCGATCGATGGATTTACTTTTGGCCGCCGATGCCGAGTTCGCGACGAATGATGGCATCCAATTGTTTGGCGGATTCCTGATCGGTTTCCAGCAACCCTGACAAGATGCCTGCTTGATCGGTCACTTGGAAGAGCAATGGTTCGCTGAACGACTTTTTGGGCTCGCGATCGCCCCGATAATCATACGCGACGAAGGTCACCTTCAGTTCGTCCCCTTTCAGCAGTTTCAGCGACGAAACATCCAATCGGTGCGTGCCTTTCAGCACGGTTTCGTTCTTGCCGGGAGCGTACTTGGCGACTTCCAGTTCGCTGTCGGTGTTGTCGCCGTTCGATCGCGACACTTGAACCTGAGCAACCACTTTTGAAAGCCCGTAATCATCCTGCACGGAGAAGATGATCGGCGGTTTGGCCGACGGCACGATCTTGGTCGTGCGAGACGACGCGGCAATGCGGGGTGGTTGATCGACTTTCAGCCGCACGGTGCCGCGAATCGGGCTTTCGAGCTGCAAACCCTGCTGATCCGTCACCTGGATGCGGTACTCCAGAGGCTGTTTAATGCCGTCAAATGGTGTTCCTGCGGTTTTGAATGTCCATTGTTTGGAATTGCCCTCAGGGGCGGTGAGCCGAAATTCACTCTCTCCAATCCAGAGGTGGGCAGACTCCAGCTTCTTGTTCAGAGCCTCCACGGCGAGTTCGATCTTCGAGCCCTCAATCACCGACAGATGCCACTTCGCGTTGCCTTTGCTGTCTGAAGCGGGCCTTTCAGGCACCCGAGCATAGCTGGGGGGCGTGACTTCCAGTTTCACATCGACAACCGGCAGCGGGACGGCTTCGATCAGGAACGGCAGCGTGCGAGCGTCGCCTGCGAAGGCTTCAAACGTGACAGAGTCCATAAGCCGCGGTAGCTCGCCCCGGAGTGTATCTGCGGACGATTTCGCCCCCTCAGCGGGTCTGGCGAGATCCACCTCCGTCGCCACGGAGCCGTCGCGACTCTGAATGCGCAGACGCCCCGTGGTCGATTCCGAAACCGAGCCGGCGATAGCAACCTCAAACTTCACCGGCTGGCCAATTGGCACCAGCACCTTGTCAGTCACCGCCTTGCCATCGAACACGGTCGTCTGGTTGACCACCACTTTCGTGATCTGAGTGTTGGTCGGATAGAACGCCGAACCCAGCAGCAGGCGATTCAGGAAAGCATTCACGTAGCCTGGGTAGGCTGCCCACCCGATGACGACGAACGCAAACACGCAGGCTGCCAGCGCCACTCGCTGTTTGAAGTCCGCCAGCGAGATGCCCTGAAAGACGTCCAGCTTGGGGCTGATTTCCGCAACGCGCGTAATGACGGCGGTTTCGAGCTGCGGGGATCCCCACGCTGCGGCTTCGGGCTGTTCGAACTGCAGAGCTGCGACCAGGTCGCTATCGATCTGCTGATGGCGTTCCACGAGCAGGGCAACTTCAATCAGCTCCTCCGATTGATCCAGCCACGGCTTCGCGAATCTGCGGTACGACCACGCAATGGCACCGATCACGAGAGCAAGCGAAATCACCCGCTGAGCCCACGACATATCCAGCATGAGGTCACACGCAAGCGCGACGGACAACACGGCGATGATCGCGACAAACAACAGGCTCGACGCATTCGCCCAGCGAATCAGCTTGCGAGTGTTCTGAAGCCGCGTAAGGTCATCACGAAGTTTGCCAAGTCGAGTCTGCATGAAGAGGCCCGTTCGCTATCGATGCGGGAAAATCACAAGCGATTGAGCCATCTAGAATAGCGTCGGCGAAGCCACCGGTAACGGCTCTCGGGTTGAAATTCTCCGAGGAACGGCACACCGTCAGCATCGAACTCCAGTCGCCTCACTCGTTCGGCAGTAACGGCTCATGATAACGATCAAGGATCTGCTACCTCTTGTCGCGTGCGTCTGCACATTCATCCCAAGCACGGGGTGCAGCAGAAAAATGCCCATCGTTAACGAGGCGTCTTTTCCCCGAAACGAGGAGACAGACCTCAACACGATTCAGCGAGCGAAGCGGCTTGTCGTTTACGAAGGGCTTCCAGACCCCGTGGATGACCGATACGAACGTGAGAAACAGACGAAGAAGACCGTACGTCATCACGACTACGACTTCTATTTCGAACCGCTTGAACTGCCGCCCGATGTTCAAAGGCAACTTCGGATAATCCTGGCGTCTCCGGCGACGTTTGAAGAGGACGAAGAACCGCTTTGCGTATTCCATCCAGACTTCATGGTGGAATGGGAAGTTGATGAGAAAGTGTTTCAGCTACAAATCTGTTTCGGCTGTCATGTCGTCAGGGTCATTGCCCCCGACGGTGGAGAGAGATATCACATTGGCGATACTGCCTACGACGAGTTGAAAACCTTGTTGGTCAAACATGGCCAGCACTTTGTGACGGCCGATGCAGTTTCGGACACCGCCGCAGGCAATCCGGAATAGAATCCGTCATGGCGTAGCGGGACAACACGTTTCGCAGGAATGTGGAGTGCGTTCCCGAACCGCTAGCATGACGTGCGGCGGACACCGCAAAATGTTCTCTGTGAGCATTCGACGGAGGTATCAAAATGTTCCCCATTCGTTGCACGATCCTGATGGCCGTGATCGCGATGATGTCCTCGCTGGTCCGGGCTGAGACGCCTGCGGATCCCGTTTCTCCGTGGCGTGAAGGCGTACGCATCGCTCCGGTGTCTGCTGTTCCGGGACGGCACACGATTCACAGTTACTACGTCTGCAACCCCGAAAGTCCAGACGGCAAGCGGGTGCTCTTCTTCGCGTCCACTCATCCGGCCGGATATGTCGGTGAGATTCGCATGTTGGATCGAGCGACCGGGCAGGAAACGCTGCTCGCGAGTGATGTTCACACGGAGGACGCTCATCGCGCGGCTTGTCAGCAGTGGCTGTCGAACGGCAAACGCGTGGCGTTTCATGAAGTGGTCGAAGGCAAATGGCGGGTCGTCGCGGTCGATGTCGAGACGCTCAAAAAGACGATCGTTGCTGAAGACCGACAGTTGGGCTTTGGTCGCGGCGACGCGGATTTGCTGCCGCTCTATGGCTGCCACTGGAACCCGGGAGCCCACCGCGATCTGGAACTGTGGGACGCTTCGACCGGCAAGCTGGAAGTCGCCGCGCGAATCGCGGACGTCGAGAAGCAGTATAGCGAATGGCTCAACAAGGAGTTTTCCGGCAAGCCAACATCCATCTTCTTTCCAGTGGTCAGTCCCGATCAGCGACGGGTGTTCTTCAAGTTGTCGGCGGGCAACGGCGGTGACAACTTCATGGCCAAGGATGCCAGCCACCGGCAGGGTCTGGTGTGCTTCGATCGCGAGTTGAAGCGTTTCACGTTCATGCGTGAGAAATGGGGTCATCCCGCCTGGCATCCGGATTCGCAGCATGTGATCGAGATGGGCAACCTCCTGTTTGACATGACGGGCTTGCCGATGACGCGCATTCCGAACCTGCCGAATCTGCGAGGCTCTCATCCGTCCGTGAGTCCAGATGGTCGTCTGATGGTGACCGATGGCTTGTCGGATGCCGCCGGTGGCCCGCCGAATGAATGGGGAGTCATGGTCGGAGACCTGCGCGGCGAGCGCTATGCGTTGCTCCACAGTTTCAGCCAGGCGCGCGGTGCGAAGTCATGGCGACGATCTGACCCGCATCCCGTCTTCAGTCAAGACAGCCAGCGCATCTACTACAACGTCAGCGACGGTGAATTTACGCGACTGTTCGTGGCTGAAGTCTCGCATCCGCCTCGCCCTTGATCGGATGGCCGCTGCCGCGAAAAAGCTTCAGACGCAGACTATGATGCGGCTCGCCTTGAGCGGCCAATCAGCTTGGCCAGAGTCGTTGTCCTGCTGCGTTCGAACTTGTGATCTACATCTGAAGGTTGTCGTCGTGCCTGAGAATATTCCTGGAGCAAAGAACTCGGTCGTTCAGCAGCAGTTGATCGAGGACCTCATCAACCGCGTGGAAACCGTGATCTTCGAAGCTGAAAAGAAGCACCGCGCGATCGAAACCGAACCGCATCGCGGCAACCTCTTCGAAGTTTTTGTGATGACCGAAGGCGCTGGCCTGTTGGGCGAGAACGAACCCAACCTGGATGCCGATAAGCTCGTCGCCGTGCTGGCGGAGCGGTGGGGACTGAAGCAGCAGGCTGTCGACGTGATGGCCAATCGGGCGGCGGACCTCGGGAAAGACAATCTTTCGAAAATGCGTCTGCTGCTGGCGGTGATCCGGATGTGGATGGAATGGACTTACGCCTGGAGTCGCTGGCAAGAATTCCACGGCGGCAAGCCAATCGAGGATGTCCCGTCACCGGTCGAGCCACCCGCTGAAAGCGAGTAGTGCGCCGCGCAATTTGCCTGATCCGAGATCGGCATCCGCATCGGGACTCTGCCCGGCGAGCGTTGTCGGCTGTTCGTAGACGCAGCGTTATTCCTGCGACAGCAGATCAACCAGTTCGCCGTGCAGTTGGCGGCCGTTGGTGGCCAGCAGGTCGGGAACTTGAACGTCGAAGGCTGAGCCGTCCATCTTCGTCACCTTGGCACCGGCCTCGGTAACGATCAGGGCACCGGCCGCCTGGTCCCACGGCTTCAGCGTGCCGGACCAGTACGCGTCGATGCGGCCGCAGGCCACATAGCTGAGGTTCAATGCAGCGGAACCGGTTCTCTGCACGGTGCGGGCCTTAGGCAGAATTCGCAGGAACTGTTGAATCTGCGGTTCGTTGCCGCGCGGTCCGACGGGCAGACTCGCGACGCAGAACGCCTCGTTCAGCGGCCCGGTGTCAGATGCCTGAATCGGGTTGCCGTTGAGGAATGCTCCCTCGCCCTTCACGGCCGAGAACACTTCATCGCGCGAGGGGTCCGAAATGACGCCGACGATCAGTTCGCCCGCGCGTTCCAGTGCGATGGACACCGCATAAAACGGGAAGCCGTGCACGTAGTTGGTGGTGCCGTCGAGCGGATCGATGATCCAGCGGTACTCGGGCGAACTGCCGACGACTTCGAGGTTCTCTTCGCCCAGAAAGCCGTGATCCGGGAAACGCTCGCCGATGATGCGGTGGATGGTTTCCTGCGAGTTCACGTCGGCTTCGGTCACGAGGTTCGCGCGGCTCTTCTCCTTCACCGTGAACTTCAGCGACCACTCCTGCAGGACCTCGCCCGCTCGCCGTGCGGCGATGACCGCGGTTTCCAGAAACTCATTCGTCGACATTCCGATCCGGCTCCTGACTCGGTATTCGCGCACGTCCGGTCGAACGGAACAACCGCCGCCGACCTCGCGTCCGCGCAGAGACCATATCGACTTAAGGTCGATTAGCCGAGATCGTTGAGATACTTCATCGCATCGTCGTCCTCCGGACGATGCTTTGGCTGCGGCGGTTTCGGTTTGGCAGCCGACGGCGTCGCAGACTTCGCGGCTGGTTGTGGTCGGCGCGGACGTTCGAGTCCGGCCAGGTCCATCAGGCTGCGCGAGAAGGGATTCTCTTCTTCCTGAACGGGAGCATCACCGACGGCGGTGTAGTTGATCTGGTACTGGTGCTTGGCGATCGACACTGTGTCGTTGGGCATCAGGTAGCGAGACTCGTAGCGCGTCCCGTTGACCTTAATCCCGTTGGAACTGCCCAGGTCCTTGATGAACCAGTAGCCGTTCAGCAGTTCCAGTTCGCAGTGATATGACGAAACGTTCGGAAAGTTCAGAATGACATCGCAGTTGGAGCGACGTCCGATCGTCATCTTGCGTTTGAAGAGAGGGATGGTGTCTCCGCCACCACATGGGGTCAGCTCCCCATACGTATTTGGCACATGCATTTCGCGTCTTTCAATGCCCCATTGCCCGGTGGGTCGATTCAATTCGAGTGTGATGTCCGTAACGCGGGCGGCAGGATAAGGCCCCCCTCCCTGCATCCTCAAGCACTTGATCAGCACTTTCACGCATTCCTGTGGTGAATGACGTTCGTGTGCGCCACCCGCAACGATTACGCCATCAGATAACCGCCAACGCAATTGAAATTTTTCGCGTGATTGCCAAGCTCGCGCGAAACCGCTCGATTTTGGAGTTCACGCTCGCGAAATTCTGATAGGGAGGGCGAGGCTCCTGCCGAGCCGTGCGATGGTAGCGAGGCTGATTCTCCCTGCGGCTCGGCAGGAGCCTCGCCCTCCCGTCGTAAGAACCCGTAGCATGGACGCGCCGTCCGTGCCGTCCATTACGCATGAACGGGGCGTCCCTGCTGCGGATTGAAACCAGCCATCTCCAGCCCTCATCCGGATGACGATTATGCCACGCCACGCCTCTTCGCTGCTGACTTGCCTGCTGGGATTGTTCGCTCTGCTGTCGCTGTCCGTAGAGAACGTGGCTGAGTCGGCGGAGGCTCAGCGGCCGCCGAACATTGTCATCATCTATGCGGACGATTTGGGTTACGGTGACCTCGGCTGCTACGGACATCCGACGATTCGTACTCCGCATCTGGACCGCATGGCCGCGGAAGGCATGCGTTTCACCGAGTTCTATTCCGCCGCTGAAGTCTGCACGCCCAGTCGAGCCGCGTTGCTGACGGGACGCTATCCCATTCGCAGCGGCATGTGTCACGACCAGTTTCGAGTGCTGCGGAACCGGTCACTCGGCTGTCTGCCTGCTGATGAAGTGACTCTGGCTGAGGCTCTCAAGACGAAGGGCTACACCACCGGGTGCGTTGGTAAGTGGCACCTCGGAGTCTGGTCGCTCAACCCGGACGGGCATCCTCGCAAGCACGGCTTTGACCACTTCTTTGGCCTGCCGCATTCGAACGACATGGACCCGAAGCCCGGCAACCCGAAGGGTGCCACCAGTCGAGCGGACCAGGATCCGGAATGGTGGAACTCGCCGCTGTACCGCAACGAGGAGCTGATTGAGCAGCCGACTGATCAGACTCGGCTGACCGGTCGCTACACCGACGAGGCCGTGAAGTTCATTCGCGAGCAGAAATCAAAACCGTTCTTCCTGTACTTCCCCCATTCGTTTCCGCACGTACCACTGTTCCGATCAGAACGCTTCGCGGGCAAAAGCTCGCGGGGCCTCTACGGCGATGTGATTGAAGAACTCGACTGGAGCGTCGGGCAGGTGTTGAACACGCTGCGCGAAGAAGGCTTGTCCGAAAACACGTTCGTCTTCTTCAGCAGCGACAACGGTCCGTGGCTGATCATGAATCAGCAAGGCGGTTCCGCCGGCCTGCTCCGCGACGGCAAGGGCAGCACCTGGGAAGGCGGTATGCGAGTACCCGGCATCGCCTGGTGGCCGAAACACGTGCGTGCCGGTGAGGTGACTCAAGGTATGGCCAGCACGATGGACCTCTTCGTGACCGCCCTGAAGTTCGCCGGTCTCGAACCGCCGCAAGATCGACCGATCGACGGCCTGGATCTCAGCGGCGTCCTGCTGCGCAACGAAGCAACGCCGCGGCAGTCCTACTTCTACTATCGCGGCACTCGTCTGTTCGCCGTCCGCAAGGGAGCATTCAAGGGACACCTGCTGACTCAGGCGGCGTATGGTCAGCCGAAGGCTGAGGAACATTCACCGCTGCAGCTCTTCAACCTGCAAGTGGATCCCGGCGAGTCATTCAACCTGGCCGCATCAAACCCGGAAGTCCTCGCCGACCTGCAGCGCGAGATCGAGAAACATCGCGCGACGGTAACCCCGGCGAAGAGCCAACTCGAAGCCTTCCAGCCGCTCGCCCCGGCAAAGTGACGCGGCATTGGCAACTACACGTCCTCGGACGCCAGCCAGTCCTGGAGTGCTGAGGCTTGACTCAGCCCTCCATCGTTTGCGGAGATCAGCCTGGCCGCAGAGAAGAACGTAGCCGTCCACTAGCCTACGGATGAAGGTTCTTCGAGAACGCGTGATTTACGGCCTAAGTGCTTTGTCACTCCTTGCCGCCGCGTCGCAAAGAATGGAGGGCTCCGTCAAGCCGGAGCACTCCAGGGCCGGAGCCGCATTTCTTCAGCGTGCTTTCGATCCGTTGGCATTAAGGGTTGGTGCTCAACTCGCCCAGCAGCGACTTGTCCTTGATCGACCAGACGCGCAGCGTGCCGGTGAAGTCGCCGGCGATGAGTCGTTCGCCGTCGTGAGTTACTACCACTCGCAATGGGATATCTGCAAACCCTTCGAACTTGGCGAGCAGGTTGGCGCCGCTGCTGTTCCAGACGCGAGCTGACTTGTCACGACCGGCGGTCGCGAAGATGCCGGTCGGTGCGTAGTTGACCGACATCACTCCCGGAACCTTTGCTCGCGGTCCGGCAGCTCGCGCGGCCGCACCTTCCAGCGCATGAGCCGTCAGAGTACGAGTTGGAAAGCCATCCTCGGCGTACCACAGGATGACGCGGCCATCTTCGCTGGAAGTCGCCAGCATCTCGGAATCAGCGCGCCAGCTCAGGTCCGTGATCATGTCCTTGTGATCGCCGAGCGTGAACACGATGCCGCCCGTCTCAGCTTCCCAGACATAGACGCCGCCGTTGCGATCGCCGCTGGCCAGCATCTCGCCGTTCGGACTGAACTCGATCGACGTGACCCAGTCCGTGTGCTTCTTGATCTTGTGCTTCAGTTCGCCGGTCTCGGTCGAATAAATCTTCACGAGCTTCGCCGGGCCGCCGAGTGCAATCCATTTCTGATTCGGGCTGATGTCCGCAGCCAGCACCGCGTCTGATTCCTCGCCGACCTCAGTGATGCGTTTGCCAGTGGTCACATCAAACAGCACGACCTTGCCGACATCAGCACCGCGGCCGCCAGCGGCCAGCAGCAGCTTGCCGTTGCGGCTGAACTTCAACACGTGCGGAATGCGTTCCGGAAACGGCAGCGTGCCGATGAGCTTCAGGTCATTGGTGTTATACAGCAGAATGCGTTCGTGTCCGCCGACAGCCAGCAGCGGTGCCCAGGGACTCGTCGCCATCGCCATCACAGGATGTGCGCGGGATGTCTTCGGCAGCGAAACTTCGGGCAGCTTCTCGGGCATCGGCGGCGGACCTTCCGGCTTGCCGACAGACGAGAGATCAATCTCCACCTTGCGGATCGACAGCTTGGCGGCGCTGACGGCCGTTTCGGGAGCACCCAGTTCAATCCACTTGCGAATGACTGCCAGCTCGGCATCGGCCAGCTTCGGACGTCCGGGCGGCATGAACGGTTCGGCCGCGTGAGTGACCGCGCGATACAGCAGGCTCTGGTCCGGGCTGCCGGGCGAAATGGCTTCACCGCTGCTGCCGCCGGAAATCAGGGTCTGGTACGTCAGCACGTTGAGGTCCGACGTCGCCTTGTCCGGATTGTGGCAGTTGCCGCAGTGCTTCCTGAGAATCGGGGCGACGTGATCCTTATATGTGACCACTTCCTTCGGCTTGGCGGCCTCGGGTTTGGATTCCTGAGCAAACGCCGATGCGCACCACAGCGCGGCAATTCCGCAGACAAGCAGATTGAACTTCACAGCAAGACTCCCGAGGCGTGACGGCGGGCGGAGGGATACGAGTGGGGAGCTTGAGCTTAAAGGCGGCGTTGGGACCGAACAACAACGCCAGCGAAACTGTCCGTCAGATTGGCGGATTCACCCGAGCTTCAGAGCCACGTAACCCTTAAACTGACGCCCAAAATCCTTAGCAACGGACAACGTCCGAGTGACCAGTCGGGGCTCCTCCAGAAAGTAAGACAATGCGCGTGTTTCTCTTCGATATCGACGGAACGATGCTCAACAGCGGCGGCGCTGGACAGGCGGCGATGGAAAATGCGCTCGAAGCCGCGTTCGGGGTCACGGCTCAGACCGAGGGCATCCCGGTCGCCGGACGAACGGATCGCGCGATCACCACGGACATGCTGCGATTTCATGGCATCCAACACACTGATGAGAACTGGACGCGGTTCGTCGCCAGCTACCTGACCTACCTGCCTCAGCAATTGGCGGCTCGCGACGGACTGGTCCTGCCAGGTGTCGTCGAACTGCTGAGCCGACTCAGCGGTCGAACCGATTGTGTGCTGGGCCTGCTGACCGGAAATTTCCGCCGCGGAGCTGAAATGAAACTCACGCACTACGACCTGCTGCATCATTTCCGTTTTGGAGGTTACGGCGACGTCCACCACGATCGAGACGATGTCGCAAGGGAGGCTCTCTCCTGTGGTCGAACTCACCTGAACACAGTCGATTGTGAGGACATCTGGGTCTTGGGCGATACGCCTGCGGACGTCAAATGCGGTCGCGCAATCGGGGCGAAAGTCGTCGCTGTGAGCACTGGGCACTATTCCTCAGACGATCTGAAACCCACGCAACCCGATCACCTCTTCAGTGATTTCGCGGACGTTGACGCCGTTGTACGCGCCTTAACTTCTTGAGATTTAGCTGCTCCCCGTGGGTCCCTGCTGAGTTTTAGATTCAGTCGGCGCAATGTGCGCAGCCAAATCGGTTCGCGGGCGTCCAAATAAAACAAGAATTGTCAGCTTGCCAGAAAGGCAACACTCGATCACTCTTTAGGTCTGCGTTAAGGATGTCTTCAGTTGGAAAATGAGATACTGACCAGTGGGTCATCCAAATTCCTGTGATGACGTTCTCTGCCTCCCAGAGTGATCCGCCTTCATGCCGCTTCCTGAGCTCACAATATACGTCATCGACGACGATCAAACGGTGCTGCAGGCTCTGGTGCATTTGCTGGAGACGTCCGGTTACCACACGCGCGCTTTCCTGTCCGCGGAAAGCTTCCTGGCGGAGCCAATTTTACCTGGGTTGGGCTGCATCATTACGGACCTCAAGCTGGACGGCATGAGCGGCCAGGATCTGCAGAAATGGCTGGTGACCTCCGGCTACCAGATGCCTCTGATTGTCGTCACCGGCCACGCCACGGTGGATGTGGCGGTCGAGATCATGGAAACCGGCGCGGTCACGCTGCTGCAGAAGCCGTATCAGCCGGACATGCTGATTTCAGCCGTCAAACGCGCCACTGAACGAGCGGCACAGTGGTACTACAACAACTCCGCTGGGGGAGTTCCCAACGCTGAACTGATTGAGTTCCGGCGCCGTCTCTCAGAGCTGAACGCAGAAGAACGTCACGTCATGCGGTTGATGATCGGTGGGCTTTCCAACAAAGCCATCTCAGCCGAGTTGGCTTGCAGCATGCGGACGGTGGATCGTCGTCGCAGCCGCGTTCTGGAAAAGCTGGATGTGCAGACCGTGCCCGAACTGGCCCGCCTGTGCGGAGCGGTGGAACAAGACCTCGTCAGCCGTCCTTCCTGACCTGGGCTGCGATGGGATTGCCTGGGCAATCAGCATGCTGTCACGGTGGAATGTTCGCGTCAGCACAATTGGATGAGCACTACTCAATCCACTCGTCTGTAATGCGCCTGGAAGTCCTCCGCGAAGTTTTCGCTCGGGCCTCCCGTGCTGTACGCTAGGGCTCACGCAACTCTGACTCGCCCGGCCGATCCCTCCCGCTGAGACTCATCATGGACAAGCTGCTGCAAGATCTGCGCGATGCGCTCAGCGCGGGCCAGTCGGTGGCCTACACCTCGCTGGTCGAAACTCGCGGATCAACCCCGCAAAAGGCCGGAGCGACGATGCTGGTCTTTCCGGACGGTTCGCAGGCCGGCACGCTGGGAGGCGGCTGCGTCGAAGCCGAAGTCAAACGCCGAGCCTTGCGGCTGCTGGATGAAGGTCGGCCTGAGCTGCTCACGTTTCAACTGGACAGTGACTACGGCTGGGACGATGGCCTGATCTGCGGCGGCCGCATGAAGATGCTGGTTGATCCGCTGCGGCCTGGTGCCGACGTCTCTTACTTCGAGACCTACCACCAGCAGGTGCACGCTGGTCGTGGCTGCACCGAAGCCGTCATCATCGATCCCGAAAAAGCAGGTGGCGGCGCCGAGGCCGATCGCTTCCTGTTCGACGCCACAGGCAAGCTGGTCGCCAGCCGCCCTCTCGCTGTGCCCGCAGAGACCGTGGTGAAGAACCTCAGGTCCTGCCTGGAGCGTCCGCGACCCTACGTGACCGACGGTGTTTCGTACCTGACTCAACTGGAACGCTGCCGTCTGCTGATCGTGGGAGCTGGTCATGTCGGCCAGAAGGTTGCGGAACTGGCGGCCTCGGTCGACTTCGATGTCTGGGTCGTGGATGACCGCGAGCAATACTGCAATTCGGAGCGTTTCCCGCTGGCCAAGCGGCTGATCGTCGCCCCGTTCGATCAGGCCCTCAGCGGCCTGGACGTCGATCCCAACACCCTGGCGATCATCGTGACTCGCGGCCACAACCACGACGAAGAGGCCCTGTATCACCTCGCCGAAAAGCCCGCCCGCTACATCGGCATGATCGGCAGCCGCCGCAAAATTAAGCTGATCTTCGAAGACCTGCTGCGAGGCGGCATCTCGCGCCAGTCGCTGGCTCAAGTGCATGCTCCGCTGGGTTTTGAGATCGGCTCGCAAACCGTCCCCGAGATCGCCGTCAGCATCGTCGCCGAGCTCATCGCCAACCGAAACCTCGGCCAGACGCCGAGAACCCTGCAATCCGGTTCCCTGATCGACGAAATCCCCGATCCCGCTGCCACCAACGCTTGTCAGGCATAGCAGTTAAGTGGTTTTTGACGGCGTCGAGTTCACGCGAGCAGCGCTGAACCCGACGTGCTTGCAGGGCGAATAGGCCTTTGGCATACTTCGCCGCCTTCTCGGTCGCCCGCTTGGCGGCCTGAGCACTCCAGCCGGAGTGGCGGAATGGCAGACGCACCGGATTCAAAATCCGGCGGGGTTAACTCCCCGTGTGGGTTCGAGTCCCACCTCCGGCAATTCGATAGTTGCGACGCCCTCTTGATGTTGTGACCTCAGCTCGATTCGAGTTCGCTTATCGCGTTACGCGGTTCAGAGCGTTTGCAGCAGTTGACGCACCATGCCTTCGATGAGGTTGCGTACTTCGCGGAACTGGTCGGGGGTCATGTCGCGCGGGTCCGGGATCTGCCATTCTTCGCGACGACCGGCAACAACCAGCGGGCATTCATCGCCGCAGCCCATCGTCACGGCAACATCCACAGGCTGTCCGTTGAAGGCGTCCAGTCCTTTCGAGGTGTGCCGCGTGAGGTCATAACCGAGCTCCTGCATCGCTTCGATGGCCTTCGGGTTCACTCGACCGGATGGACGGGAACCGGCGCTGCAGGCTTCAACGTCTTCGCCGCCGTGGATCCGCGCGAAGGCTTCGGCCATCTGGCTGCGGTTTGAGTTTTCAACGCACACAAACAGGACACGTTTGGCATTCGGGTTTGCCATTACGGGCTCCGGAAGCAGAAAGGATGTTATTGGGGTTGGGCGGATGGATCGCAGACGCCACCGCAGCAGCCGGGCGTTTGCACACAACGGCAACAGCCAACGGCCAGCACTGCACCCAGGACAGGAGCCGTCAGGTAGACCCACAAGCTGCTGAGCTGCAGTGCCACCAGAGCGGGCGCCAGCGACCGGGCGGGATTCATCGAGGCGCCACTGATCGGCCCCGCGAACAGGGCTTCCAGAGCGATCACCGCGCCCACTGCGACGCCCGCGAGAACACCTTTCTCCTTGGACCCCGTCGAGACGTTCAGAATCACGAACATCAGAATCAGGGTGAGGATGAACTCGAGCACGAACGACTGCAGGTTTCCCGCAGCGGGTAACGTTGCTCCCAGCGTTGCGTGAGCCGGAAACATCAGCCGCAACGTGAGACTCGCCAGCAGGGCTCCAGCACACTGGCTGAGGATGTATGGAACAACCAACCGCCATTCGGAACGCCGCGCGACGGAGAATGCCAGCGTCACCGCGGGGTTCAAATGGCAGCCGGACACGTCGCCCAGCGAATAGATCATGGCCAGCACAATCAGGCCAAAGGTGAAGGCGATGCCCACGTGTGAAACCACCCCGCCGCTCACGTCATTGATCACGATGGCGCCTGTCCCGGCGAATACCAGTGCAAACGACCCGAACAGTTCGGCGACGAGCTTTCGCAGATCCTCAGTCCTCATGGGCAGCACCTTTCTGATGAATCGCGGGCCACTTCCTCCATCAGGCAGAGGGCCTGATCCAGCAACGACTGCACGCACAGGTCCACAACTCGATAATGAATGCTGTTGCCGTCGCGACGTGCGGCGAGAATGCCAAGGTCAGACAACCGCTGCAGCTGGTTGGAGACGGCCTGCGTTTTCATGCCCACGGACGTCGCCAGTTCGGTGACGCATAACTCGTCGGCGCGAACCAGAGCATGCAGCAGGCGCAGACGCGTGTCGTTGGCCAGCACCTTGAAGACTGCAGCCAAGCCGCCAGCCTGGATCGGCGACAGCAACGGTCGCAGCTTCAAAATCGGTCGATCACAGCATGGCGAACAGCCTGATTCCGCCGAGGGCAATTGCATGATTCGTTTCTCCCGCCAATCTATTACACAACTTCGTGTAATTCGACAAGTGCGGCGAACCGACTCAATCGCCGACGCTTGCGGGTTGAATCGTTTGTGCAGGCACCAAGCGGCGGGATGATGAAATTTCCTTCTGACGCCGATTTGAATAAACGCAGTGATCAACTCAGCCTCGAGTTGATGCAGGCCATCCCGCGCTCGACAAGACTCCGTGTTGTTCGCAGCCACGCGTGAATGCGAACAACTCACGCAACGGGTGTGACGTGCGAGCGCGGGAGGCCGCTCTGCCCTTCCGGACGGGCTACTTGTTCTCAAAGCGATGCGGAAATTGCGTCAAGGGACCTCCGGTGAAGAAGCCCTTTGAACTTGGATGATGGTGAAGAAGCCCTTTGAACTTGGATGATATCGTCCTCTTTACCTCGCCCCGGACTTTGCGGCGAATGCGAATCGCGCTGGTCGCCAGCAGCCCCGGCCGTAGACCGATTTCGGACGCGTCGGGATTTCGAACTGAACTCGGTGCAGGCTCCCGTTGTCACATTTCCCGCGTCAGAACTAGCATTCCGCGCAGGCGCGTCACGGATGGCGGGCCACGGACCCGCTTCTTTTGAATGCACCTGAGATGAGTTTGCCACCTGTTCGAATCGGACTCGGACACGATCGTCACCGGCTGGGGCCTAATCGGCCTCTGATCCTGGGAGGCGTGCAGATTCCGTATGAACTGGGGCTCGTCGGGCACAGCGATGCCGACGTCCTGTTGCATGCCATCACCGATGCTCTGCTGGGGGCTCTGGCCCTGGGCGACATCGGCGAATGGTTCCCAAACACGGATCCGCAATGGAAGAACGCCGACTCCACAATCTTCCTGGCCGAAGCTGCCAACGCTGTTCGCGGGCGAGGCTGGTCGATCGCCAACCTCGACTGCACGGTGCATGCTGAGCAGCCCAAGCTCTCTCCGTACAAAAAACAATTGGCCGAACGCATCGCGCAGTTGCTGTCGATCGACGCCAGTTGCGTGAACGTCAAAGCCAAGACCGGCGAAAAAGTTGGACCCATTGGACGCGGCGAGGCCATCGACGCCGACGCTGTCGTTCTGCTCTGGAGGGCGGACGCCTGATACTGCGGCACACTGTCGCACCGCATCGCTGCCCTGTTGATTCAATCAATTACTCTTACAGATCTCGAAACTATGCCACTCCGCATCTACAGCACGCTCACCCGCACCAAGGAAGACTTCAAGCCCGTCAAGCCCGGCCAGGTCAGCATGTATCTGTGCGGACCCACGGTCTACAAGCCGGCGCACATCGGACACATGGTCGGCCCGGTGATCTTCGACACCATCAAGCGGTATCTCGCGTACCTGGGATACAAGGTGACGTGGGTGGTCAACATCACTGACGTGGATGACAAGCTCATCGTCAAAGCGAATGAACTTGGCACGACGGTGGAAGCACTCGCCAAGAAGATGACTGAGGACTATCTCGATAACCTCAGCACGCTGGGGGTTTCGGTCGGTCCCGATGGCATTGATCAGATGCCGTATGCGACTCAATACATTACTGAGATGCAGGACATCATCAGCGGCCTGATCAAGAAGGGCTATGCCTACCTGCTGAATGGCGACGTCTATTTTGAATGCTGCCGCGACGAAGATTACGGCAAGTTAAGCGGTCGCCGACTGGATGAAATGCTGGCGGGCACTCGTGCTGAGACGATGGACGGCAAGCACAATCCTGCCGACTTCGCGCTGTGGAAAGGTTCCAAGCCCGGCGAGCCAGCGTGGGACAGCCCGTGGGGACCTGGTCGTCCAGGTTGGCATATCGAATGCTCGGCCATGAGCCGCAAGCTGCTCGGCGACACCATCGACATTCATGGCGGCGGACTGGACCTGATGTTCCCGCATCATGAGAACGAGATGGCGCAGTCGGAATCGTTCACCGGTAAGTGCTTCTGCAATTTCTGGATGCACAACGGCCTGCTGCGCAAGAGCGGTGCTGGCGGCAAGATCGGCGGCGATCACTCGCGTCATGGCGATGCGGCCGAAGGCAGCGCGGACATGATGGCTCTGAAGCAGGCGCAGGAAGAGCAGAAACTCGCCGGTTCAAAGGGAGCCGAATCCGTGAAGACGGCCGTCTTCGCCAAGTTCGATCCTGAGACCGTGCGTTTCTTCCTGATGGCGACTCACTACCGCAGCCCCGTCGACTTCGGTGACGACCGCCTCGAAGAAACCGCCAAGAGCATCGAAGGCTTCTATCGGCTGATCGAATCCTATGGACGCGTCACCGGTGCAGACTTCTATGCTCTGAGTGCTCCGGCTACGCGAGCGAAAACTGGCGACCTCAGCGGCGAACCGGCGGCGTTCTTCGCGGAACTGAAAGCGCTGCGAGATCGTTACTACGACTGCATGGACGACGATTTTAATACAGGCGGCGCCGTCGGTGTGCTGTTCGACCTGCGCAAAGTCATCAACGGCTTCATCACCTCGGCCAAGCTGGAAGGCGAAGGCAAGTCCAACGCCGCGAACCTGGCTGCTCTAACGACGGCGATGACGCTGTTGAAAGAGCTGTCCAATATCCTCGGCGTTTTCCGCAAACCCATTGCCAAGAAGTCAGCCGGTTCCGGCGACGATGAATTCGTCAACGGCATCATGCGTCTGGTGATCGACCTGCGAGCCGCCCTGCGCAAAGAAAAGAACTGGCCTCTCTCCGACAAGATCCGCAACGACCTGACCGCGTTGAAAGTGGTTCTCGAAGACCGCCCAGACGGAACGCTCTGGAAACGCGGCTAGTTCATTATACAGTGTGATACTGAGGAGTATGGCATGCCCCGCATTGAACTCGACGTGCAGCAATTACCATTTGGCATCGAAGCCCTCGTCGAACAAGCGGGGCGGGCCGGTGAAGTCGTTCTAACGCGGCACGGTCAGCCGGTGGCGAAGATCGTGCCTGTTGTCTCACATACGGACCTCAAGCCTCGCGTTCCGAAGTTCGGCAGCGCCAAGGGATATCTCACGGTGCCGGACAACTTTGATGAGCCTCTCGAAGACTTCCGGCCGTACATGGACCCAGAAGCACCATGAGAGTTTTGCTCGATACGCACGCGTTTCTGTGGTTCATTTCCGGTGACGCGAAGCTTTCGGAAAAAGCAAAACAAGCGATCGAAGAAACAACCACTGAACGATATCTAAGCATCGCCAGCTTGTGGGAGATCGTGATCAAGGCGTCGCTCGGGAAACTGCCAGCGAGTTGGTCATTCACTGAACTGATTGAGGATCACGTTTTTGGCAACGACTTTCAGGTGCTGCCAATCGAGCACGTACATCTTTCCGTTCTGAACGCACTCCCTCATCATCACCGCGACCCGTTCGACCGCATGATCATCTCGCAGGCGATTGCCGAGGATCTGGTCGTGATTGGCGCCGATGCCGCGTTCAAAAGCTATGAGGTCGATCTGCACTGGTAGTGTCCGACTCAATATTCAGTACTTGGTTTCTCTGGCGATAAGCTTCTATCCGACATTCCGGTTAATGCGGCCGTACTTCGAAGACTTCATTTCCAAGTCAGGCAAGGGGACCACCGCAAGACGCCGCCGGTACCCAACAAGATGTGTGATGACCTTAAAAGTCGCCCTCGAAGACCGCTTGGATGGAACGCTGTGGAAACGCGGACCTTGAGTGAACTAGACTCCACATATCTCCGAATGCAGGTGCGCTGTTGCAATAAACGAGAATTGGTGTCGGCAAGGACTTCCTGAGAACTACATCCAGCCAGTCGACTCACTCCCCGCGGCCGCCATTGTTGGCAACCCTGGCACTGCCCGTATTTGGCGGCGTGTTTCTGCTTCTGCTTAACGGCCAGGTTTTTACGAACGCGATCATCTTCATGGCATCTGTCGCGATCGGCGGGCTCTTGTGGCTGCGATTTATCATGAGGACGAAACAGAAACGCGGCTTCACCGTGGCACATTTGATTCTGGCTGCTCATGTGGCATTCGTCATTGGGTTCGCAGTGAACCTTCCGGAGAAATACCGCTTTCAACGAAGCTTCAATGCGGGTGCCGAAAGACATCTGCAGAGCGATAATGCCCAACCGCCGACGCCGCATTGAACGTGTCCAATTGAGGATCTCTCGGCGAAATTTGTGGAAACGCGGCTAGCGGTTCGTTCGAACTGCAATGACGAGCAGCTCGGACAATCTTGTCCGGATGTGAGATAGGATTGTCAGACCTACCGAATTGTCAGCCTGGATCGAGTGAACGCCACAGGGCTATTCGGGTACGTCGACAAAGACGTTCTCACCTTCGACCGTCACCGGGAAATGTTCCTGACGGATACGGTCGTTGAGGCAATGCTTGCCCGTCGTGACATCGTATTGCCAGCCGTGCCAGGGGCAGGTGACGACGCAGCCCGTGAGCTGGCCTTTGGCTACCGGACCACCAGCGTGCGCGCAGATGCCGTCCATCGCATGAAAGCGTCCGTCCACTTGAAACAGGGCCACGATGCGCGACCCGGCTACGAACTCTTTGCCGGTGCCTTCCGGAACATCATTCACGCTGGCAATAGGAATACGTGCGCTCGCCAAGATTTGAGATCTTTCAAGTTTCGATGGCGGTCAGTCGACACGCGATCTGGACATCAACAATCCCTGATGGACTTCTGCGACTTCGTGCGAAAATCGATACAGAATGTGGGATTCTGAAATCGTGGCGGTTTTCTGCGGAGTCCCACTTCTCCTAACGCGTATCGAATACTCGTACAATTTTCACGCTTGTGCATCGGTTGCATTAGCTCTTTCGGATCCTGGTCGTGGAGCCCCATTCAATGGTCGTGCGTCGTCGTGGTTTTACGTTGATCGAGTTGCTGGTCGTGATCGCCATCATCGCCGTGCTCGTCGCTTTACTCCTGCCGGCCGTCCAACAGGCTCGCGAAGCCGCTCGTCGTGCTCAGTGCAAGAATAATCTGAAGCAGATTGGACTCGCATTCCAGAACTACCACGAAACGGCGCGGGTTTTCCCGCCGGGATTCGTAGAAGGTGGTGCCGCCCCTTGTGAAGTGTCCGGTACGACCGACAACGAATGGGGCTGGGGCACCTTCGTGCTGCCGTACATGGACCTGAACAACATGTATGAAGAACTGGCTCCGAATGGCTGCGTGCTGCCGGGACCGACGCAAGCCTACCCCAGCGGGACGTTGCTGCAGAATCCAATGAGCACCTTCCGTTGTCCATCGGACAGTGGCGCGGAGCGCAATGCGGACCGGGCGAACTACTCGACCAGCAGCTACGGCGTGAGTGTTTCCATCGCCAACACGAATACCGCCGTTCGCGAGCGCGACATTACGGACGGTACTTCGAACACGATGCTCGCATCGGAACGCCATCTGTCGGCACAGACCCTCGATCGTCAGGTGGGCTTCATCGTCTGGGGCTTCAACGCCACGGGTTCATCATTCTCGTACCGGGCTCAGTTTCCGCCGAACACGCTCTACAACGCGACTGGTGGCGACCCGACCTGTACGCGCTTCGCAGTGGCCAGCAAGCACGTGGGCGGCGTCCATGTCGTCATGTGTGACGGCGCGGTGAAGTTCGTCACGCAGAACATCGAATCGAACCCGAACGTGACCTTCGACTGTAACCCAGGTCCTGGCGGAGCAACCGGTGTCGGCTGGGGTTCGAGCATTCCGTTCCAGTCGAGCAACTATCTGTGGCAGAAGCTGGAGTTCAAAGACGACGCCGGTGTGATCGGCGATTTCTAGAATTAAGGGTTGGAAGCATCCAAGTCGGCTCCGCGTTGACCACGTTCGACGCGGAGCCTTTTTCATTGAAAGCGAGTGAGAAGTAAGATCATGCGGCACGGAGTAATTTTCTGGACGAGCGCTATCGCGCTGATGTCGGTCGCCAGCGGGTGCGGCGGTGGTGGTGCCGATAGCTACGAAGGACCGAAGCGCGCTTCCATCAAAGGCAAAGTGACATTCGACGGAGCACCGGTGGACGGTGGCGTCATCGCGTTCGTGGGACACGCGGGAGACTCGCAACGCAAGAGCGGCGGTCCCATCGTGAACGGGGAATACGACATTCCCGAAGCCAAGGGTCCGAACGCTGGCCACTACCGCGTTGAGATTCTCTGGCCGAAGCCCACGGGCCAGAAGGTGAAAGATCCGGACACGGGCGCGGAGACTGATCTGAAACGCAACGTGATTCCGGACAAGTACAACGCGAACAGCGAGCTGATTCGAGACATCAGCGCCGGTGAAAACGTGTTGGACTTCGAACTCCCGAAGTAGCAGCGACCTCGGAACAGGCTGACTTGGCCCAAAAAATAAATGTCCTCGGAGCAGTGCCGTAATGGCCCGCTCCCGAGGACATTCTTTTTTCTATCCGGGGATAAACCGATGGAACCTCGCGGCTGATGGGCCGTTTAGTGCCCGGCGCCACACATCACGTGAAGCTTGTGTGGCAGCACGACGGAATCGGGAAGTTCATCCTGCGTATCGAGCAGGTGGACTCAGCTCCAAAACACGAAGTCTTGTCCCTCGTTTCTGTTAGCGGTGGCGGTAAAACACGCGTACCACTGCCGCTTGATGGCGACAACTCGACCTCAATCTCATTGGAGCACTCGACAAGATGCCCATTCACGAACTCGTTACCGGCGTGCATCGATTTCGCGAGCAGGCTTTTCGCGAGCAGAAGGAACTGTTTGAGAAGCTCGCCGGCGGGCAAGCTCCGCAAACGCTGTTCATCACGTGCTCGGATTCCCGAATCGATCCGAATCTGATCACTCACACAGACCCTGGTGACCTCTTCGTCTTGCGCAACGCGGGCAACATTGTGCCCGCCTATCGAGCTGCGACCGGTGGCGAGACCGCGACGATTGAGTTCGCCATCGACGGTCTGGGGATCACGGACATCGTCGTTTGCGGGCACTCGCATTGTGGTGCGATGAAGGGTTTGCTGTATCCCGAGGCCGTCAAAGAGATGCCCGCGGTGGCAGAGTGGCTGGGCTATGCCGACGCCACGCTCCGCATTGTGAAGTCAAAGTATATGCACTTGCCAGAGAACGACTTGCTGACGGTGACGATCGAAGAGAACGTGCTCATTCAAATCGAGAACCTGCAGACGCATCCGGCGGTGGCAGTGGGCCTGGTGCAGGGCAAGCTGAAGCTGCATGCCTGGGTGTATGAGATTGAGACAGGCGATGTTTACGCTTTTGATCCCGCGATCGGCCAATTTACGTCGCTCTCGGCGTTGCGGCCTCCAACAGACGCCGTTCCCCAGCGTATCTTGCAAGTGGAGTCCGGAGATTCGGCATTTGGTGTCGGGTCCCGACCCGGTCAATTTCGTTCGCCAGCGTTCCCCGAATGAGATAGGTCGGACAACTGCAGCTGTGAGACGACAGCAGTGAGACACGAAGCACCAACATCGTAAGACCGCGCAATCGCACCCCTCGCCCCGGTACTCCGGGGCGAGGGGCTGGGGGTGAGGGGTCATGCATGCGACGTTCAGCAATCGTCGCATGCATGATTGAGCCTCTTATCCACCGATCCCCTGGCGATTGAGTTGCGGTAGCGGTTAAAGCCCCTCGCCCCAGAATACTGGGGCGAGGGGAGAGGGGTGTCAGGAGGCAGAAGCGTGCAACGTGGTTCCACACAGGTCGTGAGCAACCTGAAGCGGTAATACGACATGAATCGATGCGGGCGTGGAGATTGATATAGACCGGTTTTTCAAGGCAGTCGTAGAATTGGGGCGGTCAGTACGAGGAGAGGAACGGACTCCTCGTCAATCCTGGTTTGGTCGTAGACCACAAAGAGATTCTCAGGCACAGCTCGAACGCCTGGTAATCTTCAGTTGTCTACGGCGAGGACTTAGCTGAGCCGACTTAGGCTTCAGTTGCGACTGACTCAGGCCGAGACTTCGTCGTTCGGTGCATGCAGCATGCGAACGAGCCCGACCTCCGCCAGCCTCTACTTGAGCTTGTCGGTGCCAGCAAACTGTGGCGCACGGCTCTGATTGTGAGCCTTCCTTGTGGGAAGTCTTCACACCGGATGAACGGCGCCAAGTGTCTGGATTGCCGCTCGTCTCGGGCCTTGATGGGGCGGCACCGGACTTCCAACTTGGAAGGAGAGGGGTGCCATGAAGAACGGTCGCGAATTACTTGAGTCGATCGCCAAACGCCAAAATCTCGACGCCTATCGTCAGGAGAACTGGGAAGGCTCTTTCGACGAGTACCTGGACATCGTCCGCAAGAACCCGCAGGTCACCCGGTCGGCTCACCAGCGTCTGTACGACATGGTCACGAGCTACGGCACCTACACGGTCGAGGAAGGTAAGGAGCAACTGACTCGGTACCGCTTCTTCGATGACCCGGAGAACGGCGGAGAAGATGCGATCTACGGTCTGACCCGCCCGTTGATGGCGCTGGTCAACGTCTTCAAGAGTGCTGCGCTGAAGTACGGTGCTGAGAAGCGCGTGTTGCTGCTGCACGGTCCCGTCGGCAGTTCCAAGAGCACCATTGCGCGTCTGGTGAAGCGCGGCCTGGAACGTTACAGCCGCACTGACGACGGTGCGATGTACACCTTCGGCTGGAAGGAAGACGACGGCACCATCACCTGGGATCCGATGCACAGCGAACCGCTGCAACTGATTCCGGCCGAGGATCGGGCTGACATGGTGGCGTGGCTCAACGAAGGTCGAGCTGCCAACGACCGCCAGATCGAAATCAATGGCGACATCTGCCCGCTGAGCCGCTTCGTCTTCAAGCAACGTCTGGAAAAACATGACGGCGATTGGACGAAGGTCCTGGGTGAGATCGTCATCCGCCGCTTGATCCTCTCTGAAGCGGACCGCATCGGCATTGGTACATTCCAGCCGAAGGACGAGAAGAATCAGGACTCGACGGAGCTCACAGGTGATATCAACTATCGCAAGATCGCTCAGTACGGTTCTGATTCCGATCCGCGAGCCTTCAACTTCGACGGTGAGTTCAACGTCGCGAATCGCGGCGTGATCGAGTTCATCGAAGTGCTGAAGCTGGATGTCGCGTTCCTCTACGACCTGCTGGGTGCGTCGCAGGAACATAAGATCAAGCCGAAGAAGTTCGCTCAGACGGATATCGATACGGTCATCATCGGGCACACCAACGAGCCCGAGTATCGCAAGCTGCAGTCCAACGAGTTCATGGAAGCCTTGCGTGACCGCACGATCAAGATCGACGTGCCGTATGTGGTGAAGCTCGCGAACGAAGTGAAGATCTACGAGAAGGACTACAACGACAAGCGCGTTCGCGGCAAGCACGTCGCTCCGCACACGCTGGAAGTTGCTGCCATGTGGGCTGTGCTGACACGACTCGAAGAGCCGAATCATCATGGCCTGACGCTGCTGCAGAAGCTGAAGCTCTACAACGGCAAAACGCTGCCGGGCTTCACGCAGGAGAACGTGACTTCGCTGCGCAAGGAGTCCAAGTTCGAAGGTCTGCACGGCATCTCGCCGCGCTATGTGCAGGATAAAATTTCGAATGCGCTTGTCGTCAATACGACCGCTTCGGGATTGAATCCGTTCATGGTGCTGAAGGAACTGGAGTCCGGCCTGAAGCATCATTCGCTGATTGGCGATGAACAGCTCCGCGACCGTTATCGCGAACTCATCGCTGTCGTGAAGGACGAGTACACAGACGTCGTGAAGAACGAAGTGCAACGCGCGATCGCGGCTGATGAAGAAGCGATGACGCGGCTGTGTTCCAACTACATCGACAACGTGAAGGCCTACACGTGCCGCGAGAAGGTCCGCAACAAGTTTACCGGCGAGCAGGAAGAGCCGGATGAGCGACTGATGCGGTCCATCGAAGAGCGGATCGACATTCCGGAGTCCCGCAAGGATGACTTCCGTCGTGAGATCATGAACTACATCGGTGCTTTGGCGCTCGATGGCAAGAAGTTCGACTATCGCACGAACGAGCGTCTGCAGAAGGCGCTGGAGATGAAGCTCTTCGAAGACCAGAAGGACACCATCAAGCTGACCAGTCTGGTTTCGAACGTCGTCGATGCCGACACTCAGAAGAAGATCGACATCGTCAAATCGCGACTGATCCGCGACTTTGGCTACAACGACGAATCAGCCACCGACGTCCTGCAGTACGTGGCGAGCATCTTCGCTCGCGGCGACGCCAAGGGCCACGCGTAACCCGCGTGCTGATGACTCGTAATGGTTCCTGTTGGCCCCTCTTTCCGGCTCACCGGAGAGAGGGGTTTCTCCACGAGCGCGGTCGCTGTAGGACGGACAATCCTGTCCGTCGAAACCGTGACGGACAGGATTGTCCGTCCTGCAACCTGTTGCCACCCGGTAGCAGAATATCCTCATCAAAGTTTCGCCTGACTCTTCGCGTTCATTGCGATCTTCTGTCGAACCTTTTCGTAAAGCCTTTCGACAGCAGGTCACTCAACATATCAAGATGGGTATGGAAGTTGATTGGCTCTACCCGCAGGAAGCAGGGCGAGCCGGGGCAAGGCACTTTGCCTTGCCTGATTGTTTGCAAAAGGCTGGGAGCTGAACATGACTCGTAACATCGACCGCGATCTCACGCGGTTTAAAGGTATCGTCCGGGGCAAGGTCCGTCAGAACTTGCGGAAGTACATCAACCACTCGGAGATGATGGGCCGCAAGGGCAAGAACGTCGTCAGCATCCCGGTCCCGAACATCGACATTCCCCACTTCCGACACGGTCCGAAGGGTTCGGGCGGCGTCGGTCAGGGTGAGGGCGAAGAAGGTCAGTCCGTCGGCAAAGGCGGACAGGATCAGGGGGACGGTACGGGCCAGGCCGGCAGCGACCCTGGCAACGGACACTATCGCGAAGTTGAAGTGTCGCTCGAAGAACTCGCCGAAATGCTCGGCAACGAGTTGCAGTTGCCCCGCATCGAGCCCAAAGGCCAGGACTCCATTCAGAGCGTGAAGGACAAGTACACGACGATCTCGCAGCGCGGTCCTGAATCCCTGCGACACTTCAAGCGGACCTACAAGAATGCTTTGAAACGATCGATCGCATCGAATGAATACCACGCGCCCGATCCAGTCGTGATCCCCAGACGTGATGACTTCCAGTACCGATCGTGGCGCGAAGTGGCGATGCCAGAATCGAACGCGGCGATCATCTACATCATGGACGTCTCCGGCTCGATGATGGATGAGCAGAAGGAGATCGTCCGCACGGAAGCCTTCTGGATCGATACCTGGCTGAAGAGCCAGTACGACGGCGTCGATTGCCGCTACATCATTCACGATGCGGTCGCCAAAGAGGTCGATGAAGAGACCTTCTACCACACCCGCGAAAGCGGCGGCACGCGTATCTCGTCAGCCTTCAAGGTCTGCAAGCAGGTCATCGAGCAGCGCTATCCACCGTCCGACTGGAACATCTATGTCTTCCAGTTTTCTGACGGAGACAACTGGGGCGAAGACAACACCGAGTGCATGAAGATCCTGATGGACGACATCCTGCCGCACTGCAACCTGTATGCGTACGGGCAGGTGGAAAGTCCCTACGGTTCAGGCGACTTCATCCGCGAACTGCGTCGTCTGGGCGACAACAAGTTCGAGAACCTCGTGCTCTCCGAAATCCCCAGCAAAGACGCGATCTACGACTCGATCAAGAAGTTCCTCGGCAAAGGCAAGTAGCACGAGGAAGGCAATCGTTCGCGGGCTGCAGGCGAGAGGGGGATTGATATCCCCCGCTCGCCATTGACGTCGCCGCTCACATTCTCAACCGCCGGTTTCCTTGATGACGGCGGCGATGGCGTCGCAGAGGGGTTCACAATTGGACGTCGTGATCCCGGCGACGTTGATGCGGCCGTCGCGCACGGCGTAGATGCCGAACTTCTCCTTCAACAGATCCACCTGCTGAGCCGTCAGACCGGTATAGGAAAACATGCCGCGCTGCTTTTCGATGAATTTGAAGTCGCGCGAAGGCAGCTTCTTGGCCATCGTCTCGGTGAACAGCTTGCGCATGCCGTTGATGCGGTTTCGCATCTCGGCCAGTTCGTTTTCCCACTGAGTCCGCAGAGCAGCGTCAGCGAGGATCTCACGCACGATCGCACCGCCGTGAGACGGCGGGTTTGAGTAGTTTGTGCGGATGGTGGACTTCACCTGGCTCGCCACTTTCGTGGCCGCTTCGGCGGACTTCGTAACAACGGTCAAGGCGCCGACGCGCTCGTTATAGAGCCCGAAGTTCTTCGAGTACGACGACGCGATCAGCATCTCAACGCCGGGACGGGCCAGTTCTCGCAAGGCTACTCCGTCGGGCTGCAAGCCATCGCCGAAGCCAAGGTAAGCGAAGTCCAGCAGCGGCAGGATGCCTCGTGCGTAGACTGCGTCCGCAATCTGCTTCCACTGCTCGGCGGTCGGGTCGGCACCGGTCGGGTTGTGACAGCACGCATGCAGACAGATGACATCGCCGGCCGGGATCTGGTTGATGGCAGCCAGCAGGCCCTTGATGTCGACTCCATGCGAAGCGGCGTCGAAATAGGCGTACTCTTTCGTCTTCAGCCCGGCCGACTGAAAGATCTTGGGATGATTGGGCCATGTCGGCGCGCTGACCCAGACGGTCGCGTTCGGCATGTGCGAATGAATGAAGTCCGCGGCGACTCGCAGAGCTCCGGTGCCACCCGGCGTTTGAGCCGTGTGCGTGCGCTTGCCGGTGACCGCTTCGTGCTGTCCGCCGAACAGCAGTTGCTCAGTGAACTGACAAAATTCGGCAAGGCCATCAATCGGCAGATAACTCTTACTCTTCTCGCGTTCGAGCAAGCGGCGCTCGGCTTCTTTTACCGCTTCAGGGATGGGCGTCTTGCCGGATTCATCTTTGAAGACACCGACACTCAGGTTGACCTTCTTCGGGTTCGAGTCCTTATTAAAGGCTTCGGAAAGGCCCAGGATGGCATCGGGTGGGGCGGCCTGAATGTGCTCAAACATAGCGAGATTCTCTCAAAATCAGCGTGGTAGAGACCACGGCGGGTCTCGTGGAAACCAAACGGGTCAGGATTGTTGAAGTGGCTAATTGCAGCGTCAAGAGACGAGGCGAAGCCACGACGGTCTGGGGGGATTTTGACGATTGCGCGGATGTTCTTCTCAAGTTACGTCGAGTCGCTGACGAAACTTTATGAGAACTTAGGGCTGAACCAATCTCGACAAAATGTGATTTCATCAGAAGTTGTGATTGACTGATTTTTCGCAAGTAGGCTAAAAGTCGAATCACACACATGACGTAATAGTTTTCACCGATGATTGGCTCCTGAGTTCTCCGGTCACTGACACGTGACCACGTCTGGCGATTAGTTCGATCGTAGATCGAACATTCGAATTGACGAACGAATTGCTTTACGGGTGCCGAGTTCGTTCGTCTTCTTCACAGGAGAGGTACCCCACTGGTTTCACAGGAGCCAACGGATTATGGCAACAAAGTCGACAGGTAAGACCGCTGCGAAGTCTGAGAAGGCCGCTACAAGCAAGGCGACAGCTAAGCCAGCCACCAAGGCTAAGGCTGCGGCCCCCGCCAAGAAGGGTGCGAAGTCGACCAAGGCTCGCACGGGCGCGAAGAAGTCCAGCTAACGTCGACAAGTGGACTAAGAAGTAAAGGCCGGACGACATCGTCCGGCCTTTCTTTTTTGCTGCGGTTCGTTGTTCTGAATGTCTCCCGTTCTGACGGTCGGGGACTCGAACCGCGGGAATCTTCCCGATGAAGTCCCTACACTCCTGCGCGAGTTTCGTCCCCACATGGATGAAACAAGTTGATTCAGCGTTTCACTGAGGCAGGCATGAGTACGATTTCGCGTGACGTGATTGAGACCTTCGAGAACCCTTACCCGCACCGCGACTATGTGATTGAAAGCGTGTGCCCCGAGTTTACTTCAGTCTGCCCGAAGACCGGCCAGCCTGATTTCGGCACGTTGACGCTGACTTACGTGCCAGACGCTCTGTGCTATGAACTGAAGTCGCTCAAGCTCTATCTGCAGCAGTTCCGCAATCATGGAGCGTTCTACGAGAGCGTCACGAACCAGATTCTGGATGATCTCGTCGCGACCATAAAACCCCGCTGGATGAAGCTGGTGGCTGAATTCACTCCGCGCGGCGGCATCCGCACCGTCGTCACCGTCGAGCACGGTTCACGCTGATTGTACTCTCGGCGGTTCGATCCGCCGTTGTGCGCGCGGGTGAGTCTGCATGATTCAAGGCTCGCTCCAGCGTCCGATTGAGACACCTGCGGACACTCGTCTTGCTCCGCTGAAGCGTCGACGCGTACGGTCCCCGTTTGCGAATGGATTCGAAGTGCTTTTCAAATGGATTTGCGATGCACATTTTCTTCTCGGTCGGGGAAGCGAGCGGCGATCAGCATGCGGCTCATCTGATGCACGAACTGCAGCGAAGGCGCGATGACATCACGTTTTCGGGCTTCGGTGGCGTGGAGATGGAAGCGGCGGGCCTGAAGTCGCTCTACCGCCTGACGAACCTGGCCGTGATGGGCATCTTTGTCGTCATCCCCTTGCTGCGCAAGTTCTGGGGACTGATGAAGCAGGCCGAGCGTTTCTTTGATGAACAGAAGCCCGATGCTGTCGTGCTCATCGACTTCTCGGGCTTCAACTGGTGGATCGCGGCCAAGGCGAAAGCCCGCGGGATTCCGGTCATCTACTATCTGCCGCCGCAGTTGTGGGCCTGGGCTTCGTGGCGCGTGAAACGCATGCAACGCTACGTCGATCATGTGATCTGCACGCTGCCGTTCGAGCAGGCCTGGTACGCTCAACATGGCATCAAGGCTGACTATGTCGGGCACCCGTTCTTTGACGAGATCACCGAAGCGCAGTTGGATGAACGGTTTCTGCAGTCCTGGAACGAGCAGGGTGTTCCGCTGGTGGCAGTGCTGCCGGGATCGCGTAACCAGGAAGTCTCGCGCAACTGGCCGCTGCAAGTGGAAATGATGAAGCGGTTGCACGAACGACATCCCAAGGCCCGATTCCTCGTCGCTAATTACAAGGACGCTCATCGCCGCCGGTGCGTTGAAGAGTTATTGGCGAAGGCGCCGCATCTGCCGGTCAGCTTCTACGTCGGCCGCACGCCCGAGATCATTGAACTCGCCGACTGCGCGATGATGGTTTCGGGATCGGTGAGCCTCGAACTGGTCGCTCGCCAGACACCGGCCGTCGTGCTGTATCGTGTTGACACTCCGACCTACCTGATCGGCAAAGCTGTGGTGACGTGCAAGTACATGTCTCTGCCGAACCTGATCGTCGACCGTAAGGTCATGCCTGAATTCCTCAGCGTCGGTAACCCTGAACCGGTTATCGCCGAGGCTACGGATGTTCTTGATCTGTGGCTGCGGGATCCTGCAGAGCGACTGAAGGCTCGTGATGAGGTGACTGCCGCCGTAGGAGACTTCTCTCATACCGGCGCGACCGTACGTACCGCCGATTTGATTCTGCAGAAGCTCGAGCAGCACACCGGAGCAGCAGCGGTCAATCGCGCGGCATAGCGCTCAGTCCAGTGGTCCGTCTCAGGCCGCATTTCGATCGCGCGATCCAGACGAACGACGACGATAGCGCATCGCCAGCGCCCCCAGAGTGCTATGACCACCCTCGGCCCCGAGATCGCTCGGCTGGAAAAACGTAAACGAGATCAGTACCAGAGCTGCGGCCACGCACAGGCAACTAGTCCTCAGTTGGTGGTTCTGCGCGAACGTTGCGAGCAATGGCATGTACCACGACCGAGTGACTTCGGGCGCGTGCACACGTTGCTGAGTGATCCGACTCTGAACCTTCAGATCGGGTGACAACGCGATGCGCTCTTCGCCCGGGCGGGCGGCATCAAGGTCGATGCGTGCCAGCTCCTGAATCATGCGCGGGTCGCGTTCGAGTGTCTCAACGACCTTCTTGAGTTCGTCGACCTGCTGTTCCAGATACACCAGTTGCGACTGTGTCTTCACGAAGTCGTTCTGGAGGTCGACATACACCAGCAGCTTCGGCGCCAGCGAAACCGCCGCGTACAAAGCGACGGCCAGCAAGAGTTGCGACCAGAATAGCAACGACGAGATCCATTCCATCGTCAACGGACGCGCGGGGGGCGTCTCCGCTGACGGGCGGCGTTTCTTCGCTGTGGATCCAGAGGTGCCAGGCACGATCGTCGAGCCTCGAACCGAGAGTTCATCCGAGGTCTTGCTGCGCTGGGAACTTGAATGGTCTGAAAACGCAACAACCCGGTTGAAGACTCAACCGGGCTGCTCGTCAAACAACAGAATGAGTGCAGCAAACTCAATGGTTTACTGCTGAGATCGACTAGATCGTCCCACCGAAACAAGCGGACTCGCCCAGAATCTCTTCGATGCGGAGAAGCTGGTTGTACTTGCAGATACGATCGGTACGGCTGGCGGAACCGGTCTTGATCTGACCCGTGCCCAGCGCAACCGCAAGGTCGGCAATGGTGGTATCTTCGGTTTCACCGGAACGGTGGCTCATCACGGCCGTGTAACCATTTCGCTGAGCGAGCTGCACAGCTTGAATGGTTTCCGTCAGCGTGCCGATCTGGTTGACCTTCACGAGAATACTGTTGGCCACGCCGTCGTCGATGCCCTTCTGCAGACGCTTGGGGTTCGTCACGAAGAGGTCGTCGCCGACCAGTTGGCACTTGGAGCCGACGGCGTCGGTCAGTTGCTTCCAACCAGTCCAGTCATCTTCGGCACAACCGTCTTCGATCGAGCAGATCGGGTACTTGCTGACCCAGCCGGCGAGGATTTCGACCATGCCCGACGGGCTGACTTCCTTGCCTTCGAACTTATAGATCTTCTTGCTCTCGTCGTAGAACTCGGTCGACGCGCAGTCCAAGGCCAGCTTCACATGCTTGCCGGGCTCGTAACCCGCCTTCTCGATGGCTTCGAGAATGACCTTGAGGGCGTCTTCGCTGCTTTTCAGTTCGGAAGGAGCAAAGCCACCTTCATCGCCGACGGCAGTGTTCCAGTGCTTATCGTGCAGAATCTTCTTCAGGTTGTGGAAGATCTCGACGCCGCAACGCAGCGAATCGCTGAACGAATCGAAGCCCAGCGGCATGACCATGAACTCTTGCAGGTCGATGCCGTTATTGGCGTGAGCACCGCCGTTGATGATGTTCATCATCGGAGCTGGCAGGCGATTCGCGCCGACGCCGCCCAGATAACGGAACAAAGGCAGCAGACTGACTTGAGCCGCCGCATGAGCTGCCGCGAGCGAGCAAGCCAGAATGGCGTTCGCGCCGAGGCGGGACTTGTTCTCGGTGCCGTCGAGTTCCAGCATGGTCTGGTCGATGGCGGCCTGATCAAAGACGTCCAGATCGATCAGACGGGGAGCGATTTCTTCGTTGACGTTCTGGACGGCCTGCTGGACGCCTTTGCCCAGGTAGTAGTCCTTCTTCTTGCCGTCGCGCAGTTCGCAGGCTTCGTGCTTACCAGTGCTGGCACCGCTTGGAACTGCGGCGCGGCCGATCTGGCCATCATCAACGGTGATATCAACTTCGACAGTGGGATTGCCGCGGCTATCAAGAATCTGACGAGCGCGCACTCCAGAAATAGTGCTCATGGATAGGTCCTTTCTGATGGGTAACGAGCATTCGCGCGAGTTGTAGCACATCCGGAGGCCGATCAACCATCGCCGGTCAACGCATCAACGACTGTTGTTTTCACGAAGCGTGGTAACCGCTCACGCCCGGCAGAACCCGCAAGACTGCCGCGTGTCCAAAAGACGACGAGGCCCCAGCCACCGCATCCGCTTGCGATTGCAACCCGCCAGCCGAATAATGCGCCGGTTGCGGCCCAATCGCCGACACGTGCGCCCGTAGCTCAGCCGGATAGAGCAACGGATTTCTAATCCGTCGGTCGGGGGTTCGAATCCCTCCGGGCGTGTTTCGTGCCTTAACGGCACAACGATGACTGTTCCGCATTGCCAGCGTGGCTCAGCAGAACAGGCGTTGAAGTACGTCAATCAAGCTAGGTTCGACCCATGAAACACCGCACGGAAAACGACATGCCTGACACGCCGTCTGGAAAGTTCGCTGCCCAACTGCGAGCCACGATGCGACGACATGGAATCAGCCAGGTGGAGCTGGCCAAGCGAAGCGGCATCGCGACGTCGAACGTGTGTCGAATCCTCAGTGGCAACATCAACGTCAAGCTCGAGACGATCGACAAGCTCTTGGCCGCGATCTCTGCCGATCTAGCCTATGAGATCACGATCGTGGACCTCAGTTCGGAAGCCGAAACCGAGACCGAGAAAGCCCACGCATAAGCCCGTCTTGAGGAAAAATTAGTCGCGACGCCAATTTTGTGACTTGCACAAATTGGCGTGCGGGCTAATTTCCGCCCCGTGACAACGTGCGGCGGTTAGCAAGACTGCATTACTGATCAGACCCCTCCGGTTGCGCCGAGCGTTGTCACAGACACTCAGTCAGCCGTGAGGGGTTTTTCTTTGCCGTAATCTCGCCCACTCGCTGTGCGGAACATGCCGACTAGGCACGCCAAAACGATTAAGCCATTGGGAGGGTAAAAACCTCCACTATTGGTCAAAAAATTACATAAGCCACAGTGTTCAGAGTCAAGCCCGCCTGTATCGGATGTATCCATCCAGTAGACGTGGGCAGCAGCCGAGTAGGCGACTCGGTTGCATCGAACCAACGGAGCCGCATGGAGGCTGGGACGGATGCCCCCAGTCAGAAAGGCTCAAGCATGATCGCTTTCGACGGAACCTCAGGATGCCAGTCGCTCCCCTCAAGACTCGATCGCGAACCGGTCTCGGGCCCGGTTCAAGATCCACCGCAGCCAGCGTCGTCACTGACGTTGAACGCCGATCAGGCGGCGACGCTGCTGCGGTTACTCGACACACAGCGCGAGCTAAGGACAGCTACTCCACTACACGCGCTGGTCTCCGACTGTCTGCTGTGGAGGGAGGGCAAACGGTCGGGCTCGGGCACCAAGCGGCTGACGGATTTTTTGAAGTCGCTCCTCACTGCTGTGCCGGCGGGAATCGCGGTCAGCGAATTGACTCAGGATCACGTATTTGGATGGCTCGCCAGCAAGACGACATGGAACGCCACCACCAAACGCAACGCGATCACGGCGCTGAACACGTTGTTCAACTGGGGCGTGAAGACCAAACGCATCACGGAGAATCCGATCGCGGGCATCGAGAAGCCCAAGGCGACACCGAGGCGCGACTTTGTGCGCGATCAGGAACACGCCTTGATCGTCCTGACGGCCAGCGATCAGCAGGGCAAGGACCTGGTGGAGATGGCACACGAGACCGGCGCCCGTCCGCAGGAGCTGCGGATCATGGCCGCTCGTCATGTGGATCTGGCGAACCATCGCATTGTGATTCCGGCAGCCGAGGCCAAGGGGCGTGTCCGCGATCGAGTCATCTATCTCTCACCACGGGCCGAAGAGATCGTACGGCGGCTGCTGCAGACGTGCGGTACGGGGCCTCTGTTGAGGAATGCCGACGGTCAGCCGTGGACGCCGAACGCGATCAAGAATCGGATGGACCGCATCAAGGAACGTCTCGGACTCAAGAAGCTGCGACTGTACGGATATCGGCACGCGTTCGCGCACAAGATGCTGGATCAGAAGATCGATTCGCTGACGGTGGCCACGTTGATGGGTCACGTCGACACGCAGATGCTGGCCAGGGTCTATGGCCACGTCGACGAGAACAAGTCGCTGCTGCTGTCGGCCTTGAATCCGGACGGGAAGACGATCGAGGCGACGGGCACACCATCCGCGCCGTCGCAGTAACAGCATCGCGACGCGTATCGCTGCGGCTGATCGTATTGCAGGTGTTTAACGAGGTGTCTTCGGCGCGTGCGTTGGCCCGCGCTGCGCTGGGGGGATCAGTCCGGACGGTGAGGCTTGCACATCTCACCGTCCGGCTGACTCTGCTGGTGATTGAATCATTTGAATCGGGTGTTGCAGCTTGGGCACTTGAATCGGCCAGCGTGCTGGAGCATTTGCGCGACTTCTACGACTCGAACGCGTTGTTTCTGGACGTCGTAGCAGCAGGTGCAGAATGGTCCGTCTCCGGCCATGTCGTAATAGAGCCCATGCTCGCCGACTGTCATGGCTCCGGGGTTTCCTGTGGCCTTCTTCAGCTTCGCCTTCAGGTCGGTGTTTTCATCGATCAGTTGTGCCATCTGCGACTTCAGTTTGGACATTTCCAGCGTCAGGTCACCGATGAGGTCATGCAGTTTGGCGTCTTTCGATTTCGCGTTCAGTTCGGCCAGTTGTCTGACCAGCGCCACGGCGGAAGTCACGGTTGCGATCAGATCAGCCATCGGAGGTCCTTGTGTACATCAACGTGAAAGACGGGGATGTGGAAGTCACGCAGCCTTGTGCTCCAACAGCAGAGGTTCTGGCGGTGATGAACCGCGTTCTCGACCTGCAGGCCGAAATGATCAAGGTGCAGGGCGGTCTATTGGAACGCATTTTCAGTCCGATCTACCAGATCGACACAGCCACACAAAGACCAATCGTGACGCTTGGGGAGACGGTTCCCAACGCACATTCATCGAACGATTGACCGGCAGCGTGTTGCTGTTGGTGTTGCCGGGCGATCTGACTCAGCGTCGATCGTCGGGCCAGTCCGGCCGGGGGGAACCTTGAGGTGCTGGTTTCCGGAACGTTCCGGAAACTCGCGCCTCAAGGCCGGTCGCAGGAAAAACGCAAACGGGTAAGTCCTAAGCGGTGGTCAGGAGTATCAACACCATGCGCGGTCCCGCATACCACTCATCGCGACGAGCCGAATTCAAGCGTCAGGGACTGTGTGTGCGGTGCGGGAAGTCCAGTTGCCGCCAGGGGAAGACGGATTGCAAGGACTGCCATCAGCGAGAGCGTCGTTTGGTAGAGGGCCGCGAAGCCAACGGCTTGTGTGTCCGCTGCGGAAAAGACGCACAACCAGGCCGGAGGAAGTGTGCCGCCTGCCTGGAGTATTACCGCCAGCGGTATCACTCCGCTTGCGAGCGAAATGGTAAGTCGAGTTCACGCAGGGTCCCACGGGGACCCCAGGAGTCGGTTCGTTAGTCGCCGGAAGATCCGGCCAGACACGGGAGGGTCTGAACCATGTTGGTTTTATCACGGAAGGTCAGTGAGAGAATTCTCATTGGCGACAATGTTGTCATCACAGTGGTCCGCATCGGACCGAACACCGTACGGCTGGGGATTGATGCCCCGCGCGACATGAACATCGTCCGCGAAGAAGTCGCTGGGCGCATAACGAATGAGACGCCGCTGGAGCCAGTACCACTGACTTAAACACGTCGCGGGTCGTACCGGTGCGAGACGCATCAAGACCCGGTTGGCTGAGCCATACGACCCGCGACGTCTGCTGAATACTTCGAGCTACCCCTTTGGGCTCTTTGCCGGTTCGCCGGTGTGCAGTCGTTCCGCCGTCAGTTTCTGCGTGGGATCAACTGACGGGACTGGGTTCACCCAGTTGCTTTGACGTGTCGCCCACGTGCACGAGCCCCCATCGAGAGCCCCGGCTGGAGACGTCTTCAGCCGGGGCGTTTCCCCACAAAACACATCGTCGCCTGAGGTGACGAGATGCAGCTCGCGAAAACACGGATCGCGTCGACGGTCGGCAGGACTCTGCTGTTCTGCCGACTGAACCATGCGACGGGGAGTTTTGAGGCTGCGACTCACTCGGACATTGCCCGCATCACCGGGTTGAGGTCCGCGAAAAGAGTCGGAGCCATCGAACGCGGTTCGCCCGCGTCACTCCATGAACTCAGACAGATAGCCCGCGCGTTTCGACTGGACGTCGAGCAACTCGTCGAACTCGCGGCCAAGACGGATCAACAGCGTTTGCCAATTAACCCCTGAATGGAGGCCCCCCAATGGACGACGTGGACGACGGCATTCTGCCGCTCAGTCTCGCCAGCGTGTGCGAGATGGACGACGGTCAGATTCACAAAGATTTCGACTCGGAACTGGTCGATGTCTGCAACGACATCAAACGTCGCGGAGCCGGTAAGAACGGGAAGAGCGCCAAGCGGAAGCTGGTGCTGGAACTCGAAGTTGAAGGGGAGTTCGTCTTCGACCGCGAACTCGGCGGATACAAGCTCGCCGGATACTTCGCGACGCCGACGTTCCAGTCGAAACGTCCGAAGATCACGGGCAAGCGCCACGAGGTCAAGGTTCGCAAGGGCAAGCTGACCTTCAACCGCGACAACCCCGAGCATCATAGCCAGGGCTCTCTGCCCGGTACTCGCGAACGCGACCAGTCGTAACCCGCCGATTTGCTTTCCGGTGGGTCGCCAGGTGCCTGCCCGCCATTCCGCTTTCACGCTCTCAGGAGTTGTTTTGTCATGTTGAAGGAAGCCATCGAAACCGTTCTGGACGCCGTTCGTGCGTCAGTCACTGCCGAGAAACGCGCCGCCGTCGTCAAGGCTGACGGCAGCCGCCGCTTGCTGGTCACCAGCGACGGCAAGGTCCTCGAATTAGTGCGTGAACAGCGTCGCCTGGACGTGCCACAAGACCCGGTGTCGTTCGCCGAAATGGTCAAACGCCGCTGGCCGAACCCGCTGGAACGACCTCCGGTGATGGTCGGACCAGCGAAGCTGGAGTGTTATGAATTCACCCGCTCCATTTTCTCAGCCAATGTTCTCGGTGAACTGACGAGTGAACAGGAAGATGGAGGAAGCAACGTCACTCGCTCCAATATCGTTCAAGCGCCCTTAAAGGTCTCCAGCGACTGGACCGCCTTCAAAGAGTTCGTCACCAAATCGTCGTTCACGTCCCGTCAAGCCATCCGCATCGGACGTTGCCAGGTTGCCGCGTGGGCCACTGACGCCGACGTAACGCGCTGGGTCAACACCTTCCGCAACATCACTGTGAAGAACATCACCGCCGACCAGATGCTGGGACTCCCCGCCGGCGGTTCCACAGAGATCACGGAACGTACGCGAGTAGTTGAACTGGCCGATGGAGCCGATGACGCGCTCATGTGGTTGGACCGCTTTGAACTCGCCTGCCGTGTCTATGACTTCCAAGAGCAGGCGGTCGCGATCCCGTGCACCATCGTGGAAGACACCACAGACGCGAAGAAGTGGAACTGTCTCGCGATCGGTAACGCACTCGCCGAGGCCGAACTCGCGAGCCTTAAAGCCATCGCCGAGCAGCTCAAAGTCCTGCTACCTGAAACCCTGATCGTCCTGGGAGGCGGTACCGCCTACTCGACGATCGACTAACGCCGTACCCAACAGGCTCGACCAGCGAAGAGGCGAGGCGAGGTGAGGGGAACCGTCTGGTTGCGGGGACCCTGCTTACACGAGTCAGAGCGAAGCGCGACGGGTTGGAGGCCTGCAGGCTACTCACCCAATTGACCGAACCGTTTCGCCGCGACGTCCACACGACACCAGGCAACCAGTTCGCCGAGCCGTCATCAAGAGCGCGTCCCCGGTCACACACCACTGACCGGGGACCTTTAACACCAGAGTTTTGAAGCACCGAGCAAACGGTCTCACGCGAAGGCGCGGAGCCGCGAAGGAAAAGGATTTAAGCGTGAAAGCAAAGACGCCCGGTCAAGACGAGTTTCCGGTTCGATTGTCAGCCGAGGACACGCTCAAACGCATGACGGTTGCCGTCGAGCGATGTGGGCGATTGATGGGTTCCGAGGATGTTCGGAGGGAGATTCCGAGCGCACCGCTGAAGGTTCGAGCCAGATTCGTCAGAGCCGTTTTGCAGCTCGCTGAACAAACAGAGTTCATGTACGCGGAAGACGTCGAGGACTTCCTCAATGGGACCGCGTGATCAGACCAACTAACTCTGAACGAAGGAATGGGATCATGCAGGATTTGAACGTCAACAGTATGGCCGAGTTGCTGGACCTGAGAGATCCAGACTTTCCGCAGGTCATCGTTGCTGGATGGATGAAGTCGAAGAACTTCGAACCCATGGGGGCCGCATGGGTGAAGTGCGACACGACGCCGAGCGTTGGGCAGATGGCGGTGTCCTATGGAGCGTGCCTCGCGGCCATCCTGAAGCGGATTCAGGAACTGAGCGATTCGGAGCCAGACATCGCGGACAGCATTTGGGCCGTGGTCGACATGATCGCCCCGAATCTGGAAGTCGTTGCGAAAGTGAAGAACGAAATGGCATCACCCGCCGCACTGGCTGGCGCTTCCGCATAGCCCCTTCGCGGCTCCGCGCCTTCGCGTGAAACAACCAAGCACATCGAACGGAGTCAACCATGTCATCGAAGGAAGAACAGGAGCTGATCGACCTGGCTCGCGAAACTCAGTCGGAAGCGGAATGGATCGTCGGGCGGTGTGCTGCGTTGTGGACTCAGAAGTACGCCCGAGGCCGGACTGATGCCGATTTCGCGGTGCTGGTCGGACAGACCACGGACCAGATCTATTCCAAGCGTCGAGTGTGGGAAACGTTCGCCGACGTCAAGACTCAATACCCGAATCTGAAGTGGTCCCACTTCTATGTTTCGCTGACCTGGCAGGACTCGGCCGAGTGCCTCCAGTGGGCGGAAGAGAACCAGGCCACCGTTGCCGAAATGAAGGCGTGGCGACGTCTGCAGCATGGTGAGGATCTCACCGTCGACGCCGACGAGAACTGTTCAGAATCGGAGTCTGGATCCGAATCCGTTGTAGGACGGACAATCCTGTCCGTCTCTGGTGCTGCCGACACTGCGGCCGCGACGGACAAGATTGTCCGTCCTACGGGGGATGGGGAGGGGATGAGTTTCCGGAACGTTCCGGAAACTCATGACGACGCCGACCTGCTGCGTCCGACGTCCGCCGCGTTATCGGATACCGAGCGACCGTATTCGCCCTACCGCTCCGGATCGTCCGCAGCTCCTCGAGAAGACAACGGCGACGGACCCACGCGGGACGCCGTGCTGACTCGCAAAACGTGTATCGCGGTGTCGCACGCGATCAAGAAAACCGACGACACCCGCCAGTTCGTCACCGAGTTACTCGCCACCTGCTGGCGTGAAGCCCAGGGCGACACGGCGGACGCGATCAAAGAGTTTTCGAAAGACAAGCCGCTGTGCCGGTGAGGGATTAGGGAACCGCATCACTAAGGAGAGAGAACTTGAGAAAGCTGAAAGCTGCTGACCTGTTCGCTGGAGCGGGTGGAACATCAAAAGGAGCCGAACAGGGCGGGGCCACGCTGGTGTTTGCTCTCAACCATTGGGAAGTGGCGGTGAAGACTCACGCGCATAACTTCCCGAACGCTCGCCACGTCAACAGCCGTCTGGATGCGTGCTCGCCGTCCGAATGCGATGCCATCGACATCCTGTTCGCGTCGCCTGAGTGTACTCACCACAGCCGGGCCAGAGGCGGACGTCCCACCACCGACCAGCAGCGCGCCGGGGCGTGGGACGTGATGAAGTGGGTCGAACACCATCGCCCGTCGTTCGTGGTCATCGAGAACGTCCGCGAGTTCGAGGACTGGGGGCCGGTCAGCGATGGTAAGCCGCTCGAATCAATGAAGGGTCGGTTCTTCATTGCCTGGGTGCGGGCCATCGAGTCCGCCGGTTACCGCGTGGAATGGAGAATCCTCAACGCTGCCGACTACGGAGCCGCGACATCACGCGACCGCCTGTTTGTGATCTGCCGCAAGGGGAACCGCGCCATCCACTGGCCGGAACCAACGCATGCGAAGCCGACGAACTCGAAGCAACGCGCCTTTGCCGGGATGGAACTGCCCGCGTGGAGATCCGCCGCCGAGATTATCGACTGGTCGATCGAGTGCCCCAGCGTGTTCGCTCGCAAGCATCCGCTGCGAGACAAGACGCTCGCCCGGATCGAAGCCGGTGTTGATCGCTTTGTCGGTCCGTTCGTTGCGAAGTGGGATAACCACAGCAGCAGCGATGCGTCTTGCGTCCGTGGTGTTGATCAGCCGTTAGCGACGCTGGTCACGAAAGCGAATCAGGGACTCGCGTTGCCGCTGGTTGCTTCGACTCACTTCGGGGGTCGGTATTTCCCCGCTGATGATCGACCATGCCCGACGATTCGCTGCCAGAATGGAGCTTTGCTCGCGGTGCCTTATCTGACGCCGTTCTTCGGTGAACGCGGACAGCAGACTCCAAGGACTCACAGCATCGATGACGGCCTGCCGACAATCACAAGCCACGGAGCTGGTGGTCTGGTCGTTCCGTTCCTCGCTGACGTGAATCACGGTCCCGATGGAAGCCAGGGAAGCCGGACGTACGGGATCAATGAATCTCTGGGAACAATCACGACGAAGCGCGGTAAGGCCGTCGTGACGCCGCTGGTGGTGAACTACTACGGGAACGGGAGTTGTTCCGAGGTCTCGTCACCGCTGGGGACGATCACCACCAAGGACCGGTTTGCCATCGTGCCGATCGCCCTGGGAGTGCTCGACGGGTTCGAGGGACGCACCGCCGGGGAACGCTCGCTGCTGACGACGATGGAGCGGCTCGGAGTCCTGGACATCGGGTTCCGCATGCTCGCGAACCATGAGCTATCCGCCGCTCAAGGCTTCCCAACCGACTACTGGTTCGCCGGAACCAAAGCCGACGTCACCCGCCAGATCGGCAACAGCGTCAGCCCTCACGTCGCCAAGTCCATCACCGAAGCCCTGTGTGCCTGAAAGAAGCCATGACCATCGGACAACCGCGAAACACTGTGCCGGTTCAGCAGCCATCCGCCTTTGGGTGTGTTGGGAACACGATCAAACTGCTGAGCGGAAAATATCTCGACCTGGTGCGGCCGGAGCCGGATCAGTTTGAGTTCGAGGACATCGCCGGGGCACTCGCCAAGATCTGCCGCTTCGGTGGTCAGTGCAAATACTTCTATTCGGTGGCCGAACATCTGGTGCACTGTCACGAGGTCGCTCGCACCGATGGTCGCAACAAGGCCGAACGCCTGGCCGTGTTCGCGCATGACTTCAGCGAGGCGTTCCTGGGTGACGTGGTGAAGCCGCTCAAGCTGCTGCTGAGCGAATACAGAGAACTCGAAATTCTGATGGAGATGGCGATCTCACAGAAGTTCGGGATCACCTACGCGCCGGGAACAGTGCAGGTGGTTAAGGAGATCGACCAGTCGATGCTCATTCACGAACGCCGCCAGTTGTTCGACTCCGATCAGGTGAAGTGGACCGACGAAGACAAGGCCCGCCCGCTAACCGTGAAGTTGGGACACTGGAGCCCAGGTCTTGCCTACCAAAAATTCATCTCCACCGCCGCCGAACTTGGTTTGGTCTGAGGAACGAACCCCCTTCGCGGCTTCGCGCCTTCGCGTGAGGTCTTACTAACGCCTGATCCCCAACCCCTAACCGCTTGCATTCATCATGGGACAAAACACAGCCATCGAGTGGGCTCACCACACGTTCAACGCATGGACCGGGTGTTCCAAGGTGTCGCCGGGGTGTGAGCATTGTTATGCGGCTGAGATCGCTCACCGGTTCCAGGGGACGATCGGTCAGTGGGGACCGGGGGGAAGTCGCGTGCTGGCCAGCGAAGCCACCTGGCGGCAACCTCTGAAGTGGAACCGCTGGGCGGCGGAAGGCGTGTGCTACCAGTGCGGAGGCAAACGCACGGTGCGCGTCAGCCGCAAAGACCCGACGATGATCAAGTGCCCCGCCTGCGAAGGCTCAGGCAAGATGGAACCCTACCGCGCCCGAGTCTTCTGCCAGTCAATGAGCGACGTGTTTGAGGACTGGGTGGGACCGGTGCTGAACTCCAATGAATCTCGTGTAACAGTCAACGCTGATGGCGCATGGAAAGACAGCGGTTTCAAGCCCACTGATGCGAGCCAGTGGTGGGGTGGTGACATGGAGTCCGCATTCAACTGGCTGCGGATGGACGGGATTCGCCAACGGCTGTTTCGGATGATCGACGCCACTCCGCATCTGGACTGGCTGCTGCTGACGAAGCGACCGGAGAACATCCGGGATATGTGGCCGGAGATTGACGAGAACGACGCTGATCTTTCGACGCTGCTGTCGAGCTTTCACGACGCCGTCAACGCGCAGATCGCTTCCGGTCTGCACGGAACGGCGGCTGATCAGCACATCGAATTTAACCAGCGTCTGAGCGTGCCGTATCGTCGGAACGTCTGGCTGGGGACATCGGTCGAGAACCAGGAGCAAGCCCGCCGCCGCATTGCAGATATCTTGGAATGCAGCGACCTCGCGCCGGTGTTGTTTCTCTCGTGTGAACCACTGCTGGGGCCGGTGGACTTCATCGCCGTGTTGCAAGAGATCCTGTCAGCCGCGGTGATGAAGCAAGTCATCTGCCCGAAGCCAACGCCTCTGACCCGCGAACAAGCCATCAAGTCCGCGAAGAACCTGCTCGACTGGTTCATCTGCGGCGGAGAGTCCGGTCGCGAAGCCCGGCCGATGCATCCGGACTGGGCGAGGTCCCTCCGCGATCAGTGCCAGGCCGCTCGCGTGCCCTTCTTCTTCAAGCAATGGGGCGAGTATCTGCCATGCGAGCGATCAGTGCCCGGTGGAACTCTGTCACACACGTTCTGGAGTGATGGTCGCCGCGCACGGAGCGATATGCAGCTGAGCACGATCTACCAACAAGGCGGCTTTTCGATGTGGCATGCAGGCAAGAAGCTGGCCGGCGGCGAACTCGACGGACGAGTCTGGAATGAATTCCCCACCGTCGCGGAGGTGCGAACATGACGCAAGGAACATTGTTCGGAACTCCACCGCAAAGCGACGCCCGGATTTCGGATTGCGGACGATATCGGTGGTGGCTGAGTCGCAGTTGGGAAGGCGGGAACGGGAGCGTCTGCTTTGTGATGCTCAACCCTTCGACTGCCGATGCGTCGCACGATGATCCGACTATCCGCCGGTGTATCGGGTTCGCGAAATGGTGGGGCTTCCAATCACTGACGGTCCGCAACCTGTTCGCGTTTCGCGCTACCGATCCTCGCGAACTCTTGAAGGCGGACGATCCGACGGGCGGGGAACAGGGCGATGACCAGATCCGCGCCGCGAAGAACGCGCACATGATCGTCGTCGCGTGGGGTTCCAAGGTCCCGTTCGGACGCGATCAACAGGCTCTGCGATTGCTCCGCGGCGCCGAACTGAAGTGCCTCGGACTCACTAAGTCGGGCTTTCCGCGCCATCCACTCTACGTGAAGTCAGCCACAACGCTGGTGCCATTCGTCGGAGGTGACGCATGACGATGCCGATACGAGTCCAACGCCGAAGAACTGCGGGTTGGCGAATGCCACAAAACACGGTCTACGTCGGCCGGCCAACGCGGTGGGGAAATCCCTTCAGTCCGTTCTCGCGGGTGATACTTCCAGCGAGTGAGCTGGGGATCGTGAACCAGTCGCAGGCGATTCAGATTCAACTGGGTGGCGTCGAGGACTGCCTGGCCTGGTACCGGATCTGGGCCCTACGCCAGTTCATGTTGTGGAACAACCTGGTTGTACGCGGTGAGTCACCAGCCGGTTGGCTGGACCCGTTGTGGGACAAGAACCTCGCCTGCTGGTGCCCGCTCGACTGCTGGTGCCACGTCGATGTCCTGCTGGAACTGATGCGAGACAAAGCCGCGTTCAGGCCAGCTAAGTGACTGATGGGTCCTATGAGACCCATCCAACGAAGAACAGCAACCAGGACAAAACGCCGAATGGAGGCACTCGGGATGGAGCGGGGGAAGTCGAACGCAGCAGCCTGGACGGATTGGCTCAGACAGGTACGCATTGCGCTGGTGGATGGGCTGCCGCTCAAGGGGGCTCAGAAGAACGTCCTGCGCGCGATCTGCTGGCATCTCGGCAAAGAGAACCGCTGGTGCTGGCCGTCGGTTGGCAAGCTGGCCGACGAGTCCGGTGTCTCGACGACATGGGTCACCAAGACCATCGGCGAACTCAAGCGCCTGAACCTGATCGAGGTCGCCGAGAAGTTCGATCACAAGCACGGCGGACGGCAGACATCGAACCATTATCGCATTGTGTGGCAGACCGTCGGCGCGATGACCAGAACCGCTCCGATGTGCTCCTGGAAGAGACCGAACTCAGTCGGTTTGCCAAGCGGTCAATTCAGGGGGGGGGTGAACTCACTTCAGGGGG
>JAKFWA010000045.1 GCA_021732995.1 Planctomycetaceae bacterium | reverse complement strand
CCACCGAGTGTCGAGTTGCTCCCCTTTCGCCAGATGGTCGTAAATCGCGTTGACTACGACGGCAACAACCTTGCGATGTTGAGAAGCGATTTCTTTGCGGATGTTGGCAGCCAAACTGGCATCATCTGCATTCTGAATATCTCCCTTATGAAACAGCACCGGGGGAGAACCGCTCCGACACGCCTTGAGTAATGCGGGGTGGCTTTCAAAACCGCTTCGTTCCTCTGCTTGTCCACCTTGAGTCAGTCGCCCGCACAACAAACTTGTTCGTGACACTTGAGTGATACTTGGACTTGTCGCCAGGGCAGGGCGTAGACCAATTCCTTCTTCTGCGAGGAGTTGCCAATCATGTCCGAGCGCATCTGCCATCAACTCGCGAAAGACAGCCACACTCATTCCGTCGAGCACGACGACGAGCACCGGAATCTGCGCTGCCACGGGGGCCACGACGCGATCAAGAACCTGCTCAACGGGCACGAGAAACTTGTCTGATGTGTTGACCGCGGTCCAATCACGCAGCAGTTCCGCAAATCGAAGTGACTGCTGCTCGCGCACTGCGGTGACCTTGGAACAGAGCCGAGCATAAGTTTCGGACAATTCGCGATTGGTATCCCCCGACCTCAACGAGAATCGAGCCCAATCGACATAGCCACCTTCTGTCAGGTGAAAGACAGCGGCATCGGCCAGCGAATGCGGCACTGATGGCGAATTCTGGAGCGAAAGCCAGCGCACCAGCCGCAGGGCCATTTCGACTCGTTCTAGTCGTCGTCTTTCGCGACTCGATCCATCGTGTTGCAGGAGAGAACTACGAGCATTCAAGAGTGCTTCATACGATGCGGAGTCATGACTTTTCATCGCGGAATCTAAGCATTGCCCTAACGCTGCAAATCGTCGATCAAATCCCATCGGTGAAGTGTCACTGAGCGACGCAAATGACTCCGCTCCAAACTCGCGAATGATCTCATCACCGCGCTGTAGTATCTGTTGCTTCACTCGAAGATCGCTCGGACTACTCATTTGAAGCCGGACGACTTCTGTGGCCGCGGCAGCCCAACGATCGACGACCGAGTGCTCCACTGACTGTCCACCAAAGTAGCGTTCTTCAAACTTGCCGCAGGCTTTCTCCAGCTTCCCTGCGGTTGAGCTGTGGTAGAGGACTCTCGCGGCAAGACCAACGGCCAATGCGTCGGCTCGATCTTGAGCTTCGACACACTGCATCACGACGGATGCCGCTGGTCCGGCAACACTGGTAAGCCATTCTGCGGCAGCAACACGAAATCCTTTGTGGGACTCCTTGAAACGCAACACGTTGACAGGATTCGTTGACCACTTGAGTAAGGCTGCAAGGTCAATAAACCCCGCGTTAAAGCCCATCACTCGATCCAACAGAATGGGCCAGACTGTCTCGGCATCTAAGAAGCCACTGGCAACTGGCGAGAAACCTTGCAGCGGAATCACCTCCATCAGCGTGTCAGCGAGCCAACTGTGCTGCGACAACCGAGGATCAACAGTCCGAGCTTGGAACAGAGTTTTGATAACTTGCCAACTATCAAGCGGCACGAGCTTACGCGGCTTGAGTCGCGTGAGGATGTCGTCGCCGATCTCATGGTCATCGAGTCCCGTGATGAGTAGTCGCGTCACATTTTCGTCGCCCGAACGCAACGCGATCCGCATCGCTAAAGGCGAATCACATTGGTGGATGAGGTAACGCTCATCACCATCTTGATACTCGGCAGGTCCCGTCCATCGCCCTTTTGAACGGATTGCGATCGCGCGCGAATTGGCATAGTTCTTGTGTTGTCGAATCGCGGCGACCTGTGCCTTGAGCTGTCCAAACGTCGGAGCGGGCTGACTCATTTGGAGGCTCCATCAGCTTCAATCACCCAACTCAGACTGACTCGCATCGACTGGCCTGATGTCAGTTTCTCCGTCGAGGTCTTAATCAAACGCAACGCATCTTCCGGTGACAGATTCTCTTGGCTGCCTCGTTCAATAACTGATCGCTTCGATTTCACAGGCTGAACCGCAGGCGGCACAGAAGTCGGTTCCGTTGCGGATGGCAACGGTGTCGTGGAGACACGAGTCTCAGACTGAGTCAGTAGTCGTAACGCTTCAGCTTGTGCTTCCTTGAGAGTGGCACCGAGGCTGATGACGTGCTCATCGGACCTTAGCGCAGTCGCGACCTTTTCTTGGATGACCTTTGCTGCCGACTGACGGTGATCAGCCAACTTGCTGGCAGCTTCAAAAATCTCCCAGTTGGTGCCTTCGAGGAGGCCGACGAGCTGCGCACTCTTCTTCAAGCATTCACCCATCGCCGCCTCAGAGGTTGCGATGGCGGCCGAAGCCAAGCTGCCGATCAGTGACTCCGCAGGAACCGCATGCAACTTCTCAATCAGCGCAAAAGTGGCGTTGGTCGTTTGCAACCGCTCAGACGAGTCGATGCCAAGTCGTTCCAGGTGGTCGCGCAAGCGTTTGGCATAACTTTGAAGCATGGGTCGCGCATCGGATGCCAGCTTCTTCAGTGAGCTGCTCAGAGTGCTGACATTGCTGGCTTTGAGCAGCGATGACGTTGTGTCACCGAAAATGCGAGCCCCACGTTCGACAGCCACTGACCACTGGCTTTGATCGGGCAAGTTCTCCTGACGCAGCACCATGTCGTCGGGCAGATTCGTTAGCGAGCCTTCAACAGCCACGTTGTGATGGAAGAACGAGAGATTGCCTTGCTCGGCGTAAGCCAGAATGACCAGGTTCTGAGCTTCCTTCGGCAAGCCCATCGGACGCGGTTGGTCGATCCACTTGCGAAGCATACCGACTGAGACTGTGCTCCCGGTCTCCGCAGACTTCTTAGTGAAGTGACTGCGCCAATGTTGTCCCAGCACAAAGTATGTCGCGTCAGCGCCCATTTCACCGAGTTGCAGTGGATTGGCGATGTGACGCACCAAAGGCCGGATCGTCTTATCCACAGCCACACGGCCGTCAGAAGACTGGGCCGCTTCACTCAGGACAGCTTGGACCTTTCGAAGATTGGCGATCTTGATCTCGGCTTCAAACTCGGGTGCGCCAGGAAACTCGCTCGTCAGAGCCTGGCTCAAGAGGTGAGCCATCGCGGCACCAAGATTTGCCGCGACGGGTGGCTGCGGATCAAAACCAGACCACAGAGAAGCAAACTGCTCGTTCTGATCAAGAGCGTGAGCAGTATCGAGTGAGCCCGGCATGATTGCCGACAAGCCGTAGGCGGCATCGAGGTGATTCAGGACGCGTTGATTCAGAACTCCGCGTTGACTCTCCAAGGAAGATCGTGCGGCTTGCCGATCGGTTGCGGTGAGTTCGCTCGCGTACTGGCCGAATCGCTCACCTGTGAGAACGTGCTCCAGAATGACCAGCATGCCGAGGTCTTTTCGAGCCTCGTCGCTGAAGAACTGCGGAATCCAACAGATCGTCTTGGCGCCTTCGGGATGCGTCTGTTTGAACGCTTGCACGACGCTGAGGTCATCGCGTGGACCACGCCCCGGTTCGTCGAAGGGAAAGTCGATGATCAGCTTCCAAGAGTCGTCGCTGTTCTCCAGCGAACTCGGAGGCAACTCGCGGATGTTCTTGAAGAGCACCGTGCAGGAGCGGCTGGTGTTTTTCCACCAGAATTCGTGCCGTTGCAGCAACTCGTCTTCGCCTGAAACGCCCAATTGCTCGAACAACATGTGGCGAATCCGCCGGATCCGGTTGCCCAAATTGTCTTCGCGCTCGGCCTGCTTGATGATGCCTTCCGTGTCGACACCGGATAGCTGCAACGAGATCGAGGGATTGGTGCCTTCCCCCACTCGGATTTCACCGACACTCGCCGCCCAGTTGCGGCAGCGTGTTAAGACTTCTTGGCCTTCGCGACCAGCAATCGGCGTCTTGATCGTGCCGTGATTCAGAGCCGCCAAGCGTTCCGCCGTGAGGCCGCGCAAGCTCTCCACTTCGGGGACCAGTGCAGACAGCAATAGTGTCTTCAGCAAGCGATCGTTGTTGCGGAAGGCGACTCGTTTCGCATCGTTGAAGGGCAACGTCTCGATCTCTTCGCGACGACCGTATTGCTTCTCCAGCATGGGGAGCAGTTTTTGGTGATACAGCCGCTTGGCGTTGTCGAAGTGCAACGCCATCTCTTGGCTAAAGGCTTCATCGCCGTGTGCCACGACGTCAAACAAATCACCCACAGGCACGAGATCACCGACAGTGAGCACATCCCGATGATCGACGAGTAGTTTCATCATCACCTTGAGCGCGGTTCTCTCGCGCTGCAAAACGCTGGAGACCGCGATCAAGGTCTGCACCAGAGCAGGGCTGAAGGGATAGACCTTGCGAAACATCTCGCGATCGCCATCGCCAGTCAGCAAGGTGGCCATGACCGATTCGCGAATCTTCGCTGTCTGTTCGAAAGCTGCGTTGAGCTGAATGCGAGCCGCCTCGTCCCGACACTTCAGCACGCGCTTCGAGGCAATCGCCGGTAGGTTGCGATCTTCCAAAGTGATCTTATGAAAGCGCCCTTCCCAGTGCTTCAGCGCGTCGCCGAAGTTGAGTCGATCTGCGCCCGGAACGGACTGGCCAATCAGCTCACTCAAGTCTCGCTGCCGTGCGATGAAACTGATGATCGGGACGGGACGATCTGCCGTTTGCGCTTCGACGAGCTTCGCCAGCTTCTGGCCTTCCTGATGCACGAACTTGAGATCAGCCGCGCGACTGGCCAGCCACAGAATGAGTTCGTCGAGGAACAGGATCAGACCGTCATACCCCAGATCGCGTGCATGGCGGCTGATGACCGACAAGCCCTTATCGAGTGACACAAAGGCTTCGCCGCGCCCGCTCGCTTGCGTGTCGTACGAACCAAAAATCTTTCCAACCAACGCGCCAATCAGTTGCGAACGCTCTTCCGAACCGGGATCAGCTTCGACGGCGCTTTCAAAGCGAGCGGCATCCCAACCCGTATCGACATCTCCGAAGCCGTCATCAGTTGCCAGTCCTTCACTCAACGCCGAGAAGAAGGCTTCGTCGCCCATGCGTTGCCGCAGAGATTCGGCATCCCGAAACAATCCTTCCGCGAGGTACACGCCGGGAATGGGGGCTGTCGGATGCGTACGTCGCACGAAGTCCACATAGCCACCGAGAATGCCCGACTCGACGTCGTTGGCTCCGATCATGTGATAGGGCACGAGCAAGAACTTCTTGTTCTCGATCCAGACGTTGTGCTTCTGAATGGTCTCAGCCAATTCCGGAATGGCGCGGGCCGTCGAGTTCCCCTGCAAGATGAGATGCAGGATGGCCATGAAGTGGCTCTTACCGCTGCCGAAGCTGCCATGCAGATAAGTTGCCTTACTGGTTGCTCCCTGCAACGCCCCCCGAATGAAGCTGAGTGCATCATCAAAGCAACGCACCAATTGAGGTGTTGGCACATAAGTCTGCACCGTCGCGCGCGGATCAGTCACACCTTCGGTCAGTCGCAACACGAACTGCCCATCGTCGATGTGTTCAGGAATGTCGATCAGGTCTTTGAGGAGCGTCATAGGCATTCATCAGTGGTCTGAAGTCAGAGGTTCTTGAAAGCGGTACTCTCACAGTTGGCCGCCAAGGCGCGGTATCGGCTCGGTCGTCGTCGGATCAAAGCAGTTGGCATCAGCTTTGAACTGGCTGATCAGCACCTTTCGGACTTCTGGATACGCTCCAAATGCCATCATCCAGACGGAGAAGAAGCCGCGAGGAACCGCCATTTGGGCCACGTTGCCAGCCGTAATTTCTCCTGCCTGATACTGTTTAAGAGCCAACAGCGCTGCTCCCCAGGCGTCTCGTCGCTTAATGAAGCGGCGATCGCGATCACTGAAATGAGGATGGCCAGGAACCCGATCCAGACCAGTTAACTTGATTGTTTCTTCGGCTATGGTCCGTTGGTTTGGAGTGAGTCCCGTCGCTGGCACTGGCGGTTGGTCAAAGGCATATGCAAATGCACGAAATGTGTTGTCTCGGTCCGGCCAGAAGTAGTCGCATAAGGTAATCGCCTTGTCCCACTTGGCTCGATTGCAGTACTTGCATGCCAACAGAAAATTATCCCAGGTCAAAGCCAAGAGTGGCTTTCCGTCCTTAGGCTGGACGTGCTCAACATCGATATCTGAATGCAACGCATTCTCACAGTATGAGCAGAAGTCGCCGATGGCTTTAATTAACGAGTCCCGTGACTGCGTATGTTTTGTGAAAACAACAGCCACTCCAGACAAATCTTTTGGGGTGTCGCCACGTTTGACAGGTCTCATTTCGCAGCCCTCCCGTCGAGTCCGCTGGCCTGACGCTGCGCAATTAAGAATGCGTGATAGGCAGGATCATCACTGAAGGGCAGCAGCAACTCGTCGAGTTTCTGGCTTAGTTGCTGCCGACGTGTCTCGTCTGCATTGGGGATGTCTCTAAGGAGTCCGTAGTACTCCTCGGCGGTATGCAGCATGTCCAACTTCCGCTGGCTCATCTGCGGGAGTTCAACACCTTGCACCTCTTCGGTGATGTCTTCGATGCTACTATTTTCACCGACGGTGGCTGCGGCATTATTTGCATTATCGAGGTTAATCAGCCGCACGTCGTCGGACTGTGGCAAAGACTGGATCACGAACGGTGAGTGTGTGGTTGCCACGAATTGCATCATGGGGAAAGCACGCATCAGGTCTGTCACAACGCGTCGCTGCCATTTCGGATGCAGGTGTAAGTCAATCTCATCGATCAGTACGACGCCGGGAGTCATAGACGCCGCATTAGCGCCCAGTGCCGGATTCAGTGTTGCACATCGAACGGCGATGTCTGCCGCGATCGCCACCATGTTGCGATACCCATCACTCAAGTAATTGAACGGCATCTCACGACCAGGTAATCGCAGCATCAGTTCGTCTCGTGAGAAGTCGAATCCCACATGTGTGGCGTCCGACACACAGGCCAAGATCGCTTGGCGACATGCCTCCAGCGTTGGACTCGATTCGCGTTGCTGCAGCGCGACCATCTCTTGTGTCTTGAACCACGCTAAGAGTCGCTTCTCGTCCGAAGCTGGATTCAGGCAATCGAGGTAGCCCATGAAGCGCGTATCAGGCGAGAGTGTCTCGACTTTACGATCCTTAATCTGCACCCACAGTCGGCCGGTTCCGTAGTAGGAAATCAGTGGGAGAACGATATCAGCTGCTCCTTGCGTCACACGCCGATGCAGTGTCTCACTGATGAGTCGGATGTCCTTCGACAACTGGCGAGTGGTTCGGCCATCAAGGCTTGTCAGCTCACGCGTCCACTGAATCGGGCGATCTACAATCTGGCCACGACATTCGATGCTCGTTGGAAGCTGTGGCTCACGAGTCCACGTCGTTCCTTGGAAAAAGAACTGGCGACGAACTTCTTCGCGTTGAATCGAGCGAGCTTTGGTTGGTTCGGGAAACCCCAGAAAAAATGCTCCCAGCCCCACTGATAACCCATCCAAGACGGACGTTTTTCCGGTCCCGTTGTCACCAATGACCAGATTGAAGCGGGGCGCTAATTCAAACCACTCTTGGTCGAACGCCTTGAAGTTCCGGAAATGGACGGTGTTGATTCTCATACAGTGATTCTGTCGAAACTGACTTGGATTTACAGGGGGCGGCACACGCAACTGCATAATTACGGATGCCTCTCATCACCACTCCCATCCTCAACAACTTCCGTGGCGGCCTTGTTTCGCACCTTGGCTGTTGTCATCCAGACTTGAGGTTCGCGGATGGTCTCGCCTGGGCATCCTCGCTCACGACTTGCTGATTGCGCCACACGACGATCGGCACGCCCGCTTGGGCGTGGCTGAGAATGGCTTGTCGAGCGGCTTGTTTGAGTGCTGCTGTTACACGCACGGTGTCTTGCAGTTTGTCACTGATTTCTTCGTGCTGGTGGTTGTCTTGCGGAGTCATTGATAGTCCTTCACGAGAGAGGTCCAGAGATTGGGATTCTCGACGTGCAATTCCGTATTGGGGAGTTGTTGAGCAATCAATTCGTAGCCCTCACTGGTGGAGTTATCGAACATGCGCCATGTCTCAACAATGTGCCGGTAGAGCTGAAAGAAATTCCGCAATCCGGCGTGATAGCGGCGGCGAACGACGTCACTGGCAACGTGATGTCCGCCATGTTGAACTCGGTTTGCCACGCGGGCGATGGCCATTTCCGGTGTCGGCAGCCAGAGAAAGACGAGATGCGTCCGATAACCAGACGCTTTTAGCTCGGTCAACCACCGCGCATAGCTTCGCGCCGCGAGGGTCGTTTCAAACGCAAAGTCCGCTTGAGCCGCTGCGAGTTCCTTTAATCGTTCCAACATGATGCGCCCGGCTGGGATCGCGGCATTTTCGGCTCCAAAGGCCGACAAACCCTGAGCGATCACATCCGCATTCACAAACTCAGTGATCCCCAGGTAGTCGCGCAGCAGGAATGGAGCCGCAGTGGACTTCCCGCTGCCATTGGGGCCGGCGATCACGATGACGTTGGAGGCGTCAAGACTCATGACAATGTCTTCTTCTTGCTTGCGGCTTTCTTTCTCACTTTGACCGGTGGTGTCCAGGCTTGGATTTCGGGGATGGTTTTGCCGAGTTGTCTTGCTTCTTCGGCGATGAAGCCTGCGAAGTAGTCGCCCATGCGGAGGCCGTCGAATTCGGCGTTGGGGTCGTTGTGCCATTGCTTCACCCAGGGCAGCAGTTCTTGCAGGCAGCCCAGAAGTGGGATCAGGCGCGGGTCGTCGCGACCGCCTTGGCGTTCTTGGATGTCGACGTAGTACGCACTCAAGGCTTGAGCCATTTGCAAGTGGTCGTAACCGGCCCAGGCGATGACCAGGGTGCCGTCCGAGCCTTCGCAGTGAGGGAAGCTCACCCAGCGTTCTTTGGGCACGTCCAGCTTGCCTCGTAAGCGCCAGTAGTTGCTGTCGCTGAAGTCTTTCGAGTCGTACTTCGGCGGCACTGTGATCTTAGGTGGGTCGGGCACATCACTGATTGCCTTCAGGGCCGAATTGAACGCTGCATCCTTTTCGCAGGCCCGGCCTAAAGCGATTTCGAAGGTCACCTTGGCCTGGAAGGCTTGATCGTACTGCTTGCAGAAGGCTTTGAATTCTAACTGGACCTCGTGTTCGAAGCCTCGATCAAAGCCTCGGTCGATGACCAAACCGGCGGCCACTATGCCGTCCGTATCGTCGGAGAATTCAACCTTCTTCGCATACAAGTCTCGAACTCGCACTGCTTCCTCTCGCAGACGATTGACCTGCGCGGCGAATGCGTCCTTCTCGGCACGCAGATGCTCGTTGGCGACCCGTTCTCGTTCCCGTTCAAGTGCTTGTTTCGCAGCTTCGAGCTGCGCGGCAATGCGATCTTCTTCGCTTTGCAGCTCCCACGTCTTCTCCCACTCGGCGCGTTTTCTCAGGCCGGGGTCCTTGTAGCGCAGCACGGGGAGTAGCGGAACGCTTTCGGCAGAGACCAGGTCTTCGACGAGTTTTTGAACGTCGAAGGCTGGATCGTTGCGATACAGCTCGCCGACTTGTTGGAACTCAGCGTCCTGCCGAGCCACATCGGCCAGCTTGGCGATGGAATACAAGGCGATCTCACACAAAGGCACGAAGGCACGAAGCGAAGGACTGGAAGATTCTGCCTTAGTGTCTTCGTGCCTTTGTGTGAGTCCCTCCTGCATTCTGCCATCAAAATCAAAATAGCTTTCCAGCCGATCGAGCAGCCATTCGCGGAGGGCTCGTTCGAGCTGCGAGTCCCACGGCTCGGTGTTCCAGCGGCGTTTGTATTCGGGTTGTTCGATGAGCCGGATGTTGGGGTCGCTCTCGATGAGGGCGATGCGGCGTTCGACGAGTTGGCGGTAGTCGTCGGGCCACTCGGCGGGGAGTTCGGTGATCGGCGTCGAGCCGTGTCGTTCAAACCACGTCGTCTGCGTTTCCCCCGCCGCCATCTTCCGAGCCAGCACGATCTCGAACGCCCGTTGGCCGAGTTGGAGCGGAGGCGGCTGCATGGTCGTGAGCCGCAAGGCGCTAGCCGCGGGTTCTTCATCGGCCTGGGACCGGCGGCTAGCGCCTGGCCGCTCAGTCGGTGCAGCGATCAGCCCATAGAGCCGGTAGCACTCCCAGTCGAGTTCCTCCTGAGCCGCGATCATCTGCGACCGGGCGAGTTGAGCCTCGGACTGGGCGGTGGCCAAGGCCGCGCGGGTGGGCGCTCCGCGCGAGGCGATCGAGGCGGGCTGAAAATCGCGCGCGCGGGTCGCGAGGTTGTCGAGCAATCGCGACGTGAGCAGCGGACGACCAGTCGGCAGCGGGAAGGACTTCAATTTCGTACTGTCGTGCTCATATCGCATTTCATAGCGTTCGTCCGCAGCGGCTACATCGGCTCCGGGACGCCCCTTGTTGTGAAATGTCTGCTGCATCCAGAAGCATGCGGTGGAACTGTTGAGGACTCCGAGGAGGGCGAGGTGGTCGTCTTCGCTGGCCTCGCGCGGCAACTTGATCACCGGGGCCGAGCGATTGAAAACTCTCCCGCCGCGGTCCAGCACAAAATGGTTGTGAGTTGCCACAAACGCGAAAACGATCGTCATCGGTGTCTGAAATTTTTGAATTGATATATGGCCATAGGCGAACCAACTCATTCCTCGCTCGGGCATTGTTTTTCGGAACCATAGGCGGTTTACCAATCCCGTTTTAAGCGGCCATAGCCGACGGGTTATGCGATTATTCTCGACTGCTTCAAATGACGTACCATCATGCGGAAAGATCGCCGGTTGCACATCGCAGAGTTGCCAGTCTCGCACAGCCTCGCCGATTACAAACCCGCGAAAGAAGGTGAGTGCGATCCCGCTCCGGCATGCGGTTTTGGCGTCAAGTTGAAACGCGTCGTCATCAAGTGTGACAACCGCAACGCCAGGGTCGGCAATCTCGCCAAGGATTTGTGCAGTCGCTTCGTCCAACAGCTCCTTCAACTCCGATGCGCCGCCGCCGCCGATGGACCAAGGGTGTTTGTGAAACAGTTCGCGTATCGACTCGCCGACGCTCACGAACTCGCTCTGCGAGTCCGGCTGGTCCATCTGCGCGATGATCGCAGACCACACCAACCCTCGCGCCGGATCGGCGGGAGTTGAGGGCTCACTGCGAATTCCCATCACAGTCCGCAACGTGCTTGCCACCGGCGGACGATGCCGACCAAACAGAATCACCGTCGGTGTGCCGTGGCCGGGAATGTACGCCCCAGCGGTGTCGATCACGTGCGTCAGGTCCACCGTCGGAAAGAACGACTCGATCAGCTTCTTGCCAAACTCGCGCTTCATGAAGCTGTTGGCCGTGATCTGGCCCGTGTAACCACCGGCAACCGCCAGCCGGAAGATCCGTTCCAGGAACGGCACGGCCAGCGAATACTTCCCGTGGCACGAGAGAAACCGGCGGCGGTAACGCTCGTTGAGCTGCCGATCCTTCGGCGTGATGTAGGGCGGGTTGGCCACGACCGCGTGGTACTGACCGCCGCGCAGCAGCCGCTTCAACTCGGGCAGGTTTTCACTCCGATAGGCGTGGTCGCACTCGTCCGAGTCCTCCGGATCACTGGCCAGGGCGAAGTCGAGTTCCTGCTGCCCGGCCGTGTACTTCTTGCCTCCCGCCGCCAGCGGCGCATGCAGCAGCGAGTCACCGCAGACCAGATTTAGCCGAAACGCGGGAGCATCCGCCAGACGCGCGATGCCACACGCCCGCATCGCCGCCAACAACAACCGAAACCGAGCAATCGCGATCGCAAACGGATTCACATCGACCCCATGCACACTGTCCAGCGTCCGCTGCACCAACACTTCAGTTTTTGTGCCTGGCTCTTTCCGCTGCCAACGATCCAGAATCCGCCGAAAGCTCCCCAGCAAAAAGTGCCCGCTGCCACAGGCCGGGTCGATCATCTTGAAACAGGTCTCACGCGAAGGCGCGGAGCCGCGAAGGGATGAAGTCTGATCGCTTTCTTCTTCGCGGCTTCGCGCCTTCGCGTGAGGTTCCAATCCAAACTCATCCAGCGCTGGTTCCAAAGTGCGTTCCAGAATGAATTCTTCCACGAACTCCGGCGTTTGCAGCAACGCATACTTCTTGCGAGCTGCTTCCGAGAGGTCTTGATACAGGTCGCCCAAGAACCGGGTGTCCCACTCTGCATCCGTGAAGTCATGCACCAGCCGTCCGCTGTTGGCATCAATCTTCTGGAAGAATTTCAGTAGCTCACGCGCGCCGTCACCCGAAAGCCAATTGGGCAACTCGCGAATCGGGCTATGCTCACCAAAGACATCTCGGGTGCCCGGCAACTTGGCCAGCTCATCAAAGACCGCCAGCAGATAGTCTCGCTCGTTGGGTTGCTGGGCTGCTTTGAGATACAGCTCCCACTCATCCCGCGCCCGTTGCAGACGCTCAGCCGGACCTGCGATCTTAGGCGGATCAATCAAACGATTGTCTTCCAGGAATCGCACGAAGACACACGCCAACACCCAGGCCGCCGCATGCTGAGTAATCGCATCCGACCGCCAGTCCTCATAGTTCTGAGCCGTCCGTTGCGCCCGCTGCGCTTTGTCATATTCAGATCGCAGCGCTGCCCCCACATCCGGCACGTCGGATGACTCACTGCGTTGCAGCAAATCGTCTTCGAGCTTGGTCAGCAGTTTCTGAAGGTCAGATAGCAAAGCAGAGCGGTCAATCATGGTTGGTTATCGTCGTGAGGATTGGTATTCGGGTTGCGTCCCGGTCTGGCCGGAGCACTGCGGCAAGGAGAACCAGCGTAGGATCAAGGAAACAAACCCAAACGCAGCCACTGCTGTCTGGCGAAGAGTTGGGGTGGGGTATTCATTCTCAACTGGGTGACGGTTGCTCGACCAACGGGCGTGAGACCACGAACCTCACATTGCTCAGGACCTACCACAAAGTGATCCTGCCAACGATCGAGGCGGGGATGAAAGAGCCGATAAGTCTCTCTTGTGTCTTCATCCACCGCAGCGAGCACATCACTCTTAAAAAGGTTGCAGGAGCGGCACGCTAAGGCTTGGTTGTCGGCAGTGTCTGGGCCACCTCGCACGACCGGGACAATGTGCTCCACTTCGAAAGGGAAATTGAACACAGCCTCGGGAGCATGGCAGTACTCACAACGGTGGCCCGCGCGAGCAGCCACTACGCCGTAATGCGGATTCATAGGCCGAATTCCTCAGCCACCTTCGCCGATCGCGCCGCGCTAGCCGCCAGTTCGGCGTCAGTGAGGGCCTGCAATTCAGCTTGCTCGTCAGCAGGGAACGTCTCGCCACGATCACGGCAGCCACGCCAACGCTCCATCAGCAACTTGAGTCGAGCCCGCTGAGCGGCTGAGAAGAACGCATCTCCTCGAAACCTCTGCACCACGATCAACGATTCACCATCGTCCTCTGGCAATTGCAGGGTGAGAGCATCCAGGGCTTCTCCGACAGTGCGTCCCTCTGAGTGACGTTCACCGGAAACCGCTTGATAGGTCGTGCCTTCATCAGCAGGAATGGAGACAATCGCGACGGTGGTCATGGTGGAATCCTCAAAGACTTCGTGTGCGGTGGCCTGTCGTCAGTCGTCCGTTATGCACTTTGGAGTGTAACCAATGCCAGGCGGTTGCGAACTGACGCTGGTCAATGGCGTCACCACATCAACGAAGGTTGTCATTTCGAACTTCGGTGTTCATTCCTCAGCCAACTGTCTGGGATACGCGTGCGTTGGCCGGCGCTAATCAAGGGCACGGCTTTGCCATCCAACATGGGCTGTTGATCGCCAGGCACCAACAGCCAGCAGGATTTGAGTCCTCGCCCACGTCCGATTTCGTCGCGTAGTCGTTCGAGCAACGGCATTTGGTCATAGCGTGCGAGTAAGCCCGGATAGATCAGCAGAATGGAACGCTTGAGGGACGCTGTGGGTGACTGGCCGTTGACGAGAGACTGTTCCACCAAGGGCATGGCTCGATTGACCAACGTCAGCAGTTTCTTCCAATGGTCTGAACCTGGGACAGCGTCCGCATTCACGACGACATCCCACTTCGCCCCCGCCTTCGACGCGACCTCTTGGAGTGCGTCGATGAAGAGACCTTCGAAGTCCACTAACTCGACGGAGAACTGATCAACCAAGTCACGGGCCGCTTGCTGATACGATTTAGGCGGAACCACCAAGGCCAGGAATGAGCCATCCTTGAGTCCACGTTGCAGCCGTTCTTCAAACTGCCGCGCATCAGCGATTTCAGGCGTGATCTCTGGCGTTGATACCGGAGTGGAAGCAGTCGGCAGACGCGACAGCGATTCACTCCCGCTGGTGACATAGGACTCCAGTTTCTGTCGAGAGACATACCCACCGTCACCGCGCGTATCGTCCGGTTCAAAACCGATCTCCCGCATGAGATCGTCCAGCCAGGGTCGGTCCGGTAGTGGAGCCGCTTCGGGATAGCGACTGATGACACGGTCGCGAATCTGCTGCTCGGTGAGGAATGGGACTCCATAGAGAGCACCCTGCGAGAGCTTGAGAGCTCGGCTGGCATCCATGCCACGCGGATAGAGCTCTTGGCGACTAGAAAGGGCTGCGATCCGAGACGCACTGGCTGACAGCCGCACGAGGCGCGCGTCGGTCAACGGCGATGCTGCGTCTGGCAGAGACACCTCGCGGAGGCGTTGCAGCACACGCGCGGGAGCCACCAGCGGATCTTCGCCAGCGATCGAATCGGCTTCGTCTCCAACCCGTGCCGCATAGGTGGCTAAGTCCAGGCTGGTGGCAACGAGGACTCGGCCTTGATCACGTCGCACGTGAAACCGAGGCTCGGCCATCGTGCGTTCTACTTCCGAAGCGGCTCGGACAACCGCAGTCGCGATGAGGCTGCGACGTGGCTCTTCTTCAATGGAGCCGCGCGCTACCAGAATTGCGTCCGCCAATTCCGCCACCGACATCACACCGCCTGCCGCGACAAGGATGTCTGCAATGTCGCTTCGCAATTTGGTGAGGGCAGCCTCTTTTGACCAACTGAGCTGGAACTTACTGATGAGCTGGCCAATGCGTCCTCGCGTGACATTGATCAACGGCGCGATCTCAGACTGACTGGGCCAGCGATCCGTCAGCCGCGCGTCCAGCCCGAGGATTGCCTGCAATGTTTCTGAGGCTGAGTCTCCCGAACGTGGACTCAAGCGAGTGAGTCGCGCGATCAATTGATCGACACTGAGATGGGTAGGTTCATCAACAGCCGAACGGTTATCCGGCTCGTCTGCGGACAACGCCGCCGGCGTCGCTTGCGGACGTCCCAAGCGCTCACGCAACGTGCGAACGGTCGCCACGATCTCGCGTCGCGTTTTGTCTCCGACACCTCGCAAGCGCATCAGGCGTTTCACGGGGACGGTCAGCAAATCTTCGACGGTCAGAATGTTGGCGCGATCCAACGCATTTGTCGCGCGAACGCCCAATCCCAATTCATGAATCTGAGTATCGAAGACGGCCGACGCGAGTCGCTGAGCCAAGCCAAGCTCATCTTCATGTACGGACGACGGTTCGGTTTCATCCAGGCCGACAAAGCAGTCTCGCCAAGCCGCCAGCATGCGTTCGGCATTGTCGAACCGCCCATTCGTATCGCGACGAAAAGCTCTTTGAAAGAATTCAACGAAGCCTTCGCGCAGAGAAGCGTCAAACAGGTCCCCATCAATCGTCGCTTCGCAGTCCAGGTGTGACGGATCGCTGGTGCCATCGCCCCATCTCGGAAACACGTTGGGGCCGGTTGCCAATTGATACAGCGTGACGGCGGCCGCAAATCGCTCAGCGTGCAGATCCCACCGTTTGTGCTGTCGCAACGGAAGAAATGGATCGAGATAACCCGTAGTTCCAGCTCGGATGTTTTCTGGAGGAGTTCGCGACAGAGAGAAGTCAAACAGCACCAGATGGAGTTGTTTGCCAGAGCCTACATGTCCCACCGCAATGTTGTCCGGCTTGATGTCGCGATGGTTGATGCCTTGCTCTTCCAGAAAGTTCAGAACACCCAGCAGGTCCTCACCGAACCGTTGCAGCAGATCAACGTGCAGACGGCCTTCTTTTCGTAACCGCCGTCCCAATGTTTCGACTTCAGGGAGATCATTCACGGTCACCAGAACGGGACGCATCAAGAAGGCTTCGTGATCGCCGACGTGGGTCGTGCCCAGGAGTTCGACGATGTGCGAATGTCGCAACTTGTTGAGGATCGCCGCTTCCTCTTTGAGGCGCTCGTTGAACTCCGTATTGGCTGCGACCTTCAACACCATTTGTTGCTGATCACGCTCGACCAAAAACACCACACTGACCGCGCCTTTGCCAATCCGGCGAATGACTTTGAAGCCACCGGGAAGCAAGTCATCTTTCTTCGCCGCATCTGGGTCATCGACAACGTGCTCCTGATCTGGCGTCGTCGCTTCGTCTTCGATCTTCTCCAAGAGGTCCAAGAAGTCTGAAACGGAGTCTGGCCGCATCCCTACATCGGCGTGCGTGCTCCACTGAATAAGCTCTTGGAGGCAGGTTCCGGCGCCATTCATCACCGAACTGATCTGGAGCCCTTTGGACTCCCGCAGTTTGTTGCTGAGTTCCAGCCCATTGCTAGCGGGAGGCACGCCAGAGAAGAGGTGGTAGGCGATTGCTCCGAGCGAGAACACGTCGAGATGTTCGCCCATCTGGCCCGCCTCAGAGATGGCCTCGGGAGCCATGTAGGCGGTGCTGGCATCGTCCACCAAGCGATCGACGTGCGAAGTCGCGGAAACCGCCACGCGCGAAAAGTCGGTGCTTGATGACCCGTCGCCGCGATAACCCACCTGCCAGTTGAAGACTTTGACCTGCAACCGGTTGGGCGCGGGTGTCGTGATCAGAATGCTTTGCGGACACAAAGCGCGATGAATGATGCGTTTCTCGTGAGCGAATCGCATGACTTCGGCGATTTGCCTGAGAATGTCGAGGCGTTGATCGACGGTGATTCTCTGCTGGTTTTGGGCGAGATAGTGATCCAATCGCAACGCCGATGGATCGTGTTCGAAGATGAGTGCCGGACCTAACTCATGTTCCGTGAACCCTTCGCGGCGCAACACACCTGGATGCTGCAAACTTTCCAACAGCTCGGCTTCACGGCGAGCCGCGCGTTCAATGGTTTGCCGCTCATCGTTCGATGCGCCGGCTCGCACGTTGTAGATACGAATACGGCGGCGAGCGTTCTTCAACGTCGCATGGGTGCCTTGCCAATCTTGATACCCCGGCCCTTCGTTGATGAGCTTGTCGAGGACGTAGTCACTCACCTTGCGGCTGCGTTGGGACGGTCGGATACCGGCCTGATCGATCGATTGCAGAACGATTTTCATCGTCGGGCGATCGTGAACGCCTCTGGCAACGGGATCGAGCCCATCACAGTCGCGCCGCAGAATCGCTGACATGATGCCGGCGCGTGCGGCTTGCTCACCATCCGCAGGACGATCTCGTAGGCAGACGTGTGATCTCGCCGTTCCCTGTAATTCGCAATTCAGCCCCGGTGCAGAGCAGAAGACCAACGCGTCGATGTATGGAATCTGGCCTTTGACTTTGCATGCCTTCTGACGCTGCAACAACGGTCTCAGCTTTTTCGCCTTCGAGTTGGCGAGCTGATAAGGATTGTCGACCGTTTTCAGTTTGCCTTCATTCTGCCAAGTCCATGTCCCGGCATCTCCGGACAACCGACCAGGCTGGCTTTTGATCTCAATGAGGAAGAAACCCTGTGGCGTAAAGACCAAGAGATCAACTTCATTCACACTGCCGTCATCGGCGATGAATTCAAAGTTAGACCATGCTCGGTAGGGCTCCTGAGACGGGAACTGAGCACGCACGAATTCCAACGCCTCGCGTTCCCAAGGGAAGTTTGATTCGCTGATGCTGATCCAATTGTTGCTACTGCGACTGGTGCCCATCGATGCCCCAAAACAACTCCATTTCGGAGTTGGAACGAAGTCGTGTCGAATCCACTGAGCACATCAAGTGTTGAACTCATCTGGACCAAATCACGCGCTGCTGGACTTCGATGTTAAGGCAGCACCCGAATCAACATCCACCAACTGCGCGTGTCGATTTCCTCACTTGGCATGGTGCTCATGGATGCGGAGACGCTGGGCGCACAGTCGCCCCGGTCGTGTGCAATCAGCGACAGACGACGTGGATGCGGTCGGCAGGAGCGAAACAACAGTCGTTGGGGGTCTCAGGAACCTAAAACCGGGCTCAAAATGCGTCATATAAGGTGATGCCCTCGGCATAGCTCTGGGACCTTGATTTCCCGAGTTAAAACAGCCCTGCGAGGACCAGTTTCGACTGGTTTTCGTGGGGCTGTTTTCGTTGGGTCGCCTCCCCTATGGGACCGATGGTCGGTCCTGTCGTCGTTGCTCTGAATTGGAGGATCAACATCGTGTCGCATGTCGTGCAGATTCAGACGGAGATTCGAGACCCGGTCGCCATTCGGGCGGCGTGTGGTCGATTGTCGTTGCCCGAGCCGGTCTTCGGTGAAACGAAACTGTTTAGCACGTCGGCCATAGGCTGGGCGGTGCGCTTGCCGGAGTGGCTCTACCCGGTGGTGTGTGATGTCGCGACGGCCAAGATCGCTTTCGACAACTTCAATGGTCGTTGGGGCGACCCGAAGCAACTCGATCGCTACCTGCAAGCGTATGCGGTTGAGAAGGCTCGGATTGAAGGGAGGCGTCGAGGGCACACCGTGACAGAGCAATCACTCGCGGATGGGTCGATCAAGCTCACCATTCAGGTGGGAGGTGCCACTTGAGCAAGACCATTGAAATCACCATCGCTCACAACGGGCAGACGAGCGTCGAAACCAAAGGCTTCGTGGGCAGCGAATGTCGGCAAGCCAGTCAGTTCATTGAGCGGGCACTCGGACAACAGACCGGTGAAGTGCTCAAGACCGAGTTCCACCAAACCACAACGAACCATCAGTCATTGAGGAGCAGCCCATGATTGCTGTCGATCAGCATCGTCCGCCCGAGACGCAATCTCGTTGCGGGCTGTCAAAGGGGCACGCCCGCCGATTGGCCAAGTGCCGACGGCGACTCGATCGTGAAAGGCGGGCACTGGCTCAGCGTGTAGCGCAGCTGCGACAGGCTTGGCACGCGTTGGCCAAGCGACGTCGGGGGCTGGAACAACTTGAAAAGCAGATCGCTCATTTGGAGCCCTAGCTCCCATCAAACCCATCGTGGATGGGTGCCGTCTCTCTTCCCCACGAAGGAATCTCCATGAAGTTAACCGACCATCTGGCGGAGTACGTGCGCGCGTGCTTTACCGCGATCTGGATTGAAACTCACGAACAACAGGAAGCCATTCTCGCGATCTCGCAGTTGTGCCAAAGCGAAGGCTGGCAGACTGCCAGTTGGAATATCGACCAAGGTCTCAAAGTGAAGGGTGGTAACACGGATCAGAGTGGTGGTGATCCACTCGCTGCGATTCGAGCTGCGAGTACGCTCGCGACACCCGATGGCACAGCCTTGCTGGTACTGGAGAACTTTCATCGCTTCCTGTCGTCGGCGGAGATCGTGCAGGCCCTGACGCAGCAGATCCTCGCCGGTAAGCAGAACCGGACGATCATCGTGATCCTGGCCCCGGTCGTGCAGTTGCCGGTGGAACTCGAAAAGCTGTTCGTGGTCATCGAGCATGAACTGCCGGATCGGGAACAACTGACGGAGATCGCGCGAGGCATCGCTACAGACACCTCTGAACTTCCCAGTCAGACCGAGTTCGAAACCGTGCTCGATGCCGCCGCAGGTTTAACGCGGTTGGAAGCCGAGAATGCCTTCAGCCTGTCCCTGGTGCGACATGGACGGATCACGAGCGACGCCGTCTGGGAATTGAAATCAGGCCAGCTCAAGAAGTCGGGCTTGTTGGAGCTGCATCGGGGGCAGGATGACTTCAGCACTCTTGGCGGGCTGGGCTCGCTCAAGAGTTTTTGTAAGCGGGCCTTGCTGCAACCGAGTCGTGGCAATCACGCCAAGCGTCCGCGCGGGGTATTGCTGCTGTCACCACCTGGTTGTGGCAAGAGCCAGTTCTGCCGGGCGTTGGGGAAGGAAGTCGGTCGTCCGGTCCTGATCGTGGATGTGGGCCAGTTGATGGGCTCGCTCGTCGGTCAAAGCGAGGAACGTACGCGCCAGGCTCTCAAGGTCATCGATGCGATGGCGCCTTGCGTGGCCATGATCGATGAAGTCGAAAAGGCGTTTGCAGGAGTCAATGGCAGCGGTGACTCGGGTGTGGCCTCGCGAATGTTCGGGACGTTCCTCAGTTGGCTGAACGATCACACGTCAGACGTGTTCGTCGTCTGCACGTCGAATGACATCTCTCGGTTGCCTCCCGAGTTTGGGCGTTCGGAACGCTTCGATGGGATCTTCTTCCTCGACCTGCCGAAGCACGAGGAGAAGGCTGCGATCTGGGATATCTACTTGGAACAGTTTGCGATTGATCGCAATCAACGGCGGCCGGACGACACGGACTGGACGGGGGCGGAGATCAAAGCCTGCTGCCGATTGTCGGCCTTGCTCGATGTACCGCTCATTCAAGCGGCTCAAAACGTCGTGCCGGTCGCAGTGACCGCTGCCGAGAGCGTTGACAGGCTTCGGACGTGGGCCAGCGGTCGATGCCTCTCGGCGCAACAGCCGGGCATCTATCAGAGGTCTGAAGTGAAACCTGGATCACGGAGAAAGGTAAGCCGCGATTCATCTTTGAATTAGCTGTCCCGGTGCCTAACCACCTTAGGTGGCGAACTCATTGAGATGTTTCTTTCTCGACCGTAGCATGGAAGTCAAAACGCCTGTCGCCGAATGTGTGCGATGACCTCGTTCGAACCTGTTTTGGAGCCAAAACGTAAGACCATTCACAAAGTTGATATCAACTTCGTTCTGACAATTTGAACGACGCGCGAGCGTCAAGCACTGCTTCCAGCTAATTCCGCCAACCTGAACCGCAAGGTTCTTGAATTCAAAAGAAGCAGCACCTTGAGCCGCGCCCCGTAAGGGGCGCTGGCCATGTGCTGTTCTTTTGCCCCTTGGCGGGGGTAGCTGGAGCGGTCGTGGTTCAGCGCTCTCTTTTTGCGCTGAACCGCGACAGCCTGAAGCAATTCTTGATCGCCTTTCGTTGCGTCATCTCGACTCACCCATAACGGGAGTGATTTCAAGATGCCCGCAGATCAAAGTTCATCGCTAGAGACGGAACCATCAAATTGCCCGCCTGTTTTGAAGTGGCCGTGGGGCCAAGCTGGCTGGTTCTTGGCAGGATTGTGGCTTTCATTTGCTGGTGTCGAGCAACTGGCGGTCATCTTGGGCTTGATACATCCGACGATCGATGGTGACTTCTCACCCCTGCAAACGGTGGCCGTGCTGTCAATGATTGGTGCGGTCGCCTGCGGCGGTTTAGCTCTATTCTTTCGTGTGTGGCGAACACTCCGACAGATTCCACCACCAACCCACGTAGCTTGGTTGCGTAAGGTCAATTTTGGACTGCTTGCGATCGGCCTTCTGTCCATGATGACCGCATTGTTCATTCCGGCCATAAACGCTGCCCAGAGGGCTCAACAGGAGTTGATAGCTTCAAGACCGTGGCGCGAGAATTCCTTCGCAGCGGGAGCAATCCGGTTTTCCACACATCCGACCTGGGAGATCGTCGAGAATCCGAACTCGCCTGCATCGTCCATTGACATGAGCGACCGGAAAAATGACGTGTCTCTTAGAGCCATGTTAGTGTCAAAGCAGGATCTTGCAGTCCAGTCACTGAAGGAACTTGCCCAACGGTCAGCGGCAGCGCTCGCTGAAAACCTTATCGATCCCAAGTCCGGCGAGATGCAAGCCGGTGAAGTCGATGGCCTGCCTACCATCGACGTGGTGCAGACGGGGACGTCGACGGGAGTAAATCTAGTATGGCATACCCGCCTCGTCGAATGTCCCGATGTCTGGGTCGAACTTCGAATGTGGACCACGCGTAGTCGCTATGTAAGTCACGCGGAAACCTTCGATCAGATCGCTGCGTCGATTCGTCGGGGCAAGTGACGAACGAAAGTCGTTGGGCGACTTAATGGCGGGTCTTTCGAACTGCGTGTGACGGCTGATGCGAACCCCCAAAGGTCTTTCCTGAAGAATGACTGATGTTCTTCGACGTCATGTCAGCGTTGCTGCGATCTGAGCCGGAATTACTCGGCTCAGAAGAGATTCGTGGTGAAACGGGACAGCCTGCACTCACGACTTATCTCTGTGAACCCGGCGGCATTCCCTGTTTGCGATTCCAGCTGTGATTTGCAGCTTGGCTATGTAGATTTCCGGTTGAGGCGGGAATTTTCGTTCCGGCCACTGCTTCCGTATTTGGTTAAAGGAGCCACTGCCTATGAGCACACCTCTGCCTGACAAGGCTTCCATAAAAAAACGACAGGCTCGCGCGGTTCATGTATGTGTCGGTGTGGCCACGCTTTGTTCCCCAATCATGATGGTGCTGAGTGTCTCGGTTCTACCCGATAAAAATTTTGGCATGCTTACTATCGCCGGGATTTGCATTTACTGGCTGTTCTACGCTTTTCGAGACCATGTCTATCAACTTGGTGATCTGCTTGAGAAAAAACTTGGCCGCAGCGTTCCAGAAGACGTACAGGAACTGGCGGCGGTGAGTAATACGGATGCACTGCACTGGCCTAGTGTTTCTGTAAATGTGTCCGTGCTTATGGCCGTCTGCTTTCTTACCGCGATCGTGGCACGAGGCATTCAAACTCCGAGCGACAACGAAAAGCAGAAGCAAATCACAGCCTACATACAAAAGAGCCAGGCCACTGTTGTGTATTGGCAAACTGCGGTTGGCAAGCTGCACGCGATTCGATTTCAAACTCCAGCTGGTCAGGAGCCTGCGGAACAGTATTACGAACACGTAGCGGAGCAATTGCGGGTCGGCGGGAATGCGGCGAAATCCGTTTCAACAGTGAATGTCGACCCAGAACTCACGCGAATGGTCAATAACCATCTAGCCGTCGATAATGAGTTTCTTGAGTTGAGGCAAAAGCTAAATGAGTTCATGCAGCAGCAACATATTCCCATTCCGACTGATACCGTCGATCAGCGCATGAAGACAGCGCAGCTGCTTGTGGGAATCGTTCAGGCTAATCCCGAGGTCGTGGAGAAGATCCCCTCGGGACCGGAACGTGACTTGATCGAGAAGGGGCTGGTCTTGGAACAGCTTCGTCAGGTCCAGTTAAGAGAAATAGAGATCATGCAGGCAGTCTTGCAGGAACGGTACAAGGGAGTCCCGTTTCCGTTACCTGTCATCAACCAATAGCTACTGTTAACTACCACACCTCATTTCAACTACGCCGTTCGGTTCCTGCGGGATCGAGCGGCGTTTTCTTTTGGCATCACCCTTCCAGAGGACATGAATGACAACATCACTCTTCGATGAACCGGCAACCGGTTCGTCCACGGCTTCGGCAGCCGCTGAGCGACTGCGCGACACGATGGCAGCCGCGCGATTGAGCTTCACCTGGCTTGGCACTCGCAAGTCGTTGACGACCGAGCAGAAGAATCAGGCTGCGGATTCGTTCGGTGCTGAAGGCAAGTTCTTATCGGCAGGCAAGAAGCTGCTGGATACGTCGCATCCGGCCTTCAAAGCGGTCACGGCGATCAAGGGCCGCTGTCAGTGCTACTGGCGAGCGGTTTCATTGCCGTATCCGGAACCGGGCATCCGCCTCATTCCGCAGCGATCGATCAGTGACTTTGATCGGCAGGTCGCGAACTTCCGGCGTGATCTGGTGGAGGCGGTCAACGAACTCGATCGACACTACGTTGATCTGCGTTCGGCGGCGAGTCGACGCTTGGGAGACTTGTTCGACCCCAGCGACTATCCCGCGTCATTGATCGGCCTGTTCGGTATTGAGCACGAATATCCTTCGGTCGAACCGCCCAACTATCTACAGCAGCTCAACCCAGCTCTCTACGAGCAGGAGTGTCAGCGGGTGCAAGCCCGCTTTGATGAAGCGGTGCAGCTGGCCGAGCAAGCCTTCATTGAAGAACTGACGCGACTCATTGAGCACCTCGGAGAACGGCTCAGTGGTGATGCTGATGGGAAACCCAAAGTCTTCCGCGATTCGGCCGTTACCAACTTGTCCGAGTTCTTCGCGCGGTTTGGCGATTTGAATGTTCGCTCGAATGCACAACTCGACGACTTGGTGCAGCGGGCACAGCGAGTGTTGAGCGGTGTTGAGCCACAGCAATTGCGTGACAGCGATTCGTTGCGTCAACGGTTGGCGTCGCAGTTGTCGGGCGTGCAATCGTCACTCGACGGTTTGATGGTCGATCGACCCCGTCGCAACATCCTGCGTCGGCCGCGCTAGGAGGTCGTCGTGGAGCTGCTCATTGAAGCCAGCGGCCATGTCCGCTGCGTCTATAGCGAAGACATTGATCTCGGTCAGCTCGGCCAATTGTCGATCCGTCGCGGCTCGCACGTGGAGCCCACAGCGGATGGGAAATGGACGGCTGACCTGGCTCCCGTGAACGGACCGGTCCTCGGACCATTCACCATGCGGACTGAGGCTCTGGCGGCGGAGATGGGTTGGCTGCAAGCCAACTGGCTGAGTCCGCCAGCTTAAACATGTTGCTTTGAGTGTGCCTCGCATGTGCGGGGCGGTTTGTGTTCTTCACGACCGCCTCGTCGGGCGGTCGTCCTTTCACCTGGAGACTGACATGCCTGGATGTAACTCGCTTCAACAAGACCTCGATCGCGATGTGGCACTCGCCACCGGCGAAGACTTGGACGTCATTCGCAGCCGAGGGTTCTCACTGCTCGATCTGAGCAACCGCGACTTCGATCCGGAACCAGATCAGCTCGTGCCGCACATGATCGATTGGGATGACCTGGAGCAGGATCGTTCCGGCGATGTGGCGTGCTTGCCGCTGACCTCTTTGCGTTGGGTGAGCTGAAGCCGCCAACTTTGGTGAGCGACGACAACGCCTCGCCCGCTTGGAAGCGGATAGCGAACGCTACGTCGCGTTCTGTGGGCTCATCAGCCTCGTCGCTTTCTTCCTGCTGGGCTGGCCCGCGCTTCTCGCGTGGGTCGGCCTGGCCTGGGCAATGCAGCAGTACCGCCAAGTGATGCGCCGAACGGTGCAACACCGGCCAAACACGAAATCCCATCACCACCATCCCTGCTCCCGGAGGCACCGTGATTGAACTGACTCGACGACAGATTTCTCTCCTGCGCAGCACGATTCGCCAGACCTTGGGTCTGACCAAGACTCGGCGTTCCACCTGCGTCATCACTTTCCACACCATTCCCACGGAGTTGTTGATCTTTGCGCGACACGGCGAGATCGCTGTCACTTGGCGAGTGCCGGGTTTGTATCGGCCGGACTCGTTCACAATTCCCATCGATGCTCTGGTCACCTGCGAAGGGCGTCAGAGCGATTTGGTCCGCATGGAACGGTCGGGAGAAGTCGCTGCTCTGCGCTGGAGCGACGCTGGTATCCCCCAAGCTGCCGAGTGCCCGCTGGCGGAACCGGCGGACATGCCCGATGTGGTCAGAGACCTCGCTCCGGTGGGTCATGACTTTCTGGCGGCGATGGCCGATGCCAGTGCCACCACAGAACCGGATTCGTTGCGTTTCGCGCTGAGTTATATCCGTCTGCGCGGCAGCGATGGTCAGATCGCCGCTACCGACAGTCGGCAGGCGTTGCTGCACGGCGGCTTTCAGTTCCCCTGGTCCGACAGTGTGCTTGTTCCGGCGTCGGGAGCCTTCAACGCTCCGGCGATTCGTGAGGCACGGACAGTCGCGCTCGCCAGAACCTCCGACTGGGTGTTCCTGCAAGCTGATGCCTGGACGGTCGCCCTCCAGATCCAAAAGGAACGCCGCTTCCCTGACATTGATGCGCAGTTGCCGGAGACCACTGCGGCTCAGACGACCTTGTCACTGGCGGAGAGCGACGCTGGTTTCCTGCTCTCTGCCGCGAGTCGCCTGCCCGGTGCTGAAGACTCATGCGCACCCGTGACCTTGGATTTGAACGGCGCTGTCGTTGTTCGAGCTAAGTCGGAGCAACAAGACGCGATGACCGAGTTGCTTCTGAGTAACTCGCGCAAGCAAGGTGACGAACTCCGGGTCAGCACGGACCGCAACTACCTGACGCGAGCCGTCCAACTCGGCTTTCGCGAGATTCACTTGCGCGATCCTGACCTGCCTGCCTTCTGCCGATCGGACCGCCGTGCTTACTTGTGGGCGTTGCTCGGCAAAGACGCCGTGCTGAAAGGCGATACCAACGCCTCACGCATCGAATCGCCAGTGCGTGAGATTCAGGTTCAAGGACCGAAACCGCTGGCTCCTCGTTCCTTAGTCGCAGCAGCCAATTCCAACGTACTGGGGGACCAGCAGTCCTCGACGCCTTCGCGACGTGAGCCGGTTCCTCTGATCGCAGGCAACGGACAGGTGGAAGCCAAGTCATTGACGGAGTTGATTGCCGAGGGTGAAGCGTTGCGGACAACACTGCGCGACGTCCTGACAAGAACCAGGGCTCTCATCTCAGGTCTGAAACAGCAACGGCGTGGCTCACGTGCCAGAAGTGCGGAGCGTCGCTCACCAAGGTCAGTCCCAGCTCTGAGTGCGGATTGAGCCGAGCGTCTGTTCTCTCGCTGGTCATCCTCAAGTTCTACAGGGAGAGCAGGACATGCTCACACAGCGCGAATTGGCCACCACTTTGGCCGCACTGACTTTCTGGAAGGACGAAATCACGCCGAGCGGCGACTGCTCGGCGCGGCCTTACTTGAAGTTGGTCGGAATGCAGACCGTCCAGCCGCTGACGGTCGAGGAGATTGATGAACTGTCCGCGAAGCTGCGACGGCTCGCGGCGAGTCAGTAGCAAAACAAATTGAGTATTCACCACTGCCGGATTCACCAAGAAAGGACAGCCAACTATGCCACTACGGCTGAATATCGGACTGTCGAAGAAAATCGGCCTGCCCGATTACGGCTCGCTCGGAGCGAGCGCGAACCTGGAGCTTGAATTGGACTCTGGAGCTGTCGGAGACCCGGAACGGTTGCGGCAGCACGTGCGTCATCTCTTCGGATTGGCCAAGGCATCCGTCGAGGAAGAGTTGAACCAGCAGCAGACGGCTCTGGCCAACAATGGCCGAAATGGCCACGGCGCAGATCCACACGTCAGCCGCAACGGCAATGCAGCAACGAACGGACATCGCGTCTCACGTCGACCGAATGGCCGTGCGGCAACTCAGTCGCAGGTCCGGGCGATCCAGGCCATCGCGACTCGCCATCGGTTGGATCTCACGCCGCACTTGCAACGCTACGGCGTCAACACCGCAGAGCAACTCGGTGTCCAACAAGCGTCCGAGCTGATTGACGATCTGAATACCCAGCCTGCCGGAGCGGGAGGCGGCCGATGATTGCGCCGGTTGACCGTCCGCAATCGGAAACTCAACCTCTGTACCACCGCGATTACATCAGCTTCTCGGCCATCGGCACCTACCAGCAATGTCCTTTGCGGTATTACTTCAAATATGTGGCAGGACTGCCCGAGAAGTTTACGACCGCCAGCCTGGCTGTCGGTGGCGCGATTCACCATGCGGTGGAGTATCACTTCAACCAATTGATGGCCGGAGATGAGCCGCCCAGCCGAGACGAGTTGTTAAGTGCGTTTTGGGAAGGCTGGCAATCACGGTGTAGCAACACCGCGATTCGCTTCGGCAAGCATGAAAACCTCGACGTGATTGGTGAGACTGCTGATCGAGTCATTGAAGCCTTTCGTGCCAGTGATTTCGCGCGACCAGATGGTCGATTGCTTGGGGTGGAGGAAGAACTACGCGAGCCGCTGATCCCCGGCCTTCCCGACATCCTTGGTCGTATCGACTTGATCGTCGAGACCGCAGACGCCCTGAAGATCATCGACCTCAAAACAGCGAGGTCGCGTTGGTCCGCAGGGCAAGCCGAACGTGCAGGCGAACAGCTCTTGCTCTATGCGGCCCTCGCCAAGGATCTGGTGCCCGGCAAACCAATCCAGTTGGAATTCGCCGTCATCACGAAAGCGAAGGCTCCAACGCTGGAATGCTTTGGTGTGTCACTGAACCAACCTCGGATCGAACGCACGAAGCGAGTGATGCGAAGCGTTTGGTCCGCAATTGAATCCGGTCATTTCTATCCCGTCCCGTCACCACAGGCTTGCCCCGGTTGCTCATTCCGAAATGAATGCGCCGCATGGTCGGGGTGACCCTCGAAACTGGAGGACGCATGCTGTCGCTCTTGGCCGTTTGGATCTGGGCCAGACTCACCTCGTGGGTGATACGCCGTAACAGCTCGCGCGGTTGATTGTGGTGTGGATTAAACTTCTCAAACGGTGACCCATTTGAGTGCGACGTACCACGGGCAGGACACTTTGGTTTTGGGGGCGGGCAATAATGCCCGCCCCCAATCTGGTTTTGTTTATCTATCAGCGGAACCCTCTTCCTCACCCAAGTTGAGTCTCCTAACACGCCTACTGCGCTGTGGTTCGGTAGCGACATGTTTCCGGAGTGCTGTCGAGGGTGCTACTAGGAGCCAACCCCAAAATCTTATCCATCTCGCCAAGAGACTCCAACGCGGCGTGGTATCGCTTGCGTGCTCGTTCCAGGCGACGTTCAAGATATTCCGATTCCCCCTTAGAGCCTTGCGGGCCAGCAGCGAGAGTCTGCTGATAATGCAGATCAAGATACGCGATCACGATCTGATCGATGACCAGATTGCGGATTGTAGACTGATGGCCCTGTCGAAGCTCCTTTTTCAATTCTTCGAGCTTGATAGCAAGAGACTCACGGGCGACGACGTTCCCCTGAACCATCAGGCCGAGAAAAGTCCGCATCACGTGATCTGTCAGATCCCCGATGCGCTGCCACGTTTCAGGGTCCGCTCGCATCAGGCTCCGCAGTTCGGACAGTGCGTTGGCGTTACCGATTTCGGCACGCTTCACGAGTTCGTCAAATTCATCACGACTCAGGGGCTGCCTGCCTAATGTTCCTGCCATAGCCTGATCCTTCGTTTGGCGCGCGGGAATCTTCGCTTTCGAACTTACCGACTGGCGATCCCGATATCGCCGCCAGCATTGCACAACACGTTGTATTTGGCGTTGGGCGGTGGTGAACGACGCGTCGATGCCACGGTATGTCTCACCTTCGTCGTCGTTCCATTGTTGCACGGCCACTTGCTCTGCTCGGCTGAGCCGGTCATGACGAGCGAGTATTCGGACCACGGGATCTACTAACGACCCCCCGTACTCCTTCACGACTCGCCCGCCAATCCGCCGGGCTTTGAAAAAATACCTTCCAGCGGCACCGCGCCTTTTCTCCCAGGCCATTCCTATTTCCTTTGTGCAACAATCACGTTCCCGCACGCGAGACCGCAAATGGACGGTTTTCAAACATCCTCTACCTCTCAAGATTACGCAGTCTGCCTTATTGATGAGGAATCATGTACCGCACCCGGACAATCCACCGGTTCTGGTTGCGAGTCCCCTCTGTCGCTGCGGGGCGCCCAAGGGGTTTCCTGAAGCAATTCGGCCACCGTTCTTGAGAATCCAGGTTCAAAAGACCTTTTCGGGAACAAGTTTTCGCGCGGTTCAAGGATGAATCTGGATCGTTTCAAGAGACTGGCGGACGTTTGGGCGTCAGCGGGGAGACATTGTGCAGCGACTAGTAGTTCGATCGACTCTCGCATCCGACCCACCTCTGTGGCGAGGTCGTGCGGCTCCTCTTGGTGATCGAGGAAATCCAGCCATGATTCAATCAGTAGCGGACCTCGATGATAGGCAAAGGCCATCATCAGCTTCTCCGCCGTCGACGGCTGGTTTGGATGAAGCCCGATAACCTGATACAGGATGTAGCTGGTTGCCCCCAAACGCGTCATCACGTCGAAAAACATCCGACAATAGGTCTCGACCAGAGACGTGGTCAGTCCCATCTCGATGGCGATGACAGCCGTCGATTGTCGTCCCAGAACTCGACACTGAAGTTCCAAGGCCCGGCGGCTATCTTCGTGATGGAGCTTAACGGCCAACGTCAGGCTCGCATCTTCCCTCAGTAATTGATTCATAGAATTCTTCGCGCGATAACTAGCTAAGTTGCGAATGAAAGTGACGGCTCTCGCGATATCGGGACCATCTCGACTGAGACTCGTGTGCTGGCCCGCGGTGACCAGCTCAACGGCTCGGGACCAACACCAATCGGGACCACTTGTCGGCAACAGGGGCCCGAAATCGGGATAGTATCTGGTCGGTCTCCGCGGCATGCTGCGCGTCCTTGTTACGGTGTGTCGATCGCGTCCAGGATGGTCACGAGTGGGCTGCGCCCGCGACACCGCTTGACGCTGACTAGTCCTGCCGATTCCAGCCAACGCAGCCCTTCGTATGCGGCAACGCGACTCATTTCCGTAGTCGCTAGCCTTTGTGGCGTAATCGCAAGGTGCTGCTTTCGGCCACATGTGGCTGCTGATTGCAGAACTAGCAATGCCATGCGGATCGTTGCCTTGCCGGGAAGGTCGGTGGCTGCCACCAACCAGGCAAGCAACTGACGTTCCCCGAGGGTTGGGAAATAGTTTTGATCGCACCAAGGCGAGTCACCAATTGTCGGTTTAGATAACGGTGCCAACGGAGCATTCCTCGTTTTGTCTCTGAAAGTTGTTTGCGAATCTGAACTACCGCGGTTCATAAGAACCGTTGCGTTAAAGGGGAACGCCGATACCAGTGTCTTGCTGAGCCCGTTTCCAGTCGCCGTATCCGCCGCCGAGTCTCCGACTGCTGACGCAGGTAACATTCCAAGGCAAGCCCTTAGCCCACTTGGGTCGTTCGAGCATCCTATCGAGCTGCGAATAGAAGTCTTTTGGAGTAGGGTGACTGGCGACTTCCATAACGATGAAATCAGGCCCGTGCGCGACAACTTTAAGTCCCAATTCTGCACAACTGAGCAACACTGCTACCACCACATCGCGACCAATCCCCCGCGCGATGTCATCCACAACGACGTTCGCATCCAGTAAGTCGCGGAGCGAAGGAGCAGGGCGAGAAGTTGCGAACCCTTCGTCGAAGGATGCTGAAGCCTGGCACTGAAATGGCTCAACACAGCGGTAGTAAAGCGCTCGGCCACTCGGGAGACGTATCTCCATTGCTTCCGTGCAAAACGAAAAGTGACATTTGCCGACATCGGTGGAATGTCCATCCTCCAATGCTCTACGCACTTGCTCGGCAAGTGCGTCTCGAACTTCGGCTATTGACGAATCGTTCAACCAACGAAACTGCCGACATCTCTTGCCCGCCATCCAACAGAGAATTTCAGCCTTCAGATCGGGCCAGTAACAGACGTGAAGTGAGTGATTTTCAGCGGCGATAAAGCAGTCCGCCACCATCACAGCCATTACGCTCTCAATGGACTCGTAGGCTGGAAGCTGCGATACGAGATCCTGCAAATTTGGGACACCAATGCACATCAGCCGCCAGTGCAAGTGGTGAGAATTAACAGCAGCAATGAGGGGGCTAATCGCAATCCCGCAACATGAGAACTCACCACTTCGATTTACGAAGTAACTCATATGATCGCGGATCTGCCCCGTTTTATCGACTAGGTTAATCGAGCGCAGCAAACTCCCGATGGGCTGGCGGGCCAGCATAAGGCGAGCATGTAACACTGCTTCAACAGCCGGAGGGTGCTGTAGGCCAGATGAACGAATCTGAGCGAGCGACCACTCGATGGTCTCTGCGTTCAAGTTAGGAAACCGCAGCCCACAAGATTGGAGCCACGAGAGGGCGTAACCGTCGTCTAGCAATTGCGCCACCGTCATGGTGCCACGCGTCGCATCGGCGATGTAAGAGAACTGGGTTTCCGCGTACTCCTTGCCGAGACTCAACACGGCCTGTGCCAGTTCGACATCCAAGCCGATACCATGACCGTTAATTGCGTGGTGCAAATCCACAAGGTCGGGTTCGTCGTGCTGGCTCAGCCGGTCGTAGAGGTCAGCTACCTCTAACAGGTGATCGAGCCCGGTACGAATCTGCGTTGCCCAATAATCGGCAACTTCCATGTTGCTTCGGACGTCATTCCGATGCTGATAGTTCGGCGTCGTAGTCGGTTGCGCCGGCCGAACAAGAAGCAGGTTCCACAAGAGCTCGTCGAAGTCTTCGCGCCATCCACCGGCTCGTGCCAATTCTCGAAGCTCAATCCAACGCGCTGGCGCAGGAAGCCCCATTCCGCGCCAGCCAGCGGCTTCAGTGTTTCGCCTGTTCCAACCGCAAAACGCACGTCCTGATCTTGCTGCGCGGCGGAGAATTGATGGGGGTTTGCGATCAGTCACGATCTTAACGAGTTCAGATTGTGTCCCTCGTTGCCCCAAACCCAGCCTGGGAGTGATAGAGGCGACGCAATCATCATCTAGGCCCGGCAGCCAAACGACGATCATGTTATCGATTAACGCCAGACACACGGATTTTTCACCCGCGTCGTCAAGAGTCTCCGATCTGGAGGTTGCGGCCGTTTCGCAGAGTGATCGTGCCGCTATGTGAACGAATACAGGCGGCGCAATCCTCGACATGATGGCTCGCCGATTTCGCACAAACGCCTCACGCAAATGACTAGGACAGTGTTTCGGCCATTGTGGGGTTGGCAGCGATAGGCCGTCAGATTCGAGCTCGACACCGTAAGTAGCAAGTTCGCGGAGCAAGAGTGAAACATTCATCTTCACTTACCTCCCATGAGAAGGCTCGTGGATGAATTCTGTTGCTGGATAAACTCGTCGATCCAATCAAGATGCGTGTATACGCCGCCCCCGACCACCAACGATCTTAGCACGACTCCCCGGACCCCTTTGGTCGTCCATCGCCTGATCGTCTGCGGGCTTGGTCGCCGCGGAAAGAACGATGAAACTTCACGGATCGGAATCAGATCCTTCGTCAGCATGATGCAACGCTCCACTTGCATGTCGCAGACGCTGACGTATTAACGACGCGCAGCATCAGCGAATACTGTGCACGTAATTGCATGCACATAAGCGGAGCTTGCGCGACCGATTCGCGACAACTCTCCCAATAAATGCCCTGCAAATTGCAGAGCCGACAGCGATGCTGTCCAAACTGCTAGGGACTATTGCGTCTCATCCAGAATGGAGAGGTCAATATGAGTCTTCAATGCGAAGATTCGTTTTCCCTAACAACATTTTGAGCGAAACGAGCAAAATGTCAATCCTCGGCCTTTTTATCCACACTTGTTTTTTGTGAGTCACATTTTTGAACTCGCAAGCGCACGGTGTGTGAAGAGCGCTCCTACCCGGAAGTGATGGTTCCCCTCGCGAATTCTCAACGTCGCGCGACGGTTTACGTTGGACTCGTAATGGGTCGTAACACATCCGAGAGGAAGCACCTCGTCCTCGCAGGGTACGACCGATAGCTCGGAGACTACGGACGACTCGTCGTCTTTCATATTGGGTCTACTCGGTCAACGGGATCTCCCCCCCCTCTGGATTACTAAAGAATACAGCAGCGACAGCAACGAGCCGCTAGGCGAGACGGCATCGCTGCTGTCGTTGTTACTCGTAGCAGACTCGTAAGAGAATCGTGATATTGTAAAGTGTTATTTCTCAATGCGTTGCGCGATATGACTCGCGATTATTTGGCCCTTCCCCTGCAATTGCGGGATTTTTCTGTCGGTGTCGTGCAATTTCCCCGCAATTATCTCCAGTTCCATGCAATCGACTTTTAGGACAGGTCTGGCATCAATTCCTGGGCAGCTGCAACGAGTTCATCTGAGAGTTCAGTTTTGCCAGCGAGCTGTCGGCTCACACGTGATTCTGTCCAGCCGAGGTATTCGGCTAATCCCTTACCTTTGATCCCACTTGCCTTCATCTGAGCTCGAATTGATTCCGCACTTGGACGTTTTGTCACAGCTAGTGAGACGTTGTCGGGAGCTGACCAGTCGCCCCCTGCGATGAAGGAGAAACCAAGACGCTCAGCGAACCAACGACGCCATCGGACCAGATGGTCAATAGGAGCAAAGATCCTGAGAGAACAGCGTCGCAACCACTGCACGTCCCGTTCTTCATTGACCATCACCCGTACCTCATCCAACGAGCGCCACCGGCCAACCGCATCGAGCGCGCCGACGATCAAGCCGAGTGAGCGGGACAATTCCGCTAGATCGGCCAACATCATTCCAATCCACCGCCACACACGTTCTTGTTCGATCTCCGCCATTTGACGCGTTACAGGATACCCGAGGCGCCGTAACCAGCCTCCCTTATGCCCCAAATCATCGTCAAACGTCCCCATGAGTCGGTATCCTTGACCACGACGATTCTTGAGGTTGCCTCCAAATGCTATGTACTTCTCCTCCCGGTTAAGAAATGGACATGTAATTTCTGCGTCTTGCAACACCGCTTTGACTTGCGCGTTACGAATTACTACTAACCTTGCTTTCCCGCCGTTCTGCCTGAAATTTGGCTTCGTTCGGGTCCGTTCTCGCATCAGTCCCTGGATCAGTCGAATCTGACGCGGTGACAATCCCGCAGCTTGTCCAAGCATTTGAATAGGCAAATAAGCCCATTGGACTTTATTTGATCGTAGTAGGGTATCGAGGAGCGTTGCTCCCCCTTCCTGCTTCCTATCAAAGTCGAACTTAAATGCACGCTCTCCCATCTCGGTCCCAAGTTCCACCAGCGGGCCCAGGAGATTTGAGCCTGGTCGAAGCACGTAGTGCTCATGTTTGTCTCTGGACCCATGCAGAGGGCAGTAAGCTGGGCACCCCACATCGAACATTTTGCTCTTTAATTCCGACTGGCGGTTTAGTACCTCAAAGACCCGGTCCGCAAGGACTAGAATGTCGGCTCGTTCCCCATGACCACTCTTAACTGCCGCACCTAAGATGGGAGTAATCTCTTCGAGTTCCTTTTGCAGGCGCCGTTGTTCATTACGCACGGCTTCAACTGAGAGACGTTTGCTGCCGTTCTGGAGCAGCAGTCGATTTCGCCATCCTTTGGATGTCGAAGCTCCTCCAAGGCCAGCAGCTAGTATGACATCGGGAACGAGGACCGGTGCCACCTGTTGTGTATAGACACCATGCAGAGCTAGCCAAAAAACATAGTTTTCGTAATCGAATTTAGGGCGTCCTCGGCGTTTCTCAATCCATTGAGGCTGTAAGTAGTCGCAGACATAATATGTGGGCGCAGGAATGAAGTCGGGAATCGCAATCGGAAACCGCGGTCCTGGCAGCGGATGACCGAAATCGTTTGTAATCCTTGAGACTGTCTGATGTTCACTTGTTTGGATAGGCTGGGCATTGGCGATGAGGAGATACCCTCGCGGACGAGAGTCTGCCCGAGCCTGTGCATCTTCCAGCTTGTGCCTGAGGTCACTCTCAGTCCATGGTGGTTCTGCTCGTGAGTTGAATTCGCGAAGTAAAGGGAATGCGTCATCTATTGACAATCCGAAGCCTTGTACCAAGCGGCATGCGGCTTCGAATAACTTGTCATGTCCACGATGACCCGATCTGGATGGAGGCATCCTTTCGAGATAGCTGCGTGCCCTCTGGATTACGTGCGGACAATTTGGTACCTGTCCGGTCGTAAGAATGGGTAGTGGATCAGGAGGCAAGAGCAGGCGGAGAACGTCAGCATCAACCGTTGCAACGGAAGTAGCACTCAGAATCGACGAACGACGATGTGGCCTATCGACCGTTGGTGCTCCTTTGGCCGATAGCGTTCCAAACAGCTTTGTAAGTTGGGATGCTTTGGCGACCGTTGTGTCGATTTCGACTTCGGTAGATCCAAATTGTTTAGAGAGCATCTTCAGAAGGCGATGCGGGAGTTCGTCCTGAGCAGGTAAGTCAATCCGGTAGTACAAATGGTAGCCGTTTCCGCTGTCACCGATGATAGGATGCGGGAAGCCAGCGTTAGTCAAGAAACTGTAAACGCGTTCGAGCATATTCCGAGCGTACCGCTTTTCAGAGTCCGTTGCTGATATTCCGGGAGGGCGAACGGGGTCGAAATCAATCATGAGCCAGCGTCGGCTGACCACGTCATTGTTGCAGGCCAGTACTCCTTTTTGTGCAGGTAAAAACCCATTCGGACGGCGCTCAAATGCGTTCCGATTTAGCGGGTTAAACGTGAAGTAGATGCCCCTCGCAATGCCACAGAATCTGGCAGCACATTGAACCATTTGATCCAGGTGTTGATAATCAAAGAATCCTGCATAATGGCGCGATATACGCGCACCCGGCTCACGGACGTCAAAGGCAACGAGCTGAGTGATCTGGTCGGGCGCGATGAAAAGTCGAAGCGTGTTGAGGCACTCGACTTCGACGCTCTTTGCGCAGTGTTGAGGTTCTGTCGAACCAAACAGAGACGAATTGGCGGATGCAACATTGGTTGTTATCATACTGTCGCTCCTGTTGTGAGCTGGAGTGAATTAAAAAAAGGCCGACCTGCCAGGGTCGGCCTTTTTCGTAGAATGTCGTTAGCTAGCTGGACATCATGTTGGTCGCATGCCTGCATCGCCGAAGCTGCCCATGCGAAAAATTCCAACAGCCATTATGTCACTTATTTTCAGAGTATGAGAATCACTTGCCTCATGGTCATCTTCCTGAATTGATCGGTAGTATCGACCATGCTCATCTTTGATGGGCTCCTTTGAATGCCTCCTCCTTGTCTCAATCTGGTCGCCGTATTGATTCAGAATGTGGTCAAATTGCAGGCCATCTTCGGAAGTCCTGACAATACATGGGTGATCAACCAGGCTCGGAGGCCAGGCTCTGCGATCTGATTCAAAGAGCACATAGTCACCAATTCTAATTCTTAACCCGTCGTAACTGGTTAGCGGGCTGCCAGGAGCCACCTCGTACCAGTATCGAGACGGCCGGTAGAATCTGATTGGCACCTCCAACATGGTTCCCAAGCAGTCACCGTTATCTTCGGGATGTCCTTCAAATAGCCGTCGAGCAATATAGAGAGCTCGACGTCCCGGTTCCGTGATCTGCGTGACCAAAGGATCGCCTTCACCGGTGATCAACCAGGTGGAGTTGATCACAGAGTTGCTTGATACGGCCGCTAGGAACTTCCGGCCAGGCTGTTGGCGACCTGTAAGCACGTGCGAGATCGCTGATTGCGAGACCCCGATGTCGGCTGCCATGCGAGTCTGCGAACCATTCCACACCTTCTTCAGAACCCATTCCACTCGCTGTGCGGCTTCAGTGAGTTTTGGCGTCATTGATGTGCGTCCTCCGCCTTCGAAGTTGACTAATTGATCTAGTACATTCATAATAGCTCGGTGAGCTTTGTTGATCAATGGCGCAACTTCAGGAAAGGCGGTCGCAGTGGAAGCAGCCCCAGAACCGACATCCGACTGGATTACTCAGCGCGAGCTCGCGGACTTTCTCGGTGTGTGCGTAAGGACGGCTTCGCTGTGGGCGAAAGCAGGCCGACTGCAACGCTTCGAACACGGCGTCATCGCCGGTGGCCGGAGAAAGTACAGCAAGTCGTTGATTCAACGAGAGCTTCAGGGGCGGTGGGATGAGGCGGTGTCGCGGCCAATGTGCCCAGCGGCAGCCGCAGATTTAGAGGCAGGCCAATAGGGCCTGGCAATCGCCCAGTTGCCATTCCACGGAGTGATCGGCAACGGGCTAGATAAGGCTTGGAAATGACCCATGAGGTCAATCGTGAGAAGAACATCATGCTCAAGGTGCAGGACGTGGCCGCCCGGTTGAACTGCTCGACAGCCACCGTGTATCAGCTCATTGAGTCGCAGCAATTGCCACACTACCGATGTCCTGGCATTCGAGTGAGCGAGGAGCAACTCGCAGAATTTCTTGCCGCGCGTCAGTCAGCGGAAAAGCCGCGGCAGCAGGCGTCTAAGCCACCACGACAACGACTGAAACACATTCGACTTTGAGTCTGAATTGATCCACACGAGCAAGCCGTCAGGTTTGCTGAAAGCCTCGATTGATGGCAGTCAATCGAGGCTTTTTCGTTGCCGCACCCTAGGTTGCTACGACTGCTAAGTCGCCTTGCCATGAGCTCGCAGGGCCTGGCTGAGCAGATGCTGAGGATCGTGCGAGAGGTGTTGATAGACCCTCGCTAAGGTGCTGGGGTCGGAATGGCCCATGAGAATCGCAACGGTCAACCCGTCGAGTCCGGATTTCAACGCCTTGGTTGCCCAGGAGTGCCGCAAGGCATAGAGAGAGTAGCGCGGGACAAACTCGTTGCACTTTTTGCTCATGAGCTTGCGACGTGCCTCGTCACGCAGCTCGGCCTCGGTCTTAACGAATGTCCGTCCTCGACTCGCGCGGGTTGGGTTTAATGTCTTCATGATTGCTGTGACATCTTCGTCGTCCAGCGAGATGCCTTGCTGCTGCATGTGCTCTTTGCCCATGCGAACTTGAACGCGACCGAAGTTGCAGTTCACGGCGTCCGTGGTCCATGGCACTCCGTCAGTGTTCCGAAACAGTGGCCCGCTGGGGTACAGGAGGAGCAGTCGTTCCGTGATGGCTTTGGCAGCCTCTGTGAGATAGACGATGCGGGGAGCTCGTTTTCCCTTTGATTCCTTCAAGGGAAACACCCAGCGTTGATTAGTCAGATCGACATGTCTGGCTTCGACTCGGAGCAACTCTTGAGGGCGACAACCGGTCTCCCAAGTGATGATCAATAGATCGCGGAAGTTTTCATCGCGGCAGTAGGTCAGCAGCGCAGCAAACTCCTCGGGGCTAACCGCCACTTCCTTCCGGTCACCGCTAGGCACTTCGAGCGATGCCAGAGGAGTCTTGTCGAGGTACCCCTGCCGGTGAGCCCAAGACAGACAGCACTTGATGGACCTCAAGTAGTTCCGCCGGGACGTCACGGAGAGGTCAGGGTACGAGTCCACCCATTGCTGAGCATGAAAGGGCTTGAGATCGCCCATCATCATCTCGGGGTACTTCTGGGCGAACCGTTCGAGGCGGTAGCGATACCACTCGAACGTCTCGGGGGAACGATGCTTCTGAACCCAGTCTAGAAAGGCATCAATGATCGCGACGAGGGACCGGGAATCGACTTTGGATCCCGAGGGCTGACGCATCAGCTCATAGAAGCGTTCGAAGGCAGCTTTCTTGTCGGGGCCAAGATTGTGTTGAACGCCACCCAAGGTGACGAACCAAGCCCCGCGTGCCTCACGAAACCACGGTTTCGGACGACGTGCCATGACAACTCTCCAGCTACGAGTGAGGAATCCACACGAGCAAGCCGAAGAGTTGTGCCGAGCGGGCGATGGCAGTCGCTATCTGCACGGCTGATCAGTGCCAGCAGGAAATTCAGTGCCGAATTCCCTGCCGCAGTGCATTTGGTGACTCCGACAAATCGTCGTAAGTCCTTACGCTGTATAGTACACCCCGCTGGGCTCGAACCAGCAACCTTCGGTTCCGTAGACCGATGCTCTATCCAATTGAGCTAGGGGTGCAGCTTGTTGGGCGGGATCCGTTAAGGACTGGCCTCGAAGCCGGCCGGAGTCTAACAGACGTGTTTCGATCGACAAGCGACCTAGCGGCGAATCCAGCCGCCTCCTAGGACTCGGTCGTTCTCGTACAGTACAACCGCTTGGCCGGGTGTAACCCCGAATTGCGGAACGTCAAAGAAGACTTGGAATTCCGTCTCGGAAGTGCGTTTGACTTGAGCCGGGGCGGCTTCGTGGCGGTAGCGAATTTGGGCTCTGCAGGAGAATTCTTCTGGCACGCCAGGAGCCAACCAGTTGGCGCGATCGGCCTCCAGAGTGTCGCGGGCGAGGTCTTCGCGGGTGCCGATGACCACTCGGCGAGTTTCCGGTTGCAGGGCGACGACGTAACGGGGTTCGCCGAACGCCAGGCCGAGGCCTTTGCGTTGGCCGATGGTGTAGCGCTCAAAGCCTTCATGCTGGCCGAGCACTTGGCCAGTCGTATCGACGATCTCGCCAGCGGTGTCCTGACGACCGCGATAACGTTCGAGGAATGCCGCGTAGTTGTTGTCAGGAATGAAGCAGATTTCCTGGCTGTCGGGCTTGTCGAAGACTCGCAGACCAGCCTTCTGAGCTGTCTCGCGGATGAACGGTTTCTCGTAGTCGCCGACGGGGAAGATAATGCGGTCCAGAATCGAAGGGTTGATCCCGAACAGCACGTACGATTGGTCTTTGCCGCCGTCACGGCCTCGAGTCAGCGCCGGGCGGCCGTCAAACGTTGCGATGCGGGCGTAGTGGCCTGAGGCGATGTAGTCGGCTCCTACCTGTTGGGCGAAGTCCCACAGCTTGCCGAACTTCAGCCAGTTATTGCACATCACGCAGGGGTTGGGGGTGCGGCCGGAGAGATACTCGTCGGCGAAGTAGTCCTTGATACGCGTGAAAGCGTCTTTGAAGTTGAGCGCATGAAAGGGGATGTCCAACAAGTCGGCCACGCGTCGAGCGTCAGCGGCGTCCGAAGCGCTGCAGCAGCCTTGATGTCCCGGCTTGGCGGAGACGATGGGTAGACTCATGCCGGTAGAGCAGACTTCGTCCTCGGACGCGCCAGAACGCATGAAGAGGCCGATGACTTCGTGCCCTTGCTGTTGAAGCAGGTACGCAGCGGCAGAGCTATCAACTCCGCCGCTCATGGCCAGGACAACACGGGACATGAAAGTTCAGTCTCAATCAAGGTGGCTTCGGGCAAGCAGCCGCGAAAACGGGTGACCGGAAACGCTGCGTGCCCTGACAGTTTGACGCGCGAAGCGGTTCAACTGCCAAGGCACGCGAGTTGCCAAGTATATCCGGTCCCGTTATGGGAGCGGAACCGTCTTCAATTGAGCTGCTCCACCTTCCGGCTGAATCAGCACGATGGCATGCGTGTCGTTCAGTTTGTCGAGCTGCGTCACACCCTTCCATTCGGCGATCGTTTCGTAAGTCTGGCCGGCTGTACCACCGCCGGTGACGGGCGCGGTCAGGCCATCTTTGCGCTGAATGTTTTCGGTGCTGATCTTCATCACGCCGCGGGCGCTGTTCGCCATCAGCAGGTAATCTTTGCCGTCCTTCTTGTAGACGATCATGTCGAGCGGACGGTTGCGATTGCCAAGTTCCGCGACGGTCGTGCCGCGAGTCTTCTTGCCAGCTTGCAGGTCGCTAATTGGGAATTTCACCAGCGGCGTGCAGGTGAAACCGGCCAGCAGTGAAGGCTCACCGCCGATGGTGAAGGGGACGAATGCTCGCACGGTGGCGTTGTCTTCCAGACGGCCGTGAGCCGCGTGATAGATTTCGATCGGAGTGCCTGCATCAGCCGTCTTAAACGGGAAGACCAGTTCACGAACTGTGGATGCGGCCGCTCCGGCGGCAGCTCCCGAAACGATCACTTTGCCTTCGACGTAAGCCAGGTCCGTGATGGACTCCAGGCGCTTATTCATACGGCGATTGCCTTCGCCGACGACTTTGTCTTCGGGGGCGTTGGGCAGTTCAGCCTTGCCGAACTGGACCTTGTCGAGAGCGACTTTGCTGAGTTCGCCAGCCGTGTTGACACGGACGAGAGCCGGGGCAGAGTCGCCACCCATGCTCACGCCAATGTAGACGTTGCCGCTGTAGGGATTCGCGACGACATCGTTGATCTTCACGTCGGACGCTTTGCCGCCGAGCAGACCGGCAATCTTGCCGTTGATGTCCTCAATGTTGATCGAGGCTTTTGAAGCGCCGCTCTTGGTGTCGTCGGTGGCGATCGCATACAGGGTCGCGGCCTGCGCATCGCCGACAATCAGAATGCCCTCAGGACCAAACGTCATCGGGCCGATCGATTTGAGTTCGACCTTGCCCGAAGACAGGCCCCATTGATCGGCGGCGACGGCAAACTGCCCCGCGCCCCCCAGCACGGCCAACACGAATCCAGCAAGTCCACGATTGAAACGCATGACTAACTCCTTCGGATGAATGATGAAGACAACGTCTCGTTGAGAGGATCTCGGCAGACGGGTTGTTCGTGATTGATGGCCAAATCGCAAGTCTGCAAGGACCTGTTCTGCATCAGCCCGCAAGTTCGTGATCTTCATCGAATCCTAAGGAGCTGTTTGCAGCCACCTCGCTGCGTGATGCATTTCAGAGGGACGATGTCGCGCGTTGAGCAAACATCCCGCAACCAACCCAATGATTGAGAGTCATTTGGTTCGGTGTGTTTCAGACGCGATTTGATTGGTCGTCAATGGCGACGGTGAGCGTTTATGATGTCGTTCTCAAGAAAACTCAGGAGCTGAACGAACCGGGTGATTGGTCATCCAAAGCCGGGGGAGTTCAGCTCCTTTGCTTTTAAGACGCCGCTCGGTTTCACTCCCTCTGCGATGTGCCTGAAGTCTTCGACATCACTCTTCGAGCTCCAGAGGAACCCCCATGCTGAAGGCGTCCTTAATTGCGCTGTTGGGATTGTTACTGGTCATACAGGCCTCCGCCGACGCCGCGCCGCAAGTACCGGACTCAGTGATCTGGGAAACTGGAGTTGAATACTCCAATCCGGAGGATGAGCACCTGCAGCTCAATATCGCTCGACCAAAGGCGGGCGCTGGTCCTTTTCCGACCGTGCTGTGCATTCACGGCGGTGGCTTTCGAGCGGGGAAGCGTGATTCTTATGACGCTCTGTGCGTAAAGCTGGCCGAGCGTGGTTATGTCGCGGCGACGATGACTTATCGGCTGGCACCGAAGCACAAGTTTCCGGCGGCTGTGCATGACACCAAAGCGGCTGTCCGTTGGCTGCGAGCGAATGCGGCTACTTACAAGATCAATCCTGACAAGATCGGGGTTACGGGCGGTTCCGCAGGTGGTCACCTCGCGCAATTCCTGGGAGTGACCGCCGACGTGCCGCAGTTTGAAGGGAAGGGCGGTAATCCCGCACAGTCCAGCCGCGTGAACTGCGTTGTGAATGTCTATGGTCCGAGCGACTTCACGAAGTCGTACGGTAAGAGTGTGGATGCTCACGAAGTCTTGCCGTTGTGGCTGGGCGGCAATCTGGAGACTGCCCGTGTGATCCACATTCAAAGCAGCCCGTTGTACTGGGTGACTCCCAATGCCGCGCCGACATTGTGTATTCATGGAACTGAAGACAAATACGTGGCACACGAGCAAGCCGTGTGGTTAATTGACAAGCTGAAAGCTGCGACCGTTGAAGCCGAACTGCTGACGTTGGAAGGAGCGGGACACGGTTTTAAGGGAGCGGACGCCGAAAAAGCCGAGAAGGCGTTGTTCGAGTACTTCGACAAGCACCTGAAGAACTGAAACGCTACTCGCTGTTGGTGAGCCGGAGCCGGATATGTCCGATGAATCAGAACCACTGCCGAACACTCTGCAGGTCAAGTGCCCGGAATGTGGTAGCGTTCTGACGGCTCCGGTGAGCATGGCCGGAAAGACTCTCAGTTGTCCCGGTTGCCTGGCGGAAGTTGTTCTGCCGGCAGGCGATGTACAAGTGCCTCTGGAGTTGAGCAAACCTGAACCGCCTGAGATATCAACGGCTCCTGACGATGATCCTGGTGACGCAGATTCCGAGGATAGTTACCGGATTGCCGGAAGCAGTCGTGAGGCTGCTCTGCCGGCAACCCCGCGTCCGAAGAAGCCTCCGGAAGAGGTGGTTGAGACAATCCCGCTTTCGTCAGTGCAGAGCAGGGCGGCTAATGACCTGCCAACTGTGGGAGGGACCTACGGTCTGGGGAAGGTTCACGACCGACCGGTGATGAAGATACAGGTCTTCGAGGCATTAGCTCGGGTCAAACAGGAAAAGACTCAGCCTCCGCCCCGGAGCGTTTTCTTCAGCAATGTTTTTGATTTTCCCTGGCGGTCAGGCGAAGCCTTCTCGCGGTGGCTGTGGATCTCGCTAGGTGTTTCTGCCGGTACGATCCTGATTGCAGTCTGCATTGCTGTGGTGGAAGCGGTGGGCAACGGTGGCTGGCTGCTCGCTGGATTCTTCTTGATGGCGATGGTGGCCTTGGTGCTCTGGTCGCTGAGCTACGCTGTGGTGTGTGCTAACGCCATCCTGCAGGAGACGGCCGCGGGTAACAGCGTGATTGAAGGCTGGCCGGATGGCGGAGTTCGAGAGTGGGTCTTCGAATTCCTGCCGATGATCTTCATCTATCTGGTCTCGGGCACTGTGACGCTGGTCGTGGCGATGCCTCTGCAGATATGGCTCGGATTTCTGCTGCCGCAAGTGCTGTTGTTACAAGTCTTCACCTTTCCTGTGGTCTGGTTGTGCGCTCTGGATGCGGGCTCGATCTGGATACCGTTCTCCTGGAGCGTGGTGCGAACAATCGGAGCCGTGCCGCGAACCTGGTGGCAGTTTTGGGGCCTTTCGGGCGCGATGCTCGCCGCCGCATTGGGGACTCTGGTTGGCGCGACGCGCTTGAACTATTGGATTGCCGCTGTGATTGCCGGCCCGGTGCTTGCGAGCGTGTTCTTCATCTATCCGCGTCTGCTGGGACGCGCCGTGTGGCAGGTATCCAGCGTTGTGAATCAGGCTGCTAACGATCGCGCCCCGAAACCTCGCAAGAAGACAGTCGCCAGGAAGAAACCGGCGGGACGCAGGTGACGGTTGAAGGGGAGCAGAAAAACAACGAGCCGAGGTCTTGCGGGACCTCGGCTCTGAAACTGACGCATCTCACATTCAAGATGGAAACTGCGTGACTCAGGTCGACGAGACCATTTCGACAGATTTGGCCTCGTCGACGTTTTTAGGCGTTACGTTGGGGACATTCGCTTCGACCCAGGGGGCTTTGTTCGCCTGATTGTTGCGCTCCGCAGCGGAGGTCGCGGTCTGCTGACGCATCGAGAGTTTGTAGGTCTGATCGCTGACCAGATCGAAGAACTCGCGGAACCACAACATCTGACAGACGTGTGGCTGAGGTGCATAGACTCGCACCGAGATTCCTCGTTCGGCATAGTCGAACAACATGCCGAAGAAGCCGCTGGGGATGTACTTCACATAGGTCAGATCAACGCCGATCGCCTTGCGACGTTCGGAGTCGACCAGTCGAGCCAACGTCTCGCGCAGCAGGGCCAGATCGGCCCCGTCCCAGATCTCCATGTCACCCATAACGACGGCATGATGACCGTCTCGAAGATCGATCGAACAAGCTTTCTTACGAGCCATTTGTCTCACCCTCTGCTGTTCGTCCGGCAAAAATGCTCACCGCGAGCGTTGAAGCCAATTGAAGTTCGCGTCGTTCCTCATGCGGCTGAGGCATGGTCGTTCGCGAGAACTCTCGGTTGACCGAATCTCACGCAAGACAGAGGCCATTTTCACTGGCTGTCGTCACTGGATCGCGGTTCAGAGTATGCAAGTCATTATCCGATCAAGCCTTACCTGAATTGCAGGCAGGCTCGCTGAGAAGTTTGTCTGTTGGAAACGTTGCGTTTGGACATCATTTCGCGGCTAACAGTTCCCATTCGACAACGAATTTGGTTCGGTACCTGTCCGCCACACGACAACTTGAAACTCCTACGAATCATTTTACGCCGGAAGAGGGTGAAATGATGGAAGGCATCGCCGCAACGAAATTGCCCATTTTGTGACTCTGCGGCGCTCAAGTCGCTGCGTACTCGACCAGCCGGGTGACAGCCGATATACCCCGAGTCAGTTGGCACTTGGCGGCAACTTTCCACTCTCAGGATGAGATCTCATGACGTCCAGCAACCTTTCGTCCAACGCTCCGATTCGCGACACATCTCTCATGATTTTCGGCGCTTCGGGCGATCTCACAGCCCGCAAGCTCATGCCGGCGGTTTACACGCTCTGGGCTGAAGGGCACTTGCCTGACGACGTTCCGATCTTCGGCGTCGCTCGCCGCGAGAAGACGGATGAATCGTTCCGCGAGGAAATGCGAGCCGCTATTGCCAAGTTTGGACGTGTTGGTGCGCCTACCGACGAACAGTGGACGAAGTTCGCGAAACGCCTTTTTTATGTGACGACCGAACTTGATCATCCGGAAGGCTTCGAGGCCGTTCGGTCTCACGTCTGTCGCATCGAAGATGAAGTGCGCGGTGGGGCGAACGGGCGTGAGAACAACCGCGTCGTTTACCTGGCTACGGATCCGCGCCTGTTTCTGCTTTCCACACAATCGCTTTCACAGGGCGGCTTCGTCCCTCACAGAGATGCACCGAACTGGATTCGAGTCGTCTTCGAGAAACCGTTCGGCCACGACCTCAATTCATCACAGGAACTGTCTGAAAATCTCAGCCGCCTGCTGACCGAAGATCAGATCTACCGGATCGATCACTATCTCGGCAAAGAGACTGTTCAGAACATCCTGTTGTTCCGCTTCGGCAACGCGATCTTTGAGCCGTTGTTGAACCGGCATCATGTGGATCATGTGCAGATCACGATGTCTGAGACGCAGGGCATCGAAAGCGGACGCGGCGGTTATTACGACCAGTCTGGCGCTTTGCGCGACGTCCTGCAGAATCACGTGCTGCAACTGATGTGTCTGGTAGCGATGGAACCGCCTGCGGTCTTTCAAGCGAATCAGATTCGCGATGAGAAACTCAAGGTGCTGCAGTCGCTGCGTCCGGGCGATTTGAAGGACGTTTCGAAGTGGACCGTCGCCGGTCAGTATGTCGGTGGCAAGGTCAACAACGAGCCCGTGAACGGCTACCGGCAGGAAGATCGCGTTGCTCCCGATTCACGTCGCGAGACTTTCGTGGCGATGGAGGTGCTGGTTGATAACTGGCGCTGGGCGGGGGTGCCGTTCTATCTTCGCACTGGCAAGCGCATGCCGAAGCGCATGACCGAGATTGTGATTCAGTTCAAGCTGCCGCCGTTGCATCCGTTTTCGACGGTGGAATGCGTGGGCGACACCTGCGGACTGGTGGGCACGCGTCCGAACTCGCTCGTCTTCCGCATTCAACCCGAAGAGTCGATCACAGTGTCTTGCTCAGTGAAGCGGCCCGGCCATGCGTATCATCTGGAACCGCAGAAGCTCGAATACAAGTACCCGAGCGGTCTGGCTGAAGCCTACGAACGGCTGCTGCTGGACGTCGTGCGCGGAGACTCAACACTCTTTACCCGCAGCGACGAATTGGAAGCCGCGTGGCGCTTTGTCCAACCAGTCCTGGACCATTGGGAGGGCGAAGAGTTCCAGCCTGACTTCTATCAGGTTGGTACCTGGGGCCCCTCGACTGGCAACCAACTGCTCGCTCGCAACGGCCGCGCCTGGGTTAACCCGGAAGAGAAGAAGAAGAGCTGAGCCCCGACGCTCGTCCCTCAGAATCGACCGAAAACAGATGGCGTCCTTGGCCGGCGCCATCTCGCGCTCGTCTCAGACCGACGCATCCTTTCGCAGGTCTACGGATCCTCGAGCGGAGGTGCCTCTTGAGGTGCGCGCTGCGTCGTAAGTTGATCGGCTCGGGCCGCCGCTCAATTTATTGGCGGCGAACTCTTAAAAGTCTGTGACGGATGCCTCCCACAAGGCGGAATCCGCTCGTAGCACCACGACACGGGCGAAGCTTCCGGACGACGGGTTGCACGTTCTCCGGAAGACGTCGGCTATTTCAGTGGCAATCCCGAGGAGCAGCGACCACGATGCACACTCACTCGATCGACGAACGGTGGCGGGGCTGATGTCGGAGCCTTTTATGCATGATCTACTGGTCGCCTTCGTCGCCATGCTGCTCATCAGCTTGTTCGTGACGTGGTTGACCGTAAAGGTCACTCGTCCTTGGAGTAATCGGAAGACAACTCTGGTGGGCGTTCTCGTCGGAGCCCTGTTGGTGGGTTATGTTCAGCGTCTCTGGGCTCAGCCCGTACTGGCGACTTTGTTGCCGTCTTCAGCGCTGCTTATCTGGGGAAACTGGTTTCCATACTCGGCGGCATTTCTGGCCGGAATTACCTGGACTCACGGCTACGGTACGAAACTGAGACGCGGTCTCTTCGGTGCGGCTGCCTATGTGATCTCCGTGTATTCGGTGGTGGAACCGATCTATGGGTCGTCGCCGCTCTGCCGAGACGTCTGGCAGGGCAAAATCTGCATGCAGACGTCACAGGAAACCTGCTCCGCCGCCGCCGCCGCGACGCTGCTGGCTCAATTCGGCGTGTCCGCTCAAGAGTCTGAAATGGCTGAGCTTTGCCTGACCCGAAACGGCACGACATGGATGGGATTGTATCGCGGCTTGAAGCTCAAGACGGCCGATCTACCGCTGGAAGTAAAGGTCTTTGAGTGTTCAGCTCATGAACTGGTCGCGAATTTCAAAGGTCCGGAAATTCTGACGGTGGGGGTGCCGGTCGACCGACCTTACCCTGAGATTTACACCGAAGAGTGGGGCTGGCAGAAAGGCGTGCGGCACTCTGTGGTGTTGCTGGATGTCCTGCCGAATGGCCGCATCGTGATTGCCGATCCGTCCGTGGGTCTGGAAGAATGGACCGCTGAGGATCTCAAGATCTTGTGGCTGGGACGCGGCGTGCGACTGCAGTCGCGCTCTTGAGATCGCGTTGCTTCCAGAGAGCCGATTTCAGCCCGTCAGATTCCCTGCAAAACGTTGCCTGCAAGCTAGTTGGGTGGCGCAACAATTCTACAATGAACGCCTGACGTTCACTGAATTACCCGGCTGAGATGACCTCAACGGGATCACTATTTCACGGAGCTAAAAAATGCAGGGAAAACAACGAATCATTGACGCTCTCAACGGTGGACTGACCATCGAGCTGACGGCGATCAACCAGTACTTCGTGCAGGCCAAGATGTGCATGCAATGGGGCTTGATGCGACTGGGGAAGAAGCACTACTCCGAGTCCATGGGCGAGATGAAGCATGCCGAGAAGCTCATCGACCGCATTCTGTTTCTGGAAGGCGTGCCCGAGATCGCTCGCTACGACGTGATCCGCGTCGGAACCGACGTCAAGGAGCAGTTCGAGAACGATCTGGTTCTCGAGTCGAACGGAGTGCGGGCTTACAACGAAGCCATCAAGGCTTGTCTGGAAGAGAACGACGCAGGCAGCCGCGACTTGCTGGAAGGCATTCTGGTGGAATCAGAAGAGCACGTGGACTGGCTCGAAACACAGCTCGATCTGATTAAGCGATTGGGCCTGGAAAACTATCTGATGACGCAAGTTGGCGAGGAAGACGCTGCGGCACATTGATCGGCCAGCAGCGAGCGGATGCGGCGGTGGCACGCGGTGCAACCGGTTCCAGCTCCCGTCAGACGACCAATACAACGGACCGTCGGCCCCTCTGTGAGGTCGGCGGCCGTTTTTATTTCGGCTTCGCTCACCTGCAGGCAACGACAGACGATCTCATCGGTGCAGTTCGAGACAGTCAGCGACATGTCGAGAATCCCTCAGTTTTCGCTTACTTTTCGCAGTGAGCTGCTGAGACTGAGTCTCAGGAGCTGGTTTATTCTAGGCGGGAGCGTTATCGAGTCAACGGCGACTTGGTAAATTCTTGCTTTCCTGGCGGGTCTTTTTCCGCGTGCTTCGTCCAGAAAGCCGGCTTATGGCGCCCCACTTTGTTTCGCAACGCCGTGTCGAGTTCGCTGACACCGATATGGCGGGGATCATTCACTTCTCCAGCTACTACCAATATATGGAAGAGGCCGAGCACGCCTTCTTTCGGTCCTTGGGCCTGAGTGTGATGATTCCGCAGGGCGACGGGTCGGTGATTGGCTGGCCGCGAGTATCTGCGACGTGCAACTTCGAGGCACCCAGCCGCTTCGAAGATGTGCTTGAGATTCGACTTACAGTCGAGCGTAAAGGTGTGAAGTCGCTGACGATTCGTTATGACTTCTGGCGCGGCGACCAGCGGGTTGCTCACGGCCGGATGAAGACCGCCTGCTGCATTTGCCGGCACAACGCGCCGTTGCAGTCGATCCCGATTCCGCCTGAAATCAACAGCCTGATTCCCGAAGCCGATCCGAAGGAAGTGTCCTCAGATGTCCCAAGCTGATCTGGTTCTGGAATCATTGTCGAAGGACTACTCGGGACCAGCTGGGACCATCTCCGTCTTGCGAAATGTGACTCTGTCGCTGCAGCGTGGAAATGCAGTGGCGATTACCGGACCGTCTGGCTCCGGCAAGAGCACGCTGCTTTACATCATTGGCACGCTGGATCAGCCGACGTCCGGGCGGTTCACCTTGATGGGCGCAGAGCCCGCGAAGCTGAGCGCGGCCGAGCAGGCGGGCTTTCGGAACCGCCACATCGGCTTCATTTTTCAGGATCATCACCTGCTGCCGCAGTGTTCCGTGTTAGAGAACGTGCTCGTTCCCTTGGTTGCCGGCAGCGGCGTGAAGCCTGCCGATGAGCAACGTGCGCGGAAATTGTTGGAACGCGTTGGTTTAGGTCATCGAGTTGACCATCGCCCGGCTCAATTGTCCGGCGGCGAGCGACAACGCGTGGCTGTCTGCCGCGCCTTGATCAACGAACCGGCTGTTCTATTGGCTGACGAACCAACCGGCAGCTTGGATCGTCAGACCGCGCAGACGGTTGGAAGTCTGCTGCTGGAACTCAGTCGCGAGCAGAATGTGCTGCTGCTCTGCGTCACTCACAGCAGCGAACTGGCCGGTCAGTTCCCGCTGCGGATGGAACTTCGCGACGGGCAATTGGTGCCCATCGCAGCGAGCTAGCGTGTCGTCCTACGAAATCGCGGATGTTGCAGCTGAAGAGTCGCCGTCCTCGGTCTTGGGTTCCACCGTGAGGTTTGACGGAATGGTGCCAGGAACGATTTGAGGTCCGTCGTAGTGCTCGGCCAGGATGCGTCTCAGATGCTCCTGATCCATGACTTCGACTTCCATCAGCTCCTGCGTCATCTGCTCCAGCACCTTGCGACGCCGTTGCAGAATCTCGAGCGCTGTGTCGTTGCACTCGTCGATGAGACGCTTCACTTCGAGGTCGATTTCACGAATCGTTTCCTCGCTGTGAGCGGGTTCTGAACTGGACGAAACGCCCAGGAACGGCGACGACCGGCTTTCGCTGTAGTGCACGCGCCCCAGTTTGGGGCTCATGCCGAACTCGGTCACCATGCGGCGAACGATCTCGGACGCTCGTTGCAGGTCGTTCTGGGCTCCGGTTGAGGTCTCGTTGTAGACAACCTGTTCGGCCGCGATGCCGCCCAGCAGGCAGCAGACTTGAGCCGTCAGTTCGGACTGTGTGGCATTACGGCGGTCGGTTTCCGGCAGCATCATTGTCAACCCGCCGGTCATGCCGCGCGGAATGATCGAAATTTTATGCACTGGGTCAGATGCAGGCAGGCTGGAGGCGACCAGGGCGTGACCGCATTCGTGATAGGCCGTGCGGCGTTTTTCGTCCTCGGGAATGATCCGCGTGTTCTTTTCGAGGCCAGCAATGACGCGGTCGACGCTTTCTTCGAACTCACGCATGGTCACGCACTTCTTGTCCTTGCGCGCTGCTAGCAAAGCCGCTTCGTTGACCAGGTTGGCGAGATCCGCACCCGAGAAGCCGGGCGTGAGTCGCGCGAGGTAAGCCAGATTGACGGACTCGTCGATCTTCACTTTCTTCGAATGCACTTTCAGGATCGACTCGCGGCCCTTGATGTCAGGACGGTCGACCAGCACGTGTCGGTCAAAACGACCGGGACGCATCAGGGCGGAGTCCAGTGTTTCGGGGCGGTTGGTAGCGCCCATGACAATGACGCTCTGGTCTGAACCGAAGCCGTCCATCTCGACGAGCAGCGCGTTCAGCGTCTGCTCACGTTCTTCGTGAGACCCTTGAACTCCCGAGCTGCGAGCCTTGCCGAGTGCGTCCAGTTCGTCGATGAAAATGATGCAGGGCGACTGAGCCGCCGCCTGCTGGAACATGTCGCGCACGCGAGCCGCACCGACGCCGACGAACATTTCGACGAAGTCTGAGCCCGACAGGCTGACAAACGGCACTCCGGCTTCGCCGGCTACGGCTTTAGCCAGCAGCGTCTTACCGGTTCCTGGCGGCCCCACCAGTAACACGCCGCGGGGAATGCGACCTCCCAAAGCCTGGTACTTGCCGGGTGAACGCAGGAACTCGACGATTTCCTTCAACTCTTCGACTGCTTCATCAATTCCGGCTACGTCCTTGAATGTCGTTTTGACGTCACTCTGCGCGTACAGCTTGCCTCGGCTGCGACCAAAGGCCAGTGCTCCACCCGCGCCGCCGATGCGTCTCATGGTGGCGGCGATCATGATGACGCACGGCACACCGATCAGCAGCAGGAAAGCCCACGGCTGCCAATCGGCAGGCATGGCGATGTAGTCGTACGGGATCTGCTTGGAGGCCAGCAGATCGGTGAACTCTTTCTGCTCCAGCGGGCTCATCGTCGCGGTTGAGATCCGGAAGAGCTTCGGAGTCGGATCAGCAGTTGAACCGTCTTTGGGCTTGGGTTGATCCTGGAAATAGATCACGCCATTGTCGAGCAACAGCTCATGGACGTTGGTGGAGTCATAAGTTCCCGACTTGATGCCGTTCTGGAACTCGCTGAAGGTCAGCTTCTGGATGTTCGAATCGCGGAAAATCCTGGGATAGAAGAGGGCGAACAGCGCCGTCGCGAAGATCAGGACCACGATGATGCGGTTCGTGGTCGGAGTGTCGCCCTTGCGGTTCTGCTTATTAGTGCGGGGGCTCTCGTTGGGCTGCGGCGAATTGCTGTCAGTCATAGTGATGTCGAACTCAAGATGATGAAGTCAACCGGCATGAAACCGGGGGAAGCTCTCTGAATTGTTCAGAAACCTCAAGGACAGCCCAAGCATTCCTCGAACTGCGATTGGTGATCAGGCGGCTTCGTAATGTCTACGCGGAAACTCCGCGATACGACATGAGAATCCGCTACCACCGGCATAACATAACTAACACGACGGTAAGATAATCACCGCCGCGAATTCCTCACGCGGAATCGCGGCGAATGACCCGGAGAGATTTACGCCAGTTGCAGGTCTTCATAGACGGCCTCAACCAGTTCCCGGTTCCGCCGTTGATGCCAGCCTTCGCCGGGGCGGCAGTTCGCCACATAAGCGACGACTAATTGTTTGTCGGGATCTGCGAACCCGATGGATGATTGTGACCCGCCGTGTCCGAAGGTGCCCGGTGAGCAATATCGACCGTAAGTATAGGGCACCGTGTCGGCCCCGTAAGCGTTCGAATCGATGATGAAGCCCAAGCCGAAGTCGACGACGTGCTGCAACGTGCGGTCGTATTGCCCGACTCGCTGACGTGTCGTCATTTGCTGAACCAGATCCGGGTTGAGTGGAGCAGAGCCCTCTCCCAGACCGGCATCCAGCAGGCATTCGTAGAACCGGCCGAGTTCGCGGATTGGGCCGCGAGTGTTGCCGCCGGGCGAGCAGGCCGCGCAATGGCCTGCCTCGTGCCAGGCGAGGTCCCGCGTCTGCCCTTTCTCTCGCTGCTGCATGATGCCGACGCGGTCACCGTACTGAGACCAAGTCTCATGCGGCATGCCGTTCCATGTATCAACTAATCCGAGCGGAATCGCGATCTCATCCCGCAGGAACTGAGACGGCGCTCGACCGTCCAACCGACGGATCAGCTCTCCGAGGATGTACCAACTCGAGGCGACGTGATAGCCGCCGGTTTCACCGACTATCCAGCCCGTTTCGAGCGGCGTCTGGCAGATGAGGTCGATGGTCTCATTCCAAGTGGCGTGCGGCCAGGAGATGGGCACCTCGCGAAAGCCGCCGGTGTGTGTGAGGATGTGTCGCAGCGAGACATCCTCTTTGCCGCCGTGAGCGAACTCGGGAATGACGTCGGCGATGCGCGTTTCCAAAGAGATCAACTTCCGTTCGACGAGTTGCATCACCGCCACGGCCGTCAGTGGTTTGCCTGCGGACAGCCAGGGCATGAGCGTGTCCGCCGTCAGCGGAATGCCGGGACGGTCCTCGCCGATTCCGATGTCTGTCACCACGCGCCGCTGCAAGGAAACATACAACTGCACGCCGCTGTGCAGGCCGCGTTGAATGCCTTCGTGGATGATGTGCAGCGCACGAGGTAGTTCCTGCATTGTCGATCGAAACTCCCGACGATTGGCGCGTGATTGGGACTCCGCCGTGAAACCGGCTATACCGCTCGCATCATAGAACGTCGTCGGCTTTGGCCAACGATGGCGTGCACGTTGCTCATGGCCTTCACGATCACGGATCTGCTCATGCCTGTTGCTCCTGAAATGCTGGGCCGCTTTGTCTGGCACGACCTGATGACAACTGACGTCTCGCGCGCGCTGAATTTCTATCAGCAGCTCTTTCCGGAATGGGTGATCGACCAGCACGACATTGGTGACGGAGCGACTTATCACCTGATCCGTGTCGGCGGCTTCGAGGTCGGTGGCTTAGTCAGCATGCCGAGCGATGTGCCGGTTGCGTCGCACTGGATTGCTTATGTTGCCGTTGATGACTGTTCGGCGGCGGTGCGCCGGGCTGATGGTAATGGCGGTCGTTGCGTGGTCCCCGCTTTGAGTGTGCCCCACGTCGGCAAGTTCGCGGTGATTGAAGACGGCAGCGGCGCGGTCATTAAACCTTACGAAGTTGCTGAGTCGTACGATCTGCCTCCCGCTCCCACTTCAGGCCACTTCGCCTGGGATGAGTTGCTGACGAAAGATCTGCCGAGAGCGCGTCGCTTCTACGATTCCGTATTCGGCTGGTCTTCGATCGAAACAGTGATTCCCGACGTCGGACCTTACGTACTCTTCAAGGTCGGAGCCCGAGACGTCGCCGGAGCGCTCGCGATGCCACTCGACGAGACTGGTCCGTCGCAGTGGTTGCCGTATCTCTATGCCGAAGATGTTGATGCCCGATCGGCTCAAGCTGTGGAACTTGGTTCGACGATTTGCGTTCCTCCGCGAGACATTCCCGGGCTGGGGCGTTTCTCAGTTCACACGGACCCGACCGGAGCGTTGTTCACCTTGTTCCGACTCGTGGCTCACGCCTAGTTCGCCTTTGTCGATTTTCGAGTGTAAGGTTTGTCGCGAGAGAGAAGGGCCGCCGTTAGATCTGACGAATCACAACGCTGCTCAGAACGGACACATCATGAAACTCCGTCATGGCTTTACTCTCGTCGAACTTCTGACCGTTATCGCGATCATCGGAGTTCTGCTGGCACTGCTGCTGCCGGCTGTGCAGCAGGCCCGTGAGGCCGCTCGCAGGACAAGCTGCCGCAACAATCTGAAACAGCTTGGGGTGGCGCTGCACAACTATCAGGAAACTCACGGAGTCTTTCCGTTTGGCTATGTGTATCGGCCTAACCCGCAAGGCAACGGAGCCGGGTTTTCTTGGGGGGCGATGATCCTGCCGCAACTCGAGCAGACCACCACCTATGAACTCTTCAACTGGGATATTCCTCTCTGGGATCCTGCGAACATTATCCCTCGCGAGCGTCGGATGACGATGTTTCTTTGCCCGTCTGACCCCGTGTCGGCACGCGGCTTCATTGAGATGGGTTCCAGTGCCGAGCGGTATGCAATGGCGAGCTATGCCGGTTGCTTTGGCCCGCCTGATCTGGATGACAACCAGGAACAGCGTGATGGCTTCTTCAGCCGCAACAGCAGCACTCGTCCGCGCGACGTTACGGATGGCATGTCGTTTACGCTGATGCTGGGTGAACGCGTTAACGGACCGTTCGTGAATGGAGCGATGCATAATAATCACTTCAGCTTCGAAACGACCTGGTCTGGGGCCATTCGCGAGATCACCGATCCGACTGACGATCATGGGCACATGGTCCTGTTTCAAACCGGACACATCCCCAACAATGCTGATTCCGATGACCGCGATGTCTCAGCGCCGCATGTCGGTTATGCGAACTTTCTGCTGGCCGATGGTGCCGTGCGGGCTCTCAGCGAGTCGATCGATTTCGGCCTCTATACCTCTTATGGAACTCGCGCTCAGGGCGAAGTGATCAATGACGACAACTAGCAAGCTCTGTCTGGCCGACATTCAAGCCGCTGCCGAGCGGTTGAAGGGTGTGGCTCATCGAACACCAGCTATGACCTGTCGCACGATCGACGAACTGGCTGGCTGCCGAGTGTTCTTCAAGTGTGAGAACTTTCAGAAGGTGGGAGCGTTCAAGTTCCGAGGTGCCTACAACTCGGTCGCGAAGTTGTCTGACGAAACAGCCCGTCGGGGAGTGGTCACTCACAGTTCCGGCAACCACGCGCAGGCGTTGGCCCTCGCCGCGAAGATGCGCGGGATTCCAGCTTACATCGTCATGCCGCGCACGGCTTCTCCCGTGAAACGGGCGGGAGTCGAAGGCTACGGCGCGGAAGTCATTCTCTGCGAACCGACCCAAGCTGCGCGTGAGGCGACCGCCGCGGATGTTGAAGCACGCACCGGCGCGACCTTCATTCATCCCTACAACAATCAGGACGTCATGGCGGGGCAGGGGACCGCGCTGCTGGAACTGCATGAACAAGCCAAGGAACTTGACGCGAACCTTGATGCCGTGATTACGCCCGTCGGCGGGGGCGGCCTGTTGAGTGGCACCTGTGTGGCCGCGAAGGGGATCAGCCCGCAACTAAGAGTCTTCGCAGCCGAGCCGAAAGGCGCGGACGATGCCGCTCGGTCCTTTGCGTCCGGCCAACTGCAGCCTCAGACCGGGCCGAACACCATTGCCGACGGCCTGCTGACAAGCCTTGGCGATCTGACCTGGCCGATCATTCGCGACAACGTCGAAGCCATCATCACGGTGACTGACGAGCAAATCGTGCAGGCCATGCGGCTGCTCTGGGAGCGAGCCAAGCTCCTCATCGAGCCCAGTTCCGCCGTTGTTCTGGCGGCCATCCTGGATGGTCGTTTCAAAGAGCGTCCGCCAGTAAAAGCGATCGGTGTCATCCTGAGTGGCGGCAATGTGAACCTCGACAAACTTCCTTGGTGAAATTTGATCGATCTTGGTGTTTTGTGAACGCTTTTGATTAGCTTAAGTCCCTGCGCTAAGGGATGTTGTGGCAATCGCAGTTGTTGATGGATGAGCCTAGGGTTTGGCATCTTTTGTTTTCATTTCTCGACAGAGTGTAAACAGACGATTCCTGTTTTTGCCTTATGGGCGGATGAAATTTGAGAACTTGCGGGGCGGCAATCACCGTGAACTTGAGGCTCAGGTGAGACTATTGTCCAATGCGACCCCGCCTTGTGCAGAGACTGAATCTCAATGTCATCTATCTAACAAGAAGCATGGACATGCCCGCCTCACGCCGCCGCCGTGGATTCACCCTGATCGAACTGCTGGTTGTTATCGCCATCATCGCCGTGCTCGTTGCGATGTTGCTGCCTGCCGTTCAGGCTGCACGCGAAGCCGCTCGTAAAGCACAATGCCGCAACAATTTGAAGCAGATCGGATTGGCGCTTCATAATTACGCCGAGAATTTCGGCGAATGTTTTCCATTCGCGACCGCAGTAGCCCCAACTAACGGTGGCAAGTGGTCGGCTCAGGCGCGGCTCTTGCCTTATCTGGACCAGGCGAACTTGATCGTACAGGCGACACTGGAGCTTGCTTACAGCGATCCGATCAATGCTGCGGTTCCTCCGACACGAATTCCATCGTTCTTGTGTCCGAGCGAAATCCAGGACACGGCAAGGTTGAATACGAGTGGCGTCGCGGTGCATTACCCGATGAACTACGCGTTCAATGCTGGCGGCTGGCGTTACTATGACAGCACCGCAGTTAATGTTGGTACGGGTTCTTTCATTCCCAACACCTGCCTCAGGCCAGGTGACTTCACGGATGGATTGAGCAATACCCTGGGCTTCAGCGAAGTGAAAGCTTTTCAGGCCGGACTACGGAATACGACGACCGCCATGCCCACGACTCCGCCAGCTCCGAGTGGGATCGCAGCTTTGGGCGGAACGCTTTCAACCACCGGACACACCGAATGGGTCGACGGGAAGATCGCTCAAGCAGCGTTCAACACGGTTTATACGCCCAACACCGTGATTCCATACGCCTCCGCGTCGACGCCGGATATTGACTTCCTGAGCTGCTCGGAAGGCGGCGCGACTTGTCCGACGACTTATGCAGCGATCGTCACCCGCAGCTTCCACGTGGGCAGCGTGAATGTGCTGATGATGGACGGCCACGTGCGAGCTGTCAGCAACAACATTGATCTGGCGACGTGGCAGAGTCTCGGCGGCCGCAATGAGGGGAATGTTGTCGGCGAATTCTAAGCCTTGATTAGATGCAGTCTGTGGCATCGCCTTGGGATGGGTGAGGAGCGGCAGAGCGTCGATGGATGATTTGTTAACGGCCCGCCAGTCGTCATGATTGGCGGGCCGTTAGTCTTTACGGGGCTTGATGCCTGGGGACTGAGGGCACGTGGAATGTCGTTGGCCAGAAGGGGTGTCATGAAACATTTTGGTCTTGTGCCTGTCCTGTTGCTGTTGATCTTTGCCAGCTTGTCATCAGATGAGGGCGTTCGTGCCGAAGAGCCAACGTGCTCGAAGTCTGTTCCGAAGATCGACACGAAATTGCCACTGGTGTTTTGCGACGATTTCGAAGGTGGTTCGATCGACCGCTGGGAGTTGAGCGACCCGAAGGCCTGGCGGCTCGCGAAGGTGGATGGGAATTCTGTCTTCGAGCAGTTTCAGGCCAGCAAAGTTGAGAATCCGGTGCGGTCGCCGTTCAATCGCGCGCTGATTAAAGACGTGAAGGTTGGCAGCTTTGTGCTGGACGTGAAGCTGCAGTCGACGATTAAGGACTACGGCCATCGCGATATGTGCCTGTTCTTCGGCTACCAGGATCCCTCGCACATGTACTACGTGCATCTCGGCAAAAAGACCGACGATCACGCCAACCAGATCTTCATCGTCAACAACGCGCCGCGGACAAAGATCTCGCTGACGACCACTCCGGGAACTGACTGGACCGACAACTGGCATCATGCACGCATCGTCCGCGACGTTGAGTCAGGATCGATCGAAGTCTTCTTCGACGACATGTCCAAACCCGCGATGACCGCGAAAGACAAAACCTTTGTCGTCGGCCAAGTTGGTGCTGGCACCTTCGACGACACCGGCCGAGTCGATGCGGTCTATCTCTTCGGTGACAAGAAGTGATCGCTCCGCCTTTTGCGAGGTGGCTTTGTTTTACCGCTACGCCAACGGCGTGCGCTCACGCCGTACCCAACCGCTATCGAATCGCCGCCTGATGTCGCGGATCGGTGTCGCGGATGATCTCGTTGATGCCGTGCTTGTTGAATCCCTTGTAACCGTCGTTGCGTTGCAGGATTTCGAGGTGCGATCCGACGGCTCCGTTCTGGCGAAACTGTTCGGCTTGCGCTGCGGAAATCAACCCGTCCCGCAGTAGATCAGCGATGCGTTCCGCGCGAACGGGCCAGATCTCGCCTTCCGTAAACGCTTGCCGGAGATGCGGCAGGTCGGTGAAGGGCTTCATCGAGCGAACGCCTTCGCTGGCGAGTTGGTCACGGGCGGCTTCGTAGTCGAACTGGCATTCCAGGTGGTGCATCCCCGCTTCGAGGAACGCTTCACCATGCAACCGACACCACAAGCCGATCGTGCCCAGCCGGTCTTGTGCTGGTAACGCTTCATGGGCAAAGTCGCAGAAGACTTCCGCAGGCGACAGATCAACATCCGCAAAGACCACAATGCCGGTTTGAGGATGCTCCATGACCTGAGCCCCCCAACCTGCTTCGCGACCGGCGTAGAAGCGCTCGCGCAGTTCGAGCCCCAATAGCTCGAACAGACCAATCAGTCGTGCGAAATGCTGGCGGCTGGAGCGGTACGTGTGATGATCGTGATTCGACCAGCCGAGCCCTAATGTGTCCTGCCGTGCCTTCTGCACTCGAGCCGCACGGTTGCGGCGCTCCCAATAATCCCGTTCGGCAGCAAAGAACAGGTTGCAGACGCGGTTCGAATCGAGTTCCTGTTGAGCTGCAGTGATCAGTTTCTCGGCGATGTCGAACCCGTCCGAAGTGTTTTCATGCCGTCGACGTCTCAGTCGGAATGCTTCCTGCCACTTCGTGACTAGTTGCGGATCTGCTGAAGCAGTGAACCGTTCCGGGAAGTCGCCAATCACTTGCCGTTCGACGATCCACCATTCGCAGCTGCGCGACTCAGCGATCAAGGCTCGGCGGCAACTGCTGAAGGGCTCGCCTTCGAGGTTGCGGTGTCCGGCCAGTTGATTCGCCACCAGGAAGTCGACGACGGAATCAACCTTGAGCACGATGCGTGCGTGTCCGTCGGCAAGAACGACGACTGGAGGGAACAAGCCCCTCGCATGTACCCAGCGGTCCGGAGCCTGCTTTTCTGAAACTTGAAACCCCGCTGCCTCGAGATCAGTCATCAGTTCTGCAGAGTTCACGCAGGCCAGATGATCAACCCAGTCGGTGAGCCGAGTTCCGGTTCGCAGTCGGAGTTGCTCGGCGAAGACCGCGAGCACTGGCAACTGTGAAACGCAGGCTGCTACCAGCCGATCGATCAGGGCTGCAGCCTGCGGTTCAGGCTTCCAGTCGAAGTCAGCTAGTGCCGGTGAGGTGGGCGCGTTCGAGGACATATCACGTTCGCGAAGGGCAACAGGGTGAGTCCGGGCAGGGCTCCACGTGGTCCGCAAACGGAAACATCCGTGGTCTCACGCTGCCACGAGGGACAGTACAAGACCACGGATGCCTGAATGCAACGGATTTGAACCGTCGAAATTTAAGCTTGCTGCGGCAATCGGGCTCGCAGATCAACCCACGTCGCGCGATAGCCTTCCAGCAGGTCGAGGGCCTTCTGAGCGGCGTCCTTGTCCTGCAGCAGGTCGGCGAACACGAGGTTCTTCTGGATGTGCAGGAAGTAGTCCTTCACCATCGAGATCAAGTCTGGAGCGGGATCGACGCGCAGGCTGGAGATCAGATCCACGACGCAATCGCGGGCTCGCGAAGCCGATTCGTGAGACAGGCTGAAGTCTTGCGTGTTCAGACCTTCGATGACGTTGCGGGTCTGCTGAATGGCCTTGTCGACCACCATCAGATGCAGCCGGTAGGGGCTCGCCGAGTTGACTCGGGTCTGCAGGAATTCATCGGGAGCAGAATGGCGAGGGTCAGTCGCGAACATAGTCTCAATCTCTCTCAGTCCATGAGCACGCAAGCGGGCGCCCATCCATGAAAACAAAAATCGGCCGGCATGATTGTCGGCCGACTTAAGTATACGCATCGCAGGGTTAGACAAGACGCTCTTCAACCAAGAGAACGTTGACGATGTCTCGCAACCGATCGCGACGGCAAATAAGTTCGGCTGACGGCCGCGGCCCCATCAGCGGATTTGGCCTCGAACAATCACGAACGGTCCCGATTGGAATCGTCGTTTCGATTTGAGAAGATAGAGAAGCTCTAGGGAGCGAATTCCTGTTCCACACAACGGCGAACGACGACATGCTGCAACATTTTTCCCGCAGATTGTGGAACTTTGGTTTGATTGTGGCGGCTTGCATCAGCTTGCTGGCAGGCAATCAATTGACCAGCGCTCAGGACGTGGATTCCCGAAGCGAGCCGTCCGCGACGGAAACTCGTCAGGAGCAGCCGGATGATGCCGCGAATGCTCAGAAGCAGAAACAATCCGCGCTGGCCGGATTGTTGATTGTCGGCTTGTTGGCGTTCATTGGGATCGCGTTACTGCTGCTCGTTATCGTATGGGGCAAGCGGCTGAGGCGACTCAACAACGCTCCGTTGCCCAAGCAGCATCCGGGCGATCCGCTGTGGTATCTTCGTACGAACGGGCAGACGCCCGACAACGACCTTGAGAGGGAAGATGGCTGAGTTTCAATCGGTGGCCAAGGTAGGAGCAGTTCCAGAGGGGCAGGGCAGGGCGTTCTCCGTCGCCGGAAAAATGGTTGCCGTGTTCTTGCTCGACGGTGAATACTTCGCGATCAACGACTTCTGCCCGCACATGGGGGCTTCACTGGCGTCTGGCTACGTCGAGAACGGAGCCGTCATGTGCCCGTGGCACGCCTGGCGCTTCGGCGTCAAAGACGGTCTGTGGCTGGACAACCCGAAGTCGAACCTCAGAACTCCGACCTATCAGGTGCGCGTCGAGGGTGATCTCATTCAAGTCCTGGTGCCGGACGAGGCATAGTCGAAGTCTGGCGGTCGTCTCAGGTCTTGTCTGCCATCTTCAGAATCCGCACCGCGCCGTCATGGTGGGCGGTGGCGAGATGCACGAGATCGGGGCTTAAAGACAGGCCTCGAGCGCTGCTGGGCAGCCCAAAGGTGAAGAACTCGTTCTTCTCGCCGTGTTTCCAGAAGTACAGCCGACCGCCTGCTCCGCCACCCGATAAGCCGACGATGAACGGCTGCGGATGCAGGACCATGCCCCAGCCATCGCCATTGATGGGGGCTTTGGGAAGATGCACGGTTTGCTCTTTGCCGCCCTCCCAGTCCAGCACCGCGACGGCGACATTTCCCACCCCGGCGAATGCGTTCGTCACGTTTGTGATGCCGCTGCCGGCCAGCAACTTTCCGTCCGGGCTGAATTCCATCGCGTGGAATCCGCCGTAGTCCGCCATGAAGCCGCCATCGTACTTGTGCAGCGTGGCCGCTTTGAACTGACGCACCAGCTTGCCGGTCTCCAGTTCCCAATGCAGCACGTTGCACTTGAGATCCACCGTTGCGAGCTGCTTGCCATCAGGATGCACGGCCGAGTTGTAGACATGGGCTTCGTGGCCCACGAACTCGCGCACCAGTGAGCCATCCGCAATACGCCACAACTTCGCCCGGTTGTCGTTACCGCACGAGATCACGAACTGCTGGTCGGCGGTGACCGTGAGGCTGCGCAACCAGCCCTTGTGTGCGTCGATCTTACGAAGAGGTTGAGGCGCTTCAGCCGAGGCGTCCCACCACACGATGCGGCCGTCATAGCCGCCGGTCAGCAGAATGAGCTTCTCGGCGTCTCCCTCTTTCGTGCGGGCGAATGCAAGGCCGCGCACCCAACTGTCGTGAGCAGCCAGTTCCGTCGCCTTGCCATCCGCGAGACTCCAACGCACGACCTTCATATCCTGAGCGCCGGCAACGACCCATTTTCCCGTAGGATCAAAGCGGCAGGAGACCAGCGGGCTCTTATGTTTGAACTCGCGAGCGATGTGAGTCTTCGCAGGATCAACATTGGGCATGGACGCTTGAGTCATCACAGTCTCCCGGCAGTCAAACGCGGATATCGAGCAGGGCGATGGGGGAAGAAAGCATCACGGCGCGACGGTGAAAATGAAACAGCGCTTCCCACAGATTGCTCAGGCATCGATCTCGATCGTCACGGGAGCGTGGTCTGAAACCAGCAAGCCACCTTCGCGACAGATCGCTCCGGACTGAAACGCTTTTGCCGTGTGATTGTTGCCCAGCAGATAATCGATGCGCCAGCCGCGATCCAATTCGCGTGCCCGGCCGCGGTTCGACCACCACGAATAGGGGCCCTGCACCTCGCCAAAGTGCTGCCGGATCAGGTCGTTCCAACCCATGTCGAAGACCCGGCCCATCCACTCCCGTTCATGCGGCATGAAGCCGGACATCGTCTCGTTCGACTTCGCGTAGAAGATGTCCCGCTCGGTGTGCGCGATGTTGAGATCACCCCCGATGACGACCGGTCGGCGGTCCTTCACGAGGTTCTGCACCCACGGGAAGAACTCCGCCATCCACGCTTCCTTGATCTTCTGCCGCTCGGGTCCAGATGAGCCAGACGGCAGGTAGGCACAGATCAGATCGACACCTTTGGTGCGGGCTCGAATCAACCGACCATCTGGATCGACAGCGTCCATGCCCTTGTTCAGGACTTCCAGCGGATACCGCGACCAGATAGCCGTGCCTGCGTAGCCCATTTTCTCGGCGGGGTGCCAGTGCACATGCCACCCTGCTGGTTGAGCCCATTCCGGCGGCAACTGCTCCGGCAGCGCCCGGACTTCCTGCAGCAGGAGCACGTCCGGTTCTACTTGAGCCAGAATGTCCTCGAAGCCTTTCCGCAGGGCAGCACGGATGCCGTTGACGTTCCAAGTTGTGATTCGCATGCAGTCAACTTTCAAAAATTCATATTCGAATGGTCAGATCTTCTTTGATCGTAACTATCAGAAGTGGCATAAATTGAATGGGAAGCGACGTTCCAGGAAGTCGTGTTGACCTGACGGGCGGAATCGAACTATCAGCCCCGGTTCGCGAGGTCATGCTACCGGGATCGGCATCGGGGTTGAAAACAAGATTGATGTTTCTACTCAGCAAGGACGAAGAGTGAAGTGAACGCGATTCGCTGAAGACCGCAGCGGATGCGTCCTTAGGGAGCATTCCATGCGTCTGGACCGCGTTGATTGAGGGCACAAGGGAAAATGATGCCGCAGAGATTTTACACAGGCGACCTGCTCGTCTATCGCCGTACCGAGTTTGGAACTCACCCCGCTCCCGATGCTCGCAATGTGGCGCCTTCCGCGAACGGCGAAGGCTACACCTACTGCGTCACGAAGTATTGGCTCGTGATGGAGCAGCGAGATGACCAGACCCTGATCGTCGAGACCCGCGGCGGACATCACTTGGAAGTGAACGCTCTCGACCCGAACATTCGCAAAGCCAACCTGTTCGAGCGACTCTGGGTCTTGCGGAAGTTTCACGACGACAATAGCCCCAGCCAGCGACGCGATATTGCCTGAACCGGTCCGTTTGGGCATGCGTGCTTTCAGCTCAATCGCTACTCGCCGCGCAGCCACAGGCCGTGAATCACCTGCCAGCGTTCGCAGGTATCCGGCAGGCCTGCACCGCGCAGGAAGCGTTCGATGTGCTTCCACTTCACGGTTTCGCCGTCTTCGATGCGGTAGAGGTCTCGCAGCAGGAGCGACGGACTGCAACTGCAGCGTTTGGCGAAGGCCCGCATCGTGGGAGCGAGCTCTGCCACCAGCAGCTTGATCTCCACGCACAGCATCGTTTTACACTTGGATTTCAACTGCGTGCGGTAACGCTTGATCCAATCGATGTGGACAGGTTGAAGCTTCGCAATTCCGCACTTGTCGGCAATCTGTTGCAGCAGCGACCAACTCGGAGTGACCGCGCCGAGGATGTAGCTTCGCAACTGCGGCGTCGAGATTCCGTAAAGCCCCATTCCTTTGAGCACGCGTGCCAGAGTGACCACGCCACCTTCTCTTTTGGCGAGCAGCGTCAGCATCTCGGAAACCGTGTTGGGGGTTTTCCAGGCAATCCGCTTCAGATCACGCTGGTCACGCCGCTGAAAGACTTCGGCGACTCGTTGGTGCCCAACTTTCTCGTAGGCTTCGAGAATTCGTTTGCGAGCCGTATCGCTTAGTGGTTCGATACCGCGCTCGATTTTTTGATACTCCAGGCTGGTATATCCAAGCTGCTTCGCCGCTTCAGCGACATCGAAGCCGTAGTATTCACGAGCCAGTCGCAAATCGATCTGCATTTCCGGACGGTGACGCAAATGGAAACGCAACCGCCGCTTTTCCCACTGGGAACGCAACTCCTTGGCTAAGGGTGTTTCCAGAACGCCACGCTGAACGGGGCAATGAATGGTCGAACCGTTCATATTTGGTGGAGGTGGTTCCTCAGTGACAATTGCCACGAGGCCTGCCGGAAAAGCCAATTGTGAGTAGTGGCCGTCTTCTTCAATATGTTTAATAGTCCGCGCAGGTTTCTTGCCACCTACGAGGCAGAGATCGGAGATTTCTCGACGCTGAATATTGCGCTTTTCACGCAGCTTCTTGATCTGCAGGCCGAAGTCGTGCAGGCCTTCTGACTTCTGTTCCTGGAAATCGTACAGCCAGAGGTCTTTCAGGTCTTTCAGTTCCTCCGGAGTCCGACACAGGCTTTTTGCGGTCGGTAGAACTCGCGGCCAGGGTGGCAGTTCCAGGTAACACATGCGTTTAAGCTGCGAAGTGGCTAAGCCGAATTGCAGTAATTTAGATTCCGCATGGCCGGCTCTGAGCCTTAATACGCACAATTCCGCGAACGAGCGCGGGAACCCACGCTGCAGGAATCGATTTCTTTCTGCAGCGCGCCAAAGTTCTTCGCCCAGTTCAAAATCTTCGCCAGTAATTGTGCACATCTTTTTGAGGAGTGCGTACGGCGTCGGAAAATTGCCGCGTTTATACTCCCACAATGTGGCCGGGCTGATACCAACCTTGCGAGCCAGTTCGGGCGACGACCCGGCTCGGAGTTCCAGCCGCGCAATAAAGTGCTGCAGGCTGTCGCACGGACCGGCGTAGAGATTGCGAACGGTCTCAATCAGCGCGGGTTTAATCTCCCGGTGTTCGCAGAACTCAATAAATCGTTCGAGCGTGTATCGCGTCGGATTGTGAACTCCGAGTTCCAAGTCTCGCAGGGCTCCGCGGCTGATTCCGGATTCACGGGCCAACTGGATTCTGGTCATCCCGAGTTCGTTGACACGGATCTCGACCGCCTTTTGCGACAACGGTGGAGCGGTCTCAGACCGCTTCAAGGATCGCTTCCGCAAATTGAAGTTGCGAAGTGCGTGGCCTTTGAGTTTTTCAGGCTTGTCGGCTCGCTTTCCCGCCATCCTTCCCCTGCTCCCAGAGAGACTATACGGGCGGCAGACCGATTTGCTGACTGGTCTAATCACAATGTTCACCGACCTTCCTGAGACGCCTCGGTGTCAATCATAGTGCTGCGAACGATTCGCATCAGCCGCCACTGATGACAGAATCGTATTGGCCAATCCCGATGCGATCAATGACACCTATGGCTCAATCAGTCCGGTTGGCGGTAAAGCGAAGAAAACCTCACGGTGACTGAGACTGCCATAAGAGGTGCCTGTGTTCACATTCAGGTGATCTCTTCGGAATTGACGTTCCTCTCCGTCCGCGTACGATCGCTTGCTGATGGCGTTTCCCGGCTTAGGAGAGCTTGATCGGAGCGGCGCAGCGAGCATGGCTAAACTCAAACCAGAAAAGACGTTGCCGGATTATCTCGCCATCGCCGTGACGCCCGTGCTCATCATGCTGCTGGTCGGGAGTCTGGTATTCTTCCTGCAGACTTTGTTCTATCAGGGCGGCTACAGCGACCGGCTGCGGTGGGTGCTGGGCTGGTTTGTGGTCGGGCAGGTGCTCATCGGCCGCATTGCTATTGAGAGCGGTCGAGCGTCCGCCAGCGTTTTTACGCTCGGGCTAGGTGTTGCCGTTTCGCTGGCGATCATGCAGTTTGTACCGGAGAAGCAACTGCTCTCGATCGGGTGCCTCGCGCTGATCTGGTGGTGCTCGGACAAGCTGACTTGGGACTGCACGCTGATTGACGATTCTGAAGATGCCTCAGGCGAAGGGCTGTTGCAGATCGCGGGAGTCGCTGACAGGCCCGAACTCGGCGCCGATGGTAGTCAATCTGAGGCCAAGCCCGAAGAACGCCGGCCGCCGCTCTGGCAGCGACTGTTCCTCAATGCGCCTGAGCGGACCGGCAAAGGCCACGCGCCGGGCTTGTGGGTGGTCTACTTCTCTCTGGTGGCGTTGCCGCTGTTCGGCTTCGGACAGGCTTTGATTCCCGAGCATCGGGCGTTGGACCGAGCGTTCGCGTTTCGATGTGTCTTCATCTACGTCGGGGCCGCTCTAGGCTTGTTGATGCTGACAAGTTTCCTTGGCCTGCGACGTTATCTGAGGCAACGTGGCTTACAGATGCCTCACAAGATGGCCCTGACATGGGTGACGATCGGCAGCGTTCTAGCGGCGGGCATCATGCTGGTAGCCTTGCTGCTGCCCCAGCCGGACGGCGCGTACGCCGCCAACACGCTGATTGATCAGATCGGCGACAAGATTCAGGAAGCCTCGGATCGAGCCCTTGTGAAAGTCGATGGCGTCCAGGACCCCAACAGACCCGGTGAGGCTCCGGCCCGCAACGATCAGCGACCTGCCGAGAATCAAGCACAGGGGAATCAAGCTCAGGGGAATCAAGCTCAGGGGAATCAAGCTCAGGGGAATCAAGCACAGGGGAATCAAGCACAGGGGAATCAAGCACAGGGGAATCAAGCACAGGGGAATCAAGCACAGGGGAATCAAGCACAGGGGAAT
>JAKFWA010000046.1 GCA_021732995.1 Planctomycetaceae bacterium | reverse complement strand
GCCCCGTTCCGGAGCATACGACGCACCCACCGGGAATGAGCCGACCGACGCATGGTAAGCGTGCAGGGCGATGCCGAACTGCTTGAGGTTGTTCCGGCATTCTGTCTGTCGCGCCGCTTCGCGCGATTTCTGCACGGCGGGCAGCAACAGCGACGCCAGAACCGCGATGATGGCCATCACCACCAGTAGTTCTACCAGTGTCATTCCGGAGCGGCGAACGGGCAGTCGGTTCATCTCAGTTGGCCCTCGATGCTGCTAACTACAAGTAGAATTTGATCTTAAGTCGCCTTCTTAAGAGCCCCGCGAAGAGCTTGCACTTCGCCGAGTCACTGCTTTTGCTGCCCGAAAGTTCGCGTTGGCCCGCGCACGAAAGGGTCGGTCGCAGAGCATTCAACCACGCTACCAACCCAAGGTTTCGTGCGTAACGAACCACCGGGTGCATTTTTGTAGAGACTCGAAAATATCGGCCGCAGGAACGGCCTTGAGATGAATGCCTGCCGCTGTGGTGGTTCTTTCAGAGAACTCTGCACCCACTGTGACAACGGTGTCGGGCACGTGCAGACTCGAATTCCTAACTGGATACGCCAAGATGCAGACTCTGGCAGTTCCTCTTCAGACTTTGGCGCGGGTGAGGTTCTCTATGAAATGCGAGCAGGTTCTTAAGTGCCTGATGGGCGGATGTCTGTGGGCTCTTCTGGCGACGGCCACGTTGGGCGACGAACCGACTAAGTTCGAACCCGGTCCGGACACCGAAAAGGCCCCGATTCCGTTCCTCACACCGGAACAGTCGCTCAAAGCGTTGAAGCTGCCGGAAGGCTTCACGGCGACAATGTTCGCCCACGAACCGGACGTGCGTAATCCGATCGGCATCGCAACGGATGAACGCGGCCGCTTGTGGGTTGCGGAGAACTATACCTACGCCGAGTCGAGCATCGGTTGGAACGACAAGCTCAAAGACCGCATCATCGTTCTGGAAGACACTGACAACGACGGTAAGGCCGACAAACGCAAGGTCTTCTGGGAGAACGGTCGGCGACTGACCAGTGTTGAGATCGGCTACGGCGGCATCTGGGTGCTGGACGCTCCGAAGCTGCTCTTCATTCCTGACAAGAACCGCGACGACGTGCCGGACGGCGAGCCCATTGTGATGCTCGACGGCTGGAACGATTCCGCCATCAGGCACAACATCGTCAACGGCTTGCGTTGGGGACCAGACGGCTGGCTATATGGCCGCCACGGCATTCTGCAAACGAGCTTCGTCGGCCGCCCCGGAGCGACCGCTGACCAACGCACGCCGATGAATGTGGGCATCTGGCGTTTCCATCCCACGCGGCACGTCTTCGAAGTCGTCTGCAACGGCACCACCAATCCGTGGGGCATGGACTGGGACGAGAACGGCGAGCTGTTCTTCATCAACACCGTGATCGGCCACCTCTGGCACGCGATCCCCGGCGCCTACTTCCGTCGCATGTACGGTGAGCACCTCAATCCCAACGTCTATCAATCCATCGAACAAACCGCCGACCATTTTCACTGGGACACCGTCGAAAACTGGAGCGACATCCGCAAGCTGGGTGTCACGCCAACCACCGACAAGGCAGGCGGCGGACATGCTCACTCGGGACTGCTCTACATCCCACCGTCTCCGGGTATGAACTGGCCGAAGGAGTACGGCGGTTCGGTGTTGACGGTGAATCTGCACGGTCATCGTCTCAACCGCGATACGGTGCATCGGGAAGGTGCAACCTACGTTGCCAAGCATGCGGCCGATTTTGCGTCGACTTCTGATCCCTACTTTCGTGCTGTGGATCTCATCTTCGGTCGGTTGGGGGAAATCTATCTGGCAGACTGGTCGGATGTTGGCGAGTGCCACGAAAACGATGGCGTGCACCGCTCCTCGGGAAGAATCTTCCGATTGAACTACGAGAAGGCGCGAGTCACAGGGCCGGTCAGCAATGCGTCCGTGGCTCATGTCGATTCCGCCCAGGGCGCGGGTATGATGGGGCTCAACTCCCAGCACTCGAACATTGCCATTCAAAGAAACCTGCTGGAACGAATTGCCAATCGACGCGATGTCGAGGCTATCAAGAAGGGACTGCTCGAATCAATCGGGCGAGCAGCACGACGCAACTCTTCTGAAGGTGACATGCGGGAAGCCTGGCGCCTGAATGGCATCTGGGCGCTCCGCACATTGCACGCGGCCGGACTTGCGGACGAAGCCGTCATCATGAAGGCGCTCAATGAATCCGATGAGCATCATCGCGTGGTTGCGATTCAACTCATCGCTGATGGACCGGCTCCCACGGACAGCATGCTCACGAAGCTGGTGTCTGTGGCCACCAGCGACAAGTCAGGTCTGGTGCTGACTCATCTGGCCTCAGCATTGCAAAAACTGCCTCTCAACAAGCGGTGGATCATTGCGAACGCCCTCGCCCAGCATGTTGAACTCGCTGATGATCGAGTGTTTCCGTTGATGTTGTGGTACGGCATCGAAGGAGCCGTGCCGGCTCAATCAGATGAGGCGGTGAAGCTCGCGGCCATCTCTAAGATTCCACTCGTTCGCGAGTTCATCGCGCGACGGCTCACCAGCAACATCGAGCGCGCTCCTGAACCCGTCGAGAAACTGATCGGACTGCTCGGTCTGATGCAAACCAGCGACGCTATGAAGCTGGACCTGCTCAAGGGCACTTCAACCGGCCTGAAGGGCTGGCGCAAGGCTCCGACTCCGACCAACTGGGAGCTGGTCTCCGGTCTGTTGGCAAGGAACGGCAGCACCGAGATCCAGACTCTGACGCGCGAACTATCGGTCGTGTTTGGCAATGGCCGGGCGATGGATGAACTTCGCAAGATCGCTGAGAATAACGGCGCCACAACCGACGAACGCCGGGCCGCGTTGAAGGCTCTGGTGGTGGCTCGGGCGGACAACCTCGTACCACTGCTACAGAACCTGGTCGGCAATCGGGAACTGGTGGTCGATGCCGTGCGCGGACTGGCTGCGTTTGATAACGCTGAGACATCAGGGTTGCTCGTGGCTCGTTATAAGGGACTCCAACCACAAGCGAAGCTGGAAGTCATCAGCACGCTGGTGTCTCGTCCGAGCTTTGCTCGCGTTCTACTAAGCGCAGTGAAGGATGGAAAAATCCCGCGCGGCGACGTGTCGGCGTTCCAACTGCGGCAGATGCAGAATCTCGGCGATGCGAACATCTCAGCCGACGTCGCCAAGCTGTGGCCCGAACTGGAACAGCAGTCCAAAGAGAAAACGGCACTGATCGCAGCACTGCGAACGAAGCTGACTCCCGAAACGCTGGCGAAGGGGAACGCATCGCAAGGCCGATTGCTATTCTCCAAGAGCTGCGCGAACTGCCACACGCTCTTTGGCGAAGGCAAGAAGCTCGCACCTGATCTGACCGGCGCGCAACGAGTGAATCTCAACTATTTGCTGGAAAACATCATCGATCCGAGTGCGACGGTTTCGGAGAATTTTCGTATGACGGTCTTCGCTCTGGAAGACGGTCGAATCCTCAATGGGGTGATCGTTGAACGCAGCGAAAAAACTCTTACGGTCCAAACCGCAATCGAACGCCTCACCATTCAGAAGGACGAAATTGAAGAGCAGGTCGATTCAAAGCTGTCGATGATGCCCGAAAACCTGCTCGGCCTGCTGAACGAAGAACAGATCCGCGACCTGATCGCGTATCTGCAGTCACCGAGTCAGGTGCCAGTGCCGTGATCAGCGTTGGGTGGCACGTCCCTGACCAACGGGAAGGGCGTGGTCGATGAACAATCACGCCCATCGCAAGCTCAAGGACGTGCCGCCCATTTTTCACTGGGGCATTCAGCATGAACGCCAAGCTTGGATATTCGCTCGCATTCGCTGTCATGGCGTGGGCACTCTTTTACGTGGTCAGCATGGAGATCGCGATGTTGGTGATTCACCGCATCGACCCCGGACTCTTTGTCAGGCTGAGTGGGCGAACGATGGCGCTGCCAAATTGGAAGCCGTGGTATGGGTGGTACATCCTGCAAGCAGGGACAATCACAACCGGGTTGGTTGGCGGTATCGCCGCAGGTTGGGTCCCTTGGTCAAGAGATGGAGTGATAACGAACTCAGGGCAAGATTCTGACGCCGAAGCAGAAGACAGCCAGGCTATTTGATAGAGGACTCGTTCCCCAATCACGTGGTGGTCTGAGACCGGCCGCACCCGAACACCTCTATTGAACTGATCAAGTGCAGTCCGCAAACAACCCATGGCTTCCCCTACGGTTCAGACGTCAGGCGGGAACTCTCAGGAACTCAGCGCAACGTGTGCTGCAGAACGCCTTGCAGTAGAGTCATCAGCACCTACGGCACGTGCAGGCTAAGCTGGTCATGGGGCGATTGGACTGCAAAAGCTCAATGAGCCAGAAGTCCATTCTGCGATTGATGCGTTATCGCCGGTCGATGTCGTGTTGTGTGCTCTCCGGCGAATGATAGTCGACGAAGCGATCGAACAACTGCGTTATGAAAGACTTCGGAGAATCAGAGATGTCGAAAGCTTTATTTCCCGCTTGTGCGAGCTTTGGGCCTCTGTTCATTGCGATGAGCAGTCTGTTCCCCAACAGAGGCGATACGCTCCCGTTCGGTTTTTTCCTGGCTGCTACAGGCGCGATGGCGACTTCTGCAGCGTTGATGATTCTGTTTCGAGAGGTGAGTTCACTCGCAAAAACGCCCGTTACGACCGGGCAGTCCATTGATCCAAAATAGAAAATGCCGGTTGAAGATCTGTCTCGCCGCCGCCCTACGGGAGAGTTGAAATCAGCAAAGTATGATCGCGCTGCCACACTCTTATGAGGCGTCGGAGGGATTCATGAAGGCGAATCAGCAACTGGTGTTTCGTTCGTCTTTCTCCGTAGTGTGGCGCTGGAACGTCAAATTCTGGGGACTGATCGGGGCGGTCGCGACTGGACTCAACTACATAACAGGACGCCCTTTGTCTGCGGCACTTCCAGCGCTCGGTGCCACGTTGGGTTCGGGCGCGATGTTAGCTGTCACTGTTTCCTTGTGTCCCGTTTATGTGTTGCCAGACGCAATTCGAAGCTACAACTTCTGGGGCATCTACCGCACCGTCACCTGGGACGAGATCGAGCAAATCCGGCGAGTAAGTTATTCGGACTCCGGTATCTGACACTGTCCGTAGACGGTGGCGGCTTGATCTATGTTCCCCTGTTCTTGTCCGACATGGCTGGGTTCACATCTGCTGTGCGTGGCCTGGTTGATGATGATCACCCACTGGTCTCAGCGCTGGAGCGATATTGCTGAACAGGGAGTTGCATTCATCGGACAGCGCCACGAACGCATGCGAGTGAAGGTTGCCGATCCAATCGCAACCCGCGCCACCAGAGGCAGTCGGCCCGGTACTTCTGAAGCTCAGGCATCGGTTGCTGTGCCACCCGATGGGCCTCAAGCAGTGAATCGGCATCACCCGTATCACTGCTGCATTTGAGACTGTCTCGCTCGCGCGTTCATGTGACGGACGTCTTCCGGCAATTGGATAACCCAACAGAATGCAGCCACGAGGCACAGCAACAAGACGACGGCGATCCATCCCATAGCGGACATGCGATGCGGATTCTTCGAAGAACGAGCGACCGCACGCTGATACTCGACGCTTAAAAGAGATGGCGATGTTTTCCAGATCGCCTCAAGGAAGATCAGTCTGCTGAAGGCTGTGCCTAGCGGAAACAAGATTAGAGAGACGATGCAATAGCCGCACAGCAGCTTTTTGACGCCCGGCGAGAATCGGAAAACTCCAACGGTCACCACACAGCCCACGATTGAAGCCACGAGACTTGCACAGAGCAGGATCAGTTGCGGGACCATGTTCTGAGGTCCGTTGGCTTCATCCGGAGCGATGTGCTCCATCCACATCGCGAGGCCAAAGGTACAAGTCAGCAAGCACCATATTCCGGTGAGGGCCAGCGTGTTTTGTCGCAGACTGCGCTCACGGCGAATGTCACGCAAGCCGTCGTCACAGTTGCATTGCTCCCCTGCACTCCCGCACGCCACTGCCATGACTCATCCTTGATCGAGACGCCGAAGTTTTTGCAACACCACAGGTTTCGCAAGAAGTAAGATCCCTCCGACAACTTCTGTGCAAGATCTTCTGGCATCACAAGCGTTGCTCGCGACCTGACGATAAATAGAGCACCCAATGACGCGTTTCCCTGGTCTCCAAGGATTGAGTACGAGGCGGACACGGACGCGGGACGTGTCCATCGCCGATGCTCTGCCGGTCGCCCAAGATCAACCCCTGATGGCAATTCCACCGTCCAGCGAATAGGTTTCCGCTAAGAATTGTGGGGAATCAGTCTGTCCTCGCGCGAGTGTGTTTGGCGGAGAGTGGGTGCGATGGGTCTGTTCGATAAGCTCAAGGGAGCATTTCAGAAAACTAAAGAGGTCTTGCGTACAGATGTTCGCGACCTCTTCAAAGCGGGCGAGATCCTCGACGAATCGAAGCTCAAAGAGTTCGAAAAACGGCTGCTGCTGACGGATATGGGGCTTACGGCTTCTCAAGCGATTGTTGCCGAGTTGCGCGAAAAGCACTTGGGGCGCACCGTGGTCCTGAAGGAGATTTGGGCGACAGTCAAAGCTAAACTGCGGTCGCTGCTCGAAGGTTCGGGTGACCTGCATTACGACCCCAACAACATGCTCTCGCCGCTCAAACTGCAGAGTCCCGGGCCGACAGTCATCCTGGTGGCCGGTGTGAACGGGGTGGGCAAGACAACGTCGATCGCGAAGCTGGCAAACGCCTTGCAGAAGTCTGGCAAGTCGGTCGTGCTGGCAGCGGGCGACACGTTCCGCGCGGCGGCTGTTGAACAATTGACGCTGTGGAGTAAGCGACTCGGTTGCGAGATCGTCACCAAACCTAGCGGCACAGATCCCGCCGCCGTGGCGTTTGCTGGTTGTGATCTCGCGGCGACCAAAAACAAGGACGTCTGCATCATCGATACGGCGGGCCGGTTGCAAAGCTCAGCCGGATTGATGGAAGAACTCAGCAAGGTGCATCGAGTCATCGCCAAGCGACTCCCCGGTGCTCCGCATGAAAGCCTACTGGTGCTGGATGCCACAACCGGCCAGAACGGACTCAGCCAGGCGCAGCACTTTTCCGATGCAGTCAAATGCACCGGGTTGGTGCTCGCGAAGCTGGATGGAACGGCCAAGGGCGGCATCGTGGTGGCCATTCGCCAACGCATGGGAATCCCGGTGAAGTACGTCGGCACCGGCGAGCAGATCGATGATCTGGCTGTGTTTGATCCGCCAAGTTTTGTGGACGCGATGCTGGATACCGAGCAGAGCTGAATTCTGCCGGTCTCTGAGGGATCGGTAGTTCGTGACGTCGCCTGAGTGTGGTTACGTCTGTTTCTAGAGCGGTCTTGAGAACTCGAATTCCCCGGAGTTTGCAATGCCAGTCCATCATGCTTTATGTCGCGCGCTGCTGGGAGCGATAGCGTTTGCGGTCAGCACATCCACGTGGGCCGCCGAACCCACGGTCGTCAATGTGTGGCCGGGTAAGGCGCCAGGCGAGGTCAAAGAACTGCCTCCTGAGCAAGACATCAACAAACCAACGGACAAACTCATCGGCGGTCGCAAGATTATCAAGTTGGCGAATGTCTCTACGCCCACTCTGACGATTTATGGCAGCACCACCGGAAAACCGCGTCCGGCGGTCATCGTGTGCCCGGGCGGGGGGCACTACATCCTGGCCATGGATTTGGAGGGCACCGAGGTTGCGTCCTGGTTCGACCAAATTGGCGTGACCGGCATCGTCTTGAAGTACCGGGTGCCAGCCCGCAATCCCGAGAAACGCTGGGAAGCCGCCGTGCAGGACGCTCAGCGTGCGATCAGCCTGACTCGCAGTTCGGCCAAGGAATGGAACATCGACCCAAAGCGGATCGGGATTCTCGGTTTCAGCGCCGGCGGTGAGACTGCAGGGCTCGCTGCGATTCTGCATGCCCAGCGCCAGTACCCAGCCAGCGACAAGATCGATGAAGTCTCTGCACGGCCCGACTTCGCGGCGTTGGTCTATCCGGGTGGGTTCATCCAGAAAGATAAACCTCAGGTGCTGCCAGACTATGTGAAGATTGATTCAACGACCCCGCCGATGTTCTTCGCCCATTCAGCGGATGACGGGGTGCCAGTTGCCAACAGCGTGCTGCTTTTCACCGCCCTGCAGAACGCCAAGATCCACTCGGAACTGCATGTGTATGCATCGGGTGGGCACGGTTACGGAAGGCGGGACATCGGCCATCCGTGCGACGCCTGGAGTGACCGATTGCAGGACTGGATGCGGGATCAAAGCTGGCTCCACCAGTAGCGGCATTGCGAGGTCTGGCACGGGCAATAGAGTACCGTACTTGCAGACTCTTACGGCTCGATGGACGGAATGGTCTGTCGAGCCTTTTCACTTGAGGAATGTTTCATGATCGTCAGTTGGGACTGGTTGCAAGAGTATGTGAAGCTGTCGGTGCCTGCCGAAGAGTGCGCCCAGCGGCTGATGATGGCCGGTCTCAATCTGGAATGGGTGAAGCCCGTTGGCAGCGACACCGCGATTGATCTGGAAGTCACCAGCAATCGAGTCGACTGTCTCGGACAGATCGGTGTAGCGCGCGAAGCGGCGGTGTGTTACGGCACGGCGCTGACGATCCCACCAGCCACCGTCCAGGAATCAGCCGTTGCCGCCAGCAGCGCGACATCCGTGACCATCGAGAGCGAAGACCTCTGCCCGCGTTACATCGCGCGAGTGATCAAAGGCGCGAAGGTTGGCTCGAGTCCCGCGTGGCTCAAGAACCGTCTGGAAACGCTGGGGATTGCGTCGATCAACAACATCGTAGACGTCACGAATTACGTCCTGATGGAGTGTGGTCAACCGCTGCACGCATTCGACTACGACAAGCTCGGCGAACATCGCATCGTCGTGCGACGCGGGCGTGCAGGCGAAACGATTCAGGCGATTGACCACAAGGAATACAAGCTCACGCCGGAAATGTGCGTCATCGCGGACGCGACTCGGCCAGTCGCTATCGCGGGTGTGATGGGTGGTGCGAGCACCGAGATCTCCAGCTCGACAAAAAACATTCTGATCGAAGTGGCGGACTTCGCGCCTAGGTCTATTCGCGCGACGGCACGCGCACTGAAACTGCATAGCGATTCGTCTTACCGCTTCGAACGTGGCGTCGATCCCTATCAACTCGACTGGGCCAGTCGTCGCTGCTGCGAATTGATTCTGCAGGTGGCTGGCGGCGAGTTGCTGGCAGGCGCGGTTGATGTCGGTAAGCCGGCTGCCAAGGACACAAAGTCGGTAACGCTGAGGTTTGCTCGTCTCAAAAAGGTGTTGGGTATTGAAGTGCCCACTGCCGAGGTCTTACGCATTCTGCAGGCACTCGGGATGGAGTTGGTGAGCACACCGAAGAGTTCGAGTCATTGGACTCAGACCCGTACCGAGAAACGAGCGGATGATGCTGATTCCGCGTCGTTCCTGGTGCCGAGCTGGCGTCGCCGCGATGTCACGCGAGAGATTGACCTGATTGAAGAAGTCGCGCGCATCTATGGCTACGACAAGATCCCCGAAGACGCGATTGTGCCGCTGACCGTCAGCCAGAAATCGTTACGTGACCGAGTTGTAGAACGCGTCGCCGAAGTGCTGACTGGTGCGGGTTTCTTCGAGTCCATCACGCTGTCGCTGGTCGATGACAAGCTGGCTGCGCTCTTCAGCCCGCGTCCGCAGGCGAACATTCTGAGCGTCGATCACGAGAAGTTTTCGCAGTTGAAGGCTCTGCGTCCGAGCATAATTCCGAGCTTGCTGCAGTCGCGTCGCAACAATGAACGACAAGGCAACTTCAACGCGCAGTTGTTCGAAGTGTCGGCTGTGTTCCTCAATGCTGATCCGGGTAATCCCGAAGCCGAGCCCAAGATGATCGGCCTGGTCAGCGGTCGCAGCTTTACCGAAATGAAAGGCGTGTTGCTGGCAATCGCTCAACGCGTGAACCCGGCTTCGCAGATCACAGTGAAGCCTTGCGACAATCCCGGATTCGTCGATGGCCGCGGCGCTGAAGTTTTCCTGAACGGCAAGCAGTGGGGCTGGCTGGGCGAACTCACCCGTACGGTGACCGATCAACTCGACCTGCGCGACGTCGTTGTTGCCGCTGAGGTTTCCTTACCCGTCCTGGAAACTACGGCAGACCTGCGACCCAAGTTCGTCGAACTGCCCGCGTTCCCGACCGTCAGCCGCGACCTCAACTTTGTGCTCGACGAATCCGTCACGTGGGACCAGATCGAAGAAGTTGTCACTGCGGCTGCAGGGGCTCACTTCCAGTCTGCGTCCTTCAGCGGCGAATACCGTGGCAAGCAACTGCCCGCCGACAAGAAATCTTACCTGCTGACGTTGAACTACCGCGCTGCTGATCGCACGCTGACCAACGAAGAAGTCGAAGCCGCGCAGCAGTCGGTCATCAAGTCCTGCGAAGAAAAGGTCGGAGCGAAGCTGCGGTAAACGTCCGGTACCTGCTTCGCCGCGCGATGCTCGCGGCGTGGCAATCGACGCTTACTTTTCAACTGCCAAAGCGGTCGCGGCCAGGTCGGGACGCCGCGGCAGGATGATGATCATCTCCAGACCGGGATGCCCTGGGTCGCCCACGCTGATGCAGCCGTCGTGACCTTCAATAATGCGGCGCGAGATCGCCAAGCCGAGACCCGTGCCGCGCGTCTTGGTAGTGAAGAACTCTTCGAACATTCGCGCGCGTTGTTCCATGCTGACACCAGGGCCGTTGTCCCGAATCGACACCCACAACGCCGACCCTCCGTGCCAGTCAACTTCACCCCAAGTCACTGTGATGTGCGACTCCTGCGCGCACGCTGCCAGCGAATTGTCGAGCAGATTGTGAAACACCTGCTTGATCGCGAAGGCCTCCACATGGCACAGCAGGTCATCCGTTTCGATGACCTCGGTGAGGGAAGTCTCGCGTCCGGCACGCTGCAGAATGAGTTCATCCCACGCCTCCCTCAATAGTTCATCAATCCGATGCCGACGGGGTTCAATCCGCAACGGCCGGGCGTACTCGCGCACGTCTTCGTACAGCCGATGCAGATCGCCTTGAGCCACCTGAATGCGTTTGATGAGCTTCGTGGCCTGGTCGTTGCCTTCGAGATCGATGGCCAGCAGGTCCAGTGAGGCTTGAGCGCGCTGCAGCGCGTTGCGACTTTCGTGAGCGAGCCCGGTCATCGCCTTGCCAATCGCAGCCAGTCGCTCCGACCGCAGCAACCGTTCTTCACCGGCACGACGTTCCGTGATGTCGCGAATCGTGGAAACCACATGCGTTCGTCGGCCGGTTGCATCCGTCACAGGAGACAGGTGCAGTTCAATCGGAAACCCGGTGCCATCCTTCCGCCGCGCCAGGCACTCGCCAGTGAATGAACTGCCTGCGATCAACGTCGCATCAATCTGTGCCAGCAGCGACGAGTTCGCCAGTAAATCAATGAACAACCGCGGGCCGTTGTCAATGATCTCATTCGGTTCGCAGCGCATCATGCGGCACAGCGCGGCATTCACATAAACGACTTGGGATTCCAGCCAGGAGTCTTCGATCCTCGTCAGCAGCACACCCTCTTCGAGATTGGCGATCGCCGCGTTCAACAGCTTGAGGTCCTGCTCCGCGTCCCGCCGGGCGGTGATGTCGTGCCCGACCAGCAGCACCGCAGGGCCGCCTTCGAAGTCGTCCAGTCGACGGGCGTTGCACAACAGCCAGCGACGCTCTCCACTGCGGCTGGCCACACTGAACTCGAAGTCGTGCAGTTCATCGCCGTTGAGCACTCGTCCGAAGGCTGCCAGCGCCCGCTCGCGATCCGCCGGGTCGATCCGCGCAGCGATACCACGTTGACTCCGATCGAGACCGTCCAGCGACCTCAACAAACTTTCTGCGAACGGGTTGAGATAGACGATTGAATGGTCGGGCCGGGTGATCGTGATCACGCTGCCGGCTGATTCGACGAGTTGTCGGAAGACTGCCTCTGTCCGCTGCTTTTCATTGCGTAGACGCCGTCCCTCCAGACACCGCTCGATCGAAATACGCAGGGCTTCGGGGTTGATGGGCTTCAGCAGATAGTCGGATGCACCCAGTCGCAGTGCGGAGATGGTACTGTCGAGATCCGCGTGTCCGGTGACAATCACTACATCCGTTTCCGGGACCAGTTCACGCAACAAAGGCAGAGCTTCTTCCGCGCGCAGATCTGGCAATCGACGGTCCAGCAGGATCACGGACACGCTCGACAAGCTCGGAAACCGCAACGCTTCACCCGACGTTCCGACACTCGACGGCTCGTAACCAAACATCTCCAGAATGTCGCACAGGTTGGCGCGGATATCTGCATCGTCATCAACGATCAGGATTCGCGCCGGCGCGGACCTTAACATGCTGCACTCCCTCAAGTAGAGCACCTGCTCCGATCGTGAAGGTGCTCGCGAAATCCAAAGTAGCTTGGCGCTTCTGTCAACCGTAAGATAGTTGAACGCGATAATGGTGTTCTTACCGGGAGCTTGATTGATGCCAGCAGCACATTCCGTTGATCCTCAACCAAGACGGGCGATCGAGGGGTCAGTCGCCGCTTTGCAAAGGCTGGCAGAATCGGATCTGCCTGCCTCGCTTGAGTCTCGCCTCCGAGACCTCGGACAGCGCAAGGATTCGTTGAGAGAAGCGGAACTTGAGGAATATTCGTCGCTGGTAGATTTTTGGAAGAGTCGAACACTGGAGAAAGCGGAAGCGGCTGTGGCACTGCAGCGTTTGCGAGCAGCAATCCCGGATCTCGCGGCATTATCGTGACCGGAATCCCTGAATCGCGCCGGAATGAGGTGATTCGACGTGCGGGAGCGCGCTGCGAATACTGCCTGCTCACCAGCCGATTCCAAGTCGGTCGATTCGAGATCGATCACATCCACCCAGTCAGTGCTGGCGGGCGAAATTCAGAAGACAACCTGGCGTTCGCGTGCCCTGTTTGTAATGGAAGAAAACTCAATTACTTTGACGGGCTGGATCCGGAGACCAGTCAAAAGGCGCCCTTGTTCCATCCCAGAACTCAACATTGGCACGACCATTTCCTGTGGTCTGTCGATACACCGTTCCTGCTGACGGGTAAGAACTCATGCGGCACGGCGATCATTCAGCGGCTTGATCTGAACGATCCTGACATGATGAGACTGCGTTCGCCTTATGCCGAGTTGGGTTACGACTGTACTAAGACGGATTTTGAATAGCCTATGTCGAACTTTGAGCTTGTGAGTGAGTACGCCCCCGGTGGAGATCAGCCGAAGGCCATCGACGCGCTGACACGCGGCATTGAAGAAGGCAAGCGCAATCAACTGCTGCTCGGCGTGACGGGCTCCGGCAAGACGTACACGATGGCCAACGTCATCGCGCGGCTGAATCGTCCGACGCTGGTGCTGTCGCACAACAAGACGCTGGCGGCGCAACTCTATGGCGAGTTCAAAGACTTCTTCCCGAATAACTCGGTCGCCTACTTCGTCAGCTACTTCGACTACTACCAGCCCGAAGCTTACATCCCGCAGCGCGACATCTACATCGAGAAAGATTCGGCGATCAACGATGAGATCGAGCGACTGCGGCTGCTGGCAACAAGCGCACTGGCCACGCGGCGCGACGTCATCGTCGTGGCCAGCATCAGTTGTATCTACGGTTTGGGTTCACCGGCCGACTATCTCGCCATGATGATTCCACTCGTGGTGGGCGAAGAGTTCGAACGCGACAAACTGCTCTCGCGACTGATCGACATCCAGTACGACCGCTACGACATTGAACTCTCGCGAGCGAAGTTCCGGGCTCGCGGCGACGTCGTGGAAGTCTGGCCCGCCTACGAAGAGTTTGCGTATCGCATCGAGATGTGGGGCGACGAAGTCGAGAAGATCACGGTTATCAATCCGCTAACCGGTGAAGACATCCGGCGCGTCAGCAACATCTACATCTACCCGGCCAAGCACTTCGTCATGCCGCAGGACCGCATGGCCCGGGCGTGCAGCGTTATCGAAGCTGAACTGCAGGAACGTCTGAAGTTCTTCAATGATCACGGCAAGCTGCTGGAAGCTCAGCGACTGCTGGCACGTACGCGCTACGACATCGAGATGATGCGCGAAACCGGCTTCTGCCCCGGCATTGAGAACTACAGTCGCGCGTTGGCCGGGCGCGAACCGGGCAGTTCGCCCTCGACGCTGTACGACTTCTTCCCGGAAGACTTCCTGCTGCTGGTGGATGAATCGCACGCGACCATCCCGCAGGTCCGAGCGATGTGGGCGGGCGACAACTCGCGCAAGACAACGCTCGTTGAGCACGGCTTCCGCTTGCCGATGGCGCTTGATAACCGGCCGCTCAAGTTTGAGGAGTGGGATCGCAAACGCGGGCAGACCATCTTCGTGTCGGCCACACCGGCAGATTGGGAACTCGAACAAACCGGCGGCGAAGTCGTCGAGCAGATCATTCGCCCGACGGGACTGGTCGACCCGCTCGTGCACGTCTTCCCGGCGCGCGGCCAGGTGCCGCACCTGATGGCCGAAGTCCGCAAGCGATCCGCGAAGGGTGAGCGTACGCTGATCACCACTTTGACCAAACGTCTGGCCGAAGACCTGACGACGTACTTCATCGAAGAAGGCGTGAAGTGCAAATGGCTGCACTCAGAACTGGACGCCATCGAGCGCGTCGAGGTCCTGCGTGAACTACGCGAAGGCAAGTTTGAAGCGGTGATTGGCGTGAACCTGCTGCGTGAAGGACTCGATCTGCCCGAGGTGTCGCTCGTCGCCATTTTGGATGCCGACAAAGAAGGCTTCCTGCGCAGTGAGACCAGCCTCATTCAGACGATTGGTCGCTCGGCCCGTAACGTGAACGCCGAGGTCCTTCTCTATGCCGACACGGTGACGGAGTCGATGCACCGCGCCATGGAGGAAACCCGCCGCCGTCGCGAGTTGCAGATGGCCTACAACGAAGCGCACGGCATCACTCCGGAAACGATTCGCAAGGCGATCAAACGCGGTATCGAAGAAGAAGTCTCCGCACGAAAAGTCGTGCAGCAGATCGGTGGACAGGACGAAACGAAGTACATCACGCAGGAGTTCATCAACGAACTCGAAAGCGAAATGATGGCCGCCGCCGAGCAACTGGACTTCGAACGAGCCGCTCAACTGCGCGACCGCATCATGCAGCTCAAAAAGCAAATGGGGCAGGAAGTCTCGCTCGATGATTCCGAGCCCGCGAAAGCGCAAGTTAAACGTCCGCGCGGCCGCCGCGGACAACGTGGCCGCCGGTGATTCGGTTCGATCGAGGGAAGCTATTCCTTAACGCTGAGTGCATCGCGCCAGTCCATGCGACTGATCTCGCGCTGGACGAAGACATGCGCCGCGAAGGCGAACCCCAGGCCCCACATGAAGGTCTTGACCCAGACGACGGGCGGAGTCCGCAACGGAAACCGGAACATCTCGGTGTCGTAGTTCTTGGTCAGCCAGAAGACGAGCAAATAACCGAGGGGAAACCCCAGCAGAGTGCCGACGATGGCGGTCACCATCGTTTCGCGGAAGAAGAAACCTCCGACCTGCCATTCGGAGTAGCCCTGCACAAGGAACGTAGCGACTTCGCGACGACGCTCCGCAAGTCCGATCAGAGACATGTTCAGCAGACTCGCAAAGAAGATCACGCCCGCGAAAATGACCATGATCCCGATGAAAACATTCTGCATCTCAACCAGTGTGGAGTTGAGATTGTGGATCATCGACTTGCGCGAGACGTAGGTCTGCACGGCGGGCAGTCGCTTCACTGTGCGCGTGAGTTCGCGCATCGCCTCGGGGCGTTCGTCGACTTCCAACTGCACGCCGCTGACGGCCTGCTCTTCGCCGATCAGCCCGCGCAGGTAATCGATGTTCGCATAGACCATCAGTCCCATATAGCTGTCCGCCAGGCGGATGATGGGCACGCGGCAGTGTTTGCGAACACCCTTGATGGGCTCAAACTCCAGCATGTCTCCCGGTTGCAGATGCATCAGTTCGGCTAGCTTGCGCGGAATGACCACCCCGGATTCCGGGGGCAGAATGCGGTCTTCATGGATATCGCGCGGAGTCGTCAGCCGAGCGTCCGGCATCAGTCCGCGAATTACGCCCTTGCGACGGTAAGGGCCGTTGAAGAACTCGCAGGCTACATCGAGGATCGGTTCAGCATGATCTACCGCCGGCAAGCGGCGGGCATCGAATAGGGCATCGACTCCACGCTCATCCTTGAACGTCAGATCCACATCGCTGCGATCGATCTTCGAGAACTGAAAACTAATCAGGTACCCCATCGATGTCTGCAGAATGAAACCGCAGGACAGAATGGCAGCGCCCATCGACGCGGCAAAGACGCCCACGATCGTGCGGGCTTTGTGCCGGATCATGTTGCGCAGCACCATGCGCCAGCCGGAACTCAGACGCGACCACAACATTGGGATGCGTTCGATCCAGACTCGACCACCTTCGGCCGGCGGCTTTGATCGCATCGCCTCGGCAGGTTGCAAGCTCAATGCCGCCCGTGCCCCGCGGAACGAGCCAGCCACGGAACACGTCAGGCTGATAGCCATGCCGATGAGGTACAACTCGGGATAGACGTTGTTCTTGAGTTCGGGGAACTCAAACATCGTCTGATAGATCTGGGTCACCCACGCGCTCATCTGGTAACCCATCGCCCAGCCAACCAGTCCGCCAGCCAACCCGATTACGCTGCTGAATTTGGTGAAGTGCAGAAACAGTTCGGCGTTTGAATAGCCGAGTCCCTTCAGCGTGCCGATGACGACGCGCTGCTGATCGATCAACCGCAGCAGCAAGACATTGAGCACCAGGGCCGCGACCGCCAGAAACACAATCGGCATCATGCCGGCAAAAGTTCCGATGCCGCGAATCTCATCCGACAGGAAGCGGTGCGACTGCTGATCTTTCAACGGTGTGACCGAGAACACACCGTAAGTTTTCAGCCTGGCCTCGGCCGCTCGCAGGATCGCATCAGGGTGCTCACGCAGTTCGGGAGCCAGCAAGCCAACCAGTTGATTCGCCGCTCCGTCGAAATCAAAAACCTCCTCGGCATAGGTCTGCTTGAGATAGAACACCCCGAAGTGTTCCGGGTCCGGAGAAATCGCCCCCGGACCAACCAGATAGGTGAACTCACTGCTGATCGCCGTGCCAACAACGTGCAACTCCTGCCGCCGGTTGTTAAGGATCAAGTGAATAATGTCGCCGGGCTTGATGCCGTGCTTCTTCGCGAATGCGTTATTCACGAGCACCTCGTCGCGGCGCTGGTCGGTGAAGTAGTCGCCTCGTTTCAGGATCACATCATTGATGACTGGCGTGCGGCGGTCGGGCATCGACAGCACCAGCCCGTTGATCGGCTCTTTGGCGTCCGGCAGATCGACCGTGCAGAGGAACTGAATTCTTGGCCGCAGCTCGGTGATCCCGCGCAGTTCGGCGAGATCTTGCAACTCCGCGATGGGCGCCTTCTTGAGGTCGATCCAGAAGTCGGCCATCCGGCACTGGGTATTGTAGTTCGATTGAGCGTTCTTCAGGTTTCGATGCGCAGATCGCATGTAAACGAAGCACATCACACCCACAGCCACCAACGTTGTGATGGCAAGAAGCAGCCCCTTCTGATGCCGCAGTTCGCGCAGCAGCTTGCGATCGAGGACTCTTACCATTCGATGTCCTCGGGCGGCTTGGGGTGCGGGTTCGAATGTGTCTCAACGATCTCACCAGACCGCAACCGCACCACGCGATCGGCTGCCTCAGCGATCGCCGCGTTGTGTGTGATGATCAGCACCGTCTTGCCGAGTGTGTTCTTCAGATCGACCAGCAGGCGCAGGACCTTCTTGCCGGTTTCGAAGTCGAGCGCGCCAGTTGGTTCGTCGCACAGCAAGAGCTCCGGGTTCTTGGCCAGCGCTCGGGCAATGGCGACTCGCTGCTGCTCACCGCCTGACATCTGTGACGGGAAATGATTGCTGCGTTCAGACAGACCCACCAGCCGCAGTGCTTCGTCGACATCAATCGGATTCTTGACCAGTTCCGTCGCGACCATGACGTTCTCGCGAGCGGTCAGCGTCGGCACCAGATTGTAGAACTGGAACACAAAGCCGACGGTCTCACGCCGATAGCGCGTCAGTTCACGCTGCGAAACATTGGAAAGATCTTCGTCCCCGTACCAGACCTTGCCGAAGGAAGGCTGGTCGAGTCCCCCGATGATGTTCAGCATCGTGGTCTTGCCGGAACCGCTTGGCCCGACCATCACCAGAAACTCGCCGTGATAGATCTCCAGATTCACGGTCTTGAGTGCGTGCACGGACACTTCGCCCATGCGAAAGGTCTTGCCAACGCCGTCCAGATGCAGCAGTAGTTCGTGAGCAGAGTTCTCTTGAGTCATAGGCACAAAGTCTAACTCAAATCGATCGGTCCGCGACGGGTCGAAACAGTACAACGACAGCGCCGGCTCATATTGGATTCACCCTGTCCCCGAGATTTCTCGATCCTGCGAAACGGTTCCGGCACTCGGCAACCCATCCAGCTTCAGGCATAACGCCCGAAAACCGCTCGACCGCATGGAGCCTTAACAACGGACGGGCTATCTTTTCCGTTTCCAGAGCATTCAAAGCTCAAGCCACGTCCAGAATCTTCCAGCGCAACAGACTATGGGTAAGAAGCAGATCTTCCTTCCGGATCCCTCCGCCGCCGTGCTGGATGAGCTCATCATGCGGCACATCGAACGTGGCAGCAGCGTGGTGGACCTCGGCTGCGGCGATGGACGCCTGCTGTGCCTGCTGCGCGATCAGCACGCCTGCTCGGTGCAAGGCGTGGAACTCGATATCACCGCCATCGTCGGCACGATCACGCGCGGCGTGCCCGTTTTGCGAGCCAACCTGGACGATGGCGTGGTCGGCATTCCGGACAACTCGTTCGACTACGCAGTGCTCAGCCAGACCTTGCAGCAGGTCCGGCATCCCAAACTGGTGCTGGCCGAGATGCTGCGCATCGCACGTCGCGCTTTGGTCGTGGTTCCAAACTTCGGACACTGGAGAATTCGACAGCAGATCCTGCTGCATGGTCGGGCGCCGGTGACACAGTCACTGCCGTATGAGTGGTACAACACACCGAACCTGCACTTCATGTCGATGCACGACTTCCGAGACCTCACGCAGAAGCTCGACGTACGCATCGCGCGTGAGATCCCCATCATTGATGGTCAGGCTCGCGAGCATGCCTGGGCCGCCAACGTGCGGGCCGAAAGTTTGTTTTACGTACTCGAGCGGGCTTCGACATCGGTTGCATCCGCCTAGCGCCAGCCAAGAACATCAGCGGGTTCGCGTGATGAGTGCCGTTCAACAAGCCGTTTAAAAAAACTGATACCGATCCACCGCCCACGCTTTGAGAGATCGAGTCTATGTGGAATCACAAGTTGGCCGCTTTCGCGGGCGCGAGTCTGCTGAGTCTACTGACCAGCACGGCGTCCGCTGCAGATTCAGCGGTGAAGCTGTTGCCGTTGGAACTTAAGCTCTCGGGCGTCGAGAACCGTCAGCGACTGCTGGCAGAACGATTCGCAGGTGCCCGGGCTGTTGGTCAGGCCGACGGAGAGTGGGCTTCCAGCAATCCAGCCGTGGCCGTCGTGGAAAAAGGTATCGTGATTCCCAAGGGAAACGGCACCACGACCATCACCTTCAAAGCGGGCAGCGAGTCCGCTCAAGCCACAGTCTCCGTTGCGGGCATCGAGCAACCGCATCAGTGGAGCTTCCGCAATCACGTCGAGTCGATCCTCGCCAAGTCCGGCTGTAACTCAGGTGCTTGTCACGGTGCTCTGGCCGGCAAAGGCGGTTTCCGGTTAAGCCTGCGCGGCTACGACCCGGCGACGGACTACAACAACATTGTGAAGCAGCAACGCGGACGTCGCATCGAACTGGCTGATCCCGGCCAGAGTCTGTTGCTCACCAAGCCCACCGGGGCATTGCCTCATAAAGGTGGCCTGCGGTTCGACACAGATTCGCTCGACTACCGCGTGATTGCAGAATGGATTGCAGCGGGTGCCCAGCCGCCGAGTGACTCAGATGCTCAAGTGGAACGCTTGGAGATTCTGCCGGAAGCCGTGCAGCTCGGAAGCGCTCAGTCGCAAGACCTCCTGGTGCGGGCTCACTTCAACAACGGGCGTGTCGAAGATGTGACGCGCTGGGTGAAGTTCACGTCAGCCGATGAAACCGTAGCCAAGGTCGATAACGACGGCCGCGTCTCAATCATCGGTCCCGGCGAAGGTGCCATCACCGCGTGGTACGCGAGCAAGATCGTGATTTCGCGCATCACCAGTCCGTTCGCCAACAAGGTAGACGATGCCATCTTCGAACAGGAGCCTCGTCGCAACTTCATCGATGAACTGGTGCTCGCGAAACTGAAGTCGTTGCGACTGAAGCCATCACCGGCAGCGAGCGACAGCGAGTTCATTCGCCGCGCGTATATCGATACCATCGGAACTCTGCCGACACTCGAAGAAACCCGAGTGTTTCTCGCCGACACATCCGCCGACAAACGCGACCGCGTGATTGAAACGCTGCTCGCACGGCCTGAGTTCGTCGACTACTGGACCTTCCGCTGGTCTGACATGCTGCTCATCAACGGCCAGAAGCTGAGGCCGAAGGCCGTGCACGCGTATTACGACTGGGTCTACAAGCAGGTCGCGGCGAACGTCCCGTGGGACGAGTTTGCTCGTCAGATCGTCGTCGCCAGTGGTAGCTCGTTCGATAACGGCGCCACGAACTTCTACGCCCTGCACCAGGATCCTGAAGAGATGGCGGAGAACGTCAGTCAGGCATTCCTCGGACTGGCGATCGGGTGTGCCAAGTGCCACAACCACCCGCTCGAAAAGTGGACCAACTCACAATACTACGCCTTCGCCAATCACTTCTCACGCGTGCGGGCGAAAGGCTGGGGCGGCGACTTCCGAGGCGGCGATGGCAACCGCACGCTGTACGTCGCACCGACCGGAGACCTGATTCAACCGCTGACCGGCAAGCCGCAACCGCCCACGCCGCTAGATGGCACTCCGATGGACATCGAGTCTGCCGAGGACCGCCGCATCTCGCTCGCGAAGTGGCTGACGTCGCCGGACAACACTTACTTCTCGCGCTCGATCACGAATCGCGTGTGGGCGGTATTCTTCGGCGCCGGTCTGGTGGAAAGCGTCGATGACATGCGCGTTTCTAATCCCGCCAGCAACGAAGAGTTGTTGAACGCGGCAGCGAAGCATCTTGTCGATAACAAGTACGACCTGAAGGCCCTGATGCGGACGATTCTGCAGTCGCATACCTATCAGAGGTCGAGCGTGCCGCTGCCTGAGAACCGCGAGGACAAGCGGTTCTATTCGCGCTACTACACCAAACGCATGATGGCCGAAGTGCTGCTGGACGCCATCAGTTCCGTGACGGACGTCCCGACGCCGTTTGAGTCGATCGCGTTTCCGGGCGGCGATAAGGAAAAGACCGACGCCTACAAGAAGGGCACGCGAGCGATCCAGTTGCACGACTCAGCGGTGGACTCGTACTTCCTGAAGACGTTCGGCCGCAACAACCGGCAGATCACCTGCGAGTGCGAGCGTTCGGAAGAACCGAGCATGGTGCAGGTGCTGCACATCGCGAATGGCGACACCGTCAATCAGAAGCTGAAGGCTGCGGACAATCGCATCGCAAAGTGGCTGACAGCCGACAAGCCCGCCGCTGAAATCATCGACGACGCATTCCTGACCTGTTTCGCTCGTCAGCCGACTGCGGCTGAAAAAGAAAAACTCGTCGCGGCTCTCAACGAAGCCGCCAGTGCCGATGCCGAGCAAAAGCGACAGGTGCTGGAGGACGTCCTCTGGAGCCTGATCAGCACTCGCGAGTTCCTGTTCAATCACTAACGAGGCATACGAACTCAAATAGCTGTAGGCCGAGCAATCGGGTCCGACGAGGGCAAGATTGCCCGCTCGACAACCAGAAGATGAACTTAAGCCGTTGAACTCGGGCCGATTCATGCCATGTCGTGGTCTGTTGCTGTTGCTGCTGCTTCTGGCGGGACTTCTGAACCTCAACCAGATGATCCTGGCGGCGGATGCGCCAACGGCGGCTCAACTGGACTTCTTTGAAAAGAAGATTCGCCCGGTACTGGTGCAGCACTGTTACCAATGTCATTCGGCCGAAGCCGCGAAGCAGGGTAAGCTCAAGGCCGGCCTGCAGCTCGACAACCGCGATGGCTTCCGCGCAGGCGGTGAGTCCGGTCCATCGTTCGTACCGGGCGAGAAGAAAGCCGGGTTGCTGATCAAGGCATTGCGGCATGAAGACCTCGAAATGCCGCCCGACCAAAAACTGCCGGAAGCGGTCATTAAAGATTTTGAAGAGTGGATCGCGTCCGGTGCGGCCGACCCGCGTGACGGTAAGCCGGTGGTCGTGCGTCCGATGATCGACATCGCTGCCGCGCGTCAGTTCTGGTCGTTTCAACCACTGAAGAATGGCACGCCGCCGATCGTGAAGCAGGCGGACTGGCCGCTCAATGCGATCGATCAGTTCGTGCTGGCGAAGCTGGAAGCTCAGCAACTGGCCCCGGTGGAAGACGCCGACGCCGTGATGCTGCTGCGACGTCTGCACTTCGACCTGATCGGTCTGCCGCCGTTGCCGCAAGATGTGGAACGCTTCACGCAAGCGATGAAGACAGATCGTCGCGCCGCGATTGAAACCGAGGTCGATCGGCTGCTGGCCTCGCCGCACTTTGGTGAGCGTTGGGGGCGGCACTGGCTGGACGTCGCACGCTGGTCGGAATCGTCCGGCGGTACGCGCAACATGCTGTGGTTTCATGCGTGGCGCTATCGCGATTACGTGATCGACGCCTTCAACGTCGACAAGCCGATCAATCAGTTCATCAAAGAGAACATTGCCGGTGACCTGCTGCCGTCGGCTTCGCCAGAGCAGCGCGATCAGCAGATCGTGGCAACGGGCTTTCTAGCGCTGGGCCAAAGAACGCTCGACGAACAGAAGGTCGAAGTCTTTCGCATGGATGGCATCGACGAGCAGATCGATGTCATCGGTCGCGTGTTCCTGGGTCTGTCCGTGAGTTGTGCTCGCTGCCACGACCACAAGTTCGACCCCATTCCGACGCGCGACTACTACGCGCTGGCGGGCATCTTCCGCAGCACTCAGCCGCTGTACGGTCACGGCCCGAAAGGTATCAAGGGACAGCATGATTCGGACCTCAGCGCGATCGGGGCCGATGCGGAACGTCTCGCACCCGCCGCGCGTGAACACCTGCAGAAGGTGAAAGAGCTGACTCAGAAGCGCAACGATGGCCGGTCAACGCGGTATCGCTTCGTCCGCAACGTGGACGATCTTAAAAACCGTATCAAGAAGTCCGGTGCGGATGTCGCCGCGATGGAAGAGGACATCGCGAAGAACGAAGCGACCGTGAAGGAGTGGGATGAAAAGCTGAAGGGTATTGATCAGGAACTCGCCGACGCAGTTGCTCAGATACCGCCGCAGCCCGCGTGGGCAATGTCCGCTCGCGAACGGCCCGCTGCGGAAGACTGCCGCATTCATATTCGCGGCGAGACCACTAACCTCGGTGATACCGTGCCGCGCGGCCTGCTGCAGATTATTCAGGTATCCGGCCTGCCGCCGATCGAACCGCAGCAGAGCGGCCGTCTGCAACTGGTCGAATGGCTGACGAGTTCCAGCAACCCGCTGCCGCCGCGCGTGTTCGTGAATCGAATCTGGCAGCAACTCTTTGCACGCGGACTGGTTGCTACTCCGGATGATTTTGGTATCAACGGCGCGAAGCCTTCGCATCCGGAATTGCTGGATCATCTGGCCGCCGAGTTTGTCGCTGACGGCTGGTCATTGAAGCGATTGATCCGCCGCTGTGTGTTGAGTCGCAGTTATCAACTGTCATCAAGCGGCTCATCGACCGCCGCGAAGCGGGTGCGTGAAGTCGACCCCGACAACGTCCTGCTGGCTCGCCGCCGCCCGCGACGCCTGGACGCGGAAGCGTTGCGTGATTCAGCCTTGTCGGTCAGCGGCCTGCTGGAGCCGAAGCCGTATCCCGGCACGAAGCTCAGCGAGTTCAACTCGTTCCAACGCGAGGAGTTGTTCGGCTTTGATCCCTTCTTCAAACCCGAGACCGCCGAACATCGTTACCGCAGCGTCTACCTGCCGATCGTGCGCGGCGTGCTGCCCGAAGCATTGAAGCTGTTCGACTTCGCTGACCCGAGCCGCCCGGTGGCTCAACGCGACGAAAGCACCGTGCCCGCTCAATCGCTGTACCTGATGAACAGCCCGTGGGTGATCGATGTGTCGCAGGCACTCGCACGCCGCATCATGGCCGCGAGCGACCAGGACGATGAGCGGCTGCTTCACCTGTTCGCCCTCGCCTTCAGCCGCCTCATCACCGCCGACGAACAGGCACGCCTCAAAGACTTCCTGACTCTACCCGCCGAACAACTCCCGACCACAGCCAGCAAACCCGCCGACCCCGCCGCTGAGCAACTCGCCCGCTGGACATCTCTCTGCCAAGCCATCCTGACCAGCAGCGAATTCCGGCATCTACCGTGATCAGGAGACTGATCTGAGCCGCAACACGTAGCGGCGAGTGATTCGCGCAGCGAGAACTGGCATGCCATTGAACTGATATCTGGTCTTAATCCACGCGGCGAATCTCTGGGTGAATGATTGAAAACATATGTTCCGCACATTACGAACAAGCGGTTGATTGCCCGACTGCGGTCGGGCGGAAACCATCAGAAACCTTGAGCGCCGTTGAAGAGCATGTCTTATGGGCAGAGCAACAATTCGGTTGTGGGTTCCGTGCTTGATCCTGGGGCTTGTGGCGATCGGCTTGCCATCGCGGGCGTATGGGCAACTACATTGGGGAATGTCGTTCTCCAGCGACAGCAAGTTGGTTGCTTGCTGCGGCGATCGTGTGCATGTGTTCGAGGTCGCGACTGGGAACGCTGTCGTGAAGCTGGACGGCACGCCGGCTCGGTCCATTGCGTTTTCACCGGCTGCCCCGACAGTGCTAGCGATTGGTGGTAAGGATGGTGCCGTACGGCTCTGGGACGCAAACACGGAATCCTTCCTGCGTGAACTGCGTGACCACGACGGCGAAATCCAGAGCCTGGCGTTCTCACAGGACGGTCGCCGCCTGGTCAGTGCGAGCAAAGGCCGCTTGCGGTTATGGGATGTCGAAACCGCTAAGGTGACTCAGTCAGTAAACGACCGCGAGGTTGGACTGAACGGCGTCTCATTCTCACACGATGGGCGTCTGCTCGCGTTCTGTCGCAATCTCGACAAGCAGGCCTCATGCGTCGATGTGTATGAAGTCGAGAGCTGGAAACTTGCGACATCGATTCGGCTGGCTGCCGACAAGCAGGAGAATTCTCCGAACGGCAAAGCGACGACGTTCGGAGTCGCTACGGCATTCGATCCGACCGGGAAACGGTTGCTGATTTCCGGAGGTTGCTGTGTACCGGTCAGCAAAGCGGAAGCTGCGCCGTACGACTTCGGATGTCGGCCCACAGGTCTGTTATGGACGGCCGGAGTCGACACAACCAAGGCTCAGTTGCTGATCGACCCGCGCCCCGGTTACCACAGATCGATCAGCGTATCTCCCGATGGAAAACGCTTCGCGATTGGCAACGCCAATCCCGCCGTCCAAGAGAAACACCTGATCGAACTGCGTGACATCGACCGGGGCAAACCTATTTGGCAGTCACGCGGTGAATTATACGACCCGCACGATGTGGTCATCTCGCCCGACGGCAAGCTGGTCGGGTCCTGCCGATTCAACATTTTCCTTTGGAACGCTGATACCGGAGTGCTGGTTCGCTCGATCAATGTCAGCAAATGACGGCATGCTGACAGCGACGGGCCAATGTTGCAGATCGTTCCGCGATCAGAACGAAGAGCATTGTGGCCAACGAATCCCCGAAGAATCATGATGTCGTCATCAAAGTCAGAGGCCTTTGATCTGGCTGCGGAGCGGTCAGCGACTTTGGGCTGGTCCAAACAAGCTGCGGAAGGGGTCAGATTCGGCGCCGGGTGTCAGGGGGATGAAGTATGTGTCAGCCCGCTTCCCAACTTCCAGGCTGCCCGTTTCAACTCCAAGCCCCAAAGTCCGCGCGCCACGGAGCGTCGCCAGTTCGAGCAACAAGGGCCGTTCGCGGGCTGCGGTCATGCGGTCGAGCCAGAGGACTTCGTTCCACAGCGAATAGTCGGGATTCGATGAGCGACCGTCAGTCCCGAGAGCTACAGACGCACCGGAAACTAATAGCTCGCGCCAGGGATGAGGCGCGTGTCCGAAGTAGTGATGCGTCCGCGGGCAATAGATCACGCTGATCTGCGGATGTTCGGCGAGAAAACTGCATTCTTCCTGATCGAGATAGTTTCCGTGTGCGATGAGCGAGTGCTCCAGACGCGCCAGCGATTTCAGAAAGTCCAACGGCCGACGCCCGGTCGGATGCAGATTGTCGCGCCACAGCCCGATTCGCGACAACATGTCGCGCAATGGCCCAGTGCCGTGCTGGAGGAACTCTAGTTCGGCGCGTGTCTCAGCGAGGTGAGTGCAGAGCGGTACTTGTTCGTCTGCTGCGAGTTGAATCAAAGATTCAAACAACTCCGGCAGTACCGAGTAAGGCGCATGCGGGCTCAGCGCACCGATCACACGCGGAGGCATCGCTGGCCAGTCGGGAGTGCGAATCGCCCGAGAACGGTCTTCAGCGACCGCCGCCCGACAACGCGCCAGATGTTGTCGAGACAATTCCAGTTGTGGAGTGGTTTGCTCCGGCAAAAAGCACAGGCTCTCGCGAAAGGCGACGACTCGCGGAGAATCCCAATCAACGAACTCCGGAGCCCAGTCGCCTGTTGCGATCTCACCAACGATCCTTGTTCCCGAGTTCATCGCCTCTTGGAGCCCATTGTGAACGAGTTCCGACAAAGCAGTCACTCGGTTCCGACGATGAGCGACGACTCGACCGATCCAGTCCGCGAAGGGGTATTCAACCGCGCCGCTGGCAGCCGCAGCGGGTTCACCGAGCGGCGACGCGAGGTCGCTGAATTCCAGATGTGCGTGACAATTCACCAAGCCGGGCAACAACGCGACGGCACCAAGATCGAGCGTCCGATCATCCGCAGTGCCGCGCAGTTGGCGCACATCGGCAATCCGACCGTCAACGATTTCGATCACGCCGTTCTCAATCGGTGGCGAGCTGACGGGAAACACCCAGCGCGCGGTCACCCGGAACATCGCGGCCGTGCTACTCATCCTCACTCCAGATCGAATGCGGATCGAAGCTCATGGACGCAGCCATGCTCAATGTGACGCACACGATGAACGCGATCACAGCCGGGCCGAACTGAAACTGCACGAGGTTGCCGAGCTTCACGAGCATCACCAGGAACGCCAGCAACATGACGTCCATCATGCTCCATTTGCCGGCATGCTCGACGATGTGATAGGTCAGCGCACGGTGTTTCGCGTGCGTCAGCCGCAGCAGACAGAGTTCCAGCAGCAGGACCAGCTTCAGCAGCGGAAAGACGATCGAGAACAGCAGGACGACTCCACCCACCAGCCAGTTACCGTGAGCGAGCAGATCAATCGTGCCGCCAAGGACGCTCGACGCGCTGCGATGTCCCAGACGTTCGATCTGCAGAATCGGCAACAGCACGGCGGGCCAGAACAGGCAGAAGGCACCGAGTGCCAAGGCTGCCGTCTTACCAGCGGACGACTCCGTTGCGCCGGGCTTTGACAACGTCGTCCCACAACGCGTGCAGGCGGCCGATTGTCCGACTTCCAGCACCGGCACCTGATGGATGAGGCCGCAGCAATGGCAGGCTTTGAGGTCCATTGTTATCCCTCAGTCCTTGAGTTCCGAGCGACCCGTGTCCGGCACAAACCAGATGAAGATCATACCGAGCACGAACACCAGGCTGGTCACGCGACCAATGCGAGCATAGTCGCCCTGAAACAGCGCCATCAGCGAACCCGTTGCGAAGACGGTAAACGCGGTGATGATGCGACCGAAGTTGAAGCCCACACCCGCTCCGGTGGAGCGCAACTTGGTGGGGAAGAACTCCGGCAGGCAGAGCGGCATCCAGCCGAAGAAGATCCCGCTGAAGAATCCCAGCGCCGCCACTCCCAACAGAAAGTTCTCATCGGTCGGCGTCATGAACCAGAAGGTGTATTGAGCGGCAATGAGCGCCGCGAAGCTCGTGAGGAAGTAGGTCAGGCGACGTCCCATGCGACTCGCGACCCAACCGCCGATCAAACTACTCACCAGTCCGGTGACGGACCGGTACTGCTGCACGTTGGCTTTGAGCAACGGATTCGGAGGCGTCGCCATGTCGCCCGCGTCAGCGGCCCAGAGAGCCATCCAGTTGGCACCTCCCCACGCTCCAAAGATAGGGATGGTCGCCAGCACGATAGTCACCAGCGTTACGCCCAGCAGCGGGGGCCGAAAGATCTCCAACGTCGATGAAGCTGGTGCCGGGGTCTTGCTCGCGTCAGTCGGCTGTTGTTGAGCTGCCAGCCAGCGCGGTGACTCCGGCACCGCAAACAACGCAAACGCGCCCAGAATTACTGGCACCGCTCCGAACCACATCATCCAGTCCCAGTGAGCAGGAGTCGCTGGGTACTTCGCGGCAACCGTCGCCAGAATGAAGATGCCAATGTTCGCGGCGGTACCGATGACACCGGCCGCCATGGGGCGCGACCAGTTGGCCCAGGCTTCCGCAACCAGCGCCACTCCGTTGGGCCACATACCTCCCACGCCGGTGCACGCCAGAAACCAGACGGAAACCAGTTGGGGCGGAGACTCCGCCCAACGTGCCGCGAAGGACATCGTCGAATAGGTGAGAATGCTGAACGCCATCGCTTTCGACCGTCCGAGCTGGTCTCCAATCCGCCCGAAGATCAATCCGCCGGCCGCCGCGCCGAACAAAAAGGCGCACTGCAGCCACGCGAACCACTGCCCGATGTCAGTCTTCCAGGTGGTCAGCTGACCCTTCTCCGATTTGGTCAACGGCGCCTTGGAGGCAGTTGCCGATTTGTTCTTGGCCGCCCGTTGCGACAATTCCTGATATCGGGCAACGTCGATGCTTCCGGTGCGACCGAGCAGGTCAATGGCGGCGGGCTGCATGGCGATGGACGTAATGGCCATCAGAAAACCGGCACAAAGCCAGCCGAAAAAGGCGCAGAAGAGGATGACGTAACGTCCTGCGGTCGTGAGCGGCACTAGCTCAATTGCTGACGCGTTCGGAGCGCTCAAGGTGGCTTCCTCAAGAGAGGGAGAGTTCCTAGAAAGTTCGGAGACTCAGGACGTTGAACCATCATGGCGGAATTTTGTCTGTTGTTGAACTTTGAGCTGTCGGTCGGATGTAGCGATCCGCCATAAGGGAGTCTCAAAAGACGAGCTTCAGTTAGACAAAGCCCTGTTGTATAACCCCGACCCCGCTGTCAGGATGACTGGGGTCGATCCCGCCAGATCGATTTTCGTGCCTTCCTGTCGCCGGGTGACACAGCCGCATTTCCCTCCGACACGTTTCCATGTGAGTCTCATTCATGAGCACTGCCAGCAAACCCGCCGCCCTCGGCCTGAAGTATCACCGCGATGCTTATTGTTTTGTGGACGCTGCCCTGCGACACACGCAACGCAGCCTGGGTCGATCTGCCGAACATGCTGATGGCGAGGTTGAAGAGGAAAGCGCCCACATTTCTGGTCAAGAGTTACTCGACGGCATCCGCCAGCTGGCCCTCAAGGAGTACGGGATGATGGCCTTGGCCGTCTTCAAGTACTGGGGCGTGAATAGCACTGAAGACTTCGGACGCATCGTGTTCGACTTCATCGAGCGCGGCACTATGCGGAAGACGGATCGCGATCAAATCGCGGACTTCTATGAAGTCTATGATTTCGATCAGGTCTTCCAGCGCGACTACGCGGTGGACGTTTCCAGCGCGTTCAAGAAGTAGTCGCTCCTCAACAAAACACGTTGGCTCTGACGGGCAGGGATGCTCAATTTGAACCTTGTCGCCAGCACGCTCGGCGCGAGAGATTCGCTCACAATGGATTCCAGCGAAGCACAACCTGTGGAGTCTCCTGCCAGCGCCGCAACCACGGGCCTGAAGCTATCGCGCGGGCTCATTGTCATCGCGAGTGTCGCCGTGGTCTGGTATCTGGTGCTGCTGAGTCTGGCTCTTTTCACCGCCAACCCGGTGCAGCTCAACGTCCAGCAGATTCTTGATTCCGGCTGGATCGTCCTGGCTACGGTTGATGAGAACGGCGTCGTTCACGAACGCAAGACGGTTCAGGGGCTGCTGCCTGAAGGTCCGCTCAAACTCTCTGATAAGTGTCGCTACACCGATCGAGAAATCATCCTGCCGCTGGTGCGTGAATTCGGTGACTACCGCATTACGCCTACGCACCTCCCCAACGGGGACCGGCTCGTCTATCCGGCCACGCCCGCCGCGCTGCGGCAGCTCGATGAAATCCTGTCGCCGCCGCCGCAACCGGCGGCTAAGAAGTAGAAGTAGTTGATCGCTTCACTCCGGTGGCACTGCGCGAACTTATTCGCTGCAGGTGACACGAGTGGCGTTCTCACAGAGTGGCGATGGTGACAACGAGCACGACGACGATCACCAACGGAACCCACAGCAGCGCCGACACAAACCCCTTCCCGAAGAGCAGCACGAAGGGAAGAGCTACTGGAGCCCCGGTCTGCAGGCGTTGCTCCACGACTTCCTTGACCGTAAAGAGCGCTCCGATCACCGCGCCTGCTGGAATCGCTCCAATCAGAGCCATCACCATGATGGGCGATGTGAGGTCAATGGCTTGCCCCCGCCTGGATGCTCGCAACGCCACCAGCACGATCAGGATCGGAGTAGCCACAGCACCGCCCAGCATCTTCAACCAGATGGCATTCGTAGCGAAGACATCACCCAACGTACTTGATCTGCTGGCACCTCTGCCCGACTTCACCTTCTGGCCCGAGCGTCGGCCAGACCGTTTTCGGGCTGGCTCCTCAAACTCTTCCTCTGCTTCCTCGACGTACTCCTCCGCCGATTCATCGGGAATCGTGATGGCCTCGCCGCATTCCTTGCACTTGATCCGCCTGCCTGCCAGTTCATTCTTGACGCGGTAGTCCTTACCGCAACCCTCGCAACTGACATCGATCGCCATGACAGTCTCTCGGATGAGTATTGAGCCGTTTCGGATCTGCAAACTCCGGATTCGGGAACTGCCTGAGCCGGTGCACGATTCCCGTGTGTGAACGCAGCACTAGCCGGGAATGTCTGGCTCAACCAGATTGGCCAACTGCAGCAGAGATTCCTGCCAGCCGAGGTAGCACATCTCCACCGGAATCGCGGCTGGAATTCCGGCCTGCACGATGCTGACCTCCGTTCCGCACGACACCGCTTTCAGGCTCACGGTGATCTTCATTACACCGGGAAGATTCGGGTCGTCAAACTGATCGGTGTATTGAATCAGTGCGTTCGGAATCAGTTCCAGATACTCGCCACCAAAGGAATGTCCGTTACCACTCCCGAAGTTGATGAACGACATCTTGAACGTGCCTTTGACCTTGGCATCCATATGGTGCACTTTGCAAATGTATCCATACGGTGGCAGCCACCTACTTAATGCATCAGGGTCCAGAAATGCACGATAGACTTTCTCCGGCTTGGTTCGCAGCACTCGGTGAAGCTGAACAGTGTTAGAAGGCATAGCGGGACGTCCCTTGTTAGCGCAAGCATGGTAGTTGAATGTGAATCAGGTTACTTCGCGAACTTTTCCATGGCGACGTCCTTGATACCTCGGAGGTCGAGTTTGCCGGTGCCTAGGAGGGGAATGGATTCGACCTCCAAAAAGCTGTCGGAGCCGGGGAGCCACAGGTTCGGCAGACCGGCGGCGCTGAGTGCTTTCAGGATTTGATCAACTGGCTTGTTCAACTTCTTGTGGAGCACGATCAGTCGCTCGCCCTTGCTTTCGTCGGGGACGGCGGTCACGGCGACTCGGATTTCGGGTTCTTCGGAAGACGGGTCTTCCACGATTTTGGCCAGCTCTTCTTCGATGCGGATATGCGGCACCATCTCGCCGCCGATCTTGGAGAAGCGGCTGAGGCGGCCGGTGATGGTGATAAAGCCTTCGTCATCGATAATCGCAATATCACCCGTATTATACCAACCGTCGTGAATGGCCTCGGCTGTCTTATCGGGGCGGTTGAGGTAGCCGACCATCACGTTCGGGCCTTTGATCTGCAGGAGGCCGGGCTTATTGACACCAAGTTCCTGGCGCGTATCTGGATCAATGACCCGTGCCGCGCAATTGGGGATCGGTCGTCCCACGGTGCCGGGCTTCCAGCCACTCTGACCAGTTCCAGCGGCGTTGTTGCGCTCATCAGGGACCGTGCAAGACGCGAGTGGCGACAGTTCGGTGGCGCCGTAGCCTTCGGTGGGCCAGACTCCGAACGCGTCCTGGAACTCTTTGGCCAAGGCTTCGGGCAGCTTCTCGGCACCGCAAATGGCCAGGTTCACGTGCTGCATTTGCTCTTTGGTGCAGCGCTTGAGGTATGTTTTCAAGAAGGTCGGAGTTGCGGCGATGATGGTGACGCGATGCTTCTCACACAGTTGACCAATTGTGCGACCATCAAGTGGATTGAAGTGATACACGCCCTTCGGTGGTAGAATCAGTGGAGCCCATAACATCAGGCAGTAGCCAAAGCTGTGGAAGAACGGCAGCACGCCCAGCAGCGTGTCTTTGTCCGTCAGTTGGAAAAGCTGATTCACCGAGGCAATGTTCGAACCCACGTTGAGGTGAGACAGCATCACGCCCTTCGGTTCGCCGGTGGATCCTGACGTAAAGATGACCGTCAGCAATTCGTCGGCGCCAACGCGGTGCAAACCCAGACGTCGTTCGAGCAAACCCACGGGTTCCACAAAGGTACCGTAAGCCGCCATGAACTTGTCCATCTTTCCGACGCGTTCTTTGACGTCTTCAATCAAGACGACTTCGGTATCGAGCTGCATCGGCTTCTTTTCCAGAAACTTCTTGCTGGTGATGACGCGTTTGATACCTGCTTCTTTGATGCAGTAATTCACCACATCGTCGGACAGTGTGTAATTGAGATTCACCGACGTCTTGCCATACACCGCCAAAGCCGCGTTGACGATCGCTCCGCCAGCGGACGGAGGCAGCAGCACTCCGACCATTTTCTCGTCGGCCTTGATGTATTCGCGAGTGAGCACTCGCCCCAAGGCCAACGTCGCGGTGAGGAACTTACCGCCGCTGAGGTCCATCCCCGCCGAGTCCGCGATTTTCGATCGAGATTTGGCTTCTTTGCAGGCTCGCAACATCTGACGTGGAGGGATCATGAAATTGTGACGATGGCTCACAGCATCGACTCCTAGTTGTTCAACGGCTTGACGGACTTCAGTAACGCTATCAGGGTTGGCGATGGGACGCCCAAACAAGATAGAAATAGGAAACGGCCACTTGCTGGGCCACTTCCAGAAGAAACGTCCCCCGTGATAGCTGAACACGCTACCCCAGAGTTCGTCTAGATAAGCTGGAATCACGGGCACTTGAGTGCCTTCAACGATCCGCAGCAAGCCTCGCTGAAACGGCTGCAGTTGGCCGGTGCGAGTCAACCCGCCTTCCGCGAAGATGCAAACCAGCTCGCCATTGATGGCGGCGTCGCGAGCGGTCTTCAGCGCTTGAATGAGAGCCCGTGGTCCGCCATCTCCTTTGATGGGGATCACTCCGAACGTATCGCAGAGCCAACTGATCCAGCCCTTGCCGGCTACATAATCTGCATAGGCCAGCATGCGGACGGGCCGGTCCGAGATCAGCAGCATCAGAATGCCGTCTAACCACGTAACGTGATTGCAGACGATCAGCGCCCCACCTTCCTGGGGAATGTGTTCCCTGCCGACTACCTTGATGCGGTACATGAGCAAACTGGTAATCCACACGATGAACCGTACCGTGGCTTGCGGCAATACCATGAACGCAAACGCGATGACCGGAATTGTGCCCAACCCGCCGATGAGGAACACGGCTCCGGGGGAGAAGTGCAGAACCGAGCGCAGCACGTAGAACAGCACAGACGCGCCCAGGATGAAGGCGAACGTCATCAGATTCGTCGCGGCGAGAATGGTGCCGCGCGTCGAGGCCTCGCTGCGATGCTGCAGATTGGCTTCCAGCGGGATGTCAAAGAACCCGGCGCTGGCCCCCAGCGTGAACAACCAGAAGCAGCACAGGTAGAACGAAACCTGCTCTGTGGGCACGGCGGTTGGATCAACATACTTGCCAGTCACGAACAACAGGATGGAACTCAAAGTGATACCAACCGCTCCCACCGGCACGATGCCCAGTTCTACTTTTCCTTTCGAGGCAATACCGGCCAGCACGCTGCCCACGCCGAGCCCCAACACGAGGATCGCCCCCAGTATTCCAATGTCCTTCTTTGCCAACCCGAGCGTTTCCTGACCGAAGGGATCGATCGTCAATTGCGACAGCGAAGCCAGCATCCAGAAGAACGCGACACCTAAAGCCGTGCGGAACAGGGCCTGATTCGACTTCAGCAGGCTCAGGTCGTACCACGCGGCGGCGACTACATTGAAGTTGGGCTTACGTTCGGGATTCGCAATCGGCGTGCGACGGATGAGCAGGCTCATCAACGTGCCAACTACGGCAACCCCAATCAAGGCCGCGGCGGGCAACGTCAGTTGGGAGATCGTCGGAGGGTTATTCAGGTCCGGCGCCACAGCTCCGAAAAGAGCATATCCCGCCACGAAGCCAGCAGCCGAGGCGGCCACCGTCGTCAGGCCCATGAAGCCATTGGCCGTCGACAGCGCTTCGTGAGAGACGAGTTCCGGAATCGCTCCGTACTTCGACGGCGTGAAGAGCGCGCTGTGAGTGCCAGCGAGTGCTACTACTCCAAATAAAAACGCCGGGCTGCCGGTCGAAACAGCCCAGATGGCGATAGCCATGATCAGAATTTCGGCCACCTTGCACGTCACGATGACAGTCCGCTTGCTGAAGCGGTCAGCGACGAACCCGGCAGGCACGGCAAACAGAATGTACGGCACGGTGAAGCAGGCCAACCCCACGGACAGGGACAGATCCTTGTCCATTACGGTTTGAGCGGCAGGTACGGCAAACCAGCGCAACATGTTGTCGTTGAACACACCGAAAAGCTGTGTGAGGATCAGCCCGATGAAGCTTTTCGAGCCAACTCCACGCTGTTCGCCGCTGACTCCGGTCTCCATGACCCGTCCTTTGTCTGAGTGCTGAGAACGCCCCGTCCAACAAGGGGCAAGCGGATCGCGGGCGGGAATATAACGGCGGTGCCACAGAATTCTGCGGACTGAGCCGATACAGTTCGCCGATCGACCGGTGAAATGAGTCTGGCAGGACGGGGAAATGCAGGAAACCGCGCGGTTGTCTGGAAATACTCGACGCATCGGTGCGATTCTGGCCGCCGTCGGCGCGGTTGCGGCGGCCATTACGCTCGATCGCCTGCCCTTTGTACTAGCGGCGGTCGCGGTGTTTGAAATCGCCACGTTCGTGTGGGCGAGAGCGATCGATGACCGGGCCAGCGAGCCTCTCATTACTGATGCTGAAGAACCGCGTCGCCCGCTGGCCGATCGGTGCCGAGTGGTCGGCGTGACAATGTTCGCCGGATTGCTGTTCGCCGGCATCATTTTGATGTCGTTGACCGGAAACGCCGACTTGGATTCCATCGCTGGCGGGCTGCGAGAGAAGCTGGCGGAGCAAGGCGGGTCGATGCGAACAAACTGGAGTCTGTTCGCTGCCCGCTGTTCATGCGTGTGTATTTCTGTCGCTGCGTCGGTTTTGCTGGGCGCCGCTCCGGTCCACCATCGCCTCTGGGACTGGGTCGATTTGGCGCCCGCGTGGGAGGCTACGCTCTGGTCTTCTCTGTCGCGAGCGATCGGACTGGCGGTTGCCTGGCGATTAGGTGTGCTGACGCTGGCAGGCCTGGAAGCAGAAACGCTTGTGATTTCGGTCGCGTTGAGCCTCCTCACCCTCGGCCTGGCGCTCATCAGCCTGTGGCAGCATGACGAACTGCAACCGCTCGTGATCCGCATGACGACCGCTCAGGTCGGCTTGATCTGGTTGGTGATTGCCGCAGCGGCCGCTGAAGCCCGCGAAACAGATCAGACTTTTCTGGGTGGAGTTCTGTTGATCGGCGTCGCCCCTGCCATCGTCACGCTGGTTGTGACTTGCCTCGCCCAATGGGTCGCGGCAGGCGTTGAACATGTCCTCCGGCCGGAACGCTTTCAGTTCCTCGAAGAGCTGACCGGTCTGGGCCGCAGCCAGCCGCTGGCGGGCGGATGTCTGGCCATGGCGTTGCTGACGCTGACACCACTGCCGCCCTTGCCCGGCTTCTGGAGCTGGTTCTGGGTTCTGGGGACCGCGTTCGTACCGGGAACGCCGGTTAGCGATCAGGCCGGGGCTGTTCCGAATCCCGCCGTGCTGGCCTGTATGCTGTTCGCGATGGTTGTGTTGCTCTCCGCCAGCGTGCGAGTAATCCAGATTCTCGGCGTGATGTACTGGCACGAACCTCTCGGCCGCCTGTCGCTCGCATCTGAATCCTGGACTTTCGCCGCCACAGTCGTTGGAGCATTGATCCTGCTCGTCTGCGGTCTGAGCCCGACAGTCGTTGTGAAACTCATCAGCCTGAGCGGTTAGCGCCATCCTCAGCGGACGCTGTTGTCTTTGAGACGTACCAGCGTCACGCCTGGGTAGTAGTAGTTGAGGATCTGCGGTGAGGTACGGCCAGCTTTACCGAGACCGTCAGCTCCCCATTGGCACAGGCCGACCGTATGGCCGTGACCGCGTCCACTGAACTGCACTTCGGTCCCCACGATCTTGGCCGTGAAGTGGGGGCTCTGCAGCGTGCCCGCTGGCAATGAAACGCGGAACGTCGTCCCAGCAATTTCCTGACGGCTGCGACCATCACTCACTGCGTAGTAAGGCAAGCCGCCGTCGGGCTTCGTCACGGGCGTGATCGACACCAGCGAACCGAAAGTTTGACCTTTCGATTTCAGATGGTCCTTCACCACCTGCTCAACCTTCTGCTTCGGCAACGCGGATTGCCAGCGATACAACCGAGCTTCCTTACACCAGTCGCAGGTCACGCTTTGCAGCAGCGGCACCGAGTCTTCAAAGACGCTGTCGCCCCGCACGGTGCTGCCACCGCAGACCGCGGAGTAATAAGTTGTGAACAGCTTGCCCTGGTACGTGCAGACGATGCCAGCGGTGGCTCGAACATGCTCGCGGCTTTTGGTGGACTCGCCCGCCAGACGTTTACCCGCCGCATCGCGATACTGATATCCCTTGTATTTCTGGCTGCGAGTGCTCGCATAGACGTCAAACTGCGGATGGCCAGTCATCTTGGCCAGCACATACGTTCGCGCGATGATGGCCTGAGCTTCCCGCGCTGAATCCGCAAAGCTGGCGGGCATCTCGCTGTTCACGACGCTCGCCAGATAATCCTCCAGCGGCACGTGATTGATCGCGATCAGCTTCTCGCCTGGAGCCCGAGCAATCCGAATGGTGCCGCGAAATAAGTTGTCGCCGACCCAGATGCTGGGCGAATTGACGGGCACAATCTCGACCTGATTGATCCGCAAGTCGGCGTTGCCGATGCGAATGGAGTTGTTTGTGGTTTTGATGGCCGACTCAGCGAGTCGCTCGCCATGAGCCAGGATGCGATTCGTTCCCGGAGCGACGACGCGATACGGGCCGTCGATCGCCAGTTCCAGTTGTTTCTGAGGTTCCGGCGTGAGGTTCACTCGCACGAGCGGGTTGTGGGTCGAAACATCCAACATCGGAGCTGGATCGTTCGCACGCGACGCCAGGGCCTGCCCCTGCGACAAACGCGCGGAGAACACGACGACTCCGGCAATGAGCGCAATCGCCGTTGCACTGAGAGCAATGACGCTGCGGCGTTGAAGTTGGAAGAGGCTCGTAAACCACATGGAAGCTTGAATCCGCGCACGAAGTTGGGAATCCGGGCGGCAGCGTACGCAGGAAGCCCAATTCCCAAAAGACCGGTCTGCGACCTCGGCCCTGGCGACAAAAGTTCCGTTCGCTGGCCTGTCGCCGCAGCAACACCTAAGACCTTGTTCTCGAACCGATGGCGATGTGCTCGAACGCGGTCACTCGTGAGGAATCCGTCGATGAAATACCTGCTGTGCTGGATCGTGGTGCTGGGCAGTTCGCTCGTGGCGAGTGCTCAGGAAACTGTGCTGAATTGGGTCAAAGTGACCGACGCCGCAGGCTGGCGGCCGCGTGATTCGCAGGGCGAACTGGTCTACAAGGACCAACTGTGGATCTTCGGCGGTTGGTTCGATTCGTTTCAGGCGCCGCCGCGCGACGTCTGGAATTCCGCCGACGGCAAGACATGGAAGCTGGTGACTCAGGACGCTCCGTGGAAACACAGCGACCTGCCGATGACGCTCGTCTTCAAAGACAAGATGTGGTTCATGGGCGGGTGGTACAACGGACGCCTGCCCGGTCACTCGGCCAGCAACGAAGTCTGGTCATCGACCGACGGAACGAAGTGGGATCAAGCCACGGCGGCAGCGGGTTGGACTCCGCGCATCGCGGCCGCCGTCGTTGAATTCAAAGGCCGCATGTGGATGCTGGGCGGCATCGAGAACTATTACTTCGGGGACGACAAGAGCCTTAAGAACGACGTGTGGTCTTCGGACAACGGCAAAGACTGGCGGCAACACACCGCGAACGCTGGCTGGTCGCCGCGCGCCTACCATCAGGCGGCAGTCTGGAACGGCAAGATGTACGTCTTCGGAGGTGGCAACTACACGCCGAAGTATCACGCCGTGAATGATGTCTGGTCGTCCGAAGACGGCGAGCATTGGACTCAGGTCACCGAACACGCCGGCTGGTCGCCGCGCTTGTGGTTCTCGTCGGTCGTCCATCGAGACCGCATCTGGGTACTGGGCGGCTGGTCGAACAACCCCGCCCGGAACTGGGGCGATGTCTGGTACTCCAAAGATGGCAAAGACTGGAAACAGCTCAAATCAGACGTGTCGTGGAAAGAACGCCATGAACTGTCCGCGTACGTCTTTCAGGACAAACTCTGGATTGCTGGCGGTCACGCGCAACCTCTGAGCAGCGAAGTCTGGTCTCTCGACGTGCCCCGTGACTGGATTAAAGATTAAGGTTGGACGCACATAAGGTAGAGAGGATTGCCATGCCCTACGCGGAAGCTCTTTCAGCAGCCAACCTGCTATCGTTTGATGACCGCATTCGACTGGTTCAAGAAGTTTGGGACTCAATCGCGGAGAGCGGATCTGTGCCGATCTTGCTCCCCGATGATACCGCGGAGCTGGACCGGCGCTTGAATCATCTCGACGAACATGTGGATGACCTCGTGCCTTGGGAAGCAATTCGAGCTCGCTGAATCAAGTTAGTCTCGCCCATGAACCGGACTCCGTTCTCAGTTTCTGCCTGCTGGAATTTTACGGATACGAGTATGAAACGAATCCTCTTCATCGTGTTTTGTCTGGCGACGATTGGTTGGCAGGCTGAATCAAGAATTCATGCGGCGGATGATCGGGTGCAGTTCAATCGGGACATCCGGCCGATTCTGTCGGCGAACTGTTTTGCTTGTCACGGTTTTGATGCCAAGCAGCGGAAGGCTGACTTGCGGCTCGATACGGCCGAAGGCGCCTTCGCCGAACGCGACGGGAAAGTCTTCGCGATCAAGCCGGGCGATGCGAATCACAGCGAAGTCTGGAAGCGGATCATCTCGGATGACGCCGATGCGGTCATGCCGCCCCCGGCGACGAAGAGATCGCTAACTCCCGCACAGAAGCAACTCGTTCGGAAGTGGATCGAGCAAGGTGCTCAGTATCAAAAGCACTGGGCATTCGAAGCTCCGACCAAGGCAACGGTCCCGGAAGTCAAAAATGCTGCATGGGCTCGTACACCTGTTGATCGCTTCGTGCTCGCGCGACTGGAGCAACAGGGGCTGCAGCCTCAGCCCGAAGCTGGCAAAGAGACGTTGATTCGACGAGTGGCCTTCGCCCTCACCGGTCTGCCGCCCATGATTGCGGAAGTTGATGCCTACTTTAATGACAAGGCACCGAATGCGTACGAAAAGATGGTCGATCACTTCCTGGCTTCGCCGCGTTTCGGCGAAGAGCAGGCTCGGCACTGGCTGGATGCGGCGCGGTATGCAGACACTCACGGCCTGCACCTCGACAACGAGCGGCAGATGTGGGCGTACCGCGACTGGGTTGTGAAGGCTTTCAATCAGAATCTCTCGTTCGACGAATTCACCCGCTGGCAGTTGGCGGGAGATCTCCTGCCGAACGCGACGCTGGATCAACTGGTCGCGACGGGTTTCAACCGTTGCAACGTCAGCACAGCGGAAGGCGGATCGATCGAACCGGAATGGGTCTTCCGCAACGCAGTCGATCGCACCAGCACGATGATTCAGACGTGGATGGGCCTGACCGGCGGCTGTGCGGTCTGTCACGATCACAAGTACGACCCGCTGTCGGCGAAAGAGTTTTACTCACTCTATGCGTTCTTCTATTCAGCCGCCGATCCCGGGCTGGACGGCAACATCCGGAACACGAATCCGTTCCAGAAGGTGCCCACACCGGAACAGGCCGCTCAGTTGCAGAAGCTGGAAGCGGATGAAGCGGCGCTGAAGCAGAAACTCGATACGGTGGCAAAGGCGCTCGTCGCGAGAACTCGTCTCGGTGGTGACGCAACGGAGAACGCGGACTCCGTGCGCTACGTCGATCCTGCGGAAGCAAAACCTGCTGCTGAACGTCGCGCGATCGCCGATGACATTCTGGACGATGATTTCCCGTTCGGTTCGCGAGTGACCAACACCTCGCGCAACGCCGCCGAATGGCTGACTGATCCCGAGTTCGGAGCAAAATCCGGTCATCGCGTGCTGGAACTCGCCAGCTCCGGTGAATACGACGTGACGACGCAGTTGTCGTTGATCCCCGTGATCGCGCCACAACAAGGGCAGCTCGAGTTCTGGTTGCGAGTTGACCCGCATTATTCGCCCGCCGCGTTCGCCGTGCAGTTTGATGACGGCAAGGCCGTTCGCCGGGCCGCCTGGGGTGATGAGGCTCAGTTGTCGGGTCGAATGCAGGCCGTCGATATGGGCAATGTTCCCGCTGCGGGTGAGTGGCATCGACTCGTCGTGCCGTTTGAGAAGACCGGCACAGCCGCTGGAGCACGGCTCAAGACACTGGTGTTCCTGCAGAAAGGCGGTCGCGTCTGGATCGACGGCGTTCGCGTCGTCGGTGAAATCGAACCAGCGAACGATCCGCGTTCTTCCTTCCTGAGCTTCTGGAAAGCCAGCAAGGGCGGAAATCCCAACGGCATCAGCGGCGACCTGAGTGCCGTGCTGGTCGCGGGACCGGACAAGACCCCAACTCCCGAACAGCGCAACGCTCTGTTGAGCTTCTTCCTGCAACACATCCAGCGGCCGGCCGAGTCCACCTTCGCGGACCTGCGAGCGGAAGTTGCTCGCGCCGAGATCGCCAAGACGTCGCTCGATGCACAGATTCCCGGCACGTTCATCTTCCGCGATCTGCCGAAGCCGCGTGAGGCGTTCGTGATGCTCCGCGGGCAATACGATAAGCCCGGTGAAAAAGTTGAACCGAACGTGCCAGCGGTATTCCCCGCCCTGCCCGGCAAACGAACTGCCGCGAGCACACCGGAAACCTCACGAGCGAACCGACTGGATCTCGCGAACTGGCTGCTCGCCGCCGATCATCCGCTGACCGCTCGTGTGCAGGTGAATCGCATCTGGCAACAGCTATTTGGAACCGGGCTGGTCAAGACGAGCGATGACTTCGGATCTCAGGGCGAAGTGCCCAGCCATCCGGAGCTGCTCGACTGGCTGTCCGTCAGCTTCCGCGAGGGGGTCTCGGCTAACGAACAGGGCGTGGCACCAAGTCATGCGTGGGATCAGAAGGGCCTGCTCAAACTGCTGCTCATGTCGGCCACGTTCCGTCAACGCTCAGGACTTGAAGTCGGCCAACCCGCAGCCGAAATCGCCGCCACGAAAACCGCGTTGCAGCGGCTGCATGCGCTCGACCCCGAGAACCGGTTGTACGCTCGCGGACCGCGCTTCCGGCTGGATGCTGAGCAACTCCGTGACAACGCGTTGTACGTCAGCGGCCTGATCAACCTGCAGGTTGGCGGTCGCGGCGTCATGCCGTATCAACCGCCGAATCTGTGGGAGCCGGTCGGCTACCAGAACAGCAACACCCGGTTCTACATGCAGGATCACGGCCCGGCCTTGTATCGCCGCAGCCTGTACTGCTTCTTAAAGCGTACCGCCCCGCCACCATTCATGAGTAACTTTGACGGCCCCAACCGTGAGCAGTTCTGTGCCCGAAGAGACCGCAGCAACACGCCCCTGCAGGCTCTGCAGTTGATGAACGACGTGCAACACTTCGAGGCCGCTCGCGGTCTGGCTGAGCGAACCATCCGCGAAGGCGGCGCGACCGCCGAGGACCGTATTACCTTCCTCTATCGCACCGTGCTCGCCCGTCGCCCTGACGCGACCGAAACCAAGTTGCTGCTGCAAGCTCTAGCCACTCAGCAGGACCTGTTCACCAAGGATGCGAACGCCGCACGTCGCGCCGTCGAGACAGGTGAATCAAAACCCAAAGACGTCGCAACCCCCGCCGAAACCGCCGCATGGACCCTGCTGGCTAATCTGATTCTGAACCTCGACGAAACCGTCAGCCGTAATTAAGCCCGCGAGAGTCTTTTACATCTGTGATCAGACCATCGACCGAACCCTGCAATACGAATCACCACAAGGATCCGTACCCGAAGTATAAATGGCCATTCCCGCTCCTTTGTCCCGGATTCCAAAGTCAACGTGATTGCTGGCTTCCACTGGATGTCCCCGCCTGCGACATGCGCTCTTTCGGGGGCGCGCAATAACAACAACCTGTGGATTATTTGAGCGTCACGGTAGGCGACTTGTTGCGGCACTGCGGCGTCAGCAGCCCTAATCGACAATCGCGAAGATCCACCAAGAACTGCCCCGCCTCGCGGTGACTGCGTGGATAACGGAATTAGCCAGCGCGCCGAGGCAATGTGCTATCCCGGCACCTGAAAATCCATCTATGCCGATTGACAAATTACTTACTATCAGGAACTTTACGTTCACGTATGTTGAGAGCAGCAATTCGACGTTTCGCCGAGTTAGCCAGCGCGCTGCCCAATTCACTGTTATCTTGCAAAGGTCAGCTGACACTTGAACTTCGAGGCCTACTGGCGGGCTAAGTACCCAGCATGTCCCGCAATTCCTTATCTACTCCGCGATGCATACCCCGAGCGATGGGTGCGTTTCCACTCGTTACCAGAGTCGAAACGCTACGCCGAGAACGATGCTGAATACCAAATCCTTCTCCATCGACACAACGCGGTACTTGGCCTTCTGGCAAAACAAGACGCACCGCTACTGTTGATTTCAACTGAATTTGGTGACACAAGTATTCCGGCACGCGAGGATTCGCCACTTGTCGATCTCGATTCCGCGGGCCGCTGCATTTGGACGTTCAAGGCCGATTTTGGTGATGACGAAAACTACTACCGCCACTTGTTCATGAGCGAATGGCAATGGAAACCCGGCATTTTCGATTCAATTCTGCGACTCGTAGCTGATGGGAAAATCGTCGATACTATGATTGTGTGTGCTGATAGACATTGGATATGTCATCCATACGACGGAGGGGCTGATTTCATACTTCCAAACCAAGCGCAACGCGACCAACTTAAATCTTGCTTTTCCGATTGGCTTTCCAGTCATCCACTTGGGCTTTGAAAAGCAAAATACCCAAGCAATGCACCCCAACCACTAAGTCGGGCGTTCTTCAAATGGACAATCACTCGTCGCGGCCGGGTGAGTTCAGGCGTTAGCGGTATTGGACATGGACATGGACTGGAAAAGGCTCACGATTGATGCGACCGGCCTCGACTACAATCGCCTGTTGTCCGACTGGCGATGGCTGGTTCCAGAGTCGTTTCGGCCATTCTCGCTCACGATCTTCGGCGACTGGTTTTTCGAGGACTCGGCGGGCCGGATGATCTTTCTTGACACTGTTGCCGCCGAGTTGTCGGAGATCGCATCTTCGCGGCAAGCGTTCCTTGCCGAACGCGCGAAGCAAAAAAACCTCGATCAATGGTTCATGGCCGATCTCGCGATGCTTTGTTGGGAGCGTGGACTGCGACCAGGGCCGGGGCAATGCCTCAGCTTCAAGATTCCGCCGGTGCTGAGCGGGCCGCTGCAAGTTGACAACATCGAAGTTTGCGATTTGATGGTTCATGAGAGCATAACCGCACAAGTCCATCGTCAAACGAAGGACCTTCCGGAAGGCACCGTAATCAATCGCTTCACCGTCGATGGCAAGGCGCCCTGACTGGATCGACCGCTAACAAGCGGATGAAGCTGACCGGGGCCGCCATCCTGGTCTTGGGCGGTGCGATGGCTTTGCAGGCGGCCCGACACCTTATTCTTATCGTTATACATCGTGAGACCACACCGTGCTTAATCGCGCAGCGCTCCTACTTCGTTACAAGGCTCCCGCCGTACAGTGGATCAACGACGCCGACCCGCACAAGGAAGATCCGGGGCTCACAGTCGAAATTGTAAACGAGGAACGAACGGTCTATCTGATTCGCGATGAAGATGCGGAAACGGAACAGGCTCAAAAACGCTGGATAACGCGAAACTACAAGGCCCTATTCGAAGCGGAGCTCGAAGGGTGGTACACGGATGCGTCGCTGTGGCCGAAGAACCGCAGCATCAAGGTCTTCGAAGCGTGGTTTGAAGTGGAGTGCCACACAATTCTCATCGATACCGTCGGGGACGCAATCTACGACGACGGCGCCTAACAGCAGTAGCAGCGGACGGTTCGACCGCAACGCGTGCGCGCCGCAAACGCGTCATGTGATTATGCGCTCGTGGCGTGCTGGTTAGGTCAGCGCGCCGCCACCGCTGAACCGAGGCGTTCCACGCGCGACCTGAAGCAGTTCTTCCAGTCCTTTGCGAGCGTCTGTTGATCCGCTGCGCCGTAACCCGGTTACTGGTGAGCGGTCACATGCGCGACGACGCCCAGGCGTTGGCGGATCGTGTGAATCTTGCGTTTGTGTTGTTCGGAGTAGGAATCGAACTGTTCCCACGAATCGGATGACTTCGTCATCTTGCGTGGCGAGTCTTCCGAGTCGCCCTCTGGATCGCGCAGCGCCATCCAGGTTTGATCTCCATTGGCAGGCTCCATCGCGAAGAGTTCCGCGCCGACTCTGATCTCGGTCCAGAACAGCGACGCGGCAAACGTCAGCATCAGAGCAGCCACAACCGGCACGCAACGCAACTGGTTGCGGCGGTACTCGATGACGGCGAGTTCGCTGAGATACTCGGCGCGCATGCTGGGGCGAAGAGCCGGCACATCATCCGCCATCTCGAAGAGCTGTTCTTCGAGGCTTCGCAGAGCGTCCAGGTTCTCGTCGTGATGGTCATCCAGCGGGAATTCAACGTTAGACATGTGGCACCTCCGTCCCGGCGGTGAGATTGTGTTCGCTGGCGAGCGAGTGCAGCGAGCGGGACAGTTTTTCCATGGCGTAGCGGTAGCGACTGGCGGCAGTGTTGGGAGATTCGCCAATCAGATCGGCAATCTCCGCGAAGGTGAAATCTTCCCAAATCTTCAGCACGACAACTTCGGCTTGTTCGGGCGGCAACTTGCGGACGGCGTCTTGAATGCGTTCTCGAGACTCAGCCTGCTCAACGGGGCACTCGGATGTTCTCCAGGTGTTCAGCAAGGCGGACAGCGAAAACTTGGTTCGACGACGTCCGACGAGCTTCAATGATTCGTTGCGGATGACTCGGACCAGGTAGGCCCACGGTCGTTCCGAATGAGCGAACTGCTCCGGCTTGCGAGCGATCCGGACCAGTGCCGTCTGCAGCACGTCTTCCGCATCGGCCCGATTCTTGGTCAGAGCTTCGGCGTACCGCAGCAGGCGCGGTCCCGTGATGTCGTACAGACGACTCAGGCCCGTGCGTTCGCCGCGCTGGAGCTGCGTTGCGACTTCGGCAACGGCTTCCCAGACGGACGGTGCGGATTGAGGATCGGTCACAGTAAAGCTCCTGACGAGCGACAGTTCGGAAGCCGGAACCCCGCGACGAAACCTAAACCGCGTGATTCCAAGGTATTGAGACGAATTTCGAGGCCCCTTGTCTAGTGTTTTGGCTGTTCGGGATCGAATTCTCAAACTTTGCGGGCGACCCTCCGCACTTTCGGCGGTGACCCGCCCGCACAGACTGGCGAGCGAACGCCGGTCGCCTCAGAATGCGCCACCACCCATCAATTCCTCAGAACGCACGGGTCGCGAAGCGGGTAAGTACTCTGCGGCTGCGACACTTTAGGAAATCGGCATGACGGAGTCCGCTGAAAACCCTCGCTCACTCGTCGACGAACTGCGCTGGAAGAAGTTTCCCGTGCTCGACGATGGTTTTGTGTGTCTGGTCGACGTGATGGGCGACGATAGCTCAGTCGTCCAGGCCGCCCGCGTCAGCTACGGCGAAGGCACCAAACGCGTTTCCGATGATCGCACGCTGATCCGTTATCTGCTCCGTCACCGTCATACCACGCCGTTCGAGATGGCTGAGATCAAGCTGTTGGTTCGCGTGCCGATGGACTGCTGGCGGCAGTGGGTCCGGCACCGCATGGCGAACATCAACGAGTATTCTACGCGGTATTCGCTAGCCATCGACGCCAGTCAGACGACCTCGCCCGACGAATGGCGCACGCAGTCCACGAACAATCGTCAGGGCAGCGCGGGCTACATGCCTGCGGAGCAAGGCGAGCAACTGACGGCCGCTGAGCGGGAACTGCAGGTGAAATCGCGCGAGCTGTATCAGGCGCGCATCGAACAAGGTGTCGCCCGGGAACAGGCCAGAAAAGATTTGCCCCTGTCGACGTACACCGAAGCGTATTGGAAGATGGATCTGCACAACCTGCTGCACTTCCTGGCGTTGCGGATGGATTCACACGCTCAGTTAGAGATCCGCGAGTACGCCACCACGATCGGCGAACAGATTGTCAAACCGTTGTTTCCGGTCGTGTGGGAAGCGTTTATGGACTACCGCTTCTACGGAAGTTCACTGAGCCGTCTGGAAACTGCCGTCATTCAGCGGATGATGAAAGCCGCTGCGGCGCGAGGGATGGCGCCGCCGTTCGGTGAAGAATTGTTTCTGGAAGTTCAGGAAGAAGCGTGGCGTCCGCTGACTCGCAGTCGCGAGCGGGATGAGTGCGCGGATAAACTGAAGTTGTTGGGAATCCTCAAGCAGAGCTAGCTCTGTGTGAGTTTCCCTGAGTCGTTCGCAACGTATGAGCATTGGCCGGACATGAATTCAGCAGACTTCATTCAACGCGATTTGAGCCGTCGACAGTTTCTGGGACGCAGTGCTCACAATGCGGCGAGCATGGCGGCCGGCATGGTCGCGTTGTCTTCGACGGTGATGGCTGCGGGCTCCAACGAAAAGATCCGGCTGGCAGTCATCGGCGTGCGCAATCAGGGTCGCACACTGGCCGCTCAGTTTGCTGAATTCAGTGACGTGGAAGTCGCGGTCCTGTGCGACGTAGACAGCAATCTGGAATCACTGGCTCTCAAGGCGGTGCAGGATGTCAGCGGCAAGGCTCCACGCTGGGAAACGGACTTCCGCCGCGTACTGGACGATCGCAGCATCGACGCGGTTGTCATCGCAACGCCGGACCATTGGCATGCGCTGATGGGCATCATGGCCTGTCAGGCGGGCAAGGATGTGTATCTCGAAAAGCCGGTCGGACACACGATCGAAGAAGGCCAACGACTGCTGCAGGCGGCTCGACACTTTGATCGAGTGATGCAGACGGGCCTGCAACAGCGCAGCAGTTCTCACTTCCAGACGGCGATCGAACTCGTGCGGAGCGGGAAGCTCGGCGAAGTGCGGCTGGCCAAAGCGTGGATGGCCAACACCCGCAAGCCGATTGGTCATCGTCGAGACGAAAGCTCTCCGCCAACCGGAGTGAACTACGACCTCTGGCTCGGCCCGGCTGAGGACCGACCGTTCAATTCCAACCGCTTCCACTACCACTGGCACTGGTTCTGGGATTACGGCACCGGAGAACTCGGCAACTGGGGCGTGCATTTGCTGGATGTCGCCCGCTGGGGTCTGGGGATCGATCTGCCGACGAGCGTCTCCGCATCCGGCGGCAAGTACGTCTTCAAGGATGATCAGGAAACTCCGGACACGATGCTGGTCACCTATGGCTACCCCGATCACACGATCCTGTGGGAGCACCGTTTGTGGTCCAACCACGGACTGGAAGGCCGCGGCTCCGGAGTCGCTTTTCACGGCGAACACGGCACGCTGGTCGTCGATCGCAGCGGCTGGAAGGTGTACGACTCAAAGGAGCGACTCACGTCGGACACCAGCGACCTGCTGAAACCGCATCTGCGCGACTTCATCAATTCCATCCGCACACGTCAGCGGCCTAACGCCGACATCGAAGTTGGCAACATCAGCACGACCATGTGCCACCTCGGCAATATCGCTTGCCGACTCGGCCGCGAAGTCCGCTTTGACCCCGCGACGTCCTCGTTCGGAACAGATGCCGCGGCGAATGCGTTGCTCACCAAGACCTATCGCGAACCGTGGACTCTGCCGGTGATCTGACAACGCCGAGTAGTTGCGGGACCTGCTGTTGAGCGCGCTCACAGCGCGACCAGAGTGCTTATCTCGACGGCGCATCGGCTATAGTCATTCCCGTGCTCGTTCGTGTCATGACGCTCTGATCGCATCGCTCATCAATCACTCAGAGGATCTTCAAGTGTTTAACTTCGCAGCCAAGTTTGAAACGGGGTTGAGTTATTCCGCGTTCCTCGACAAGTACGGTAACGGCGACCAGAAATCGCGCTGGGGTGCGGTGCATGAGCAAGTGCAGCTTTCGGCAGATCAGAAAGCTTTGCTCGGTAGTTTCAAACGCGATATGAAGCTGCTGGTCCTCGCCGGTGCCTGGTGCGGAGACTGCGTGAATCAGTGCCCGATCTTTGACCACATTGAGGCCGCGACACCGAAGATTCAGTTCGGGTATTTCGACCGCGACGCGAACCCGGATCTGGCAGACGCCATCAGCATCTGCGGCGGGCATCGCGTCCCCACTGTCGTCTTCGTCAGCGAAGACGGCCACTTCTGTGGTATCTACGGCGACCGCACTTTGGCGCGATATCGTCAGATGGCTGAAACACAGCTTGGTCCAGCATGCCCCACCGGCATCGGCTCGCCGGATAAGTCCATGCTGCAGCAGGTCACCGCAGAATGGATTAACGAGATCGAGCGCGTGCAGTTGATGCTGCGCCTGTCGGGCCGCCTGCGTCAACTGCATGGCGACTGACGCTGAGTTCTACTCCGGCGAATGAATTTCAACCGCGACCGGTCCCCACAGGCCGCCGCGTGGATGGTGCTGGTCGGGAAAGTAGCTGACTTCCACGACCAGCATGTTGCCGGGCTCAATGAGATCCGTCACGTCGAAGGCGATCGTCGAGTGGTTGTCCTGCATGCCGCCGAGTGGATGATCGTTGACGCTCACCGTGGCGGCGCCGCCCACGCCATCAAAGGCGATCTTCACCCGGTCGTCAGTGGTCAGGTTGGTTGGTCGATGAAACCGGCGCGAAAAGCGAACTCTTCCTGACGCGGTGCCAAAGACGCTCTGCCAGTCGCTCGGCATGCGAATGCGACCACCGGCCAGCAGGTTCGGCGAATCTGCCAGCGGCGTGACGACAGGTTCCGTGAGCCATTCAAAGCTCCACGGACCTTTCAGGAAGATACGATAAGGCATAGGTCAGCCGAAATAGTGATACATGAAGATACCGGCCGCGAAGGCCACGTTCAGCGAGTCGGTGCCTGCTGCCATTGGCAGCGTGACCCGCTGTTGGCAGAGGTCGATCCACTCGCGCGCCAGACCGTGCTGCTCGTTGCCAAACAGCAAACCGCAACGGTTGGAGATCGGTGACTGTTTTAATGGAATGGCAGTCTCATCGAGCACCGTCGCGATCAACTCAACGCCGCGCTCGTCGCGCAACCACCGCAGGTGTGATGCCAGATCGTGACCCGACTCGATAATCGGAATCTGGAATCCCGCGCCCATCGAAACGCGGAGTGTGCGACGCATGTAAGGGTCCACGCTGCCGAAGCCCAATAGAACAGCCTGCACCCCGAAGCCGGCACTCATCCGCAGGATTGCGCCGAGGTTGTCTGCGTTCTCGATTCTCGGACAGATCACGATACGGACGGGACCGCTCGCCGGGATTACCTCGTCCAGTCGCGGATTTGGTTTGCGGTAACCGCAGCCCATCAAACCGCAATGGAACTCGAACCCAACAAGCTCTGATGCCTGGTCTCGCGGCACGACATACACCGGCACGTCAGTCCGGTGTTGCAGGTGAGGTTCGATGAGAGGCAGTTCTTTTTCCGTAACCATCACGGAGTGGACGCCGAAGTCACTGTCTAGCAAACGCTGCGTGAGCTTCACACCTTCCGCGATGAACTGACTGGTCCAGCGAGTGCGATTGGTCTGCTTCAGATTGCCGTAGACTTCGAGTTCCGGATGGTCGAGCGACTCGACGCGCATCAACGGCATGACCGTGTCTCCACCACCAACTGATGCAGCTCACGAATCTTCTGCGGGAAGAGCGGCAAGGCAATCTCCGGATCTTCGATCTCGGGATGCCAGAGTTTTTCCCATTCCAGACTGTGCCAGCCGTTGAAGCCGATCTCGTCGAGCAGCTGCAGGCATTCAATCGCCGGAAACTCTCCACCGCCAAACAGCACATAGTTGGCCGGACGATGGCCGCTCATCAGGTTGATGGCCTGATGCGCCGCTGAGTCACCCGCGTCACTCGTCTTGGGATGCGGACGCAGAATGGAGTCCTTCCAGTGCGTGGAACGAATCCACGGTCGCAGACGCTGGACGGTGTCAGGCAGTCGTTCACCAGCGAAGCGCCACGGATGATGTGTGTCGAATAACACGCCAGCTCCGGGCGTGGTGATCTGCTGCATGACTTCAGTCATCAGAGTGGAATCAGCGAAGTCACCATGCGATTCAATGATGACCAGCACGCCGACCGTCTCCGCGTACTCACCAAGTTGCTGCAGGCCATCGACGATCTGTTGCAGAGTCGCGCGTCTCTGTTCAGGAGCAACTTCGCTGACGGGCACCGAACTGCCGGGCAGCGGATGCAGCACATCGCCAAAGACGCGCACGAAGTCGGCACCAAGTTCCGCCGCGAGATCCAGATAGCGTTTGCCGACATCCATCAACCGCGATCGTTCTGCGGCATCCAGCGAATGAAAGTTGACCGACGAACCCAGACCGCTCACTCGAAAGCCCGCGTTAGCGAGTTCGCGGCGCCGGCGCGGCAAGTCGGATTTCTGCAATGCCGGATGAACCAGCAGGTCGAGTTGCCGTTCCAGTAAGCGGATCTCGACGCCGTCGTAGCCGGCGCGTGAGCCGTTCTCGATCACTTGTTGAAAGGACCAGTCCGGGCAGCCGAGCGTCGAGAATGCAGTGCGCAGTGGAGACATAACCGAACAGTTTTTAAGCGAAATTTGGAAGATTCAACGTCAGGACTAGGGAGTGGCCGGCATCGAAACTCTGTGCGAGCGAGCACTACATATCGTCGATGATGCAGGCATCGCCAGCCGGTCCAAACGGCGTAAAACGAAGAGAACGCGTTGCGCAGAATAGAGCAGCGTCTCTGCTAAGTCTTTCTCATGCGGTCTGATAACTGCGAGTTGGTACTTGCGTTGGCGAACGCCGCGTCGAAGAATGGCTACGCGGCAGAACGTAGAGACTCACTGTTGACGGTTTCCGATTCCCCAAAACCCCAGCATGTCGAGGGCGGGCCAAATGCCAGCAGTATTGGTTGTCGATGATTCGCAAGTCGATCGTCGGATTGCGGGAGCGAAGTTGGAACAGCTCGGCTTCGACGTCTCGTATGCTCAACATGGTCGAGAAGCACTCGACCTCATCATCTCGCGACCGCCAGACGTCGTCCTCACGGATCTGATGATGCCTGAGATGGACGGCCTGGAACTCGTGAAGCAGATGAAGGCTAAGCGTCTGTCCGTGCCGGTCATCTTGATGACGGCTCATGGCAGCGAAGAGGTGGCCGTCAACGCCTTGCGGATTGGTGCGGCTAACTATGTACCCAAGAAGCACCTCGCTCGGGATCTGGAGCAGACCGTTCGCAACGTTGTCTCGCTTGTGATGAACCGGCGGGCTGAACTGCAGTTGTTGGAAAGTCTCGGTTATGCCGAGTTCCGTTTCGTGCTGACGAACGATACGTGTGCCATCCGTCCCCTGATTCAGCACATTCAGACGCAGCTGCGGCAGATGCAGATTTTCGAGGACAACGACATCGTCCGCATTTCCACGGCGCTGCAGGAGGCGGTGGTCAATGCGATCGAACACGGCAATCTGGAACTGAAGTCCGAACTGCGGGAACTTGATGGGGAGTACTACGAACTCTCGCAGCAGCGCCGGCAGCAAGATCCATACAAGGACCGCCGCGTCCATGTGACGGTCAAACTGCAGCGTGATCAGGCCGAGTGGTTCATCCGCGATGAGGGGCCCGGCTATGATCCCAAATGCCTGCCGGATCCGCGCGATCCGGAAAACCTGGAGAAGGTCAGCGGTCGTGGCCTGCTGCTCATTCGCACGTTCATGGACGACGTGTCCTTCAACGGCACCGCCAATGAGATTCGCATGTCGAAACGCCGCACGGTGAAGGCTTGATCCGCTGACCGACTTTGAAACATCTCGTTCCGCCCCATGAATCAACCATCTGCCGACATTCCCGCCGAGCCATCGTTGATGGCTCGCCGCGCGAATTGGTGGCTGGTGGGCTGCCTGCTGGTGTGGACGTTCTGCATGTCGTGCTCGCCGCTGATGGACCACGACATCTGGTGGCACCTCAGGACCGGGCAACTCATTCTGGAACGCGGCACGGTTCCATTCGGCGACTGGTTCACGTTCACGGAGAACGATGCTTCGTGGGTGGACCTGCACTGGGGCTTTCAACTGCTCGCGACCGCTTTGTACGCCCTCGGCGGAATTCCCGCGCTTACGCTCGCGACTGCCGCGGCGATCACGGGCACGGTCGCGCTGGGATACTCGTCAGCGGGAAGAACGCTGCCGGTCTGGCTGCGAGCGGGCGTCTGGTCTCTAGCCGCGATCTGCCTTTCTGGCCGCGCTCTGGCTCGACCGGAGTTAATGACACTGCTCGGTCTGGCGACTTGGCTCTGGGTCATTGAGCGATTTCCCGGCAAGCCGCGTCTGCTCTGGTGGCTGCCACTGCTGCAGGTCGTCTGGAACAACTGCCATGCGCTGTCGGTGCTAGGACTGGTTGTGGCCGGAGCCTTTGTTGTCGACCAGTTCAGCTTGAAGTTTGCTCTGCGGTCCGAACACAACGACGCGCGACAGGTCCCGATTGGCTCGCTGTTGAAGCTTGGGGCGCTGCTGTTGCTCGCCGCGTTTGTGAATCCGTATCTGGAAGAGGGAGCGTTCTTCCCGCTGGTGCTGTTTCGCAAGCTGTCGGTCGATCAGGCGTTCTATGCGAGTCGCATTGATGAGTTCACTCCGCCACTGGTGTTCTTTCAGCAGACCGGTTTCCGCAGTTGGCACTTCGATACCGTGCTGCTGCTCTGGCTGAGTGCCGCGCTGAGCTTCGTGGCGCGGCTGGTATTTGGTCCAAGAACTGAAGCTGCCGACCAGCGACGAGTCGATCTGCTGCGTGCGTTGCTGTTCTGCGCGTTCTCGTTTCTCGGTTGGAAGATGATGCGCAACACGAGCCTCGTGACGCTCATTGCAGCGAATGCGCTTTGTGCCAACCTGGAAACACTGCGAACTCCGGCCTGGAACGCGGATCGCAGGAACGTGCGATTGGCTTGGACGTTGAGCGGTGTGATCCTGTTTTTGACAGCCTGCCACTTTTCCGGTCATTGGGGGAAATGGAGCGGTTCGCGCGATCGCTTCTCGTTGAGCGAGCATCCGGCGTGGTTTGCTCACGATGCGGCCCGCTTCGCAGGTCAGGCTGAGATGCCGGGACGGGCCTTCGTCGCCAACATCGGTCAGGCGGGTGTTTACATCTTCCACAATGCTCCGCAACGACTGGTCTTCATGGACGGTCGTCTGGAGGTCTGCAGCCGTCGCACGTTTGAAACGTTCGAGGCCGCTCTGCAGAAGATGTCTCAAGGCGACCCGAGCTTCGCACAACTCATCGGTCCGCGTGATGAGCAAGGACTGCTGCCTGCTGTCATTCTCGACAGTCGCTCCTCGCGACCCGCGATTAATGGCATGTTACGCCTTCCCGGCTGGCGGATGGTTTTCGCGGACGGAGCCGCCGCCGTATTTATCGAAGCCAGCCTGGCAGACAAATTGGGCTTGCCAATGGCCAACCCGGAGCCACTCCTGAACCCGCCGTCTTGAGTGCGGCAAAATGAAAAGAGCGACGGGCACTGAATGCGTCCGTCGCTCTGGTTGATCATGTGGGGCTACAACTTGTGCGGCTATTGACGCACTCGAGTTGTCGCTCCCCCTGGAGCCGTCGCTCTCCAACTCGTCTGCTGAGTTGTCGGCGAAACGACTGCCGCTGGTGCTGGTGGAACCAGTGTGAGCCCGCCCGGGTTGGCAGGCTTCATCAAGGCTTGATCGTCCTTGTCTTTGATTTCGGGCAGCAGCTTGGGGGGCTGAATCTTCTTGGAATCGTCGATCTTCGGCGGAGTTACCTCGGGTTCGGCTCCCGGGACGCTCAGTGGTAACTTCTCATTGCCCGAGCCCGTCGCGCCGGGAGCGGGTACCGGCTGTCCTGAAACCTCGGGGGGCAGCGGAATCGCTATGATCGGGTGTGCACTGAATTCATCCGGAGCCGCAAACTCGGCGGGTTGAGTGTCCAGATACTTTTCAGCATCGAAAGCCGCGGTGCGAGACCGAGCACGGCGGAGAGCGAGATCGAATGCTTCCGGAGTCCAGTCGCTCTCAGAAAGATAGACGTTGCTTTGGGTCAGCAGTACGCCCTGTCGGAAGTGCAGATTGGTGATAGACTGCGAGTAAGACACCAGTGCTCTGAAGTAGGCCACTTCGGCTTCCGCCAGACTGGCTTGGGCTCGCAACACCATATCGATGGTCTGCTTGCCGACTTTCTCGTTGGCTTCCGTCAAGCGGACCCGTTCGAGTGCCGCGTCGCGGCGGTTCACATACGACTGAGTCAGTGTGTAAGTCTCCGCGAGCGACTGGAACGCATTCGCGATTTCGTGGCTGATTTCCATTTCCGACGCGGCAAGGACATCGCGTGCCTTCGTCAGCCGCAGCTCGACGTTACGCACTTGAGCCCGCGCGGCTCGCAGGCCCAGCGGCAGTTCAAACACCAGACCGGCGTTCCAACCGGTATGATCGCCCTGGTTGATGGTCTCGTAGAAACTGTTGAGTCCCTGACGGGTGCCCGCGCGGTCGCGATCACCCTGGCTCAATAACTGATCGCCGAAGCCGTTCACCTGATAGCCGCCGACGAAGTCGAGTCGCGGACGAACGAGGTTCTCTGCAGCCAGCAATTGCAGTTCGAGGCTCTTGATCTGCCACTTCTGACGTCGCAATTCAACGCGTCGCGTCACACCGTCGGCGATCGCACTGCCCCAATCGGGCTCATACTTGGCAGCGATCGGTTCATCCGCCGGACGGATCACGCGACCGTCATTCACCGGCAGACCGATCAAGCGGCGTAAGGCTGATTCGGTCTGATAGACTCGCGACAATGCCAGCTTCGATTGCGCCTGAGTTTCAAAGTAACGGTCACGAGCTTGAGCTTCGTCTTCCAGCGTGAAACCCGGAGCACCGCCGACATCCCGTTTCAGTTTGGCATCGCGCCACGTCCGCAGAGCACTGTTCCGCGATGTGACCGTCGTGTCGTAGAGCCGGTAGTTGAGATAGAGCTCCCAGTACTGGTCCTGCACGTCCTTCACGAAGTTGGTGAGGTTTTCTTCGAGGTCAGTGATCGTGACGTCGTTGTTGATGCGGGCGATGACTACGCCCTGAGAAACACCCGTCAGGCCGCCGAATGAGTTCGCAATCGGACCGGCGATGCGCGTGAACTCGGCACCCGAACCAGCCAGCAAGGGATGTCGGTAGGACGCGCCCACGCTGCCCGCGTAGACGCTTCCAAACAAAGAATTCGGTCCAGCGGGTGTTCCCAGATAACCGACATCGTGGTTCAAGCTGACCGTACCACCGTAGGCGAAGGTTTTGCTCAGGCTGGCTCCGAAGTCAGCCGTCTCAGCACCGAACTCTGCGGCAGCCGGGCCGGGAATGCGAGTGTTGGTGGCAGTTTCATTGCGTCCCCACGCCATCTGAGCAGCGAGCTGCGTATCGAACGCCGCCAGGGCGGATTCCACACCACGACCGCCGAACAACACGCCCGATTCCTGAATCGAGGGGTCGTAGATACTGGGTGTACGGTCGGCGGAATTCAGAATCGGGTTGCCTTCCGACATGAAGGCGGCGCGGCTGCGAATGATGCGATTGTTCTGCAGACCGATGTGCACAGCCTCGCTCAGCGGCAGGCTCCAGATTTCGTCTTTGCGTTCTTCGAGAACGGTACGCGGAGCCAACGAACCGACGGCCTCGGCCGACTGTTCGGTTTCCACCAGCGCGAAGTCAGTCTTGGTCGCGCGATCGAGATAGTACTGAGTTTCGCCCGTCTCCCCGAAGTAGTGGACTTCATTGGTCTGCGAGCATCCCGCCAGCGCAAGTGCGGTCGTGGCAAGATAGGCAAGCGGCAGGATTTTTCGGCGGGCAGTCATTGTCTCTCCCTGTGCGGCTGAACGGAAAATGCTTGCGCAGCGACGACGCGCCGGCACAACCGCTACAGGTACTATCGGCCGCTTAACCGTTAGACTTTGACTGTTCTTCCAACCGACCTTGAGGAGTACCAGGACCGAACTCGCGATACGGCTTCCCGAGAGCACGCTTGATCAGAATCAGTTCGCCTGCGTCATTCCCTTCAATGGCGTGTCCAACAAACTGGAGCACGTAGCCGCCCACGAACGCCGCCGCAGCCCACGTCGATTGCTGCTTGGTCAGCATGACGATCGAAACCACGAAAGCCAGCGGAACTCCAATGAGATGAAGCACCTGGTTGGGACGGTTCTGATGTCGTTCGATGTAGTTCTTGATGAAGCTCATGTTTTGCGATTTGTCGGCGATTTCCAGCGCGGACGGAGTAATGAGTTACAGGAATCAAACGGAGTTCGAACGCGAACAAGGATCTCTGACATGTATAGCACACTCTGCCTGCCAATGTGGCATCAAAGAACGGATAGCTGTGCATTGATTCCTGTGAAAAACAGCACTGATTTGAGAGTTCACTGTCCAGAAAAGTAACTGGCACAGTCCTTGCTCACATCAGTGCTGTCAGTTTGAACCGGCTGCCTGTCGGGAGCAACACAATGATTATCAATCCGTCGAATCGTATCGCTCGAAGCCTCACTGCCGCAGAAGGATATCTCGAACTCGGGATGCCCAAGCAGGCCTTGGCGGAGCTGGAAACCATTCAGGACGCCGGGCCATTCCGCGTGCCTCACATCTGGCTCACCGGAGAAGCCCTGAAGGCGGACGGACGGTTTGAAGACGCCATTGAACCTCTGCAGTCGGTCACTCATCTCCTGCCGCAACTGGTGCGTCCGCGGGCGCTGCAGTCACTCAATGAGTGTCTTGAGAAAGCCGGTCGCAAACCACTGACGCTCGAGGACGTTGGTGCTGTCGAAACGGAAGTGAGCGAGAAATCGGCCGCTGCACCAGTGGCAGAAGCAGCTCCCGCCGAGGTCGCAGCTCCGCAACGCAAGACCATGTCTGCGGTCAAACTTGAGATCCCGATGCTCGGAACGCTGTCGGTGCAGCTTGAACCGGGCAATGTGCTGTCCATCAGGATCGAGCCCAAGTCCGAGTAACCAACGCGGCACCAGATAGCGACCGTGCTGGTCAGCCAGTAACTTTGTTGGCGCGGCTTCACTTTCGGAGCCGCGCTGAAAGTACTGGTTTTGGCTGCGGTCACATGGTGGAACAACGCCGTCGCAATATTCGTCGCACCAAGGGCGAGTTGCTGGGAAATCATCAAAAGTGCTGGCTCTGGGGCCGTAATGTCGCCTTGGAAACGCTGCGCGCCGGACGCTGGCTGCCCCATGTGGTTTGCTACTCATCCGAACTGAGTGAGGTCGCTTCTGCCGAGTTGATGTCGTTGACACGCCAACTGGATCTGCCGCTGGAACGTGTCTCCCAGGAGCGGCTGACTGAGCTGACTCGCAGCCGTGAACATCAGGGGCTGGCCATGCAGATGCCGCCCTTTCCTTACCAGTCGTTGGACGAGGTCCTCAGCGCGGCCAAGCCCCCACAATTCTTGCTGCTTTTGGACTCGATTCAGGACCCCTTTAACTTCGGTGCTCTCTGCCGAGTTGCGTGTGTCTTTGGTGTGCAAGGCGTGATCATCGGAAGTCACGCGCAAGTGGAAGTCACCAGTCAGGTCGCGCGTAGCTCAGCCGGGGCAATCAATCGAGTCGCCCTCGCGCAAGTAGACGATCTGTCCCCGGTCATCGAACGGCTGAAAACACAGGGGATCCGGGTCGCCGCCGCCACATTGACAGCTCAGCAGCCGATTAATGCCTTCAACTTTCAACAGCCGACAGCCTTGATCATCGGGAACGAAGGCCGAGGCATTCAGCCGGATCTCATTCGCCTGTGTGACGCCGAAGTTCTTATCCCGCAGGCCACAGACTTCGATTCGCTGAACGCAGCAGTTGCTGGCGGAATCCTGATGTATGAAGTGCATCGCCAGCGAATCGCCGCGAGTTCGTCATCAGCTTGATGACGCACGCAATCAACGTGAGGACGAACTCACGGAGCGGTTAGCGCAGCATCTGCGGCTGCTGAGCCATCCGTGCCTGACGGAACCGTTCGCGTTCACCCGGTGGCAGAGAGTTCTCGTACTGCTCCAACTGAATTGGAGACATCTGCGAAGGCTCCAAGGCCCTCTGTCCCAGCAGATTCGGGGCGGATTCCACGGTCGGTGGGACCAGCGGCACGGAGCCGTTGCCTGACGGAGTGACCAGCGGCATCGCGGTGTTGCTCACCAGGTCGGTCGTGGGCTGAGATCGAGGAACGTTCGACCCGAGTGTGGGAACCGGTGCTGCCAGTTCTTCGACCTGATCGACCACATTGCTGGCGAGCATGTTCTTGCCGCCATTGGCACGTTCCGCGCGAATTTCATCCAGCCAGTTCTTGGCCTGCACGAGACCGGGCTTGCGAGTGACCGCTCGCTGGAAACGTCTTTCAGCCTCGGCCACGTCACCCTTCTCATAGAGGATCACGCCCAGATTGTAGTCAGCTTCGGCGTCTCCGATGGCCTGCACAAACTGGGTTTCCGCGCGTTTGACGTCTCCCGCGCGAGCCAATGCGACTCCCAGGTTGAACCTCATCTTGCGATTCTGAGGATCTGCTTCCACGCCCTTTTCGAGCAACTTCACGGCTTCATCGAAGCGATCCTGGCTCAGGTAGAATTGAGCCACCGATTCGATGACATGCACATTGCCCGGCGCCATCTGCAGTGCTTTTTTGAACTGCAGATCGGCGTCGCGATCGCGTCCGGCGAGTTGTTCCAGTCGAGCTAGACCCAGCACGGCTTCCACGGACTTCGCGTCCTGTTCCAGAGCGATCTGATAGGACTCGCGAGCGTCGTTGAGATTGCCGCTATGCTCCTGCAATTGAGCGTAAGCCAGATGCGTGCGAACAGGATCCTTCAGACCTTTGGTCCGGGCAGCGTGTTCAGAGCCGAATTTGAGCGGGTTCCACGACTTTATTCCGGCCGACTGGCATCCCACGAGTGCACACAGGCACCCTGCAAGAGTCAATCGATAAAGCATAGCTGCCGGCATCCCGCATCTCCTTATGCGACGCACCTCATCCTGAGGGCGAGCAAACGCTTGAGACACAAGAGGTTGCCGATCACGCTCGTCACAACTTGCTGAAGAATCTGTGAGTCGCTTCAGCCATTAGCTCTTGAGTCAAAACCATTCGCTGATTCCTGAATCGACAGATTGCCTGAATGATCTCCAACAAATCCCTAGGGTCGGAAGATCTTGGCAGCCGACCAACGTTGTAATAGTTGTGGAAGAGGAACTCGACGGCCCGCGGTTCGAAGGCAATATTCTTCTGCTCGCAAGAAAGACTAAAGATTTCTGTGAACAGCTCACGCGAGGGCGTATCTATCTTCACCTTGTGCCGGATACGTCGCAGGAACGCGTCGTCCACCAGATGCGCCGGTTCGAGATTCGTTGAGAAAATGATCAGCAGCTCGAACGGCACCGGAAACTTCTTGCCGGTGGCCAAAGTGACGTAATCAATGCGTTCTTCGAGCGGCAGAATCCAGCGGTTGAGCAAGTCTTTCGGCGACACAATCTGACGGCCGAAGTCGTCGATCATGAAGACGCCGCTGTTCGCCTTCAGTTGCAGCGGCCCCGTATAGAAGTTGCTCTGCTTGTTGAACCGCAGGTCCAGCATATCGAGCGTCAGTTCGCCGCCCGTCACCACCACCGGACGCCGCACGCGCCGCCAACGCATGTCCGCATGATTCTCATGCAGCAGACGACCGATGTCGGTTTGCGTTTCGGTTTGATTCGCATCGCCCAGCAGCATCCGCAGCTCTTCCTCATCCGTCGTCTGATGCAGACTGGGATCGAAGATCGTGATGATGCTGTTTTCGCTGTGAATCGCGTACGGCACATAGATCTCGCCGCCGTGCTGATTCAGGAACCGGCCGAGTCCCTTCGCGATCCGCGACTTCCCGTTGCCCGGCGGGCCATACAGGAAGATCGACTTGCCGCTGCACACCGCCGGGCCCAGTTCGTCCAACAGGGTCGGAGCGATAATCAGGTCTTCAAACGCTTCCAGCAGCGCATCCTGAGTGCAGTTGATGCCCGTCACCGCCTGACGACGACACTGCTCCACGTACTGCTCCAGCGGCACCGGAGCTGGTCCTACGTAGCGGCAGAAATCAAACGCCTCGCGGGCACGTGTGCGCCCGGTTTCCGTCAGCGAGAACCGATAGGATACGCGACCAATCACGTCGCCGGATGAAACTTCGAGGCAGTGATCCTCTTTCAGAAACCGCAGGCACTCGTCAATGACATTGAATGGCAACCGCGCGTTGCGCGCGATCTCAACCCCCATCAAGTTGCCGTGCAAATAGAGTTGCTTGAGGATCAAGTCGCAGACCTGACTGACCGACAGGCCGCTGTCCTTCAGGTTGCGAGGACTCGTCGGTGCCGGCGCGTTCGCCTGCTTGAGCCGCGATTGAGGTTTGTGGCTGGAGGTCGGCACGTCCAGTCGAGGCTTGTTCGCGACGCCAAACAGCTCGGCGTAGAGGTCTGCTTGCTGGGTGTAGCTACGGAAGCCCGGTTGCGTATTGCCTAGAGGAAGCGGCGTCGTCAGTGGATTCGGGGGCGTCAGCGCAGGACGCGAAGGCGGCAATGGTGGTGGAGCACCTGCGCCGCTGCTCGTCGGTGCTCCGGGCAGCACTGACCCGAACAACGACTGACTCAGCGATCCCGGAAGGCCCGGATTCGAAGGTTGAGGATTGCCGCCAATCATCGGGACCGCGCGATTGAAATTGTTGGATGACCAATGCCAGAAACGCCGCGACTTCGGATATCAAGCTGATACCGAAGTCGCACGCATTACAGACCGGAGTTGCCTTGAGTGGCTCCCGTGCTGCCGAGACCACCGTTCGCAAACGGCGGAGAAATGCGAGGAATCGGCTGAGAGTCGATCTCGGATCGCTGAATCTTGTCGACCTCCAGAGCCGGTCGGCCGAGCGGTTGAGTCACTCGCAGCGCCACCGCAGGCATTGCGCCCGCAGGAACGATTTCAGCGAGTTCCGACTGCACGTTCGACATGCGCAACTGGCTGGCGCCGTTGTTCGCTCCCGACTGCACAAAGACCGTGCGGCGGTTTTCCGGAGCGTTCTCCAGAATCCACTTCAGATGAATCAAACCAGCACGGTTCAACGCCTGCTGGTCGCGGTCAAAGTGGTAGTCGTACAGAGTCGTCTCGGAAACCCAGCCCGCTTCTTCCTGCAGATAGATGTACTGGCGCACGATCTCGCGATCCTGGCACACATACGGATGCGGCCAATAGTGAGCCGCATGGTAAACGTGTGTCGGAACCTGAGACGGTCCCGTCGGACGCGGATAAGGCGGCCAATCCTTGCCTTTGTATTCGTACTGGCGAGCGCCGACTGGATCTTCAGCTCGTTCGGCGTAGTAGCTTGAGCGTTGCTCGTCGCGTTCCTGCTTCCAGGCTTTGTATTTCGCTGACGACTTCCACGGCCACGGAAAGTCCGCGTTCGCTGTCAGGGGCACCAGCAGGGCTCCCAAAGCGATACAGTAGCTCCAGCGGATTCGACGGACGGCCATGCTTTCCTCCTCATGTCTCAGCGATCCGCCTGGTTCCCGCCCAGCTTTGGACACAACCGGTGCGCACTCCCTTGGCCCCGGCGTCCAGGCAGACACGGCATTCATCGGCATCCGTCTGTGCCTGCCATGACGAGAAAGCCGGTTACGCGGGGGCTGTCGACCCACCCCGCAACCGCGCGCCGGAATAACTTTCCGAGTCAGACCGCTCACCCTCCATTTCTGCAGGTCTATGCATATCCGTGCCTGAGCTGGTTGCAGAATCTGCAGGCTTCGGCTTGATCCTCATTTCCCGTGAGACACCTGAATGTTCAACTTCGGGCGTTAAGCTACGCGCTTTAGTGACTTCACTCGAACTCTAACGACGCCTGATGCTTGTGAAGCGGCAGGCGGAGTCAGCGTCGCTCGCAAACTCGCATATTCACATCAGGACGAACGCGATGTCCGATCAAGCGAACGTGCACTCAATTGATTCTCTTCGCGACTTTCGAGCGGCGTTGCTGGTGTTTTCACAGCGAGTCAATGACGCTCTCACCAATCTGCAGGAGCAGGTGTTCTACGCGCTGAGCTGGGTTGAGAATGATCAACCGCGGTACTGGCGTCAGGAGGTCCTCGACGCGTTTGATGATGTCGCCGAGACCCGCACCTCGCTGGAAACCAATCGCATGCGCAAGGAAGCGTATGGTCATAAGCCCTCTCTGGTAGAGGAGAAGAAGGCGCTGGCCGACGCCAAACGCCGACTGGCTTACTGTCAGGAAAAAGTCGAGATCGTGAAGCAAACCGGCATCGATCTGCGGCAGGAGACGGACGAGTTCGTCGGTCGGATGAGTCAGTTGCAGCGGCTCGTGGAAACGGACATTCCCCGCATGGTCGGTTTGCTCGAACGCATGATCCTGGCGCTCGAACGTTATTCAGAATTCGCCGGTCAGGCCGAGGAAGACGCGGCTGGCGGACAAACTTCAGCTCCCGCTTGAGTATCGCAAACGCGGCGGTTCTCGCAGACTGCCCGCCGTCCTCGTTGATCTGGACGGTTCAAGAAGCGTTGTGCTGCGGGTGTGCGACAGTGTGAGTGAGATCTCGCTGCGTGCTGATTGCAGAGCAATCCACAACTTTGAAAGTCCGACGCGCCGACAGAACTGATTTCAAACTCAAAGGGCGATCATGGAATCGAAGTCCAAGTTTCCGCTGCACTGGCAAATTCTGGCTGGCCTTGTGTTCGGTGTGACTGCAGGCTTGATCGCTCGAGGAGTGTTCCCGGCCGACGCCGAGGGCAATCCAAACCCGATGCTCGCCAGCTTCGCCAAGAACTTCGCGGAGCCGATCGGGCAGGTCTTCCTGAGACTGATCTTCATGGTGGTGGTGCCGCTGGTGTTTTCCGCGCTCACGCTGGGAGTCGCCGGTATCGGAGACGTTCGCAAGCTGGGGCGGCTGGGACTGAAAACGGCCCTTATGACGCTGGTGCTGTCATCCGCCTCAGTCTTCATCGGCCTCACGTTGGCCAACACGATTCGTCCCGGAGATCGGCTGCCGGACGAGCAGCGCACGCAGTTGCGTAAGCAATATGAGGATCCCGCAAAGACCGACGCGGAATCGAAGAAACGGGTTGAGCAGGCTGGCAAAGCGAAGTCTCTGCGTGACTCACTACTGGATCTGATCCCGAAGAATCCGTTGCAGGAAATGGTCGGCGCGATCGACGGCAGTTCCCCCGGCGGCGGCATGCTGGCCGTGATGGTGTTCTCACTGATGGTCGGCGTCGCGATCACGCTGGCGCCCGAAAGGACCGGACCGCTGATCGCCGTGCTGGAAGGCGTCTACGACGTCTGCATGGTCATCATCGGTTTCGCGATGAAGCTCGCACCGTACGGAGTCGCGGGGCTGGTGTTCTCGCTATCTGCGCTGCTCGGGCTGGAAATCCTGAAGACTCTCGCCTGGTATGTGGGCACAGTGCTGCTGGGGCTGGGGCTGCACATGTTCGGTGTGTACTCGATCGTGGCGATGATCTTTGCGAAGCTCAGCCCGCGACAATTCTTCGGCCGCATCACCGAAGTCATCCTCACCGCATTCGCGACATCATCCTCCAACGCCACACTGCCGACGGCGCTGCGAGTCACCGAAACGAATCTCGGAGTGCGTCGCGAAGTGTCCAGCTTCGTGCTGACGGTCGGATCGACCGCTAACCAGAACGGCACTGCGTTGTACGAAGGCCTGACGGTGCTATTCCTCGCGCAAGTGTTTGGCGTGGAACTCACAATCGCGCAACAGGTGCAGGTCGTGTTGATGTCCGTGCTGGCGGGTATCGGCACTGCCGGAGTTCCCGGCGGCTCGCTGCCGCTGGTGGTACTGGTGCTGCAGTCGGTCGGAGTTCCCGGCGAAGGCATCGGCATCATCCTGGGAGTCGATCGGCTGCTCGATATGTGCCGCACGACGCTTAACGTGACCGGAGACGTTCTGGTCGCGGCCTGCGTCAACCGCATGGAGCCGGCGAGTCCTGACGCGGTTGATGTCGGAACCGCTAATGTGGAATCGGTGACGCCGTAATTGAGGCGTCACGGTCTCTTCAACAGTTTCCCGATGTTTCCGCCAGCGGATCGTTGATCGCATTGAGTCCGCACTGGCCAGACGACAGAATCGCTTATTCGTCCCGCCTCGATTCCCGCCTTCGTTCCTGCCAGGTGCCGCTATGTCTCACTGCGGACGTTATCTGAATCTGCCGCTGACCCGTCGCAGCATGCTCATGAATTGCGCGAACGGTTTTGGCGCCGTCGCGCTCTCCAGCCTGCTCTCCAGCCTGCTGGCCAGTCAGGGATTCGCTGCTGATAACTCGTCGCGTGACCTGCACCCGTTCGCACCGCGCGAACCGCACTTTCCCACCAAGGTGAAGAGCATTGTCTTCCTCTATATGGATGGAGGAGTCTCGCAGGTGGATTCGTTCGATCCAAAACCGCGACTGGACAAAGACAACGGCAAACCGTTCGCGATGAAGATTGAACCCACGCAGTTCAACAACATCGGCGCGACGCTGGCCAGTCCGTGGAAGTTTCAAAACTACGGTCAGAGCGGCATCCCGGTCAGCGACCTATTTCCGCATGTCGCGAAGCATGTCGACAAGCTGGCCGTCATCCGGTCTCTGACGTCGCAGTTCCCGGAACACACCAACGCCAACTACTTCCTGCATACAGGTCATGGCCAGCAGGGCCGGCCTAGCATGGGTGCGTGGGTGGGCTACGGTTTGGGAAGCCTCTGCAATGACCTGCCCGGCTTCATCGTCTTGAATGGTGGTCTGATTCCTCCAGGTGGACTGGACAACTTCAACAGCGGCTTCTTGCCTGCGAGCTATCAAGGTTCGACCTTCGCCGCGAGCGATCCGCCAGTCGCGAACATCAAGCGGCTCGAGACCTCGGCGCAGTTGCAGGACAACAAGCTCGCGCTGCTGAAGAAACTCGACAGCCGCGTCTACGACCGCTTCGGCAAGACTGATCAACTGGAAGCTGCGATCTCGAATTATGAACTCGCCGCCAAAATGCAGACGGCGGTGCCTGAGTTGATGGAGATCAGCAAGGAGTCCAAAGCCACTCAAGAGGCTTACGGGCTCGAAGACGATTTCGGCAACACTCGGACTTTTGGTCGCATCTGCTTGATCGCCCGGCGACTCGTCGAGCGCGGTGTGCGGTTTATCGAACTCACTTGTCCCGGCGGCAACGGTGACCGTTGGGACCAGCACGCTGGACTGCGCGACGGTCACACCAAGAACGCACGCACGGTCGACAAGCCGATTGCCGCGCTGCTGAATGATCTGGCGGAACGCGGGCTACTGGAAAGCACGCTGGTGGTCTGGTCGGGTGAGTTTGGCCGCACTCCCTTCGCTCAAGGCAGCGATGGCCGTGACCACAATCAATACGGCTTCTCGATGTGGATGGCCGGAGGCGGAGTGAAGGGCGGCATCACCTACGGCGCGACCGACGAGTTCGGTTACAAAGTCGTCGAGAACAAACTCGAGATGCACGACCTGCACGCCACGATGTTGCATCTGCTGGGCATGGATCACACGAAGCTCACGTTCCGCTTCAGCGGTCGCGACATGCGTCTGACCGACGTGCATGGTCACGTGATTAAAGACATTCTGGCCTAATGATCCAGCAGGGTTGAGACCACAAAGTTTGCAGGTCGGACAATCCTGTCCGACAGCCGGACAGAATTGTCCGGCTTACCTGTTACTCCACTGCGGACGGTTCACGAGGTCTCCCCCAACCGCCTGCGCCGGGGGTTTTGATTGTCAGGACATCCCCTGCCGCAATTTCCAGTTGAACCTTGCCCGGCAAGCTTTCGGTCTGACCGGTGGCAGCGCGAGTGAGACTATTTTCGCCGCAGGCTCCAGATGAACCGCCTTCGAGCCCAAAGGGTGAGTAAGGTCCGCGCCGCTCCGTCAGCAGGGAGACCTTCAGCGGCTTAAGAAATTCGATGCGTCGCACGATGCCGTCGCCGCCGCGATGCTGTCCGGCTCCGCCCGAACCCTTGCGGATCGAGAATTCATGCACGCGGACGGGGTAACGCCGCTCGATGACTTCGGCATCCGTCAGTCGCGTGTTGGTCATGTGAGTGTGAACCGCGTCAGCTCCATCCGAGTCGCGAGTCGCTCCGCTGCCGCCGCAGATGGTTTCGTAATACCCGAACGTGCCATCGCCGAACGTCAGGTTGTTCATCGTTCCTTGGCTCGCTGCCGCCAGCTTCAGTGCGCCGAGCAGCACATCCACCACACGTTGTGATGTCTCGACGTTTCCGCCAACGATGGCCACACAATCCCGCGCATCGGGAGCACTGGGCGGGTTCAACAAGCATTCGGGCAAAATGATCTCAACCGGCTCCAGCACGCCGCTGTTGAGCGGGATGTCCTCATTGATCAAGCACCGGAAGACATACAGCGTCGCGGCTGTGGTGATGGCTCGATTCGCATTGAGGTTCGATGTCCGCAGCACCGGACCGGTCCCTGTGAAGTCGACAGTCGCCGCGTCGCCCTTGATCGTGATCGTCGCCTGAATTGGCGAGCCGTCATCGAGATGATCCGTGAAGGAGTATTTTCCGTCTGGCATCGCCGAGAGTGCTCGACGCATCTTCTCACAAGCCGCGCGCTGAATGTGCCGCATGTAAGCCTGCACGACCGGCAACGAATAGCGGTCCACGAGATCCAGCAGTTGCTTCACGCCGGTGTTGTTGGCAGCAACCTCAGCCGCGATGTCCGACAAGTTGTCCTGCACATTGCGGGTGGGAAGAGGAGCCGTCGTGAGTAAATCTCTCAGTCCATCTTCGTGAGAGATGGTACTAGCCATTGCTCCCCTCGCCCCTTCGGGGAGAGGGGCTGGGGGC